>CAJTTI010000074.1 GCA_910579225.1 uncultured Lachnospiraceae bacterium | reverse complement strand
AGACCTTCGGGGTCCGTCACTTCCTCAGGGGAGAGACGGACCCCGAAATCGTTTCTGTATCTTTCGGAAGGCTGTGAAGTCTTTTGGTAGAGAATAGAACTGACAGCTTGTCATAAAATGTCAGATTTTAAGAAATAAGGAATTTATTTCTTGTTTTTATTACTTTGGCATACTTTTTGGTATAATAATGTGTGAATACGATTATTCAATAATATATATAACTAAATATAGTAGATATGAACATTAAACCATTAGCAGACAGAGTGCTGGTAAAACCCATGCCGGCGGAGGAGAAAACAGTAGGCGGAATTATCATTCCCGATACCGCAAAGGAGAAGCCCTTGCAGGGAACCGTTCTCGCTACCGGAAACGGAACCAAGGACGAGGAGATGGTTCTGAAGGAAGGCGATCTTGTTTTGTACGGTAAATATGCCGGTACAGAGGTGGAGCTGGACGGAGAGAAATATCTGATTATGCGTCAGAGTGATGTCTTGGCAGTGATGGGTTGAATGTTTGTGAGTTTGCAACAACAAAGAAAACAATTAAAATCAAACAGATATGGCAAAGGAAATTAAATATGATGTAGATGCTCGCGAACTTCTTCGTGAGGGTGCCGATGCTTTGGCCAATGCAGTGAAGGTAACGCTGGGTCCGATGGGCCGGAATGTGGTGATCGATAAGAAATTCGGTGCTCCGCGTATTACGAAGGACGGTGTTTCCGTTGCAAAGGAGATAGAATTGGATGATGCTTTCCAGAATGCGGGAGCACAGCTGGTGAAAAGCGTGGCCAGCAAAACGGGTGACGATGCCGGTGACGGTACGACGACTGCTACCGTTTTGGCACAGGCTATCCTGACAGAAGGTATGAAAAATGTTGCTGCCGGCGCGAATCCTCTGGACGTGAAGCGCGGTATAGACAAAGCTGTCGCACATGTCGTTGAGAGCATCAAATCTCAGGCTGAGCAGGTAGAGGAAAGTTATGAGAAGATCGAGCAGGTTGCTACGATATCCGCCAATAATGATCCCGAAATCGGTAAGCTCATTGCCGATGGTATGCGTGCTGTCAGCGTGAACGGTGTGATCACGATTGAGGATGCGAAGGGCCGGGATACGGTTTTGAAGACCGTGGAAGGTATGCAGTTCGACCGTGGCTATCTTTCGGCTTATTTCGTTACGGATGCCGAGAAGATGCAGTGTGTAATGGAGAATCCTTATATCCTTATTTACGACAAGAAGATCAGCAATCTGAAAGACTTCTTGCCGATACTTGAGCCTGCCGTGCAGAGTGGCCGTCCTCTTCTTGTGATTGCGGAAGATGTAGACAGCGAAGCTCTTACTACTTTGGTGGTGAACCGCCTGCGCACGCAGCTTAAGATCTGTGCCGTGAAGGCTCCCGGTTTCGGTGACCGCCGCAAGGCTATGCTTGAGGATATCGCCGTGCTGACGGGTGGTGTTGTCATCAGCGAGGAGAAAGGTCTGAAATTGGAACAGGCAACCCTCGAAATGCTGGGTACGGCTGAGAAGGTGACTATCTCCAAGGACAATACGACAATTGTCAACGGTTCCGGCGAGAAGGCCCAGATCAATGAGCGCATCCAGCAGATCAGGAATGAGATGGCGAATACTACTTCCAGCTATGACAAGGAGAAGTTGCAGGAGCGTCTGGCCAAACTTTCCGGAGGTGTGTGTGTGCTTGAGGTTGGTGCAGCCAGCGAGACGGAGCAGAAAGAGAAGAAAGACCGTTGCGATGATGCGCTTTGCGCAACACGTGCGGCTATTGAGGAAGGCATCGTAACTGGCGGTGGTGTCGCTTACATCCGTGCACAGAAGTCTCTGGAAGGTTTGTGCGGTGACAATGCAGACGAAACTACCGGTATTGCCATTATCCGCCGTGCGATTGAGGAACCGCTCCGTCAGATTTGCAAGAATGCTGGTGTGGAAGGTGCTGTCATTGTCAATAAAGTACGTGAGGGCGAGGGCAACTTCGGTTACAATGCGAAGAATGAGACCTTCTGCGATTTGCGTGCTGCTGGTGTGGTTGATCCCGCAAAGGTGACTCGTGTGGCTTTGGAGAATGCAGCCAGCGTGGCTGGAATGTTCCTTACGACAGAGTGTGTGATTTGTGATAAAAAAGAAGACAAACCCGAAATGCCTATGGGCGCTCCCGGCATGGGCGGCATGGGCGGCATGATGTAATACGTGCTACTTGCTGTAGCCTACTCTACTGATGAAGGTAGGTTGACGATTGAATGGGCGGACATGCGACATGAGGTTGCATGTCCGCTTTTTTGAGGGGCTGGTGGAAAACCCAGGCTCGGATGACCCCTGGGGCCAGGTTGATCTGCCCCCCCCGAAGCCAAAATAGGGCTGACCCCTTTGCCCAAAATAAAAATGACCCCTGTTGACATAGAGCCGGCAGGGGATTTTATATTATTGCTGTCCGATAAAACTTTTTGAGGCAAAACAAAATTAGGACTGGCACC
>CAJTTI010000073.1 GCA_910579225.1 uncultured Lachnospiraceae bacterium | reverse complement strand
AATTTTATCAATTTCTATTCTGTCCTCTCCAGTATACCATAAAGATTGCATGTTTCCCCATTTATATATTTGTTCATGTAAAAACTGAAATAATAGTTCATTCCGCTTTTCTCCCTCCATTCGTACAATCTTACTGGGAGGTGAACAAGTAGTGGAAGATTTACATGAATTTTTTTGGAATGACAATCAAAAACGCAAGGATGGACTGCGGTCTGACACAGGAAGCGCTGGCGGAGCGGGCCGGGATCAGCTGCCGCTACCTTATCGCCATCGAGAATGAAGGGAGGATTCCCAAGCTCCCTGCTCTCTACCGGCTGATACATAGCATGCACATCTCAGCAGACCGTATTTTCTATCCGGAACAGCCCTCAGAAGGGTCCGAGCGAGCGCAGCTTGCCCATATGCTGGAGTCCTGCTCTGACCGGGACATCCATATCCTTCTCGGTACTGTCAAAGCCATGCTGCAGGAACAATGAGCAGAGAACCATTTCCCGCACTCTCAGAGGAAGTGGTTCTTCGCCTGTCCTCTGTCTTTCCCTTCTTCCGGAGCCTCTCATCTTCTCACAGTAAAATACAGCGCAGTTCATGCCCTGTTCTTCTTCAATTCTCCCGCCAGATAACGCACCGCTTCCTCCGGGGTAGGGATCTTGTCCTGACGCGGCACCCTGTTCTGGTAAGCTTTTGTGATCGCATTGCTATTCAACTGATTTGTATACGCCTCTGTCAGCGCTGCCTGCATATCCTTGCGTACTTCCTTCACACTCACCCCGTGTTTCTTCGCCAGTTCCCGATATATCTTCCGCATGCTCATAGAAATCTCCTCCGTGGTAAAAACTATAATCGCCTGTTCTTTTTGATTATAAGCGATAATATTATCTTTTTCAACCAAAACAAGCGTTACAATCGCTCGTTTTTGTCCTGTACAGAGCTTAAGATTAACACATTGGGAGGACATCAAAATGGATGAACAGTTTATCCGGGACCGGATCTCCAGTCTCCGGCAGGAAAAACAGATTTCTGAGCGAAAGATGAGCCTGGATCTGGGCCACAGCACCAGCTATATCCGCAGCATCACCTCCGGCAGGGCGCTGCCGTCCATGAGTGAATTTCTGTATATCTGCGAATACCTGGGCGTGACACCCATGGAGTTTTTCAACGAGGAACGGAAAACCACCCTGACCCAGCAGGAAGCGATCGAACACATTTATTCCATGTCGGATGAAGATATCCGGCTGCTGATCGGGTTCATTGAGCGGATGAAGGCTGGCGGAAAATGACAGGCAGTATCGTGAGTACCGGTGCTACCTGTTTTTCAGAAACACACCTTCCCATCCTGTTCCATCTGTCCTCCTGCTCTTTGGACTGTGGCTCTCTTCTTCATGCCTCCTCCCATGCCGATGCATTCGTCAGCACCATCAAAAATGACACAGACAATCCATGAAAAAATCCCTGTCCCTGCGCTCCTTCCGTTTGCAGCTTAAAACTTCCTGCTTCCCTCCTCCTTCCCATTCCCCTTTCCGTCTATATCCCTATATCCAGAAACTGCTCCTTTGTTTTTCTCTGTCTATAAGATTTTGTTAGAGTGGGACCTTCTGGGCGGTTCACCATGAACCCCTCCTGGGTTCACAGCGGAAGCAACGTCAGCACAAAGTGGCTCCTGATACTGCATTTTTTTCCAGACACGACAATCAGAAGAACAGACTTTTCCCCTGGCGGATTTCAGTGGTTTGTTGTTACCGAAATAGTTTCACTTTATTTTTCCATTCCTTGTGCAGTAAATCTCTTTTCAAAGAATGGTGTATAAATTCGAGGTATGGCTACCATTCTCCCGATACCGGAATTCCTTCCTCAGATATCCTGCACTGACAAGATCGTTCAGGGCGCGTTTTATGGTGCTGCGGGACATCCCCAGTTCCCTGGCCATGGTAGGGATGGCAGGCCAGCAGCTTTTGTCCCGGTCCGCACGGTCATGGAGATACATATAGACTGCCACCGCCCGGTGAGGCAGTCCGGAAGCGTAGATGGTTTCAAAATATCCCATATCCCCTCCTTCTCTAATCCGTCCGCAGCGGCGGCCTGCCTACGGGCCTGTGGGGCTGTAACGGCACAGTCCTCTCTGTTATCTGTCCCTGCCCCATACCGCCGCTTACAAGCGCTCCTGATGGCGCAGGCGGCTCTTCAAACTCTTCCAGGTCATCGTCCATCTGTCTGCGCAGGATCTCCTGCTCCAGTATGAGCCGGTCCGCATAAGAGACTGCCCTCGCCGCGTGCTGCTCCGCCACATATCCTTCTTCAAATTCAATCCCCCATTTAAAAAACAGGCGCAGTTCTGTCCGCATGGGATGGCATCCTGTTTTGGCCAGAATGAAATGTCCTTTGGGAAGGGATTTCAGTTCATCCGGGGTCATCAGCGGACGCTGGATCATCTGCAGGCTCTGGCTGGGATCATTCTTTCCCCTGCTGATGGAGCCGGACAGCACGGTCTTATTTCCAAGGGCCTTTGACAAAACTTCCGCACTCTCCGAGTTGGGCGCAAAGCCTCCGAACAGGATGTCCTGGCAGTTATCGATGATGATCTCACTGCCTTCTTTTCCATAGTTTTTCTGCAGCTGGGCAAAGGACTGGATGATGGGAACCATGCTGATGCGCCTGGATCGGCCCGCAGAGAACAGCATCTCCAGGGACTC
>CAJTTI010000072.1 GCA_910579225.1 uncultured Lachnospiraceae bacterium | reverse complement strand
GCCGCCTGTGCTGCTGCCAGTCTTGCAATTGGTACCCGGAACGGTGAACAAGACACATAGTTCAGACCTACCTTATGGCAGAACTCTACAGAAGACGGATCTCCGCCATGCTCGCCGCAGATACCAAGCTTGATGTCTGGTCTTGTCTGGCGTCCAAGCTCTGCTGCCATCTGTACCAGCTTACCTACACCAGTCTGGTCCAGACGTGCGAACGGATCGGACTCGTAGATTTTCGCCTTGTAATAGGAATCCAGGAACTTACCAGAATCATCACGGGAGAATCCAAAAGTCATCTGGGTCAGGTCGTTGGTACCGAAGGAGAAGAATTCTGCCTCTTTAGCGATCTCGTCTGCAGTCAAAGCCGCACGCGGAATCTCGATCATCGTACCAATATGGTACTGGATATCGCTTCCTTTTTCCTTCTTCACGAGCTCTGCTGTTTCTTCCACAATCTTCTTGACGAAGTTCAGCTCTTTGCGCTCTCCTACCAACGGAATCATGATCTCCGGCACAATATCGAAACCTTCTTCTCTCTCCACCTCGATCGCTGCTTCCATAACTGCGCGGGTCTGCATCTTGGCAATCTCCGGATAAGTAACTGCCAGACGGCATCCGCGGTGACCCATCATCGGGTTAAACTCATGAAGTTCATCACATTTTGCCTTCACATCTGCTACAGACAAATCCATATCTTTTGCCAAAACCTCAATATCCGCTTCATCTGTCGGTACAAACTCATGCAGAGGCGGATCCAGATAACGGACAGTCATAGGTCTTCCTTTCAGGGCCTTATACATAGCCTTGAAATCTTCCTTCTGGAATGGAAGCAGTTCCATAAGAGCCGCTTCTCTTGCTTCCTGATTATCAGAGAGAATCATTTTACGGATCTTCGGAATCCTCTCCGGATCAAAGAACATATGTTCTGTCCGACACAGACCAATACCTTCTGCACCCAGACGTACTGCATTCGCTGTATCTGCCGGAGTATCCGCATTGGTCCGTACTCTCAGCCGACGGAACTTGTCAGCCCAACCCATAATTCTCTGGAAGTTTCCGGTAATCGCTGCTTCCTTCGTGGGAATGTCTCCTTTATAGATCTTACCAGTGGTGCCATCCAGGGAAATATAATCACCTTCCACAAAATGATGTCCACCAAGCTCGAACCATTTTTCTTCTTCAGAAATCTTGATATCGCCGCAGCCAGATACACAACAGGTTCCCATGCCGCGGGCCACTACTGCCGCATGGCTGGTCATACCTCCGCGAACAGTCAAGATACCTTCTGCAGCATGCATACCCTCGATATCCTCCGGAGACGTCTCCAGACGAACGAGAATAACTCTCTCTCCGCCTTCATGAGCTGCCTTCGCATCCTCAGCAGTAAAGTAAACCTTACCAGCAGCAGCACCCGGTGATGCTGGAAGCGCAGAGCCGATCACTTCTCCCGCCTTCAGTGCAGCTGTATCAAAAGTAGGATGCAGCAGCTGATCCAGAGACTTCGCCTCAATACGAAGCACTGCCTCTTCTCTCGTAATCATGCCCTCATCCACCATATCACAGGCAATCTGAAGTGCTGCCGGAGCCGTTCTCTTACCATTACGGGTCTGCAGGAAATAAAGCTGTCCCTCCTGAATCGTGAATTCCATATCCTGCATATCACGATAATGACTCTCCAGTTTATTCGCGATCTTCATAAACTGCTCATAGCACTCCGGAAGATCCTCTGCCAGTTTGGTAATAGGCTGCGGTGTACGAACACCTGCCACCACATCCTCGCCCTGAGCATTAATCAGGTACTCACCATAGATCCCTTTCTCGCCAGTAGACGGATTACGGGTAAATGCAACACCAGTTCCGGACGTATCACCCATATTTCCAAAGACCATAGCCTGTACATTGACTGCTGTTCCCCAGTCACCCGGAATATCATTCATACGACGGTATACAATGGCACGGGGATTGTCCCAGGAACGGAACACTGCTTTCACAGCACCCATAAGCTGCTCTTTCGGCTCCTGCGGAAATTCTTCCTGCTTCGCTTCTCTGTAAACTGCCTTGAATTTATTGATCAGTTCTTTCAGATCCTCTGCCGTCAGCTCCGTATCAAAATGAACACCTTTTGCCTCTTTTAATTCATCAATGATCTTCTCAAAATAAGACTTCGGGACTTCCATAACAACATCTGAATACATCTGAATAAATCTGCGGTAAGAATCATATGCAAATCTCGGATTCCCGGTCTTCTTCGCAAAGCCTTCCACAGACACATCATTCAGACCCAGATTCAGAATCGTATCCATCATACCTGGCATAGAAGCTCTTGCCCCGGAACGAACGGATACCAGAAGCGGATCTTCCGTATCGCCGAACTTCTTACCCTGAAGCCCTTCCAGGAACACGAGCGCTGCCATGATCTGCTCTTCTACTTCATGAGAGATCCGCTCACCGCTCTCATAGTAATCGGTACAAGCCTCTGTGGTTACAGTAAATCCCTGAGGAATCGGTAATCCAAGGTTTGTCATCTCTGCCAGGTTTGCCCCTTTGCCGCCCAGCAGGTTCCTCATGCTGGCATCTCCTTCTTTAAAAAGATACACCCATTTTGCCATTACATGCCCTCCTAAAATAATAATGTAAATTTCCGAAAGCATGTCCCCATACTCCCGGATTTTTTCTCAAAAAATGATCTGTCTTCTCATCTTTCGCGAAAAAAAAACGCATCGTGTAACCGTAGGTTCCCTCTGCGCACATAATTAGCATACCATATTTTAGAAAAAAGTCAACCGGTTTTTCCATTATTTTTGTACTCTTTTCACAATTTCCCTCCTAAATCTGACTTTTTGTTTTTCTTATTTTTAACAAAAGAAAATCCCCGGACTGTACCGTATCACAGTTCGGGGATTCGTTCTTAGTCAACTTGGGCTCTTTATTTCTTTTGCAATATTCTTCTTTTGATTCCCTTTTCCGCTTAACAAAAGTTAAATTGGGATGTCATTTAATTAACATGGCATC
>CAJTTI010000071.1 GCA_910579225.1 uncultured Lachnospiraceae bacterium | reverse complement strand
GCTATTCCGTAACCAGGCCGGGAGCTCTGGAAGGAGTGAAGTATTTCCTGATTCCAAACTTTGAGAATTTTTCCTGGATGACGATTGTCGCGGCTATGGGACAGATGTTCTATTCTCTTTCCATTGCCATGGGTGTGTTGTATACCTATGGTTCCTATATCGGGAAAGATGTGGATATTGAAAAATCCACCACACAGGTTGAATTTTTTGATACAGCAATCGCTCTTCTGGCGGGGCTTATGATTATTCCTGCCGTATTTGCGTTCTCCGGCGGGGATATGAACACACTGAAAGCCGGGCCCTCCCTTACGTTTATTACATTGCCTAAAATATTTGCGAGTATGGGGATTGGAAATGTTGTCGGCATTGCTTTTTTCCTGATGTTCTTTTTTGCTGCTCTTACCAGCGCCATTTCACTGATGGAGACCAGCGTTTCTTCTTTTGAAGATGAGCTTCACTGGAGCCGCCCCAAATGCTGCATTCTGATGGGAATTTTGATGGCAGTCGTTGGTACTGCTTCCTCCCTTGGTTACGGAGTATGGGATTTTGTTAAGATATTTGGAATGTCGTTCCTTGACTTTTTCGATTTCCTGACAAATTCCATAATGATGCCTGTTGCAGCGCTTGCCACCTGCATTCTGATTATCCGGGTAGTGGGACTTGAAAAACTGGACGAGGAAGTAGAGCGTTCTTCTGCATTTCATCGAAAAAAACTGTATCATTTCTTTATGAAGTATCTGGCTGCCATCTGTATCGGTATTATATTGATCAGCTCTGTTGCGAATGTAATGGGGATAATTTCCCTGTAACCTGGCAGGAAAGATTGACAGGTCAGGACACCGATATCATTGCGGATAACTTTGACAATGACGGGGCGACATTGACGGAAAGCAGATGGGGAACTGAAAAATGTACTTGACACACACAGGGCAGACATGCTACTATATCAAGGATGCCGCGTGGTGGGGTTATAAGTCTGCATGTCTGCAGCACCGAAGCCAGCGAGTAATGTTTTAGGAGGTGCCATATGTACGCGATTATTGCAACAGGTGGTAAACAGTATAAAGTATCCGAGGGCGATGTGATCAAAGTTGAGAAGTTAGGTGTAGAAGCCGGTTCCAGCTATGTGTTTGATCAGGTTCTTGCAGTGTGTGACGACGCTCTTACCGTGGGTACTCCGGTGGTAAAAGGCGCTACCGTAGAAGCATCTGTGATCGGTGACGGAAAAGCGAAGAAAATCATCGTTTACAAGTACAAGAGAAAAACCGGTTATCACAAGAAAAACGGCCACAGACAACAGTACACAGCTGTGAAGATCGAAAAGATCAACAAATAAGTCTGACAGTAACCAACTACTTATACACGTAATCAGGGAGGTGTAAACCTATGTTAAATATGAACCTTCAGATGTTCGCACATAAGAAAGGTGTCGGTTCTACCAAGAACGGCAGAGATTCCGAGTCCAAGAGACTGGGAGCCAAGAGAGCGGACGGTCAGTTTGTAAAAGCTGGAAACATTCTTTACAGACAGCGCGGAACCAGAATCCATCCGGGCGTGAATGTTGGGCGCGGTGGCGATGATACACTGTTCGCACTGGCAGATGGCGTAGTTCGTTTCGAGAGAAAAGGAAGAGACAAAAAGCAGGTCTCAGTTGTTCCAGTAGAGGCAAAATAAGAGCGTTTTTGGGGGCTTCAAGTCGGGAAGATTTGGAGCCCCTGTTTTGAAAAGAAATACAGATTTATATGAAGGAGAGTGACACATGTTTGCAGACAGAGCGAAGATCTACATTCGTTCCGGCAAAGGCGGAGATGGTCATGTAAGTTTCCGCAGGGAACTGTACGTGCCGGACGGCGGTCCGGACGGCGGAGACGGCGGGAATGGCGGAGATGTTGTCTTTGAAGTGGATGAGGGATTGAATACCCTGACAGATTACCGCCATAAACGCAAATATGCGGCGCAGGACGGGCAGGAAGGCGGTAAAAGAAACTGCCATGGCAAAAGCGGAAAAGATATCATACTGAAAGTTCCGGAAGGAACCGTGATCAAAGATGCCGAGAGCGGAAAGGTCATTGCAGACATGTCTGCAGGCAACCGCCGCCAGATAGTTTTAAAAGGCGGGAAAGGCGGAATCGGCAATCAGCACTTTGCCACATCCACCATGCAGGTTCCTAAATATGCAAAACCGGGACAGCCGGCGCAGGAACTGGAAGTACTGCTGGAGCTGAAAGTGATTGCAGATGTGGGGCTGGTGGGATTTCCAAATGTGGGCAAATCCACACTTTTGTCCAGAGTGACCAACGCGCAGCCGAAGATTGCCAATTATCATTTTACAACACTGTCGCCCAATCTGGGCGTGGTGGATCTGGATGGCGACGGCTTCGTCATCGCAGATATTCCCGGATTGATTGAAGGGGCTTCGGAAGGTGTGGGACTGGGTCTGGACTTTCTGCGCCACATTGAACGAACGAAAGTAATCATTCATATGGTAGACGCGGCATCTGTAGAAGGCCGGGACCCGATTGCAGACATATATGCAATTCATAAGGAACTGCAAGCCTATAATCCGGAGATAGCGGCGCGGCCGCAGGTCATTGCAGCCAATAAAGTTGATGCCATATGGGAAGAAGATCACAGTCCGGTGGAGAAGATCCGGCAGGAGTTTGAACCCCGGGGGATTAAAGTGTTTCCCATATCGGCTGTCAGCGGCCAGGGGCTGAAAGAACTGATGTATCATGTAAAAAGTATTCTGGATACCATGGATGACAAACCGGTGGTCTTTGAACAGGAATTCTTCCCGGAAGATATGTTTATCCAGGAAAATCTGCCCTATACGGTGAAAAAATCAGCAGAAGAAGAGAACACCTATCTTGTGGAGGGCCCGCGCATTGAGAAGATGCTGGGATATACCAATCTGGATTCCGAGAAAGGATTTGCCTTCTTCCAGAGATTTCTCAAAGATACCGGTATCTTGAGTGACCTTGAAAAAGCAGGAATCCAGGAAGGCGATACCGTCCGCATGTACGGCCTGACCTTTGAATACTTCCATTAAGCCATGAGCAGTGCACAGTCCGGTAAAAGTAATTTTTCGTCGTGCTCGCACGTAAGAAAAATTACTTTTATCGGACTGTATAGGGCGAAGCCCGTGACCGAGATGGAGCGGAGCGTAATCGAGGTGCACTGCGGGGTGGATAACAGCGTCAGGCCCCGGCTGTGCA
>CAJTTI010000070.1 GCA_910579225.1 uncultured Lachnospiraceae bacterium | reverse complement strand
CCATATGGTAGGTCAGGGCATCCAGCCGTTCCGTATTGAAGCTCATGGTCAACGTGGTATTTTTCATCTTCTTCTCCGCCTCCGATTGATATTGTCAATATTGGTTGACACTTTTTTTACAAGGATATCAATGCCTAAGCGGCAGCATCCAGAGATTCATAGTATCTCTGTCGTTTGACCATAGGAGGGAGCCCCTTATTGGCGGAGCATATCCTCCTGTTGTTCCAATATCCGATGAAATATCTAAAGATGAGGGTCTTTATTTCCTCCACTGTCATTTTCTTTGTATGATGCCTCCCATAGAGGAGTTCCTCTTTCATCCGCGCCCACATGCTCTCGCATCGTGCGTTGTCATGGCAGCGTCCCCCGGCGCTGTTCATACTTTGAAGAATGCCGTATTTTGCAACCGCCCTGCGATAGGTTTCGCTGGTGTACTGTGTTCCGCGGTCAGAGTGGATAACGGCTCCTCTAAGCGCTGGATAGGCGCGGACGGCGTTGTCAAGCGTCCGCTCACATAATGCCGCTTTCATGCTGGTATCCATTGCCAGTCCCAGGACTGCAGCATCAAAACAGTCAAATATGGCGGATACATACAGCTTTCCGTCTTTTGCGCTGATTTCAGTTATATCTGTAACGCATTTTTTTAACGGCTCTTTGGATGAACAATCCCGTTTCAGCAGATCGTCGGATTTTCGCGCCTCACGGTCCGCTTTGGTAATTCCGTTGGGTTTGCGTTTCGGACGATGGATGAGTCCGATTTTCTCCATGACGCGATAAACTGTCCTCTCGTCGGGAATACGGATGCCTTCCGGTTGTTTTAAGAGAAGCGCCTGATACATGCGGATCCGTCCATAAGTATCGTTACATTCATCTTCTGATGCGATTGCCCGCATGGCATCGGCTAAATCCTGATATTTCCACGAACGGTCTTTGTCTTCCAGATATTTATAAAATCCCTGCCGCGTGACTTTCAGCATCCGGCAGTAGAAAGAAATTTTTCCCTTTATCGCGCCGTCCTCGGTTTTTATGGCAAGAAACATCATTCTCTGCCTTTTGCAGACTTCCGACGGCTGGCGGCGAAAAAAGCGCTTGCTTCCTCAAGAAATTCATTTTCTTCTTTCAGGCGGCGTATTTCTTTTTCCTGCTCTTTGACCTGTCTGCGCAAGAGTGTAAGTTCTTCCGCCAGATTCATGGCTGTCTGTGGTGTATGTGATCCGGAACCGATGTCCAGTCGTCCCTCCCTTGCGGCTTTCATCCATGCATACAAGGTGTTTTCAGGGATTCCTAATTCAGCAGCCGCTTTTGCCCCTCCAATTTCCTTTGCCAGCTTTACTGCCTGAATTTTGTACTCCATGTCATAGTTCCGTTGTTTTTTTGCCATTGTAGTTGCCTCCTTCTTTCTCTTTGATTATACATCAATTCCTTGCGTTTGAGGTGTCAACTAAAATGATACAACATCATATACAAATAATTATTTTTCAAATACACCATCTATCAGTGACACAGAAAAAAAGTTGCTTTCTTTATATAGAATAGCTGCTTCTGAAGAAAAAAATGAAATTTTAGATTTATTAAATTCGTTTTGCTCCTTAAACAAGAAAGATCGAACAAAAGTTTTGGGAAGATGCTATGAACTGGAAGATTCTCAATCATCTGTTGCAGCAGATAAAGAACTGAAGAAGACAGGTACCGACAGCCCAAAATAATACCCTTCGTGTGGTACCGGAGGGAACACTGACTATGAATCCAGAAAGAAGTGATTACAATACCGGCCTATAAATATACTTTAAAAAATGGTAAGACCTTGTGGTACGCCGCTTTCAACTACACGGACTGGACCGGCGAATATAAGCATACCTGCAAAAGAGGCTTCAAGACACAGCGGGAAGCCAAAGAATACGAACGCTCTTTTTTCGACCAGCAGGGCAACACGAGCGATATACTGTTTTCCTCACTCGTAGAAAACTACATGGAGGATATGTCCCACCGCTTAAAGCCCACCACAATGGAAAACAAACGTAACATCATAGAAGGCAAGCTGCTGCCATATTTTTCCCGGCTGAAGGTATGCGACATTGACACGATAAAGATCCGGAAATGGCAGAATGAGCTTATCTCATTCCGGGATAAAAAAGGGAATCCCTATTCCCAGACATACTTAAAAACGATCAATAACCAGCTTTCTGCCATTATGAACTATGCTGTCAACCATTACCGCCTGGCCGCCAACCCATGCCGCGCCGCAGGCAGCATCGGACGGAGCAGGGCCGATGAAATGAAGATATGGACACAGGAAGAATATGAACAGTTCGCCAGCAGGATCAAAAAATCCGCCATGAAGCTGGCCTTTGACATCCTGTTCTACACCGGGATACGTTCCGGAGAGCTCCTTGCCTTGACGCCGGAAGACATCCTATCGGACAAGCGTCTGAATATCAATAAAAATTATGCCAAGCTAAAAGGGGATGATCTTCTCCTTGAGCCAAAAACACCAAAGAGCAGGCGGACGCTTGCCATCCCGGATTTCTTATATGATGATATACATGGGTATGTATCTCAGCTATACGGGATCCTGCCAACGGACCGGATATTCTATTTTACGAAATCTGCGTTGGAAAAAGAATTGAAGCGGAACGCCCCCGCTGCAGGTCTGGAACCGATCCGGCTCCACGATCTCAGGCATTCCCACGCCAGTATGCTGATTGATATGGGATTCGACGCACTGGAAATATCAGAACGCCTGGGGCACGAATCAGTAAAGACTACATTGGACACCTATTCCCACCTGTACCCGGATAAGGATAAAAAGCTGGCCAGGGCACTGAACAAGCTGCGGCGCCCGAATGTAGCAGAAGATCAGACTTGAAATCAGTAACAGTTTATGTTATATTGGAAGCAGAAAAAGAGTGCCACCGGAAGACGGCTGGCCCAGTAATGAAAAGCTAAAAGAAATAGCCGCTCAGTTGACCAGACCGGGGCGGCTATTTCTGTGTCTTATGATTATCGTTACGCCCGATGGCGTATCCGAGGCTAAAGCAACCAACACAAAGGCTGAGCACTGCAATAAGTCCTTCAATCGTCAACATAAGCGTCGCCCTCCCTTCCAGTATTTCCGCTCAAAGACGGATTATGTAAACGGAGGGTCACAGTCCCTCCGGAGAGGGCCAGCCGTCCACCATCTTGGTGACACCCAACATTATTTTATCACAGCTTCCGGGAGTTTTCAACAAGATCCGCCACCGTGGAATAGATGGAAAGCTGTTTTATTCTGCATCTCATATCAATCTCACGGAGCAAAAAGAAAGGTCGAAAACCCCTTATTTTAGAGGGCACTGAAAAACTCCCACTTTTTTGTTGGGAGTTTTCTTATCTCTATAT
>CAJTTI010000069.1 GCA_910579225.1 uncultured Lachnospiraceae bacterium | reverse complement strand
TCTGCTCCCTTGTCCTGCCTCTGGACTTCTAAATCATATTTTTTCCAACCGAATCCATTCCATATGCATCCAAGCAGATAGAACGTGCCCCGGCCAGTCTTTTCATATCCTTCTGTGTTTCACACCCAGTAATAATTAAATCCGGTTTATCCGTGATAATACGTAACACAAATTCAGCCAATGGAATGTTATCCTTAAAAAGACAACGCATAAAGTCATCATCGATTGGCCTTAACAAACGCAAACGTTGCAAATCTTCTTGATGTTGCTTATCCGTCACTGTCAATCTTCCCACCTGCTATCCCTTCTGTTTTCGTATCTCCATACTACCATAAACCTCCTGATTTTACAATCCGGGAGCCAGTGCATTTCTGAATCCCGTCCTGTTTCCGTTATCGCTTTGAGTGGCAAGCTGCCCGACCATATTTTTACCATGTTTATCGCGGACTACGATACGGAGCGGGCAACGCTGAAAGCGAACATTGCAAAGATGGAAAAGGTTCAGGATACTAAAGCCGATATGGGGCGCTGCCGCAAGGGCAAGGAAAAGCGCATTACCATCTACTACAAATTCATCGGGCCATTCAATAAAGCAAAAACGGCATCCCCTATGGATGCCGAAAAAAATCACTTGGCTTTACGTCTATTTGTCATATCATCATCACGGCTCAATCTCTCATATAATGGAGTGATTTTAGTTTTTGTCATAGCGTCTGCCTCCTTACATGAAATATGCTCTAAATGAGTTCTTCACTAACCATGAGAAAATCTCGTGATTAAGAAGTCATTTAGAGCATATATCACCTCAGACTACGGGAAACTTCTTCTGCATCTTTATACATCCCCTGCCCTGCGTGTTCGCGCGATTTTTCCAGCTTATCTAAGATTTCATGTTCCGTTCATGCCCCATATGGACTTGTATCATTTTTCTCCGGCCTGATAACGAGAACGTTTTCCAGCGGCGCATAAAACGTCGTTTTCCCCCATGGTACGGTGACATGAAATTCACTGCCGTTCAGATCAGAAAACGCAAATGTGCCCACATCGGTCACCTCTTCTTCCCAGTCATCAGAAGGATAAACATGAATCGTATGCCTGCTCAGTTCCTGCGTTTCCATGTAAAACAGATTCAGTTCCCCAAATTCATAGTACAGATCTCCATTTTCGTCTGCTTCTGCATTTTCCTCATACCATGCCCCAGTGCGAAAGGTTTGAACCAAAATCCTCTCATTATTTATAAAGCTGTAATTTGCTTCCTCTCCATATAAATATCCAGAATCGTATATCAGCTTTAACTGGCTGTCCTCAATTTGAAACAGACAGAATCCTTCTTCACATTGACCCGAAAAATAAGAAAAGACCAGATAGTTCCTGGATGATGAAAGCTTAAGCCACCCTCCACCATAACCGCCGGAATGATAAGGAATCTCAAATCTGCTCTCTGCTTTATCATCGGAAACCAGAGACAGAATGATATCATCATCGTCTTCCAAAACAACTTTTCTGTTGTCTGATAAAAATACAATCTTTGTTTCTTCCATAAATAAACATCCTTTTTCAATGCTGTTTTATGTTCTACTGGAAGTAAAGACCGGTTTACTGTTGTTCACGGCCCGTCTCCTTCGATGCCTGACGCAGATTTTCCAAAGCATCGGGCGCATCTGCGAGGATCGTTCCAACCGTCCGGCATGTCTCAAAACCCTGACAGTCACCGCACGTTGTCACCCCTTTTTGAACCGCACATTGGCGAATCGCGCAAAGGCTGTCACAGTATATGGTCTTCATTCCGTCAACACGGCAACCCTCACAGTTGATATGCCCGGGCAGAATAGGCGCATCATTTAACTCGGCCCACAGTTTCGCAGTTTTCTCACGCAGCGCCTGATCGTCGTTGATCGTTGCAAGATAAGCATCGCATTTTTCACAATCCAGTCCGCAGTATGCGATCATATCCTTATTGTTCAAAACGCTGGTATCTTCATTAAATGTTGGCATTCTTTTGTCCTCTTTATCTTCGATATTTTCTTCGTTTTCACGCCTTTATTTTACCTCAACTGCCTGCTTTTGTCCAATCCAACCCTGTCACAGCCAGCGCAAGTCAAGTAGGGGCCGCTGCAAAACAGATAAGTAATCGTCTATTTTGCAGCGGCCCCCAAAGTAACACATGGATTTCTTTGATCTTGTGTCCTAAACGACATCTGTCATGATCCGCCGATCTGAAATATTCTCTCCGTATTCTCCTTTGCATGCTCCATCAACGCTTCCTCGGAGACCTTCATATACTTCGCCAGCTCCCGAACTACATATACGATGTTCTGAGGAACATTCGTCCTGGGAAGTCCCGGCACATTTCGGGGCGTCAGATAGGGGGCGTCCGTCTCCACCAGAATCCGGTCCAGTGGGATCTGACATACCGCTTCCCTGAGTTCCCCTGCCCTCCGGTCGTCGCAGATCCAGCCGGTGATTCCGATGGAAAATCCCATGGAAAGATACTGCTTCAGCGTCTCCTTGTTGCCCGTAAAACAATGTACCACGGATTTTCTGCAGATATCCGGATGCTTCCGGAATCGCCTGACAAAGTCCTCCGAAGCGCTTCGCTCATGTAAAAACAACGGCTTCTCCAGCTTTTCCGCCAGAACGATATGCTTCTCCAGACACCGGATCTGATTCTCCTTCGTGGAAAACATCCGGTCATAGTCAAGTCCGCACTCTCCCACCGCAACGATCCTTTCATTCTCCGACAGGATCCGCTCCATCATCTGAAAGTCTTCCTGCCTTGCCCGGTCCGCGTTATGGGGATGGATTCCCGCCGTGCCGTAAACTTCCCGGTTTTTTACAAACTCGTCAATCTTCCGGTTTTCCTTCGGGTCTGTCCCGGTCAGGATGCAGCACACCCCGTGCTCCTTCGCCTCTTCAATCACCTTCTCCGGCTCCGGAAACTGCCGGCAGAAGAGATTCAGACCGATATCATAATATTTTTTCCACATGTAAGGTTCCTTTCTGCTGTATTTTTACATACCCCATAGACTCTTTATTCATAAGCAGCTCCCGAAATTTATCCATCAATTCCTTATTCGGGATATAAACCGCTCCATCCGCATAAGTAAGCAGGCCATAAATCATTTGTAAACAATGACTTTTGCAATCAGGCCCATTTTAATATCCCGCACCAACTCTTGAAACTTCGGGCGGTCTGTGTTCTTACCACTGTACCCTTTGCCTGTGTATTTCCTGCAACTACCGCCTTTCAATTCGAATTTGCAAAACTCAATCTGGCTTTCAATGGAAATGCTGTCCTATTTGTCTACCGATTGTCTTGCATAAACTGCGTCTATCCGATTATTCATTCGTCGCTCCTTTTCTTAAAAAAGAAACGGAGCTGCTGACAGTTTTATTATACTGCCAACAGCCCCGTAAATCAATGATGTGGCTGGAAAAACTTACGCCCCTGCTTCCTCTTTCTGCCGCCTGTGAACTCTGGCGGCGCAGTCCGCATATCCATAAGGCAGGAAATCAGCCCGGAAAACTTTCCATTTCCACGCTCTCGGATTTGTGGTACAATGAAAAACAGAAGATGAAATGATGAGTTTTGCAAAAGGACATTAGTCACTATGCTCTTATCAAGCTGGCAAAAAAGTTTAAGCTGTTTTGCTTTATTCCCATATAACTGAAAGCGAGGGAAA
>CAJTTI010000068.1 GCA_910579225.1 uncultured Lachnospiraceae bacterium | reverse complement strand
CCGCCGCTGCTTCAGCAGTCGTTCCCCAAGGACTCCAGATCCGGGTATTCACCATGGGCTTTCCTTCCTTTAACAGTTTTCTGATTTTGTTTTCCATAGTTACCATATTATTTATCCTCCTGTTTGTAATCAGTATCCGCCGCTTATAAAGCCCTGAATCTGTAAGAATTTTCGACCGGCTCCGCGTCCCGAAATCCTTCCGGGCTTTGTTCGGGCAAATGCTGATAAAAGTTTAACGAGTTACTTTTACTGGCGGTCTGTGGGGTGCGTCTTCAAAAATGCCGCATCCAACCCCAGCTCTTTTGCCGTTTTCGCCAGATCATCCACCAGAGTTTCCGGAAGCACTACGCCTTCCTTTGTATTCAGCTGCTTGCAGCCATACTCAATCTCGCCTGGATATTTGGCTGTTCCCATGCCTTCTTTCATTGGAAGCGTATGGAGCCTGTCAATATAGTTCTCTGCATCTCTCTGAAACTCTGCCAGATCCCGGAATGCGGAAATATTAAAACATGCAAAGCACTGGCTGGACAGCTCCGGCGTATCGGCCAGATCCTGGTTGTTAATATCCGGCGAAAGCACGCCGCCAGACAAAAGCGTTGCAAAAAGTTCAACAACCAGCGCGATCCCGAATCCTTTATGGCCTGCCATTGTGGTCATCATATAACAGTCTTCCACTTTTGTCGTATCATTTCCGTCTCTGTCCAGCATCCATCCGGATGGAATCTCTTTTCCGCGTTTTGCAAGATCCCTGCACTTTCCCATGGCCACCAGGCTGGTTGCCATGTCCACACAGAACTCCGGATATTTCTCTCCTGCTTTAAAGGCAAACGCAAAAGGATTATTTCCCATAAACGGTTCCCTGGCTCCCGGAGGTCCCATGGTCAAGTCTGTATTGGAACATGCAAATCCGATCATGTCATTTCCTGCCAGTTTCAATGCCCAGTGCGCTCCCATACCAAAATGATTGCTGTTTTTCACAACCACCATGCTGATCCCGTGATCTTTTGCCTTCTCCCGGCAAATTTCTACAGCCTTCTCTCCGACCAGAGCTCCAAGCCCGCCCTGCGCATCAATCACCGCCGTATTGACAGTCTCTTTAATAACCGGATACGCACTGTCTTTCGATACTCCGCCTCCCTGAATTTTTTCCAGATAGGGTACCGTCCGAAGAACACCGTGACTTCTCACATTTCTAAGATCCGCATGAACCAGAAGTTCTGCCACAGCGCCTGCATCCTCATCTCCCAGTCCGGCAGCCATGAAGATCTGTTTTATAAAATCTCCCAGCGCTTTCGCATCCACCGCATAATTCTGCATCTTTCCTCTCTCCTTTTTCTTTTTCCTTACCTGTGTTTCATAGGCGTATTATAGCAACTCTGCATTCATAGTTCCATTCTCCTGTTTGCGCTCTCACATTTCCTATTTTGTCCTGCCTGCATTCTTTTTCTGCCCTGCCAGAAAGGTTCGGAAACAGGCATTCCTTTTCAGGCCTCTTTTCCTTTCTTTTTTTGCACTCTATTTTACTCTGTTTTTCATTATTTCTCCTGTATTTACCCGTATTTTCACCTTTTTGTTATTTTCTTATATTTCCTATTTTGTTCCTTTTATCTTTTTCCCGTTTGACATCTGTTTTCTATAAGAGGTACAATAGATGTATACACCGGCAAATACCCTTCCAAATCCCGGTAGTTCCGTACAAAGGAGGAGCTTACATAATGCATATTGATATGAAAAGTGCCACACTAATGTCCAAATCCGACACATATGACGGTGACTATAATTGTGTCATGCGGCGGCCCCGCAACGAGTTCATCAGCGGTCCGCATTTTCATGATTTCTATGAATTTGTCATTTATCTTGGAAACGCCGGAATCTTCCGGATCGAAGACGGGGAATATCTGGTCCGTCGGGGTGATATTGTCCTGATTGATATTTTCAAAGCCCATACACTCCTGTATAATAAGACTGAAAGCTACGAACGTTTCAGTGTTTCCATTGACCTGGGACTTCTCATCTCCTTCAGCACGCCGGAATGCAATCTTCTGGACGTCTTTCATAAATGCTCTGACCGCCATCCAATCTATCACCTGGAAGAGCAGCATCTTCAAAAATACCTCAATCTTCTGAATGACTACATGAAAACGCAGATATCCAGAGGAAAAGAGATTCGCGAAAAAGCGCTTGTTCACCAGCTCCTCGCCTATATATACAGCGACTGCTATACGGGTGAACACGCCGATGCCACCGATTCTCATCATACAGAGATTATTGCCCGACTGATCAGTTATATCAATGCACATTTAAGTGAAGATTTCTCTCTTGCACAACTTTCTGCAGAAGTTAATTACAGTGAATACTACGTCTGCCGTCTGTTCAGCCGACTGACAGGCAAACCTCTGACCAAATATATTCAGGAAAAACGAATTCGGGAAGCGTGCTGCCTGCTGAAGGGACAGAATTCCATCACCCAGGCCGCGGAACAGGTAGGTTTTAACAATTACAGTTATTTTTATAAAACCTTCCGGAAAATCATGGGAATGGGACCTGCTGAATACCAGAACCAGTTTCAGCCCTCCCGAAAAACCGCCAACTGATCCTGCTCTTATCATACAAGGGCTGCTGCAAAACTCAGTGATCCCGCAATCTACAGGTCAGACTCATAAAATGTCTCTCCTTATATGCAGGAATCTGTTATTTCGCAGCAGCCCCTTCAACTTATAGGATTAGGATATTTTCTAAAATCTTACTTCTTTTACTTTCAGATACTTGCACAGAAGAGACAAAATCTCTGTATAGTTCCCTTCTTTGACCAGCAGATGGTGATCCATGCCGGAACTGATCAGGCTCCTGACCGCCTCACTTGCTTTCTTCTCAATCGCCAGTTTAACAAGTAGTTTCTCGCCACCGTCTATCCACTCCTGCTCGGATGCTTCCACCACTCTGCCGGATTCCACCAGAATCTGATAACCGTCGCGGCCGTTTCCCTGAATGCTGGATACTGTCACCTTTTCCATAGGACGAAGGGGCAGTCCTACAAAGCTTCCTCTGTCTCCGCTGGGAGAAATCTGCACTTTTTCCAGATCTGCAGCCAGTGAATGGGCCGTGCTTCCTTCATGAGCCAGTGCCAGGATATTGTTCTCATCATCCATACTCCCAACCTCGCCAAGTGCTGTGGCGCCGCCTTTTGCCATCTGATTCAACAGGTACATCACAACAGCATGTCCAATATCCCCTTCTGTGTCCAGAACAATTCCTTCATCTGCCAGCCAGCTGGACGGAAGGTTCATAAGACCGCTGTAGAACGGATAGCACTCAGCCGCCAGCGCATCCAGAGAATATTTTTCCACGATCTGTTTAACTGCCAAATATACCTTTGTCAGGTGCAGCATGGTCTTTTCATCTGCCAGCACTTTGCCTGTACGTTTCTCCAGACAGCACAAGGTTTTCTCTGCTTCCCCGTCGGATATCTTATCCGCCTCATCTGTGATCTCTTCCATCTCAATATGTATCAATGTCACACCGAATTTTGCAGAAAACTCCCATTCTTCGTTCGTCATATCCTGAGGACCCGCCACTCGCCAGGTCTGCCTCGGTCCCACCAGCGCCAGTTTCATATTCTTCATCGACTTGATGAGGCGTCCCACTTCTGCAATCTTTACCACTTTCTCAACCACTGCATCTTCATCTGCCAAACCATACACATAATCAAAAGGAATTCCGTGGGTAGTCAGAGCACTTCCAAAGTGCTGGATGCATCCGATAGAAAAA
>CAJTTI010000067.1 GCA_910579225.1 uncultured Lachnospiraceae bacterium | reverse complement strand
GTCGGGGAACAAATAACAAAAAGGGTTAAGGAGATAGCGGAAAACAGCATAAGTGAGATACATCAGCTTCCATTCTTAAAGAGAACATCTCATTTCAGTTTTTCAGCAATCACACAATTCTCCTTTTTTCCGAAATAGCCCAGGCTGACGCCTCTCCCATGTGCTGTAAACCACTGGCCGGCGATTGCTACAACAGGATTCTCTTTTATATGTTTTATTTTATTGGAGAGTGCATGGGTAATGATATAAAATGAACCATTTTCGTAATAGGCATTTACATATCGCACATAAGGCGTTGCGTTTTCCGTTGTTGCCAATGAGATAATGGTATCTTTCCCGAAACGTTCCATCATGATCTGTTCTGCTTCGCAACTAAATTGTTTCATGAAATCATTCTCCCTCTGAAACATGGTTTACCCCTGTTTAAAGTTCCTACAAGCCGTAAGTTGTCAAACGGATATGCAGTCTATCCCCTCAGATTTTTTAGGGCGTCCGGATTATTTGAGATGATCTCTCCAACCGTCTGACAGCTTTCCATGTTTGGGCAGTCTCCACATGTCGCCACACCCTTTTTCAATGCACACTGACGAATTCCGCAAAGACTATCGCAGAATACAGTTTTCATTCCATCAACACGACATCCTTCACAATTGATATGTTCAGGCAGAATGGGGGCATTATTTAACTCGGCCCATAGTTTTGCAGTTTTCTCACGCAACGCCTGGTCGTCATTGATTGTCGCGAGATATGCATCGCATTTCCCACAATCCAGCCCACAGTATGCAATCATATTTCTCATGGTTATGTACCTCCTAAAAATCCTAATTTAGCGTTTCCCCGTCTTAATAAATTCTATCAGCTTTTCCACATCGTCAAAATCATCATAATCGCCAATAATTCCTTTACGATGATACAGGATTCCTCTCTTTTCATTTTCTTCAAGGCAGTCAAGAAGATTTTCTATCCCATATCTTTTTATAAATAATGTAAATCCATATGGCTTGATTTTGTTCAGCAACCCTCTTTTACAATCCATTTCACAGGCATAACAGCCTGGAAGTTCCTTTTCCATGGAACATTTTCTGTTTTCACATTGGGTGTAGTCAGGACAGTTATCCGAATAGCAGCCACTGCATTTTTCATTTTCTGAACACAGGCAACAGGCAAGCCCACACCTTGCGATTCCTAATTCTCGTTTCATTCTTTCCCTTCCTCAACTCTCGATCTGTTTATTGGCCCGCCATGCACTCACTATCCAGAAGTTTCATTAAGTCCTCCACGGAAGCGTCCATTTTCACAGAGATCTCCTCCATCGTCATGCCGGAAGCAAGAAAACGCTTTATCACCATTTTCATATCCTCACCAACTTCAATGATATGCCCGTCCAGATCATAAAAACGGATCACCCGCTGGCCCCAGCTATGTTCGATCACTTCTCCCAGATATTCAATATCCGGGTATTCTTTCAGCCTGCGCAGAAATCCGTCAAAGTCCTGTTCCTCAAAAACGATTTCCGCATTGTTGGATTTTTTTAATACCTTTTCTTTAGGCAGGTTCACAAGCCAGTCAAAATCCTGCTGCAATGCCAGGCCGCAGGTAAAAGCGATATTCCTTCCGTAGTCCTGAAATACTTCCAGTCCAAACAGATCCTCATAAAATTTCCTTGCGGCCTTAATGTCGGCCACCGCTATCACCGTACATGTGTATTTCATAGAACGATTCCTTTCCGCTTTATTTTTTCTGTTCCTCTTTTACTGTTGCTTGATTCAGATAAAAATATGTGCTGTACTCTGATTGTCACTTTTTCCTGTGCAACTTCAGGTCAACCTTTCTACGGGATGCAATCTCCGAAAGCACCCCTGCTGCAAAAGCGCTTTTCTCTTTGAGCGTGAGAGTTTCCATATCCGGTCTGCTCTCGATTTCCCTGAGCGCCTCCCTAAGTTCCTGCAGATTCAAAAGGTTTACCGCAACGCAAAAAAAGGTCTTTTTACGGCCGTCATTATAGCCGGACAATAAAATATCCAGTATTTTCATCTTTTCCATCTGCTCTGTATTGTAGGCTTCGGCCCCAAACTGCCGGACCTTTTCCAGATCAGCCCTTCGGTTGCGATGTGTAATAAAGGAATCAAAATCGTCAATATGTTCATATTTTTCACATGGGTACTCCCTGCATTGACAGCAGTATTCTACTCCGCTGTGCTCCATGCTGCACCTTGCGATCCTGCACGACTGATTTCCTTCCCCTCCACCGCAGCCGGGGCAGTTTTTGTTCAAAAACATAGGGCAAAGCCCACAATTCAGACCACAAAGGGACAAGAACTGATTTTTCCGGTTAAATCCTTTCATGATACCTCCCAAACAGCCTGCCTGTACCTGATTTGACAGGCAACAACTGAATCCTCTCTGGTAAATAAAAAAATATAGGAAATTATATCATTGTCTATGGAATTTCACAACCGAAATAGTATAGGTGGCCGAATGAAAAATACTGGAAAGAAAAACAGGATTGCAGGTTCCAACCAACAATCTTTTCTATCGCTTATAAAGCCTCCATATCAAACAGGCTTAATTGTACTGGCTGCTCTTTTTTCTCCTTTTCTTTTAGCTGACGCAGCTTTTCCAGTTCCGCTATCCTCTCCGGCCCAAGCCATTTATCTGCATGGCGCCGGTCTGTGCTGTATTCCTCCAGGCTCTCATATCCGTTCTCCAGCAGTTTCTTTTCCAGGCGCCTGACTGCGGCCGCCCGTGACTGCCGCCGTCTCTCCCGTTTTTCCTCTGAATTCCGTTTTTCCATATCGGAAGCATGCACGATCTGGATTCCGTTCCGGATATCCTCCAGGTCCTGCATCAGATCCCGGCTCTCCCTGCGTTCTGCACGGACGTTCTGGATCTCAAAGGAAAAATACCTGCCATGGTATTCGGAGAAAAACAGTTCCGTAAAATAATGGTTCCGCACTTTCTCCTTTATCCTGTCCTGACAGAGCCTGGCGCATATCTTACAGATATCCATGCTTACCGGATGGTCAAAGAGCTTTTTCCCTTTGATGATCCGGGTGTCCACCTGTCCTTCAAACAGTGTGCCGCTTAAGTCATTTCTGAGATAGGAAATTTTTACATCATAAAATACATTCCCCCTTTTCTTATCCAGTTCATGCCCCAGGACCGGACACATCCCTGCACATCTGTTCCGTCCGCAGTCATAAGGGTCATAGTTCATCTCCCATTCCAGCGTATCCCGGTTGAACCGCATATGCTCCCGGCAGACACGTCCTTTCTTCTGCAGTCCGAAACTGATCTCCTGCCTCCGTATCTCATCGTCATGCAGTTTCAGGATATGCTCCACACTCCCCTCATAACAGTATTCTTCCTCCGTCATGTGAACCTCGCAGTCATACCGGAGTACGCCATGCTCCTGAAGATATTCATGTTTCAGCTTACATTCTTTCTTTTCATAAGGGCAGTGGATGGTAGCTATATCATTTTCAAAAGTCCACTCAATCCCCATGTAACTCATGTTGCTGTGGCACTGGAGCCCTTTGCACTGCAGGCCGCAGGGCGTCTTAAAGGTCTGCTCAAATATCCACCATCTTTCATAAGTAAAGCCCCCATTATAATTATCAAGGGTCTTTTCCTGCCACATGGGTACGTCAACCCTTACATAATCCGGATGGTGCTCTGCGCTGTAACCTTCCTCCAGCAGCCGTTTTGTTAAAGCATTGTATTCCTCATGTTCTTTTTCTCTCATTTTGTTCCTCCTTATAATCCCTGACAGGGACGCATCCCAAAATAGTCTTCCATGCGGTCCCGCAGTCTTTCTGCCGACATATCATATTCCCCGGCAATACAGGATTCACAACACGGGTATTTGTATGCCAGGGTTTTCGATAACCGGGCATCCCAGCTGTTTAACTGCCTGCCGCATTTGTTACAGTCCTGATCCAGCCATCTTACTTTCTGCAATCGC
>CAJTTI010000066.1 GCA_910579225.1 uncultured Lachnospiraceae bacterium | reverse complement strand
CTCTTAGAAGGATTGGATCCGGAACAGCCAAAGGCGGTTCAACAATGGCATCCAAAATGGCCGAATGCGATCCGTCCATTTGCAGTTGGCCGCAAAAACTGGCTGTTCAGTGATTCAGTAGAAGGAGCCAATGCCAGTGCTGTAGTTTATACAATGGTTGAGATGGCAAAGGCGCATGACCTGAATGTTTACGGATATCTGAAATTTCTGTTGGACCATCGGCCAACGAAAGAAATGACCGATAATCAGCTGGCAGAGCTTGCACCCTGGAGTGAAAAACTCCAATCTATCAAAAATCGCATGTGAATTATAGTGAATTACTCCAACCCGCAAAGGGTTGGGGTAATTTTATATCTGACCGCATTATTATTTGGCGGTTACAGCTGAGAAGCAATTCTATCCCATACCGGCCACATTGTCAAGCGGTTTTCACGGCAGCCCGACGCATCTAACGCCGGTATAAACTTTCTTTTATCCTTTCCGCGGATCATACGCTGTTCAAATATGAAGCACAATGTCAAAAGTTCTTGACATTTCTTTTACTGCATACTATGATATAAATGTAAAGACATTTTAACATTTCACTTTTCACAAAATCGGAGGTCTGATTATGAAAAAAATGGATGAGATGGAACGGAATATTCAGCTGCGTTCCGAAGAATGGGGATACCGGACAGTCCTGCTGGCACTGGGCATATGGACCCTTTTCAACTGCTGGCAGACTCTTGGAAAAGGGGCTTCCTACCGCCCTCTTCCAGGTCTGATTTTTTGTTTTACTGTAGGTGTGCAGGGGATTTTCCAGGCCATACTGAGACAGAGGATGATCGCCGGAGAAGAAGAATACCGGGAACCGAACCGCTTATTCCGGATAATTATCGGCACGGTAACCGCCGCCGCAGTACTTCTCTTCCTTGGAACCTTTTTCATACTGAGCAGGCAGTCCATATGAAAAACAACATCAAACAGCTCCGCAAAGAAGCCGGCCTCCGGCAGGAGGACCTGGCCAGAAAGCTTGGTGTAAGCCGACAGACGATCATCGCCATTGAGAACAACAAGTACAATCCCTCACTGGAACTTGCCATGAAGACAGCCAGGCTACTGGGACGGCCTGTAGAAGAAATTTTCTATTTTTGAACCGCACTGATCCGCTCCTTATTTACATAGAGACTTCCTGCTCCGCCAACCATCGCGTCAAAACTTTTCAGATCTTCCGCCGTGATATCCAGCACATCCTTGCTTATGAAGCGGGATGCCACCGATCTGTTTTCTTCCCGGACAACCGCCGTCACATAAAATATCAGAATCACATATAAAGTTCATTCTTCTTACGGCCCCCGCAGACCTTTTTCATCTTCACACTGCCTGCTGCAAGAAGCATCCGGCTGACGTGCCGGGCATTCTTCGGACAGAGGGCTATGCAGCGCATACAGGAAATGCAGCGACTGGAATCGGTCTTCGACGGATCCGTAACCGGAATGGCTCCCACCGGGCATTTCTCTGCGCAAAGTCCGCACTGTATACAGGACTTCCCGGCCCCGGGCTTCATGGGAACGCCGTTGTATTCCCGATAGGGACGACTGCCCGGCAGGGACAGCGAACCCGTATCTGCACCTGATTCCAGTTTCATCCGGACCTGTTCTGCAAAGGCGGCAAGCTCTTTTTGATCCTGCGCATCAGGCCGTCCGGCTGCAAACTGACGCATGATGGAATGCTCTGCAACTGCGGCAACGGCAGCGATGCAGATCCATCCGGCATCCGTTAAAACATCCTGAAGTTCCGCCAGCGTATCGTCATAGGCACGATTTCCATATACTACAAGGAGCATCGCTCTGGCTTTGTTTCCTTTCATCTGATGCAGTCTGGATACGGCGGCGGCCGGAACACGCCCGCCGTAGGACGGTACCGATACCACACAGAGATCCTCCGGAGTAAAGGAAAGCAAAGAAAAATCCCTGCTTCGGTCTGTAAGATCAATCCTGGTATTTTCCGGACAAAATGATTTTGTAAACAGAGCCGTCACTTTTTGTGTACCTCCGGAAGGACTGAATACAATCTGATAAAATGACATCTTTTGATCCCCTTTCTTTTTTGCTGTTTTTATGATAACTGCAAGTTTTTCACCAGTTCCTCATATGCGGAGCTTCCGTCAGTCTGCCTGTGAGACAGCTTCCAAGTCCGGCACCCCTGTACTCTTCCTGCACATCCACACCTGCTTCCCATACTCCGTCTGCCAAAGACCCGGCAGCGCCGTCCACCCCAATGATCTTCTGTCCCTGCCTTGCGATACAGACCGCCCTAGTCGGTGTGCTCCCGTCCGCTTCAAACGCCAGAGCATTTTCAAAACCGGTCAGTCCCTGCAAAGTCCGGATCTCTTTTTCAGTCTCCGCAAAGCCCCATCTATCCGGAGATACTTCGGAACGCATATGTTCTGTCAGCCCCCGGGAGGGTCAGATATTTCTGCTATTACTTCCATCAGTTCCTGTTCTTTGCAGATAAATGGAGCCAGATAGCGTTCTGCAATCTTTTTCTTTTCATCAGAAGACGCCTTTTCCCACTGTCTGTATTTTCTCATTCGTAGAACAGCCCGCTCCCTGTAATATGGCTGATTTTCAAGCTGAAACCATTACTTCCACCGGCCGGAGTCATCCTTTTGAACAAGCAGTTCTCTAAGCTGTATGGATACATCCGCAACGAACGGACTGCCGGACACCAGTTCATTATTCGGATCCAGATGAAACTTCGCTTCCAGTAAGGCCTTGTGCAGATTAAGTACCCCATCATAATCCAGATCTATCACAAAATCTTTCACCCTCTCATCCCTCCGTGTTCCTTTACAATCCCAGTGTAAAATATATACGATGCCTGTACCCCCAGCAGGCAAAGGGATACACGCCTGCCAAATATTTCAAGGAAATAAACGCTCTTGGAAACCATGATTCACAAATCATTTATGTGTTTGTTGTGGTCAAATATGTTTGTCATGCCGGGAATAACCATGATATAATGTATGTAATCTATACCATAAGAACAGGAGAACACTACATGAACCAAAATCCAACTTTCCGATTCGCCGAAAGAAAAGATCTGCCCGTCATTTTATCCTTCATTAAAGGACTTGCCGAATACGAACATATGTCCGATCAGGTAATCGCCGATGAAGCCACCCTGGAAAAGTGGCTGTTCGATCAGCCAAAAGCCGAAGTACTATTGGCTTCCATTGACGGGATCGATGTGGGCTTTGCTCTCTTCTTCCACAATTTCTCGACTTTTCTGGGCCGGGCCGGAATCTATCTGGAAGATCTGTTCGTACTGCCCGCCTACAGAGGCCAGGGCTTTGGAAAGGCCCTTTTGAAAAAACTTGCAGCCATCGCCGTGGAACGGGAGTGCGGACGGCTGGAATGGTCGTGTCTAGACTGGAATCAGCCCAGTATCGATTTTTACCGGTCGCTGGGCGCTGTGCCACTGTCTGATTGGACCATGTACCGGTTCACCAAAGATACGCTCACAAAGCTTACACAGGAA
This sequence comes from uncultured Lachnospiraceae bacterium, assembly GCA_910579225.1. Taxonomy (GTDB): domain Bacteria; phylum Bacillota; class Clostridia; order Lachnospirales; family Lachnospiraceae; genus Hominiventricola. The sequence goes on along the minus strand of CAJTTI010000066.1, from coordinate 471 downwards.
TAAACTCCAACGCTGCTCCCCTTGAATCCGATACTGTCATATACAAAAAATTGGTGCAGAACGCCTCCTGTTGTTCCAATAATTGATGAAGTATCTCCAAATGAGGGTTTTCAATTCCCCTATGTTCATTTCCTCCATATGATAACGTCCATAGAGGAGTTTCTTCTTTCATCCGTGTCCACATGCTCTCGCAGCGGGCATTGTCATGGCATTGTCCTCCCGCACTGTTCATACTTTAAAGAATTCCGTATTCATGAACAGCTTTACGATCGGTTCCGCTGCCATTCCCAGGACTGCGGCGTCAAAACAGTCAAATATGGCGGACACATAGAGTTTCCCGTCTTTTGCTTTGATTTCGGTTATGTCTGTAATGCATTTCTTAATGGCTCTTCGGACGTGAAATCCCGTTTCAGCAGATCATCGGATTTGTGCACCTCACGGTCTGCTTTTACAATCCCGTTTGGGCGGTGG
>CAJTTI010000065.1 GCA_910579225.1 uncultured Lachnospiraceae bacterium | reverse complement strand
TGGCAAAGACGCAGGAGATCGGGCACGGAGAGGACTCGAAAGCGGTGGTGATTGGAGGCTATCTGGCTTTGGACAGAACGATAAGTGGACAAAGAAAAGAATACATTTTATAATGTTTTTAAGGATACAGGGAATGTCTGATTTTTGAAGGTATCAGACTTGTGCATTTTGCATGTAATCTGTATTGAGCGAGCCACAAAGGAGGAAGACCGTATGGAATCAAATTTTACATTTTTGAACGATCAGTTTCCGGTTCTTGGAAATTTTGGAGAACTGGCGGAAAAATACCTGTACAGTGATTCCAATTCCTGTCTGATGAAGCTGGGAATGATCGGAGAAACGATTGTGAATCTGATATTTACTTATGATCAGATTTCATTGCCCCGTGAAAATACAGCTGTTAAACGGATTGATGTGCTGTTTCGTGAAGGGATGATTACGCGTGATCTGTCGGACATCCTGCATGCTCTGCGCAAAATCAGAAATAAAGCGGTTCACGAGAATTATGCTTCGGTTGAGAAGGGAAAAGCCTTGATTCAGATGGCTCACAGCCTTTCAGAATGGTTTATGCAGACATATGGGGACTGGGATTATCAGAATCATCCCTTTGTTATGCCTTCCGAAACTTCGGAATCTGCAGTTGTTGATAAAGAGAGTGAACAGGCGAAGGAAGAAAAACTGATGGAGGAAGCATCCAGAGCAGCAGAGGAAGCTCCTTTTGTTGCAAAGGATGAACGAAAAAAACAGGCCGGCAGAGCGGCAGGTTTCAGAATAAGATCAGAGGCAGAGACGCGTTATCTGATTGACGAGCAGCTGCGCAAAGTCGGCTGGGAAGCAAATACGACAGCGCTGCGGTATTCCAGGGGAACCCGTCCGGTAAAGGGACGCAATATTGCGATTGCCGAATGGCCTACGGATTCTTCGGTAGGCATCCGGGGATATGTGGATTATGCTCTTTTTATAGGAGATCGACTGGTGGCGACGATTGAAGCGAAAGCGATTCACAAGGATATTCCATCGGTGATTGATTATCAGTGTAAAGACTACTCCCGCAATATCAGAGCAGCTGATGCAGAATATCAGATCGGCAGGTGGGGGAATTATAAAGTTCCGTTTACATTTGCCACGAACGGCAGACCATATCTGGAGCAGTATGAGACCAAAAGCGGAGTCTGGTTTCTGGATTTAAGACAGCCGGACCATGCACCCAGGGCTTTGAAAGGCTGGATGAGTCCGGCGGGTATCGTGGATCTTCTGGAAAAAGATATTGCGGCGTATAATCAGGCGTTGCAGGATATGCCTTTTGATCTGCTGCGCGACAAGGACGGTCTGAACCTTCGGGAGTATCAGTTAAAAGCAGTTCAGGCTGCGGAGGATGCCATCCGGAACGGACAGCAGAACGTTTTGCTTGCCATGGCAACCGGAACAGGGAAAACTCGTACGATACTGGGTATGATTTATCGTTTTCTGAAGACAGGACGTTTCCGCAGAATCCTGTTTCTGGTGGACAGGACCACACTGGGCGAGCAGGCTTATGATGTATTCCGGGAGGTCAGGCTGGAAGAGCTGATGACCCTTGATGATATTTACAATATCAAAGGTCTGGAAGACAGAGAGATTGACCGGGAAACACGTATTCAGGTTGCAACGGTGCAGAGTATGGTAAAACGTATACTCTATAATAACGAAGATTCCATGCCTTCTGTCAGCGATTTTGATCTGGTCATTATCGATGAAGCGCATAGAGGGTATATTCTGGACAGAGAAATGAGCGAGGACGAGCTTCTTTATCGCGATCAGACGGATTATCAGAGCAGATACCGCTCGGTGATCGAATATTTTGATGCGGTAAAAATCGCGCTGACCGCTACACCGGCATTACAGACGACACAGATCTTTGGGCCGCCTGTGTATCAATATACCTATCGGGAAGCAGTGATCGAAGGGTATCTGGTGGATCACGACGCGCCTCATAAACTGACGACCAGACTTGGAAAAGAAGGAATTCATTATAAAAAAGGGGATACCATTACGACCTATGATCCCGTGACCGGTGAGATTACAAATTCAGAGCTTTTGAAGGATGAGCTTGATTTTGACATTGAGAAATTCAACCGGCAGGTCATTACAGAACCTTTTAATCGGACCGTATTTGCGGAAATTGCCCGTGATATTGATCCGGAGATTCCGGAAGAACAGGGCAAAACACTGATCTATGCGGTGGATGACCAGCATGCAGATCTGATTGTGAAAATTTTAAAGGAGATTTATGCAGAGACCGGGGTGGATAATGACGCGATTATGAAGATCACCGGTTCGGTGGGAGGCGGCAATCCGAAAAAGGTGCAGGAGGTCATCAAACGTTTTAAAAACGAACGCTTTCCAAGTATTGCGGTTACGGTCGATCTGCTGACTACGGGAATTGACGTACCGGAGATTACGACACTGGTCTTTATGCGCCGTGTAAAATCCCGGATCTTATTTGAACAGATGATGGGCCGGGCGACCAGACTCTGTCCGGATATACATAAGACACATTTTGAGATTTATGATCCGGTCGGTGTCTATGATTCGCTGGAAGATGTCAACACGATGAAACCGGTAGTGGTAAATCCTGCCGTGACATTTACACAGCTGCTGGAAGGACTGGAAATACTGGAAGACGAAAAAAAGGTGCAGCATCAGATCAATCAGATTATTGCCAGGCTGCAGCGAAAAAAGCGCAGTATGGACAAAAGAACGATGGAGCATTTTATCAGCATGACAGGTGGACAGGATCCGACCCAGTTTGCAATCGATATCCGGCGTCGTAAACCGGAGGATGCCAAAAAACATCTGCTGGCCTATGCCGACATGTTCCGGATGCTGCAGCAGACCAGAGCGGGCGGGGGCCGCCCGGTTGTAATTTCTGATAAAGAGGATGAACTTCTGGAACATGAAAGAGGCTATGGACAGGGCAGCAGACCGGAAGATTATCTGGATGCATTTTCAACCTACATCAAAACGAATCTGAATGAGATTGCAGCACTGAATATCGTCTGTACCAGACCGAAAGAGTTGACGCGCGACGGTCTGAAATCTCTGCGGCTGGCGCTGGACAGAGAAGGATTTACCGTGCAGCAGCTGAATACGGCGGTTGCACAGATGACCAATGAAGAAATAACGGCTGACATTATCAGTCTGATCCGCCGTTATGGGATCGGTTCTGCGCTGATTTCTCATGAGGCCCGGATCAGACGGGCAGTGGACAAGTTGAAAAAAGGACATAATTTCTCCAGACAGGAACTGAACTGGATCGCCCGCATGGAAAAATATCTGCTGGAAGAATCCGTGCTGAACGTGTCTGTGTTTGATGAGGACGGAAGATTCAGGGCGCAGGGCGGCTTTACGAAGATAAACAAAGTATTTGGGAATCAACTGGAAACGGTCATTATGGAACTGAATGAGTATTTGTATGAAGACGGAGGGGAGACGGCGTGATGTATCATCAATATCCATATTATATATTTAACCAGAACAATCGGAATCCTGGTTATCTGCAGCCGGATCAGATACCAAAACATTGGGAACAGCAGAAAAAAATCACAGATATGGTAAAGGCGATTTCTGATTATTGTAATGCAGCAAGAGGAATCGACGAAGAATACCAACAAGAAGCTGTCGCGGCCTGTATGGTGGAAATTGAACGGCAGATCAAAATCGATCAACAGAGAAAAGGAGTGAACCGCTGATGACTACACAGGAAATCGTATCCAAACTCTGGAATCTCTGCAATGTGCTTCGTGATGATGGAATCACTTATCATCAGTATGTGACAGAGCTGACTTATATTTTGTTTCTGAAAATGGCAAAGGAGACAGGCGCAGAAAATCGGATTCCTGAAATTTATCGTTGGGATGAGCTGACTGCCAAAAGCGGGATTGAACTGAAAAAATTTTATAAACGACTGTTAAACCATCTGGGAGAGAACGGTACCGGACGTGTACGTGAGATCTATCAAGGTGCAGCCACGAATATTGACGAACCTAAAAATCTGGAAAAAATCATTGCAACCATTGATGGTCTGGACTGGTTTTCTGCCCGTGAAGAAGGTCTGGGAAATCTGTATGAAGGATTGCTGGAAAAGAATGCGAATGAGAAAAAATCCGGCGCCGGACAGTATTTTACACCCCGGGTTCTGATTGATGTGATGACCCGGCTGGTAAAACCGCAGGTTGGCGAACGCTGTAATGATCCTGCCTGCGGAACGTTTGGTTTTATGATCGCTGC
>CAJTTI010000064.1 GCA_910579225.1 uncultured Lachnospiraceae bacterium | reverse complement strand
ATCTGTTCCTTTTTCTTCTTTCTCTTCATATACAGAACGATTCCGACAATCCCAACGATCACAACTGCCGCAATAATGATCATCACATAATTTCCAGTTCCGCCTGTCCCGTCTCCTTCCATCATCTCTCCATCCATCATGGAGTCATCCGGCATAAAATCTCCTGACATGGCCTCATTGACAAAAAGCGACACTTCTTTTTCAATCACAGTGGACTGACCGGTCTCATCCTCATAAGAGATCAAAAGTTTGATCGTACCGTCATCCATAGTTGCAGACTGCCCGGTTACATAGATATCTACTGAACCGGTCGCACCTGAATCCAGATTTCCAACAAAGGCATCTCCTCCGCTGACCGTCTCGCTCTCAGTCTTTACCTGTACATTATAGAGCTTCGTTTTGCCCATGTTGTAGATGCTGAACATGATGTTGGATTCGCTTCCGACCTCAATATTCGACGGCATAACCTCCGGCTCACTGATATCCACCCTTGCTTCCTGTTTGACTGGAATTGACACACTGGTCTTATTGGTATAGGCATTGACATGTTCATCTTCATAGCTCATATTTACATCCACCGCATAGGGCTTCTGGGTCAGATCCGCTTTTGCTTCCAGCTCAATCTGAATATCCCTGGTTCCGTTCTTTCCGATGGAATCTACGAAAATAGTGCTGGAACCTGCCGTGGGGAGAAATGCGGCATATGTAGTGTCTTCATCTTTCCCTTCCACTGCCGCCACAATCTCAAAAATCATATTATTGACGCTGGTTGCTGTCGAAGTATTCTTCAGATGCAGAGTCAGCACAAAGCTCTCTCCTGCATGTACTTCTTCAGGGTTGGTCTCAAACCCTGTGACAATTACTCTTGGTACGGAAGCCTGCCCGTCTGCTCCGACCCCTGCAGTTCCGCTGAGCTGAACATAGGTATCCAAAGTTGTGCTCTGGCTTGTTCCGTCCGAAGCGCGGTATCTTACATCAAATGAAATCTTCTGGTAACCGTTTCCTACATCGCTTCTTGTCTTCAGATTCCAGGTAACTTCACGCCGCCTGTCCATATCCGACATTCCTGTATCCGTTCCCGGAAGATCCGGAATCGTCTGAGAATAATTGGAACTGGTAATTTCAAATGGCCAGGATGTCGTATCCGTACTCAGTACCGGCGTCACCACCGCATCAGTCACCATCGTTTTTCCCATATTTACGATGGGCAGTACGATGCTGACCGTCTGTCCTGCATTGGCCACAGGCGTTACCCAGTTGCCTCCGACCATCAGGAAGTGATCGGCGTTGGCCGGAACCTCCTCTTCTTCGTCGTCAGCGTCATCGTCGGCGGGGGGATTGACTACTTTGTCCATATCAGCTTCAACCTGAGACAAATATGTGCTTACTCCATCAACTGTATTCAAGAGTTTAATTCGCTGTAATGCATTTGTTATAATTTCATTTAATTTCTCGGTATATTTTCCATCTGGATCAATGAGTATCTGGTGATCTTTCCATCTTGCCTCTGCACCATCTTTTAATTCTTTTAAAAGTTTCTCATCTGTCTGCGCAGCCTCCGCCACAATCCCGCTCCCCGGCATCACTGCCGCTGCTGCAGGCGCCAAAAGCGCTACGCACAACGCCGCCGCTATCCCTTTTACCATCCGCATCTTCATTCTTCTTCCTCCTTATACTCGCTGCGATCTTCCACCTTCACAATCTTTCCGTCAATAATATGGAAGATCCGGTCCGCAAAACCCGCCAAATGATTATCATGTGTAACCATCACCATTGTCTGATTCTGTTCCTGAACCACCTTTCGCATCAGTCGCATGACTTCCGCAGATGTATTGGAATCCAGATTCCCAGTGGGCTCATCTGCAAAGATAATCTCCGGATCCAGAACCAGTGCCCTGGCCACCCCTACTCTTTGCTGCTGTCCTCCGGACATCTCATTAGGCCGGTGCTTCATATGCTTGGGAAGCCCCACCAGCTTCAGCATCTGTACAGCCTTCGCCTCCCTGGTTTTCTTGTCCACCCCCCGGAATGTCAGCGGCAACGCCACATTTTCAATTGCGTTCATGGTGCCCAGCAGGTTAAAGGACTGAAAAATAAACCCTACCTTTTCCCTCCGGAACTTTACCAGTTGATTCTCATTCATACGTTCCAGATGCTGCCCGCCGATGATCACTTCGCCCTTCGTGGGCTTCTCCAGCCCTGCCAGCATATTCAGCATCGTCGATTTACCGGAACCGGAAGTTCCTACAATGGCGCAGAACTCCCCTTTATATATGGTCATGTCCACGCCATTCAATGCGCGGACCTTTGTATTTCCTACCCGGAATATCTTATAGAGCTTTTTCACCTGTATCACAGGTTCCCGTATCTCTCCCACACTCATCCTCCCTTTTTATCTTCCCGCAAATCAGGGCGCACTATCCCTGTACATCGTTTCCAGTATATCATAAAATCCAGGTTACAATTCTTAATAAATCTTAAAAATTGGTGAAACTATGTCTAAGACTACTATTATTCCTGTTCGTCCCCTGACAAAGCATTCATCATTTTTTTAAGCAGAAGATAAACAGTTGTCGCAAAATACTTTGGACAGAGATCCTCTTTATCCTTATGTAACATCTCCGCCCGCTGGACTGCCGCTACTATTTTTTGCATATTATAGTCCGAAAAGCTGATATGTTTTTTATCTTTTCCTTTCCCCTTCAGAGGAACCCCAAGGTTTTTAAACCTCACTTTAAAATGATCTGTTTTTTCATAAGCATGTTCCTCTGTTACTGCATATGCTTTATCCTCCTCTATGGGATCATCATGATGCAGCAACAGCCACATCTCAAAAAAGGGATTACTGACAGCATAACCAAACCCCTTTTCTTCGCACAGAGCAACCGCCTCATTCCACTCATCTAATAAAGTTTTTCCAGAACTGATCTCCACATCCGACCAATTATTATCTACATCTGTCACTATCCAAAACTCATCATGAGGATATTGAGAAAACTGATATTTCTCTTCCATTTTCTCCCTAAACTGATCAATTCTCTCTACCAACTGCAGCGGACGCCCTTTGCTGACCACTTTAATCTGTTCCTGGGTTCTGTATTTCGGCGCCGTAAATACCGCATCTTCTGCGACAGAGATAAACTGTATCTTTGTCTTGATTTCACTAAAAATCTCACCAACACGCAAAAAATATTCTTCTTCTGTAACACTTCCTTCCAGAGAAAGAAATAATATTTTATCAACAGCAGGTCTTTCATTGCGAAATGGTCTCTGTGGTGTAAATGGAATACGACTTCTGATCAACGGCATCAACTATCCCCCCTTATCACAGGTACAGCCCCAAATCTTCCATTCAAATAAGCTTTCAGTATATCCTGCCCATCTTGCACTTTAAAATCAGAAAACGGCCTCAATGCAGATTCTCCTAAATGATTTTTCTCAATAAACCATATTTCTTCCTGTTGAAAATGTCTCAAATTAATCAGGTTAACATCATGAGCTGTAAATATAATCTGATTCCATCCATCTTCCATATCACACGCAAACATATCAAGTAAAAACTGAGAAAGTTTTGTATGAAGACTTCTGTCAATTTCATCCACAAAATAAACAGCAGGTTCCCTTCCGACCAGAAAAAGCATCGGTAGCAGGTCTAGAAGTCTTTGTGTTCCGTCAGATTCCTCATCAATGTTAAACTGAAATACATGATCATTCAATCTATGTGCAAACTTCAGTTGAACCAATGTAGTCCGATTCTTTTTATCTTCTGTAAAAATAAAATATTTTCCTGCAATACTTACAATTCCACTTTTAACATCCTCAATATCTTCTATGATTTCTTGGGGAATATCCAGTTTTTCCGCAAACTCGTGAAAGTCAATTTCATCACTGGCCACAGATATTTCAAATACACCCGTATCCATTTTGTTAAGCATTCTTCCTATATATGTTCGTAATTCTTCATCTGCTCTCATACGGATAGGTAATGCCCGAACTTTTGACTCTGGAAAAATCACTTGTAACCTTTTAAACCATGTAACAATCTTCTCTGCCTTTTTTACACCATTATCATGTAATTTATAAAGAAATAATTGATTCTTCTGATTTTCCTGAATGCTGTCCTTAAGCACTTCCGCCAGCTTTCTGTCTTTGGAATTAATTTTTCCGAATTTCGTCTCAATATCAATCGTTGTTTTCCCGCTATCATCTGTAACCCGGGTAAATAATGGTATAAAATCTTTTTTTGTCAGCTGCATCAACCATTCTTCATGTACCTGACGTCGGTC
>CAJTTI010000063.1 GCA_910579225.1 uncultured Lachnospiraceae bacterium | reverse complement strand
CCGGATATTTCTCCGGATTCACTGCGATAATTCCATACTGATTCAGAAGATCTGCAGCACCTTCGCAGATAACTTCCAGCTGCAGTTCCACATCTGCATCAGTCTTCATCTTCAGCCAGGTGCCTCTGTCGGTCAGGCAGTATGCGCTCTTTTCATCTGCCATGGTAATCGTAGCGCCCATACCCTGTCCCGACTCCAGATAGTTGGGATTCTGCGTCTGGTCAAGCTCCAGCTTCTTCCAGATGCCTTTCTCCTTCTTGTCTGTTCCGGAATCATCTCCCCGGGAAACAAAGGTCAGCTGCTCTTCCTGAATCGTCTTAAATGCCGCTTCGATATCCTCTGTATGAGCGATAGGCTCCGCCGGTCCGACCACGATAAAATCATTGTACATAACCTGGAAGCGCTCCACGCCAAATCCATTGGCTACAAATTCTTCCTCACTTGCCTTCGCATGAACCAGAACGATATCCACATCCCCGTTCTCGCCCATCTTCAGCGCTTCTCCGGTACCCACTGCGTTCCACTGAAGCTCCCATCCGGTCTGCTCCAAAAAGATCGGAGCCAGATAATCCAGAAGCCCTGTGTCTGCCGTACTGGTAGTGGTCGCCATCATGAGCACACCTTTTTTCTCCACCGGTGCTGCATCCGCTTCATCGGCTGCCGGCTCTGTCTCCGCCAGTTCCTCTGCAGGCGGCTCTGCCGGAGTCTCTGCAGGCGCTTCTTCTGGTACCTCTGCAGGCGGTGTCTCCGCTTCCTTGCCGCCGCAACCACTCAGTGCCCCTGCCAGCAATGAGGTCGCCAGCACAACTGCCAGCCATTGTCTCTGTTTTTTCATAGATGATTTCCTCCTTGGAATATTAATAATCTATTGCATATGACTTTTTTGTCATCTACAACCTTTTTCATCCTTTTTGACAGACACAATTCGACCTCACATGTACTGGTACTTCTGTAAATTCCCCATACAATCCGTCATACTGCAGCATCCGTCCATACAGGACATGATCAAGCCCCAGCAGAATCTTCAGGCATTCCACCGCCTGCAGACTTCCGATCACCCCGGCAACAGCCCCGACTGCCGGAACCGGACCTTTTTCTTCCGCGTTCCCCGCCATCACACATTCCAGGCAGGCGCTCTCACCCGGCAAAATCGGTAATACGAACCCGTAAAAACCATGCACGCCCCCTTCCACCAGAGGAACCAAAAGTTCTCTGGCAGCACATCCTGCATGCCTTCTTGTCTCTATCCGGTCCACACAGTCCACAATCACATCTGCACCATACAGAAGCTGTTCTGCATTCTCTGCGGTCAGACATTCGCAAACTGGTTCCACCACAATCCCGGAATTCCTCTTCTGCAAAAAATCTGCCGCTCTTTTACATTTCTCTTTATCCAGATCCGACTCTTCATATATAAACTGTCGGTTCAGATTACTAAGACTCACCCTGTCATGGTCGATCATCCGGATCTTCCCCACCCCGGCAAGCGCCAGACTGGTCAGAACCGGTGCTCCAAGACCTCCGCAGCCGATGACAGCCACTGTGCTCTCTGTCAGCTTTTTCTGCCCCTGCTCTCCAATCTGTGAAAGCAGGATCTGCCGGGTGTACCGGCTCTCATCCGGCATCCTCAGCCTCCGCCTACAGGCGGAAAAAGAGCAAGCACATCCTGATCTTTCACCGGATCAGACAACCCGCTGTGAAATCCATTAATCAGACAAATGGCAACTTCCTCATGGGGAATCCCCAGATGATCCAGCACATCTGCCGGACAAGTCGCCTGTTCCGGTTCCAAATAGACAATCTTGTCTCTCCCCTCCCGGAACGTGGCAAATAACCTCACTTCAATCATAGCTTCTCTCCATAAATCAGGACCGGGCAGGAGATCTTTCTTCCCCTGCCCATCTTATGGGGCGCATCCTGCAGAACAGTCTCCCTACATCATACACCCTTGTTTTTAAAATTCAAAAGGCGAAAGGAAGAACTCCCTTTCGCCAATCATGCTATTTGCTATTGGTTACTCTGTCAGTCCCAGTCTCTCCAATGTCTCTTTGGTTGGGAAAGCATTCTCCCAGCCTCTTACCTCATAATACTGCGGAAGTGTCACATTGATCTGGCTTATCTGTCCCTTGGACGGTCCGGATGAGATCGGCTCTTCTGTCAGACGCTTCGGAAGTCTGTCATCCTCCGGCTTCATACCTGCCGCCTTATTGAACAGACGCTCAATGTTGTAGATCCGCTCGCCCACAGTCAGAAGCTCTTCCGGCGTATACTCAGTCCCGGTACCTGCATTCAGAAGTGCAGCATAGTCCGGTGCACCCAGTGCGAAGGACGAGAACAGACACAGACCCATGGAGTCAATTACTGCAGTCAGATCCTGGAAGATCTTACACCACTGTGCCTTTCCTTCTGTAGTCGTACGATCCAGCTGTTCCGGAAGACCCAGCACCTCCGGAGAGATCAGGTATCCGCGCACATGACAGCCGCCGCGGTTACTGGTAGCATATGTAATACCAATGCCCTGAATACCTCTTGCGTCATACGCCGGCATCTCCTGCTTCTTCACACTCATGGAGAACTCCGGATGTCCGTAATGCTCACAGAGACGATAGGAACCGTCTGCCATAAGTTTTGCCAGAGGGAGCTTCCCTTCGCCCATCCGTTTGGTCCATTCCACAATAGCTTCGCTGCTGCCCCATACAAGAGGAATGCCGTCGCATTCTTCTTCCTTAATATATCCTCTGTCAAACAGCTCCATGGCTGCAGCGATCGTACACGGTGTGGAAATCGCATCCAGACCGTATTCATTACACCACATGTTAGCCTCGTCGATGGCATTCAGATCATGCAGGCCGCAGTTGCCGCCGTACGCCCACAGAGGCTCGTATTCCGGTCCGCCGACGACCTTGTCGCCCACCTTGATCACACGGCCGCAGGCGATGGGACATCTGTGGCATGCCGCATTCTTCACCAGATAGGTATCCTTCAGAGTCTCGCCGGAGATATCGTCCGCTTCCGGATAGTAAGACTCCTGCCAGTTCTTCGTCGGGAAGGAGCCGGTATTGTTAATAATATTGACCAGAACTGCCGTTCCGTAAGTGGGAAGTCCGCCTCCGGTGACGCCGTTTTCACGGATCTTCTGGTTGCACGCCTTCGTCGCTTCTTTTAATTTTGCGGCATCAAAAGGCTCGACCACTTTCGCCGTCGCTGTTACAGTAATCGCTTTTAAGTTTTTAGAACCCATGACAGCGCCCACGCCGCTTCTGCCAGCCGCACGGTCTTTGTCGTTCATGATCGCTGCCAGCAGAGACAGATGCTCTCCTGCCGGTCCGATATTGAGCACACTGCAGCCCGGATGCACTTCCTTGAGCTTCGCATCCGCTTCCTCGCTCATCATGCCCACATAATCTTTGGCAGAAAACAGCTCGATCTTATCATCCGACACGTTGATATAGGTCCACTCGGGAGCCTTTCCTTCCACAATCAGAGCATCCCAGCCTGCATATTTCAGTCTGGCGCCCCATACGCCGCCGGAGTTGGAAGACGCGATCATACCGGTCAGCGGAGATTTGGTCACGACCATATAGCGTCCTGCTGACGGAGACGCCGTACCGGTCATGGGACCGGTGATGTAGATCAGCTTGTTGTCTTCCGACAGAGGATCCACCGTCGCCACACCCTCATCATAGAGCATCTTGGTTCCAAGCCCGCGCCCGCCGATGAATTTCGTTGCCAGTTCCATGTCAAGCTGTTCCACCTTAATCTCTCCAGTGCTCAGATTAATACGCGCCAGCTTTCCATTGTAAGATGTTTTCATACAGATTACCTCCTTACATCTTATGCTTATCGAACTGCTAATGTTCAATAAAATATGAAATTATCTGGTGACTAAATCCTTTCCAAACACGGGAGGCATTGATTAAAGCGGTCAATACCCAATGGTCAGGTTCCCTCTGAACAAGACTCGGATTTATATAAAGCTATCATAACATATCATTCTGTTTTTTACAATCTTTTTTTGGATATATTTTATAGACCAATTCACAAATAATACATATGATATGGCAAATTCACACAAAAATAACACCAATCTAAAAATATTCAAAACTGCGCCTTCTTTTCTCCTTCTTCTCCTTTCAACTCTCTGCGTCTCCTGTGTGTCTCCAGATCTGCCAATCTGGTGGGCATGGGAATGTGACTTTCCTGATCAACCAAACGGCACACCAGCTCTGTGGCCGTGTCAAGGTCAATATAGTTTCCCACTGATACATAGACCGGCTTTACGTCTTTGACTGTACGCAGAACCCTCCCATATATCTCGCCCCGCACCAGAATATCCGTGTATGCAAACTGTTATCTTTCCAAAAACAGATCTGCTCTCCAACACCTTCCTCGTTTTCTGTTCCAGAACTACAATACAGCATACGGCATATTCCTGATCCTCTTCTTCCCAATAGGCCAGATCGACACCTGCTACGGTCTCAAAGTCCTCTGCCTTCCTGTTGCCACTCTGGATCACTCCAGGCCATAATTCTGTCTGGATCTGAACGGCACGCTCCAGTGAAAGCGTTTTCCATGTCTCTTTATCCATTTTTTTGTCCTTATTCTGCTGTATTTCATGACTGCTTATACAGGAATCGGGAACAGTCAGTCCTCCCCCCTGTTCCCGCCCGGAACACGCCTTCCCGGA
>CAJTTI010000062.1 GCA_910579225.1 uncultured Lachnospiraceae bacterium | reverse complement strand
TCCCCCAAACTTCTCCTCCCAATATTTTTGTTCTGATCAGAAGCTTTGTCATTTCCCGACTGGCAGGAAACCACATCGCAGTCAAAGCGCAGCGTCGGCCCGTAAAGACGCTCAAAATAATCCGGTTCCAGCCAGTCGTCTGCATCTACAAAGCCAATCCAGTCCGCCAAGGCATACTGAAGTCCCAGATTCCTAGCGGCTCCTTGTCTTCGGTTTGTCTCCTGCCGGAGCAGAATCACCTGTTCCGGGTATAATTGCTCCCACAAAAGCAGCCGGTCCCAGGTGCCGTCCGTTGACGCATCGTCCACACAAATAATCTCCAGTTTCTCCAGACCTATGGTCTGCACCGCAATCGAAGTCAGACAATGGTCTATGTAAGCTTCCGCATTATAACACGGGATAATAATACTGATAACTGCCTTTCCATTCAACTGTCTTATCATCTCCTTCTCCCGGTATAATAATCTCTTGCATCCTTCATCATCTGTAAAAATCCCGCCTTGTCCATGGGAGAATACAACGCCTCCAGAAATACCCCGCACAATTCAATCATCGGAAAATCTTCCGCATACGGATTGCTTCTGTAGTCCGGCACCCACTTTCTGATCAGTTCTCTCTCCAGCTGGAAAAAAGAAAAAGGAGGCTCGTCATATCGCAGCGCAATCAGTTTTAAAAACCCGGACGCATTATATAAGGCATCATACTCCAGCTCATCCCGGTATCTTTCCCAGATTCCCCGTCTGTTATAATCCGAATATTTCCTTGCCTGCATCGTAACCCAGTCAATGTGATAGTTCTCTTCTTTTGAAAGGACCGTTGACCGGGGATTCAGGAAATAATGATACAGCTTTTCCTCTATAATATACACGCCCCCGGCATATACATGCAGCAATGTATACCAGTACATATCTTCATACATCAGATTTTCCGGGAACAGAATCCCAAAATCCAGTAGAAATTTTCTGCGTATAAGCTTCGTGGGCGCTCCTTCTCCCAGGATCCTGCTCCTGATCAGAAGCTTTGTCACCTCTTCCGTATCCGCCACGAGATACCGTTCCTCCCCATTTCCCTGCCGGTAGCTCTTATCATAATATGTCAGGGATTCCGACGCATCCCTGCCGTATTTGCAGCAGACCACATCACAGTCAAACTGAAACGTCGGTCCAAGGAGCCGTTCAAAATAATCTGTTTCCAGCCAGTCGTCTGCATCTACAAAAGACACCCAGTCAGCCGACGCATACTGAAGTCCCAGATTTCTGGCCGCTCCCTGCCGTCTGTTCACCTCCTGCCGGATCAAAATCACCTGTTCCGGATAAAGCTGCTCCCACAAAAGCAGGCGGTTCCATGTACCGTCTGCGGACGCGTCGTCCACGCAGATTAGCTCCAAATTTTCCATCCCTATGGTCTGCACTGTAATAGACGCCAGGCAGCGGTCAATGTAAGATTCCACGTTATAACATGGAATGATCACGCTGACTGCCGGCCTGTCTTGATATAATTTTCCCATTGATACCATCCGCCTTTATATTTTTCTTTTCGCTCTTTGTATGATCATTTCCTGTATTATGGGCACATGGAAAGCATCTCCCTCACCCGGTGCCGGTAGGTATGCTCTCTGGCAATCTTATCATGTCCGTTCCGGGCAATCGCCTGCCGCTCCTCTTCATGGTTCAGATAATACTCGACTTTCCTGACCAGATCTTCTTTGCTTTCATAAAAGACAAAATCCTCTCCAGGAACAAAATGTTCCAAAAAATCAGCCTGAAAATTACTGAGCAGGAATCCCCCGCTTCCCATAATATCAAAAGCCCGGAGAGGAATACCGCTTTGAATACTGCGCAGGGAAATGTTCAGATTGATCTTACTGCAGTGAAACACGTTCGGCATCTCTGTATCATAATCCACATTTCCATGATTGCGCAAATTTGGCAGCGCAAAATCCCGGTAATGGGTAAAGAGATCAACAGTCTGCCTCTGCGCCACTGCATCCAGCAGATCAATCCTTTCTATCCCTGTGATTCTTCGGTTCACAATGTACTGTGCATACAGGTATTCTCTGGTCTCCATCCCATCATCATTCCCATGGATCGGATATACTCTGTGCAGTTCATCGACCACCGAATGAAGTGCCTCTTCAATAAAATTATATCCTTGTATTTTCATTTGCGCTGCCATAAGCGCATTCAGATATCCTTTTGTATATTCAGACAATCCTGACATCATCTGATCAAAATGATTTTCCTTCTCCAGATAAAGAGAACCAACAAATGATACATCATATGCAAACTGTGGAACAGAAGACATGACTGCCGTTATAGCGTCCAACCGCTCCGTATTAGCGGCAAGAGGCATATAGTGCACGGTGCGGATTCCCGCCTCATAAAACTGCCGCCAAAGAGTCTGATCAAAGACAAAGATTACATTGCAGGGATGTGTCACGGTACGAGAATACAACATCACATGCGGATTATCATAAGTCCAGGAAATATAACGAACCTTCTCCCTGTTGCAAACGATTGAAACTGCCGGCCAGTAATCAACTGAGAATACCAGATCCGGCACTTCCTTATGTAAAACTGCAGAAAGCCGTTCTTCCAGTTCCGGACTGTGGTTAAGGTTCTCCTCTGATACAGATACCGGAAGCAGAACCAGTTGATGTCCTTCCAGGATCAAAGCTTCTTTCAGATCCCCTCTTGCAAAACTTTTCCATTCAATCAACAGTATTTTCATCATCGCTTTCCTTCTATCACTGCAAGTTCCTCCGGACTGAACAATCCTCTGATCTCATCAAGCAGTTCCTGATTTCCAGCTGATACAGCCGCCTTCAGAACAAACAGGCGGTCTTTTAGATTCCGGAAATCATAAAACGAATTTCCCAAAAATGCCAGCACCTGGGACGCCCCTTCCGTCTCCCTTCCGCCTTCACTCAAATCTTTTGAAAAAGCGCGCAACAGCACCACCAATGTACCCATAAGATAGGAATTTTCCTTCAATAAAGCCGCTGTCAGTCTCACACACTCTGTCAAATTCCCATTGTTATAACAACAGATGGCAAGCAACTCATAAGCCGCCTCAATCCTTCCCGACAATCTGGAAGATTTCAACAGATTTCCATGCTGATTCAAAAGCGCAAGAGCCTGCCTTATATGAAATTCCCCTTTTTGAAAATTCCCCTTTGATGTATAATATCTTCCCACCAGATAGTCAAAATCTCCGTCCTCCGGCCAGTCGGTTACTGCCTGTCCATAGACATCCAAAATCTCTGTTTCCTCTTTCTCCGGACGGGACGCCAGAAGCTCCAGCAAACGGTAACAGGTCCCTGAAGTAGTCAGATTGTATGCTCGCTTCTCTGCATCGGTCATCAGGGATAGTGCCTTTCGGTAGGCTTCCTCCGCCTTTTCCCATTCCTGAAGCTCCGTATATTCATTCCCAAGGTATCCCTGCAACTCGTAGTCATCTGGATGCTCCATCAGTTCCTCCTGAAGAAGGTGAAGATTTCTCTTTGTCTTTTTCTTCTCTGCCTTCGCCCGGTTGCCATATCCTGTATGAAAGATCTTTACATCCCCTGTTATATCTGCAATTCTGAGAACACTGTTATCTGTTGTCTCCAGCCGTTCATGGATCCGTCTCCGATAACGAAGCGTCGGAAGGTTGCGAAAAATTCTGTTCTGTGTGATCACATCCATCACCCGGCCTTCATCATCCAGATCCACCAGGCCGGTCAGAAGGCTCTGGCAGGACGTATCATGAAGTTCCCCTATATAACACCGTATTTTCTCTCCATCCTCCGCTGTCACATACTCATCTGCATCCAGGAAAATAATCCAGTCATATCTGGCCTTGCTGAGTGCGTAATTCTTCGCTGCAGCAAAATCATCTATCCACTGAAAATAATAGACAGACGCTCCCATCTTCCGGGCAATCTCCACTGTACGATCTGTGGAACCGGTATCCACTACAATCTGCTCTGCCACGATCCCTTTCCCCCAGGACAATGCACGCTCCATATTTTTCTCTTCATTCTTCACGATCATACATTGGGAAATTCGAATATTTTTTCCAGCTCCCCTTACCATCCTGTCCTCCATCCATATTTCTTCATAACACAAAAAGCTATTTCCAAGCTCATTGCGCTTTCGAAATAGCTTTTTGCTACAAGGCCCTGTTTATCCAGTGGCCTGACAACTGTCAGGCCACAAATCACTGTTCATTCAACCTGTTTTATTAGGAAAGCAGGCTCAGAACGCTCTGAGGTACGGAATTGGACTGCGCCAGCATGGACTGGGAAGCCTGCAGAAGAATGTTATTCTTCGTGAATGCCGTAATCTCATCAGCCATATCAGTATCACGGATACGGCTCTCTGCTGCAGTGATGTTCTCTGAAGTAACCTTCAGGTTGTTGATGGTATGCTCAAGTCTGTTCTGAGCAGCACCGAGTTCTGCACGATACTTGGAAACGGTATCAATTGCATCTTTAATTGTCTCAATAGATGCACTAGCTAAAGACTGCTCGCTAACAGCAACAGAACTAATGGAAATACCTGCCTGAGTCATATTTGCACTGGACAGTTTCAGCTGCTCGGAAGCAGTCGGTCCAATCTGGAAAGAGAAAGCATCACTATCAGCAGTAAACAGTGTAATACCGTTGAAGTTCGTTGCCGTTGCGATACGGTCAATTTCCTGTTTCAGACGTCCAAGCT
>CAJTTI010000061.1 GCA_910579225.1 uncultured Lachnospiraceae bacterium | reverse complement strand
GTCTGCAGGAATTTACAGATGAGGAGGTGGCTGATTGAACTGGGAGGAAGAACTGCTGGATCTGTACGAGAAAAACAACAGGGAGGCAGGAATTATACGATATAAAGAATATCAGAAAAAGAATGGGACAGAGAAAGTTCCATATGTCCTGCTTCCGCCGTTTCATACTACTGTGACGGCCCAGATTGAGGTTGTGATTGATGAATATGGTAATTTTTTGGATGCTTCCAAAGTTCCGAATGAGGACAAGATGACGATGATACCGGTTACGGAAAAATCCGGAAGCCGCACAGCGGGAAAAGAACCGCATCCGCTGTGTGATAACCTGAAATACCTTGCAGGCGACTACGGAAACTATGTAAAAGAAGAAAAAGAGAATGTAGGAGCGTATTATGATCTGTATATGCAGGGACTGGAGCAATGGCATATTTCCGAATTTAGCCATAAAAAGGTAGATGCCATCTATGGTTTTCTGAAGAAACGAAGACTGATGCAGGAGCTGATCCGGGCGAAGGTTCTGGAAGTTGACGAAAATGGATATTTGGAGGAATCCGCCAAGATTCAAAATATCCCGCAGAATAAAGCTTTTGTGCGGTTTCTTGTCAGGGAAAAAATATCTGAACAGATCACGGAAGAAGCGTGTTGGAAAGATTCGTCTTTGCAGGCATGTTTTCTTGCATATTATCGTTCCTGCCAGAAGGAAACGGAACTGGATTATGTGACTGGCCATCGGGAGACTCCGACTTATCTCCATTCCAAGAAGATACGAAATGAAGGAGACGGAGCCAAGCTGATCTCTTCCAATGATGAGACCAATTATACTTTCCGGGGACGTTTTCTAAGTAAAGAACAGGCTTTTGTGATCGGAAGCGAGACTTCACAGAAGATCCATAATGCGTTGAAATGGATCATACGGAAACAGGGACATTATTATGATACATTAACGATGGTGACCTGGGAATCCAATATGCTGCAGATGCCTGTATGGGACGCAGACACAGACACGATTATGGAGGAAGCACAGCAGGTACAACAGGATATAGCCGGACAGGGTGCCGACATTGAAATGCCTGATTCTGATTTTACAATAGACGAGGACCTGCTTTCGGAAGACTATGTTAAGAAGAGCGGGGAAGAGAAGGAATCGGAGAAGATTTCTGACGGAAATCTGATCACGGCCAAACAATTCTACCGGGCCTTGAACGGATATCGAAAGTATATCGATCATTCGTCCAGAATGGTGCTGATGGCATTTGACGCAGCGACTACGGGAAGGCTGGCGCTGGCAGAATATAAAGCACTGGAAACCGGAAGGTATCTGGAAAATATAGAAAAGTGGCACAATCAGTGCGCGTGGTTACACACAAAATATAAAAATGGAAAAAGGCAGTTGTACGTGGGAATTCCAGGAATAAAAGAGATTGCAGATATTTTATACGGCTCAGACTCGAAAGGAATACTGACTATCAGCGACAAAAATGGGAAACGGCTTTATGCAGAGACGGGAAAACGTCTGATGCCATGCATATGGGACGGACGGAACATTCCGTATGATCTGGTAAGAACTGCCGTAAACAAGGCGTCTGCTCCGCAGTCTTATAAAGAACGTTATAACTGGGAAAAGGTCCTGGCGCTGGCGTGCTCTTTTGTAAAAAAACACAGATTTGAAACGGATAAGGAGGAATGGGAAGTGGCACTGGATGAAAATTGCAGGGACAAAAATTATCTGTACGGGAGGCTTTTGGCGGTGGCGGACCGGATTGAGTATCGGACTTTTGACACAGAGAAAGATTCCGGGCGTGTAACCAACGCGAAAAGATATATGAGCGCTTTTGCACAGCGGCCGTTTAGTACCTGGAAAGTGATTGAAGAAAACCTGCAGCCCTATTTGGGTAAGCTGAAACTGACGGAGAGAAAATATTATGAAAATCTGATCGATCAGATCTGCCAGCTTTTTGAAGTCGAAGGTTTTCGGGAAAATACAAAGCTGGACGGGCTGTATCTTCTGGGATTTCACAGCCAGTCTTTTCAACTGAAGAACTATAAGAAAGAAGAAACGGATGGAGGAAATAAGGATGAGTGAACTGAAAGGAAAAATTGATTTTACATTATTTGTCAGCGTACATAATGCGAATCCAAATGGAGATCCGCTGAACGGAAACCGTCCCAGAATCGATCTGGACGGTTATGGGGAGATATCGGATGTGTGCATCAAGAGAAAGCTCCGCAATCGTTTTCAGGATCTGGGCCAGAAAGTATTTGTACAGTCGGATGATCGTTCAGATGATGGGTTCAAAAGTCTGAAAGACCGGGCAGAAGGATGTCCGAGACTAAAAGATGAGTTTGGGACAGGAAAGAAGAAAAAGGATGCAAACAGAGATGCCTGCGCCCGGATTGCCTGTGAAGAATGGCTGGATGTAAGGGCTTTTGGGCAGGTATTCGCCTTTAAAGGAGAAGAGATTTCTTTTGGTGTAAGAGGACCAGTCTCGATTCATCAGGCAGTGAGTTTGTCTCCGGTGGATGTGATCAGCATGCAGATCACAAAAAGTGTAAACAGTGAAGCCGGAAAAGAGAGTAAAGCATCGGACACCATGGGAACAAAGCATCGTATTGGATTTGCCGTATATAAAGTTATGGGGAGCGTCAATGTGCAGCTGGCGGAGAAGACCGGATTTTCCCAGGAGGACGCAGAAATACTTAAAGAATCCTTAAAAACACTTTTTGAAAATGACGCGTCCTCCGCAAGACCGGAAGGAAGTATGGAGCTGTGCCGGATGTACTGGTGGCAGCATGAAGAGAAGATTCCGCCGATATCCAGCGGGAGAATCCAGCGGGGATTTTATATCAGGCAGGTTGACCGTCCCAAAAGTTTTGAAGAATATGAGATTGACTGGAATCTGGACGGATGTATAGCTCCGGAGGTATTTGACGGTGTATGAGGAAGAAGATTTTCTTCAGTTGTCAGGGATTCAGCATTTTGCTTTCTGCAGAAGACAGTGGGCGCTGGCTTATATTGAACTGCAGTGGCAGGAAAATGTAAGAACCGTGGAAGGAAAACTGCTCCATGAAAAAGCACATGACGCATCTGTAAAAGAAAAGCGGGGAGACCGGAGCATTGTCAGAGCATTGCCGGTCCATTCCCGCGAGATTGGGATCAGCGGAGAATGCGATGTAGTAGAATTTTACAGATCGGAGAAGGGAGTCTCCCTTTCCGGAAAGGAGGGGAGATATCAGCCGGTTCCTGTCGAATATAAGCGGGGAAGTCCAAAGGCAACGGATGTGGATGCATTGCAGCTGGCCGCTCAGGCGTTATGTCTGGAGGAAATGCTTTGTTGTGATATTCCATACGGGTATATTTATTATGGAGAGACAAGGCACAGGGAGAAGATAGAGTTTCAGCCGGATCTGCGGGCAAAAGTGAGAGACATGTTTCTGGAGATGCACAAATATTATGATCAGAGATATACTCCGAAGGTGAAGTGGAGTAAGAGTTGCAACGCATGTTCTTTGAAAGACCTGTGTATGCCGGTGTTAAACAAAAATCTTTCAGCAGCCAGTTATATAGAAAACAGAATTTTTGAAAGCGGAGATCCCGGATGAAAAGATTATTGAACACATTGTATATCACAGGAAAAAACAGATATCTTTCTCTGGAGGGAGAAAATGTCGTTGTGTCTGAAAAGCAGGAAGAAGTCGGGCGTGTGCCGCTGCATAACCTTCAGGGGATTGTGACTTTCGGCTATACCGGAGCGAGTCCCGCATTGATGGGAGCCTGTGCAGAAAGGAATATCGAACTTACATTTATGTCCGGAAACGGCCGTTTTCTGGCCCGGGTGACCGGAAAAGTAAAAGGGAATGTCACTCTGAGAAAAGAACAGTACAGAGTCAGCGAGAATGCGGAAGAAAGTCTGAAACTGGCACGAAATTTTATTCTTGGGAAAGTGTATAATTCCAGATGGATCCTTGAGAGAGCCGTACGGGATTATTCTCTGAGACTGGATGCAGAAAAGATAAAGGCTAAATCAGAAATTCTGTATCAAAGCCTGAAGAACATAAGAACATGTGAAACAAGTGCCCGGCTTCTTGGACTGGAAGGAGAAGCGGCATCGGTATATTTTTCTGTTTTTGACGATTTAATCTTACAGCAAAAAGAAGAATTTTATTTTCATGGTCGGAACAAACGGCCTCCGTTGGACCCGGTGAACGCCATGCTTTCTTTCTCATACAGTTTACTGGCAGGAATGTGCGGAGCAGCGTTGGAGGCAGTTGGTTTGGACGCCTATGCGGGCTTTTATCACACGGACCGTCCGGGACGGATTTCACTTGCACTGGATCTGATGGAAGAGCTCAGAGGGGTGATGGCAGATCGATTCGTTTTGACATTGATCAATAAGAGAATCATAAAAGAGAGGAATTTTATAAAAAAAGAAAGCGGCGCGGTCATTCTGGATGATGCAGGCAGAAAAATATTTTTGAAATTATGGCAGGAACGAAAACAGGAAGATATCCGACATCCCTTTCTGAATGAAAAAATAGAATGGGGTATGGTTCCTCATGTGCAGGCAATGCTTCTGGCCAGATATCTGCGGGGTGATCTGGATGAATATCCTCCGTTTTTCTGGAAGTAGGTGAGCGATGCTTGTTTTAATTACATATGATGTAAATACAGAAGATTCCGCCGGACGCACGCGGCTGAGGAAGGTGGCAAAACAATGCGTAAATTATGGACAAAGAGTCCAAAATTCTGTTTTTGAATGTCAGGTGGATTCTGTACAGTATCGGCAGATTAAAGCGATTCTGGAAGGTATCATAGACAAGAAAAAAGACAGTTTACGGTTCTATAATCTGGGCGATAAGTACAAGAACAAAGTAGAACACATAGGTGTAAAATCCGGATTTGACGTGACAGAACCTTTGATCTTTTAGTGCGAATGTAAAGCTCACACGAAATTTCAGGGGATTCGCACCGCTTTTAATAGCGGATTTCAGCAAAAACTGATTTAGTATAAATGTTTTTGTATTTGAAGTAAATGGTTTTTTTATGAAAAAGCAAAGAATAAAATTGTAATTTTGTACAGATTATGTGCAATATTGCCGTCGACCTCTTCGTGAGGTCGTGAGTTGAAGCG
>CAJTTI010000060.1 GCA_910579225.1 uncultured Lachnospiraceae bacterium | reverse complement strand
CTATACAGGAGATCCTGAGATGGGGGAAGGACAGGGAAATTATACGGAAGGAATTAACTGAAAATACAGGATGATTCCATGATCATCTATGAAAGGAAGAAAAGAAAATGGAACAAAATCAGATAAATACACCGAAGTTTCCGGGAAAAGCATTCATCCTGATCTTCGCCTGTATTTTAGCGGCAGTCGGGCTCATCGCTTATCTGTGGTTCTCCCGAAGCGGCGCGGCGCGCCTTGCAGAATATATTGACCTTGGGGAACGATATCTGGAAGAACTAAACTATGAAGAGGCCGTGGTGGCATTTCAGAAAGCGGTGGGGATTGATCCAAAGAACAAAGAAGCTTCGTCAGGTCTTGCCCGCGCCTATGAGGGGGCAGAACAGTATGAGCAGGCGGAAGCGGTCTATCTGGATATGACGGAGCGTTTTCCGTCAGATGGCATCTTTTATAAGGATCTGGCAGAGTTGTATGTCCGTCTGGAACGTCTGGAGGATGCGAAGCGGCTTCTGGAAGAAGCAGTTTCCAGAACAGAGGATGAGGCGGTACAGGAGCTGTATGAGAGAACCAGCCCGAAAGCGCCGGTATTCTCTCTTACAGCCGGAACTTATGATACCTGGCAGGCGGTGGAGATATCGGCAGAGCACGGAGAGGAAGTGATCTTTTATTCTCTGGACGGAAGTGAACCGGATGAGAACAGTCTGATCTATCAGGAACCAGTGATCCTGCCTTCAGGCACGACGGTGCTTCAGGCAAAAGCGGTCAATTCCATGGGATATGTCAGTGAAATTGCGTCAGCGGAATATCACATTAGCCAGTGGCGGGAAGAGATTGAGTTCAGCGACCCGGTGATGGAATCACTGGTGCGGCAGAAGCTGGGGATATGGAGCGGTCCTTTATACAATGAAGATGTGGCTATGATTACGTCTCTTCGGGCTGTGGGAAGAGAAGGAGAAAGTGAAGAAGGAAACCATTTGTCAGCAACCACGTTCACAGAGTCAGGATATCAGATTTATGGCAATGTCATGTCGGATACCGGGGATCTTTCCACACTGGCGGATTTGGTCTATATGCCCTTTCTGACAGAACTGGAACTTACATACCAGAATCATCTGTCTCTGGACGGCATTGCATCCTGCAGCCGCTTGTCGTCGCTGTCTCTGCTGCATAATGATCTGAATTCCATAGAACCGCTGCAGGGACTTATCTCTCTGGAAAGGCTTAGCCTTGGCTGGAACCGGATCCGTGATCTGTCGCCGATATCCGGTCTTACAAATCTGACTTCTCTGAGTTTCTGGGAAAATCAGGTGAGCAGTCTGGAACCCTTATCCGGACTGACAGAGCTTCGGTATCTGGATCTTTCCGGCAATGCAGTCAGTGACCTTAGCCCTCTGGCAGGTCTTTCAAAACTGGAAGAGCTCTGGATGTATGAGAATCATGTCTCAGATCTGACACCTCTTACAGGCCTTATGAATCTGCAAGTGCTGATGATGAGAGGGAATGATCTGAATGACCTGTCTGTATTCCGGACAATCTTTCCGAAGCTTACAAGGACCGATATTTTGCTCAGAAAAGGAGGAGAAGGATGAAGAAGATAAACAGAAAGCAAATCGCAGTATTCTCCGTACTCCTGCTTTTGATTGCGGCCGGAATATTCGGATACAGATTTTACAGAAAGAAAAGTATTATGCAGGATGAAAACTATGCTGCTAGCTGTTTTCTTGAAAGGGGACTCTATGCCAAGGGCAGAAATATGGCGTCTCAGGCGCTGGAAGTTTCGTCTAATGATACATCCATACAGCTGATTCTTCTGAGTTTTTGTTATGAGGAGGATTTCCTGAATGCAGAGGCATATGGGAATGCATATCTGAAGAAAAGCGACGACAGTCTGACAGCAGAAATCTGTGAGTATGCAAAGCAGGGAAGTGCTTCTGGTGCAGATATGGTTGCTTTGCTTAAACTTCATAATCAGGTGAAAGAGCAGATCCGGGTTTCAGAGAAGGGCAGGGAGCGTCTGGAGGCGGCTCTGGAGGTTCTGAGTATGGAGCAGCAGTACGATTCCGGGTGGGATCCGGCGGCCCTGGAAGAAGGAATGAAAAAGCTGGAAGATGCAGGGGATGTGGTGTCTCTGAAGGCCAGGGCATACGGAAGCCTGTTGCAGGGAGATACACGGCAGGCGGTTCTGTATGCACAGCAGGCAGTGAGAAAAGATGATTCTCTTCCGAACCGGATGGCGGTGGCCAACGCAGTGGCGGAATACTATCTGGACAGCGTTTCCCTGGAGGAAGATAAAGAACTGTCCGCCTTGGAAGAACGTATCTCGAAAGTAACCGAAGAGGTTTATGAGCTGCAGTCTGAACTGCAGCAGGCATCGGCGGAAGGCAGAAGTATCTCTGGCATTGAGAAAAAACTGGAGAAAAAACAGGAACAGATGGAGGAACTTAATACGAAGAAAGAAAGTATCCCCTATCAAAGAGCTGTGAATTACATGGAATCTCAGAAACCATGGGGAGAACATACAGGATATGAGTTTCAGATGGCATATCTGTATTACAGAATGGGAGAGCAGGAGGAGACCAGTGAGATTGTAAACCGGCTTCTTTCCAAAAGCGTCAGAGAAGAACGGATAGAATATCTGGGACCGGAACTGCGGAAACTTCTCGAAGCTTATGATCAGACGGCTTCCGGGGAGCCATCAGAAGATGGGGGGTATACTGTCTCAGAACTGGACCGGGCTGTAGATGCAATGATCTATGGTCTTACTCAGGGCATGTCCCGTGAAGACACATACAGTGCCTACGGATATGAGTCGGAGTATCAAAATTTTCGTGATTTTATGATACAGGCGGTCAGAGAGTATCGGGAGATGCTTCTGATTCGTTATGTGGACGCCCGAAAATATCCGCAGATTGATATCCATTTGACTACTGCGTTGCCGGAGGATGTCACTCTGGAAAAAGAAGATCTGATGGTATATGAACAAGGAGAAGCGATTCCGGATTTTGAACTTTTGAAGGCTGATGTAGGAGAGCAGGAACTGTCTCTGTGTTTTGTATTGGACGTGAGTGGCAGCATGGAAGGGGAAGCTCTGGAAAATGCAAAAAGCGCAGCGGGAAATCTGCTGAGTATGCTGACTGGAAGTCAGGCACAGGTAGGGCTTGTGAAATTCGAAAGCTTTGCGGAGATTGTTTCGGGGCTTACCGAGTCTTCCGGTGTTCTTTCGAGAGGAATTGACAGCCTGACGGCGTCCGGAGGAACCAGCATATCGGAGGGACTCTGTGCAGGTATGGAGGTTCTGCAGGGCGGTAGGGGAAACCAGGTGATTATACTGTTGTCGGATGGGGAGGACTCGGATACCTCACAGATTGAGACCATTAAAAACCAGCTTGTAAACAGAGGAATCAGGGTTTATTCCGTAGGAGTCGGATATGCAGACAGCGAATACCTGAGAGGAATCTCGGAAGTGACAGGCGGTATCTATATGCAGGCTCGTGATACTTCGAGCCTTGGAGCTATCTATCGGCAGATCGGCCGGTATATGTTCCAGGATTATGTGATTCGGCTAACCATTGGAAAAGATCCGGAACTTTATGAACGGAGAGTAAAAGTGCAATGGAAAGATGAGGCATATGATGAGACTGAATACACAGTAGGCGTATCGGAAGAAGATATTCTGGCAGAGGAGCAGATGGAAAAGCGCATGGATTTCTATCGGGAGATCGGAGGTTCAGGAAAGGGAGTGGTACCAAATGATTAGAATCTTACTGTTTTTGTGCAGCGCACTTCTGTTTCTGTCCGGGACCTGGATCCGGATACGGACCTTGGGGAGCAGACTTCTGTATGTGCATTCTTTCTTTGGAAGATTTTACTGGTGTTATCTTGTCTTATGGGTCCTGGCTTTGGCTTTTCTGGCCGGCGGCGTATATATAGGCAGGAAAAAAGTGAAAAAGGAGGAGTTGGACGAAAAGGAGCAGGAAGAAGAGCAGGTAACAGGGGAACTTACTGTGGACAGTGAAAAGGAAGTATCTCAGGTGGAAGTGCTCACAGAGATGGAGACAGAGGAGATTCTCTGTCCGAACTGTCAGACCCGGCTGAAGCCGGGAGCAGTATTCTGTAAAAAATGCGGGTATCGTATCAAAGAAAAAGAACAAAAGGAGAACAGGAATGATGAGTAAAACAAAACTTGGGATCTCAGTGGGATTTTTAGCAGCAGGAATCTATGCATCTGGTCTGTTGTCGGCAGTTGTTACAGTCATGCTGGCCGGCTATGTGCTTCTTAGAGAGGAGGATGAATGGCTGCGCAAGTCAGCGGTAAAAGCGGTGGCAATCATACTGGTATTCGGAATCTTCAGCAGTGGGATCGGAATTGTGCAGGACCTTTTCCGGATATTGGATGCACTGGTGGGGACTGTTTTTAGTTTTCTGCATATTGGAGTTCCCTTCAGCCTGGATCAGGTGCTGAATTATCTTCTGGATATTATGAAGACAATTCTATTAATCAGCTGCAGTTTCCAGGCGTTGAATCAGGGGACGGTCCGGATTGGCTTTATTGACAAACTGACGGATAAATATATGTAGAAGAACTATGTGAATCGTTGATGCCGGTACGGCGAAAACAAAACAATCATAAGGAGGAATATAAAAATGGCATTTTTTGATGCATTGGGAAAAACCATATCCGAAAAGGGGAAAGAGGCGGCACAGAAAGCAAAGGTATTAACTGAGACGATGCAGCTGAAAGGGCAGATCAGCACAGAAGAAAATAATATTCAGCTTGCTTACCGGGAAATCGGAAAGCTGGCGTATGACAGTCAGCTGCAGGCGGAAGCAGAAGCATATTCCGAGTGGTTTGATAAGGTCAGAGAAGCAAAGGAACGGATTCTGGAACTGGAAAAGAAGATCAATGAAGTGGAAGGAATCCGAATCTGCCAGAACTGTGGGACGAAGATCCCAAGAGATGCTGCATTCTGCAATCAGTGTGGCATAAAATCGGATCAGGGTGCTCCAAAGCTGCCGGAAAGCGAAGAACCGGAGACAATGGTTGCAGATACGGAGGATATCGAACCGCAGGAAGAGAAGAAATGCCCTGTCTGCGGGGAACCGATGGATGAAGATTCCAGATTCTGTACAGCCTGCGGAGCAGAAGTTACAGA
>CAJTTI010000059.1 GCA_910579225.1 uncultured Lachnospiraceae bacterium | reverse complement strand
AATCATCTGGCATACCGCATCCACAGTCAGGGTAAATGTTCCATCTTCATTTTCCCTGATCTGTGTCACCTCGGGAACAGAAGTACCGAAGAAACTGGGTGCGTAATTTCCGCACCCCAGTCTCTCCCATCGGTAGACTTGACGCCCTTCATCAAACACGGCCCACTGCCGAATCTCCTCCCTGGAAACCGGAAGGTAATCCATGATGGTCTCTTCAAACTCTTCTGCCGGTATCCCATGGGGATACTGCTCCGGTTCAAACCGCCTGTCATATTTCATCCCATAAAAATATTCATAAATCCCGTTATAATCCAGTTTATCCAGGCTCTCCCTGTCCCAGTTGGAGCATAACAGGTTATTTCCCTGATACCCCAATGGAAGCACACATTTTTCGGACACTTCACGGCACTCCTGTGGCAGGGGCCTCACTCTGACCAGGCAGCTTCCATCAACAATCTCCGATACTTCCGGAGGTTCCGGTACACATAATTCATAGCAGAAATATCCTTTTTCCGTATACCGCCATTCTTTTATTCTTGTATAGGAAATGTACGCAGGCATCGGTGTTTCATCTTTCCCCCATGTCATATTTGCTGCCAGCACATACAAATTTTCTCCATCATACTGATATTGAAACCTTCCGATTCCTCCGTCTCTATGAATCCGGTACAGGAGCACGGTCCCGGCCTTTCCCACTCCGGCATCCTGTAAAAACCGCTCCATCTCCTGCCAGTTCTCCATAACCTGGTACGGTTCGCTCCCTGTGACCGGCATGCCCATAGTCTTTAGCTTCTCTTTTAATTGAATTAAAACTTCCTCTGATAAAACCACGTTTGAAGCATCGCCTTTGTCCGCTTCTTGGTAAATGTCCCTGGTCAA
The DNA here is from genome assembly GCA_910579225.1 of uncultured Lachnospiraceae bacterium. Classification (GTDB taxonomy): domain Bacteria; phylum Bacillota; class Clostridia; order Lachnospirales; family Lachnospiraceae; genus Hominiventricola. The sequence continues at coordinate 4,500 of CAJTTI010000059.1, read as the reverse complement.
TTCCAACGCGGCCCTTAAGTCAGCTTCCGCTTCTTTCCTTTCGTTTTCATCAACCGGAAGATCATATCCTTTTTCCCAACGCCCTTTTTTGTCATTATCTTCCCTGCTCTCTGCCAAAGAAGGTTCTTCCCCGCCTTCTATGGCGCCGGACAGTGAAAACTCCTCCTGCTTTTTTCCTCCACAGGCACACAAAAATCCTGCCATCATTATAATAATAGTCTGGATATATATTTTTCTTATTTCCATGGAAATCCTTCCTTTATTTCATATCATATACGTTGGGAATGTCCAGCTCCTTTTTCTCTATGGAATTGGATAAATAACGGAATGTCCCGTCATCAAAGGGCTGAACGGTTATGATGTTGGTAAACGCACAGTCGGAGTTATAATCCGGCCATACCCCATCTACAAAGAGGGTCAGCGTTCCGTCCGGGTTCTCCTTATCCCCCACCACTTCCCCAAAAGGCGGATACGGGCTGGAAAAGATCATTTCATACGGATAGCTGTCTGTGTCTGCGCAGTAACCGCATATCTCCCTTATCCGTTCCTTTGTGACTGGAAAATACGTGGTCATGATCCGTTCATATACCTCTGCAGGTATCTCCCCATTTTCCGGCCGCAGAATCTCTCCCGTATCCATGCGATACAGGTCCTCAAACATGCATGGCATCAGGATATCCTCCACGTTGTTGCTGTCCCAGTCCGTTACAAGGACATTGTAATTGACATAGCTAAGTCCGTCCAGATATTTTTCTGTCAACTCCCTGCACCGGTCAGAAAGCGGGGCTGCCCGCCAGAACTGGCGCAGGCTGGAATGGTAGAGCTGTACCGTATAGGCGTAAATGAAATATCCTTTTTCTGTCAGTTTTATCTCCGCAATATCACTGACAGCAGTAGATATGATTTCCGGTACGCCCCCTTCCCTCCATCCGATCTGCACATAAAAGGTCTGCAGGTTTCCTTTCCTGTGTATAAACGTATAAGCACCGATCAGCCCATCCAGATTCACGTCAAAAATAGTAACCAGGCTGTCCTGCCCTTTTAAATAAGCAGAATAAAAGTCCCGGACACTGTTATGGTTTTCCATATTTGCCCCATCAGTAACGCTTACATATCCGGCCTCTCCCAGCATGGATACTACCCGGTTCCTCTGCTCCCTGGAGAAATCCCTGACCGTATAAGTATAGGGCGCATCCTCCTCTATTGCTGCATACCTGTATACCTCCTGCACCTCCAAGGCAGCCGACAGGGCACTGTTTTCCAGTTCTTTTTCTTCAGCTTCACCGAGCAGGCTGTCCGGCTCTTCTAAAAAATATGGTGATGACAGAGATTCCTGTGGTTCTTTCCCATTGTCTCCTGCCCCGGTATTGCCTGTGGCAGCGCTGCCGGAAATCTCCATAGCCGGTTCCCAGGATTCCTCCGGCTGCTTTCGGCCTTTGTCCTCCTTAAAGCCTGTAAAGAAGCTCCCGGCTGCCACTGCCAAACATAACAGGATAAGCAGGAAACTCCCCTTTCTGAACAACCGCTTTAAATCTTCCAACTAATCATCCCCTCCATATACTTTCTTCCACTGGTCTTCTGTCAGCCGGTCTGAATGCCACCACAGCTCACAGCCGCCCTCCGGAAAAATAACCTGATTGGATACATACTGAAAACCTCCATCGTCAAGGGGACGGACCACGGTTTTGTGGGTATACGCCCTGGAGGTGTTTTCCTCCGGGTATACGGCATTCACAGTCAAAGCTAACGTTCCGTCATCATTTTCCGTATAACTGACCACCTCCGGATATGGGATATCCGGATATTCAACCTCATAAAATCCTCTCGGCCTGTATTCATAAGTCTGATCCTCCGGGATATAGGCGGCCTTCCTCTGCAGCTCCTCGTAATCAATTTGCAAATGACGCTCAATGACATGTTCAAATACATCTGCCGGTATCCTGTAAACAGCTCCGGCGTCTAAATCATCATCCGGCGTAAAAGGAACCGGCTGTTCATAGATATCAGGATAGAACCTGTCAAATAAATCATAAAAATCCAGATTCCCAAAATCCTGCTCGCTCCAGTCCGTAAGGAAAAGATTATTTCCCCCATACCCCACCGGCAGCAAATACTGTCGGTTCAATTCCCTGCACGTTTCATCCAGCGGCTCAACCCTCAGCGCCGTATGTTCCGGTTCATCACTGAGGGAAAGCACATAATAGCTTTCGGAATAATAACTTCCCTCAAACAGCAGGTAGCCTTCTTCCGTATATTCCCACGATTCTGCCGGATAGCTTACGGTACTTAAGTTTTTCGGAATCCCATTGCTATACTGATAATATCCTCTGGTTACATTTACTGCTCCCTCTGCTGTAAGAAGGTCATACTTTATAAATCCGCCGGAACTGGTGACTGCGATTATGGTAAGTTTGTCATCCTGCGCTTCCTCTACGGATCTGCAAAAGCGTAAAACCTGTTCCGAACCGACCATGTCAATCTGATTTTCTTCGTCCACCACGGCATAACCATATTCTCCGATCCGTTCAACTATGCGTCTTGTCACTTCCAGCTCTCCAACCGTTCCCATTTCTACTGCCTGTTCATAAATGTCACGATAAAGCTCTGCAATGGATTCCCCATCAGAATCACGGTCTTCTCCCATTTGTTCCTTTTCCGAATATTCTTCTCTGACTTCTGCATTTTGCGGTATCTCCTGATTTTCCTCTGCCTTTTTGCCGCATCCGGACACTATAAAAAGAAGGACACCTGCAGCAATAAACAGTTTTTGCTTTCCCATGTTTTTCATCTCTGTCAGACCACCTTTTATCAATATCTCTTATTTTAGAATTCCCGCCATGCGCAGCAGATACCTGGCATTTGTGGTAGTGCAGCGCCCCACATTTTGGCAGCAGAGAAGCATTGCACATCTATTTATCCAGCTGGGTTACGACAAGACAAAACTGATGTCCTGCCATAATCAGGGTTTCCAGTATCTTCACATCCTTTCAATTACTGATTTTCTTATACAGGGATATCATACTGCATGATGATGTTATGGAAACAGTCATGGAACCCCAGTTTTCTGTAAAGTTCAACGGCCTCCTCCGAACCGCTGAGCGTAACTGCCCTTACTCCGTTTTCAAAAAGCTCCCCAGTGCCTGCGAGCATATCGAAATTGCCGCTTTCCTCCTGCGGTATTCCTGTATGGTGGAAACAAATTCCAAAGACGCCGTATCCCCTGTCCGGATTGTGGAGGCCGTGGATACCGGTTTCCCATCCATCTCGCACAGATAAAACCGGAGATTCTCTTCCTTATACCCTCTGCAGTTAAAAAGCCGGAAAACGTACTCCTATTATCACCCTGTTGACCGATTTTGAGAAGACTCCGGGTTCTTATTCCACAAGTTCAATGGAATCCACAATGCTCATCCTGCTGATCTTCCGGAGTGGAATACAGGTTGCCAGGATACAGGCTCCGATGGCAAAAAGTGATGCGCAGGCCATGGGAACCACGGGAACTGCCGTCAGCCGCAGGACATCCGCTGCCCCGGCCTCCACAAATACTGTGCCGATATATCCGGTGATACACCCAATCACCGCCGCACTGATGCCATAATAGAACCCTTCCCACAAAAATACCTGGTACAGGCTTCCCGCGCTCATACCCATGGCCCGCTGTATGCCGTTCTCCGTGATCCGGGTATGGATATTGGTATAAACTGTATTGATAATGTTCAGGATTCCTATGAGGCCGATGAACAGAATCAGGCCCCAGGCCAGCAGACGGATCTGGGCCTCGCTTTCCGCATACTGGCGGTCCGTCTGTTCATAGGACACCGTGACCGTCCCCGGTACTCGCCTGCAGAATTCCTCCAACACCCGGTCAAAAGCTGCCCGGTCGGCACCTGCAGTTAATCCCGGCCTAAGTTCCCCTTTACCGCAAAAAGGACGGCCATCACAAACGATTGCCGCCCTGCAATTATTTTCCTGTCCTATATCTGCTTCAAACCATTCAGACAAAGCATTCCTTCCGTACCTCCGCTTTATTCCATCTTTTCCGGCCACTTTAACCCTTCTGTTTTCCTTAATAATCCCATATGAAACAGCACCTGCACGCAGTCCGCATATCCCTGGATATATGCCCTTCTCTCCTGAACAGACGCAAAGTCCTCCAGGCAGTCTTTCATTTTTTCCGCCTGATTCTGCTGCTCTGCAGATAAGGTTTTTAAAAATTCTTCCCACTCCAGCTCGGTTTCTTTCCAGGCAGTCAGCGCCTCTTCATACTCCGGAGTGCGGATGTAACTTTCCCTGTTCACATTCTCCCCGTTTAAGTTGCCCAGGAACTCAGCCATTTTCACCCACATATCATTTGACATTTCCAATTCTCCTTCCTCATTCTTAATTTCAACTCCTGCATTTCCCGTATATTCCTATCTCCTGAAGTACATTATATATGTTATAGAAGAACTTTCTCAACCATAATCGCTTAATTATTGAAACTATAGCAGATAAAATTAA
>CAJTTI010000058.1 GCA_910579225.1 uncultured Lachnospiraceae bacterium | reverse complement strand
ATTATGGGAGGAAATACTCTATGGCAAAACTAATCTTCACCAGCCGCTACATCCGCGATGCTCCGTCAGAGCATCTGCAGAACTATGTGCGCTACATCAGTACCCGTGAAGGCGTGGAAAAAGCGGATGAAAGCAAAAAGAATCTTCCGGCGACATCCGCCCAGAAAGATCTGATCCGGCAGCTCCTGAAAGACATGCCGGAGTCCAGAGATATGCTGGAGTATGAGGACTACCGACAGCGCCCTACCATCGGCAACGCCTCCGAATTCATCACTCAGGCGTTGGAACGGAACCTGGACATGACCGCCATGAAAGAAAATTATGTGGACTACCTGGCCAACCGTCCTCGTGTGGAACGGATCGGTGAGCATGGCTTGTTTACGGATGCGGGGAGGCCGGTGATCCTGGCAGATGTGCAGAAAGAAGTATGCGGCCACAAAGGACCTGTCTGGACCCATGTGATCAGCCTGCGCCGGGAGGATGCGGCAAGGCTTGGATATGACTCCGCAAGAGAGTGGATGGCGCTCCTGCGCTCCAAACGTGCCATGCTCTCCAGGCACATGAAGATCGACAGTGCGGATCTGAGATGGTATGCGGCCTTCCATAATGAGGGGCATCATCCCCATGTACATCTGATGGTCTATTCCGCGAAGGACAATGATGGATTCCTGACGAAAGCAGGCATCGAAGCCATGCGCTCGGAACTGGCCCACGATATCTTCCGTCAGGACTTTGCCCAGATCTACGAAGGACAAAATCTGGCACGGAGCAGTTTGAAAGAAAAAGCAGCGGAGCGGATGTGCCTGCTCACGGACAGCATGCTGCAGGGCGTATGTGAAAATCCAATCATTGGGGAGAAATTGCAGCAGCTTTCCAGACGTCTCAAAAATACCGGAGGGAAAAAGGTATATGGCTATCTGAAAGCGGATGTAAAACGGCTGGTAGATCAGATCGTGGATGAGCTTGCAAAGGACCCGGCTGTGTCGGAAGCCTATCGGGCATGGGGCGAATGGCAGGATCAGATCCGGCTGACCTATTCCTCAAAGGCTCCGCCGCTGCCGCCCCTGTCCAGTCAGAAACAATTAAAAAGTATCAAGAACATGGTGATCGCTGAGGCATTAAAGCTGGGCGGTCACCATTTTTTGTCAGAAACATCAGGGCAGGAGAAGATCCAGACAGAAGCCCGCCTGGATGAACTGGAAGAAAGAATTCTGGATGGATCAGAAGAAATAGAAGAAACAGAAATAGAACTGGAAACAGAAACCGAACCAGTTCCGGCAGATGCAGAAAGCATGTTGGAAGCTGAGGAGCTCCTGTCAGAACCGGAACTGGATGTCCCTGGCCCTTTTGAGGGTAAAGAGAAAACGTCTGCAAAAGTCGAATGGAGCCGGCAATACAAACTGGCCCGTAGTTATCTGTACGGAAGTAAAAAAGTCCCCCAGGATTTTCAGGAAGCCATGCGTCTGTTCTGCCAGGAAGCAGAGCAGGGAAATGCGCTTGCCATGTATGACCTGGGACGGATGTGGGCGGACGGTCTCGGAGTGGAGGCAGACCTGGATGCAGCGAGGGAATGGTACCGGAAAGCGTTGAATGCTTTTCTCTCTGCTGAAAAAGAATTGCCAGAGAGAAAAAAGACGTATCTGCAGTACCGGATCGGGAAAATGTATCTTGCCGGCCTTGGCACAGATCAGGATTATGAGACTGCTGCTCTCTGGCTGGAGCGGGCAGCCGAGAAAAGCCATAAGTATGCCCAGTACACGCTTGCCGGTCTGTACGCAAAAGGACAGGGCGAGGAAAGAGATCTGAAGCGTGCATTTTCCCTGTATCATGCGTCTGCCATACAGGGAAATCCCTATGCAAGCTATGAGCTGGCGAAAATGTTCCGGGACGGAACAGGGACAAAGAAGTCGGCAGGGCAGGCGGAGGAATATTTTCAGGATGCCTTTTCCGGTTTCCAGGTTCTGGAGGAACAGAGCCATGACGACAAACTCCAGTATCGCCTGGGTCAGATGCTGTATCAGGGCATCGGGACAGAAAGAGACGAGGAAGAGGCCGTTCGCTACTGGCAACAGGCCGCAAAACTGGGAAATGTGAATGCCCAGTATGCACTGGGAAAGTTCTGGCTGGATACGGGGACAGGAGATGTGCAACAGGCCGCAGCGTGGCTGGAAAAGGCCGCAAATGCGGGAAATACTTCCGCCCAGTATGTACTGGCTAAGCTTTATCTGGAAGGCCGCCTGGGAGAAAAGGATGTAGAAAAAGCAGGGAAGCTGTTTCAGAAAGCGGCGGAGCAGGGAAACGGATTCGCGGCATATCACCTTGGCAGGCTGTATCTGGAAGGGGAGGAGATCCCAAAAGATATGGTGGCGGCTGTCTGGTGGCTAACCGAAGCGGCGGAACAGGAGCTGCCCTTTGCCCAGTACACACTGGGATGTCTGTATCTGAAGGGGGAAGAGATACCCAGAGACATGGCGAAAGCAGTTGCATGGCTGCAGAAGGCGGCGCTCCAGGGAAACGAGTACGCCCAGTACCGTCTGGGAAGTCTGTATCTTTTGGGAGAAGATGTGCCGCAGGATCTGGAGGAGGGCGTAAGGTGGCTGGAGTTATCGGCAGATCAGGGAAACCAGTACGCTCAGTATTCTCTTGGAAAACTGTTTCTGTACGGCCAGCCGGGGATGCCCCGTGATAAGGAAAAGGCAGTCCCCCTGCTGGAAGCATCCGCCGCCCAGGGAAATGTCTACGCCCAATTTTTACTGGAGAACCTGGATTCCTTCCGGGATCCGGATCTGATCCTGGCAGCCACCAGACTGATGCACCATCTGTCAAGGATCTTTCAGGAGGATCACCGGAAAGCATCAGGAGGCTCCGGTATGAGACACATTGACCGCAGGAGGAGACGGAAGCTGCAGGAGAAGCGGATGGCGCAGGGACACAGGAAGGATGATCATGAGCCGCAGCAGAGTATGTAAGGAGGAGGCGAAACCATGGGATATGTCTATTTTACGGAGGAACAGAAGGAACGGGCCCCTGCGCTCCGGGCCGGAGTGGAGGATGTCCAGTGACCACAGCATCACCATCCGGGGGAACCGATGGTACGACCACGGATCCGCCGGCAAAGGCGGGGCGGCCATTGATTTCGTGATCTATTATTATGGAAAAACGTTTCCAGATGCGGTGAGCATGCTCCTGGGCGGGGAACAGGGACAGACCTACCGCCAGAGCCGGAAACAGGAGGAAGTGCCGAGAAAGCCGTTTGCCCTGCCAGCCGCCAATAGGGATATGCGGCGGGTGTTCGCGTATCTGTTAAGGTCCCGCCTGCTTGACTATGAAGTGGTATCTGCTTTTGCAAAAGAGAACCTGATCTATGAAAGTCTGGAACTGTCGAAGGATAAGACCAGACAGTTCCACAATGCCATTTTTGTGGGATACAATCCGGAAGGGAAGGCCAGACATGCCCACAAGAAGGGGATCTACACCATAGGGAAGAGCTACCGGGGAAATCTGGAGAGCAGCGATCCCCGGTACAGCTTCCACTGGAACGGGAAGAGCAGTGAGGTCTTTGTGTTCGAAGCGCCCATAGATATGCTTTCCTATATCTCGCTGCACAAGAACGGATGGAGGGAACACAGCTATGTGGCGCTGTGCGGAGTTGGCTCCCAGGCATTGTTCCAGCTGCTGCAGGATCATACGGAGCTGAAAAAGATCCATCTGTGTTTAGACCATGACCTGGCAGGGCTGAAGGCGGCGGAACGGATACAGGAAGGTCTGACAGAGGCAGGGTATCCGGATGTGAGGATGGAACTGTCCACATGGAAGGACTGGAATGAGGACATCAAGGCCATGCACGGAATGGAGGCGGTACCGGCAGAGGAAAAGCCACCTCCGGAGATGACGGAAGAACGGATGTTGCAGATGGCCTGATGCCTGCCTGAGTTATGTTTTTATTTCAAGACCGTCAGGATCACCAAAGCTGTAAATGACAAGATGATGGCGGCCTGGAAGTCACTGTCACAACAGCACCGTTGTTCTCACGCATGACGGTAAATGAATTCGATGTGCAGTATAAATTGTTATGCCAGATCAATGCTGTGAGAAGCTATGCGGCGCAGAACTATGCCAGAAGATAAATCGTGCTTGTTGACAGATTAAGAGAGAGGAGTGTGAAAATGCAGACCACACAGATCATAATCCTGGTATGTGCGGGACTGGGGATGTTCGCCCTGCTGGGGCTGGTCACTTTCCTGTCCAGCCATTACAACCTGGACGGGATCAAGTCCAAAACCGTGGGTGACGGGCAGTATGGGACCGCCCGCTTCGCCACAGATATGGAAGTCAAAAAGACTTATTCCCATATCCCATACGAACCGAAGCTGTGGAGACAGGGAAAGAACCTGCCGGAGACTCAGGGAATCGTGGTGGGCGGAAAGTTTTCCCATGGAGGCGTCACGGCCCTGGTTGATTCCGGCGACATCCATCTTCTGATGATCGGCGCTGCCGGTGTCGGCAAAACGGCGAACTTTCTCTATCCCTGTATCGAATATGCCTGCGCCAGCGGTATGAGTTTTCTCTGTACGGATACCAAGGGAGACTTGTTCCGAAACTATGCAGGGATTGCAGAAAAATACTACGGCTACAAGATATCCATCCTGGATCTGCGAAATCCTACCCGTTCCGATGGGGACAATATTCTGGGTATGGTGAACAAATACATGGATCTGTGGTTGGAGGACCCGGAGAACCTGGCATACAAGGCCAGAGCAGAAAAATATGCCAAGATCACAGCCAAGACCATCATCAGCTCCGGGGCAGACTCTTCCAGCTATGGACAGAACGCATTTTTCTATGACGCGGCGGAAGGGCTCCTGACCAGTGTGATGCTGTTGATTGCGGAATACTGTCCCAGGGAGCAGCGGCACATCGTCAGCGTGTTCAAGCTCATCCAGGACTTACTGGCTCCCTCACCGGTAAAGGGAAAGAACCAGTTCCAGCTGTTGATGCAGAAGCTGCCTCCGGAGCATAAAGCGAAATGGTTTGCGGGGGCCGCCCTGAACACCGCAGATCAGGCCATGGCCTCCGTGCTTTCCACGGCCATGTCCAGACTGAACGCTTTTCTGGATTCGGAGATGGAGCAGATCCTGTGCTTTGACGGTTCCATGGACACGGAGACCTTTTGTAACTCCAAATCGGCAATCTTTATTGTACTGCCGGAGGAGGACAATACAAAATATTTTATGGTTAGTCTGTTCCTGCAGCAGATTTACCGGGAGATGCTGTCCATCGCAGATGAGCATGGCGGGAAACTCCCTAACCGGGTTGTGATCTTTGGGGATGAAATTGGAACCATACCAAAGATAGAGTCCCTGGAGATGCTGTTCTCTGCGGGCCGATCCAGGCGCATCAGCATGGTTC
>CAJTTI010000057.1 GCA_910579225.1 uncultured Lachnospiraceae bacterium | reverse complement strand
CATGTCCTCCAGTTCGTCCAGCCACTTCATGTCCATCTCTTTTGCCGTACAGTTGATCCGCTCGATACGATATCCTTTCTCTTCCAGTTCTGTCCGGATATCCTCCACGCAGGACTTTGAAAAACTTTCTGCTTCCGCCTCATTCTCATCATTACATACGAACCGATATTTCAGCAGGATTTTGTAATCGGGGAGGAAACGAAAGGTCAGGTTTCCATCAATGTACTGGGGCAGGGTCGGATCCGCTTCGATCACCGATTTAATGTCATCTATCATATGAGGCTTTGCGCTTTCATACATCAGGTCGTTGAATTCCCTGGTATTGAAATATGTGGCCAGCAATATCCTTGTTTTTACATTGTAATCCATTCGTACACCTCATAAATGTATCCCCTGGGTTGGCTCCTGGGGAATCTGGCCGCTGGAAAACAAGTCCATCAGGAACTTAATCCCACCCAATTCACAGGCTTTCTGGAAAGCTTCGTCATAATTGCTGCATTTTCTCTCCGCCTTTACCTGAAAGCAGGCCTCCCCGATATGGGGGAATGCCCCTTCGTAGATTCCTATAGTCAAGCTCCCTTCCGGAGTTATCCTCATGAAGCATCCATCCTGGCCCCCGGTATAATACAGAGCACCACGTCCATTCAGTCGGGTAATATAATCCTCCACCCATCGGTATTGGCTGCTGTCTGTCACAGCCTGCCACTGTTCCAGTTCCTTTTTTGTCATTTCATGCCCTCCTTTTCTCACCCTGCGGTAGAGATTATTCCCTCCAAAGGAGAACATACTTCAATCCCACACTGATGCATCCGGAGCAGAAAATCCGTGACCAATTCCTTATCACGGGAGATCCTGGAGGAATCCAGAACCAACAGCACTTCGATCCCCCTGCTGTCCTTTGCCTCCAGGAACAGCTCCAGTCCGGGTCTCTCTAACCCTGCCGTTTCTCCCATATCGCTGGAACTGCCTGCGATCTCCATCCGGAGCTGTTCTCCATAGGTGTTCAGCTGTTCATATTGCTTCTTTAAGGTACCATGGCTGTCCTCCGGCGCATCAATATGGGTATAGATCCATGCTTTCTTCTTTCTGTCATCCATACTTCTCTTCCTCTCTGTCTGCTTCTTCGCCCTGTTCTGACTCATTTTTTTATAGCTGCCGTATCTACAGCTGTATTTTCCTTCTGGATATTTTTCATCCCCAGACTGACGATCAGCCCCCTGTCCACTGCCGCCAGGGTTGCTTTATCCAGGCAGCCTATGTATTCACGCAACCGTTTCTGATCCAGGGTCCGTACCTGTTCCAGTAAGATCATGGAATCCTGGTGCAGTCCGTGAAACTGCCTGTCTATGTGGATATGGGTGGGGATCTGATGCTTTCCGTCCCGGCTGGTGATCGCTGCCGCTATGGTAGTTGGACTGAACCGGTTCCCTGTGTTATTCTGCAGGATCACCACCGGACGAATGCCGCCCTGCTCACAGCCAACTACCGGCCTTAAGTCAGCATAGTAGATATCTCCACGCCTGATTTTTCTTCCTGCCATTTCTGCCTTCCCTCCTTCTGTCAGCAAAACGACATTTCCTGTTCTTTCTTTATAAAAGCAGCGGCCTGAAATACAGACCGCCGCCTGTCATACTTCATAAACGCACACATTTGTGTACGCAGGTTATCCGCCTTACAGCGGATTGCCTTTCCTCACATGAAAAATCGTGCTTGTTCTTCATTTTCACGTTTCATCTGCTCCCATTCGACACTACTTCCCGGAGCCTGGGCAGTCAGTTACAACCGGTTTTGGCTAACCGTCATGGGACTCGAACCCCGGCCAGGATCTCTGGCCGCCGCCCTCATTGCGGTTCCCTTCCTAAAAAGGGGCTGTGACTGGACGGAAGTATCATTATAGGCTGTACAGGTCATTGCGGTATGCCCCGGCCATGGGGTATTTTCAGGACGGACAGTTCCCGCTCTGCACCTTTGATGTCATCTTATTGACAGACACTCTGACTGTCTGCAGGTGGTCCTGGCGTGTCCTCCTTCGCCGCTTTGCGCTTTCGCGCTGTACAGCTAACGTATCATAACTGCTGGATATGACCGCCTGGGGCGGTATTTTTCAAAGGACAGAGAAGGGAATTTTATCCCCTTCACTTATTTCCACGTTGGGAGAGAGGTTTGAGAACCAAAAAATCAAAATTTCTCTAAAAACTTTTTCAACTTTCTCAAAATCTTATGGCGGCGCTTGTTCACGGCCTTCTGGGAGAGCCCCAGTTCTTCCGCCAGCTCCCTCTCACTCCTGTCCATAAAAAACAGCTGGATGATCAGATACTGTTCCCCTTCTTCCAGGTTCCGGATGGCCTCATGGAGCTGTTTTCGCAGTATCTTTCTAAGTACGATGTTTTCCACATCCGCCTGCTCATCTGCCGGCAGGTTATGTTCTTCCAGCAGGCGCTCATAGGAGTCCTCCCGGCTCGGTATCACCCGGATCTCCTGTGCATCCTGGTCAATGATGGTCTGCTCTGCCTTCAGGTCGTACTCCTGATACTGCATTTTTCTCTCTGTTTCCTTCAATACTTCGATCACTTCTTCGCTGGCCTCCGGATACATTTTCCGGAAGTCTGGCAGTCTGCCTGGCTTTGCCATAGGCCTGTCCTCCATTTTCTTTAAATTTCTAAAATGAAGAACAAGCCGGGCGGGGAACGGCACCCTGGGGTACAGGCCTCGTAACAGAAAAAACACAGAAAGATTGATACATCCCTCTGCGTTTCATCTTTTTGTTCCTGTATATGATGTCCTATTAGTTCATATTGCAGACCGCAAAATCCCTTCACCAAACTACTGATTTTTTTGGCCGTTTGCTCCCAAAATCACATTTTTTCCTTCTTTGTAGCCTTAAATCATTACAGTTCTTTGCATCCGTATCCCCATATACGGCTTCAGAACAAATACGCCTGTCTTTTCGCCAACAGGGATGAACTACACCCATGGTTTGCGTTACAGCCAATAAAAAATCCTCCCTACTCTCAAAACAGAGCCAGGAAGGATTGCATTTATAAACAGGCACACTAAAATATACCCGCCAAAGCACCGTTTTTTTCTTTGGCAGGATGCCTGTTATTAAAAACTTTTTTTACAAGATTATCTCTTGATTCTTGAAATCATTTATAAATGGGCCATAAAAAATCAATTTCATAAGATTCTGGGTTTAGTTAGTTGGATATCGCCTCCTATTGCTAAATCTTAAACAATACTTGTTCAGGTTCTAATAACATAATGAATAATGGCTATAAGCACAGCATTCTGCCGCCTGTGCCAGCTAATCAATGATGCCCCTGATCCTGTCCAAAGAGGCTATGTTGTTTTCCTCCATATACCCCCGGATGCCCTCTATGATCTCCACCGTGGCATAAGGGTTATGGAAGTTCGCCGTCCCTACCGCGACTGCGGCAGCCCCGGCCATGATGAACTCCAGGGCATCCTCAAAGGTGGCGATGCCGCCCATGCCGATCACCGGCACGTCAACGACCCTGCACACCTCATAGACCATCCGTAGCGCCACCGGCATGATGCCCGGACCGGAATAGCCCCCTGTCTTACTGGCGAGCACCGCCCTGCGCCTGTGGATGTCTATCTTCATCCCCCGCAGCGTGTTGATCAGGGAAAGCGCGTCCGCACCGCCTGATACCGCTGCCCTGGCAATCTCCGTTATGTCCGTGACCTCCGGGGAGAGCTTCACGACCAGGGGCTGCCCGGTATAATGGCGTACCGCCTGCACGACTCGCTCTACCATCCGTGGGGCCGTCCCGAAAGCCAGCCCTCCTTCCTCCACATTCGGACAGGAGATGTTCAGCTCCAGCATGTCCACATCACAGTCCGCCAGCCTCTCCGCAACCGCGCAATACTGCGCCAGCGTATGCCCGCAGATATTCACGATGATTTTTGTGTCATGCTGCCGGAGGAACGGCAGGTCATGCTCAATGAAATGCTCCACTCCCGGATTCTGCAGCCCGATGGAATTCAGCATGCCGCTCTGCGTTTCCGCAATCCTGGGGGCCGGATTCCCTTTCCACGGCTCACAGGAAACACCTTTGACCGTGACCGCCCCCAGGCGGTCCAGATCGATCAGTTCCCCGTACTCACGGCCTGAGCCGAATGTGCCCGATGCCGTAATGACCGGGTTCTTCAGCGCCACCCCTGCAACCACCGTCTCCATCCTGTCATCCATTCCACACCACCTCCCTGCCGGAAAAGACCGGGCCATCCCTGCATACCCGCAGGTACTGCCAGTCCTTCTCCCCCGGCTTCTGTATCTTCACTGCACATCCAAGACATGCGCCTATGCCGCAGGCCATCCGTTCCTCCATGGATACCTGGGCCGGGATGCCCTGCCTTTCTGCCCATTCCGCCACGGCCTGCAGCATCTGCCGGGGGCCGCAGGCATATATCCTGTCCGCCAGAGGCGCGATGTCCTCCACAAGCTCCAGTACCGTCCCGCAGAAGCCGCCGTTCCCAGTCTGGCTCGCCACATGGACCTTCCGGCCATGTCCCCGGAAATCCCCGTCCATGAACGGGGCATCCGCATAGCCCAGGAAAACCTCCGCCTCTCCCGGAATCCTTTTGGAAAGCTCCAGAAGGGGAGGAATCCCCAGGCCGCCGCCGATGATGACGCTCCGCTCCCCTGCCTCCGGCAGCGTGAACCCGTTCCCCAGAGGCCCCATGAGCCGTACCGTATCATTTTCCCGCAGCCGGGAGAACTGCTCCGTGCCCTTCCCCACCACCCGGTACACCACTTCCACGCTTTCCCCATGGATGGCTGCCAGGCTGAGCGGGCGTGCCAGCAGGTTTCTCTCATCCGGCGGGTACATCTGGATGAACTGCCCCGGTCTGGCACTATGGGCGATTTCAGGCGCAACCAGCTCCATTTTCCATATTCCGGGCAAAAGTTCCTTCTGGTTTCTTATAGTCGCCATGCAATAGGTATTCATCCGGCTCCTCCTTTCTCCGGCAGGCGCATTGCCTCTATCATCTCATAAGCGATGCTGATGTCCGTCAGCTCCTTCGGCAGACTGGAACGTGGGTGCCATGCCGCCGCTGACAGTTCTCCGGTGTCGATGTTCAGTTGGTCTGAACCGTCCAGCTCCGCCGTATAACCTGCAATCACGGAACCGGAAAAGCCCCAGGGCTGGCTCCCAAAATATTTAAGGCCCCTGATGTGGACGCCCGTTTCCTCATAGACTTCCCTCTCCGCCGCTTCCTCCAGCGTCTCCCCCGCCTCCACAAAGCCTGACACCAGAACCCATTGTGGGAGGGGACGGTCCCCGTACTTCGTCATCAGAAGCCTGTCCCCGTCCGTGACCGCCACCATGACCACCGGGGCGATGGCCGGATAAACGGTGTCCCCGCAGTCCGGGCAGCTAAGTGACCGCCGCCCCCTGTCCTGC
>CAJTTI010000056.1 GCA_910579225.1 uncultured Lachnospiraceae bacterium | reverse complement strand
CCTCCTTATGGTATCAAACCAAATAAATAACTGTATACCAGAATACACCATGGTTTCCCTAAAATAATAATCCATATAAATTTTTTATTGTCCATTTTCATCAGTCCGGAAAAATAACATAAAAAATCATCCGGAAACAACGAGAGCAACGTGGCAAGGAAAAGAAAACGTTCATAAGACTTGCTTTTCTCTATAACCCTGCTCCATTTCTCATATTGTTTTTGCGGAAACATCGTAAGCACGATGTCAATTCCATATTTTCTTGCCAGAAAAAAAGCAGCAATAGACCCCAGACTGATCCCTATGTAATTGCATAGAAAACCTGTCATGCTTCCAAACGCAACCGCTCCTGCTGCACATCCCAGATATCCTGGCAATACGGGAATTACCACCTGTACTGCCTGAAAGATGGTAAGAAACACTGGCGCTGCAATACCGAAGCCTTTCATGTAATTCTGCAAAGATTCTACAAAATCAAATTTGTGATCAAAAAACTTTTTTATAAATATTAAGAGTATGATGCTAAATGCCACAGTAATCCACAGTTTGACTTTTTTATTCATGCAGCTTTCCCCTTTTTTATGCCGGATTTCAGCATAAAATTGATATACTACCTTAGAAATTCACTTCTTCTTGCTACCTGACAACTTGCCTCTGAAATCACAGGCTCCAAAATCACATTCTGTCGCTTTATTCTGCAAAATGAAAGCACAGGCGAATCCATTACCTGTGCCTCTCTCCGAAATGTTTTTGATCCCTTTATTTTTCGTTGTCTGTATGTATCATTTCTCTGCTGCCCTTATTTCTCGTTCTATTTGGACCAGCTTTCTTTTCAGTTCTTCCGTTTTTCCTGCATCTGTTTCAGACCTTAGTTTCTGTTTTAACTGCTGCTGCTTCTTTTTCAGTTTTTGAAGCTTGGGTCCCTGACCTAAGGAACTGCTGTCTTCTGTCTTTACCTGATCTGCCGATATCTTTTCTTCCAGATCTTTTTGAGGATTATCGAACCGTACTTTGGAATGCCCTTCTCCATCCGGAACCACTTCATAGTGTCCATAAGATTTTTCTTCTTCTGCTTTCTTTGGTATATACTGATCAAACTCGCGTTGTCTGACTGCTTCACTGCCTCTGTCTGTTCCGCTTCCTGCTGGAATCGGCTGTTTGGAATAATCATCATAATTCTCCTGCCTCCTACTGATTTTACTATAAAAGAGATTTCTTAACCAAACCTGAATCAATTCTTAAAGCTTCTTAAATCGCCAAAACAGATGAAAAGAATTTCCGTTAATTGTTCAAGTTACTTTTGTGAGATTTTATGGAACTTTAAATTATTATTTTATACCAGACTGTATGTTCCTTTTCCTGTTTTTTTGACAAGTCCGGAGGCTTCACATTGATTCAGGACTCTTTGGAGCTGTCTTGAACTGCAATGAAGGTGAAACGCCGTCCGCTCGATTCCTTTTAACGTTCTGTCGCTGCATTTATACTCCATGTAGGATAGGACCCGTTCAGTCAGAGACGCAGGGGTGGCATCCATAGCAGTGATTTCTCTGATTTTAGCAGAAAGACTGCTGCATATGAGTATGAGAAACGGATTGCTGGAAAACAGCATTTCCTTATATTTTTCAATTGGAAATGAAATACAGGTCAGCCTTTCGGCCGCTTCCGCATAAATATTACTGTTTCTGGAATAAAAGATCTCCATATCTCCGAGAAAATAATCTGTTGTTCCGGTTGACAGAGAATAACGTGTACCATCATCACGAATGAGATAAATATTAATAGAACCCTGTTCCACAATTTGAAATAATAACTCATTTTGAAAAGGAGATCTCACCAGTTCCCCTTTTTCATATTTTATAAGATAAAAATCAATATCCAATGAGTCAAGTACTGCATGATATTTACTTTGGGCAATATAGGCTGCAATTTTCTTCTGATCATATATTCTTTCCATAAAATCTCCCATAACCGGACATATGTCTTGTTTTTCAAATTTATTCTATCTTACAATATCGTAAAATGCAAGGGAGGAAGAGAAACTGTGACATCTGTTTTTGAAGAAAAGAATCTTTCCAGAGCCATTATGAAAGTGGGACTGCCTGCCATGCTGGGGCAGCTTACAACACTGATTTATAATATTGCCGATACGTTTTTTGTTTCTTTAACAAAAGAACCCGTGATGATTGCGGCTGTAACATTGTGTGCACCACTACTGCTTATTATTATGTCCATTGCCTGTATTTTCGGAATGGGAGGCAGCAGTGTAATTGCCCGTTTACTGGGAGAAGAAAAGAGGGAAGAATCCGGCACCACCATGAATTTCTGTGTGTATGCAATGGGAATTGCAGGCATGATTACGCTTGCTTTGGGACTGGTATTTCTGCAGCCATTGGCAGAACTGTCCGGTGCAGATGCAGAAAATATAACTTATACCTGCGATTATCTGAAATGGATTTTTATGGGTGCTCCCTTTATCATGCTGGCAAATGGATTCGTCCATTTGTTCCGCTCAGTTGGTCTGATCAAAGAAGGCACGATGGGACTGGTACTTGGAAATGTGATCAATATGATACTGGATTATGTTTTTATCGTCATTCTGAACTGGGGAACAGCAGGAGCCGCACTTGCAACGTCTTTAGGCTTTGTATGTGCAACCATATACTATATTATTTGCATGATTCGTGAAGAACACAGGGGAAATCAGCTGGTACCGCTGAAGCCGGCATATTTTTCCCCAAATGCGGCAATGATTCGGAATGTGGTAAGCATCGGTATTCCTGGCGCTCTCATTACAGTGCTTATGAGTGTTTCCAATATTGTCCTGAACAACTACATCAGTATTTACGGGTCTGATGCAGTAGCTTCTTACGGAATCGCATATAAACTGGACATGGTTCCCATTTTGCTGTCTGTGGGACTGTCGCAGGGTGTTGCTCCTTTAGTGGGCTATTGCTATGGAGGAAATGAGAAAAAACGGATGCATGATCTTGTGAAGTATACGATACTATACGGTATTTTTATGGGTGTCATCTTTACTGCTGTCTTTATCCTTTTGGGAAAACAGCTTGCCGCCCTGTTCCTGCAGGACGATGTCCTGATCGAACAGACAGGATTCTTTCTGAAAATCCTCTGCCTGTCAGCTCCCATGCTTGGTGTCATCCATATGATGACAAGTTATTTTCAGGCATTAGGAAAAGCAGTCAAATCACTCACGATTACCGTTCTGAGAAATGCCGTACTGTTTATTCCCGGTGTAATTATTTTGAATTACTTCTGGAAACTGAATGGCGTAATTGCAGCACAGCCTGTTGTTGAAATCATTCTGGCAGTCATCTGTATCGCTATGTATATTCAGGATATTAGCTTTGGCAGCAAATAATAAAGCAGTTTTCGGACATTCTTCCACGCATTTCATGCACAAAATGCATTCTGTTGCATTTTTCTTCTTTCGGGATTGCTTGAAACTTCAACATTCACAGGACATACTTTCCCGCATTTCCCGCAGGAAATACACTTCTTTTCCTCTACTTTTATATGGAACACAGAAAAATAACTGGCCGGCTCCAAAAAGAATGTAACCGGGCAAACGTATTTACAAAAAGCCCGGTTGTCTTTGCATTGATAAGACATGGAGATTCCAATCCCGCAGTAAAGGAAATTGCCACATCACTGGCTTTCGCTGCTTCTACCGGATCATTATCCGGTCATAATCTACAGACCGCTTTTCCCTTGATATTCCCCCGCTCATATGGTCAATCGGCTGGCCCAGAAATGAGGCACGCATCACTGCATCGCCCCCAAATCGCCTCCTTATCCCATCCACGGTCCCGTCCATTCTTGACAGCTTCTCATAATCAAACTCAGAGAATAAATTCAGCTGTCTGCCAGAATTCACCCCTCTTACTTTCCCTGTATGCACTCCCAGATGACAGATGGGACTTCCACTCCACAGCTCCCGAAACAGGCTGCAGGCGGCCGTATGGATTTCTATTGTCAGATTCGTGGGAGTTTGCAGCCTTTTCTGATGGGACGCATAAGACAGGTCCCAATACCGGAGAGGAGAACAATATGAACGAAACAACGAACAACACATTTGCAGGATGCACCATCGTAGCGACCGGAAAACTTGAGAACTTCACCCGCGACGGGATCAACGCCAAAATTATCAGCCTCGGCGCCACGCCCGGCAGCTCCGTTACCAAAAAGACGGATTACCTGATCTGCGGAGAAAAGGCAGGCAGCAAGCTGGCAAAGGCAGAGCAGCTCGGCGTTAAAATCCTGACTGAGCAGGAATTTTTGGAAATGCTGTCGGCATAAGTTTTCTTATCGTCATAAATCTTGAAAAAGCTGTCTGAAATATGGCAGCTTTTTTCAAGTATCCGGGAGTCACAGGATACTTATTCTATATACGGGTTTGCTTCGCAATCCGTAAAGCAATTTCAAATCGCAACTGACAAAACGGCAGAATCATGCTATAATTTGAGAAAGAGAGGTATGCTATTTATGGCAAACAAAACGAACACGATTCAGGGACTGAACCTGGCAGACAATTTTTTATTTCGGAAAGTAATGAGCGACACGGAAATATGCCGCATGGTACTGGAAAAAATATTAAATATCCCCATTAAAAAGGTAGAGTTCCCTGTTACCCGGAAAACTACTGACATTGCACATGACGGCGTGGGCGTCCGCTTAGATGCCTGCATCAATGATGAGCAGGATACCATATACTCTGTTGAGATACTGTGCTGTGGAGATGAGGAGCTTCTCAGAAAAACAAGATATTTTCAATGCAATATTGACTCAGGCATAATCCTCCCTGGAGAAGAAAGCACAAAACTGAAGAAATCGTACATCATCTTTATCTGCACCTTTGATCCATTTTCCGACGGGCGGCACCTCTACACCTTTGAGAACCGGTGTCTGGAGAATTTGTCTCTGACGCTTGGTGATGAAACCACTGAAATATTTCTCAGCACTAACGGTAAAAAGGATGATGTGGATGACGAGATGAAGGATTTTCTGGCTTATATCGAAAACAGCACTGACACCTGTGTGCAGCAGACCTCCAGCCCGTTAGTCAACGCAATCCATAAAAGAGCAACTGAAATAAAGCTGGACAAAAAAATGGAACTCCAGTATATGACTTTATTACAGATGCAGGGAGGAATATAATGTCAGAAGGAATCGTTTATCAAAATAAGGATATTTTATTTAAGATCCTCGGCCAGACTTATAAAGAAAAAAGTTTTGCGGCATATGGCATTGACCTGCCGCCGATCAGGGAACTGCTTCCCACAGACCTGCCAAAGATTGCTGCAAATGAAAAAAGCATTGACAACCTGTTTCTGCTGGAAGACGGCACCTATGCGATTGTAGATTATGAATCGGTATACAAAAAGACGAATAAGATAAAATATCTAAATTATATCGCACGGGTAATGGAAAAATACTTTAAGGAAGATGAAACATTCAACCTGCGCCTGATCGTTATCTACACCAGCGACGTACAAAGCGCGGAGCCAACGCTTGAAACGGACTGTTTTACCCTGCGTACCGAGCAGGCTTTCCTGTCTCATATAGACGGCGAGGCAGCCTTTCATGAAATTCAGGGCAAACTCCAGTCCGGCATCCCTTTGGCAAATGATGACCTGATGCGGCTGGTGATCCTACCGCTTACGGTTCCCGGTACGGAAGGGAAACAGAGTATGCTGGAGAGAATCGTTGACCTGGCTGAACAGATACCGGACGAAGGGCAGCGGATTTTTACCCTGTCCGGCGTGATAGTTGCAAGTGACAAATTTATAAACAGGAATTACATGGATCAAATAAGGAGGCGCATCAACATGACACAGTTGGGACAGCTTTATGAGAAGGAAAAAATTGAATATGGTAATCAGAAAGCAAGGGAAAAAGTCATAGAAATGGCTAAATCCTTGATGGATGAAGGTGACGACATTATTAAGATTATGAAAGTTACCGGACTGACTGAGGCAGAGTTACTTCGCCTTCAGGATGAAAATGTAACTGTATAATACCAGCAAAGCAGTGGGCCACGATTTCTTTAATTTACCTTAGCTTCTCCCTAACAATTCACTGCTCTGAAAGAATACTGTAAATTTAGCAGAACAGATACGGAGGCATACAAACATAACACAGTTAGGACAGCTTTATGAGAAAGAAAAAATTGAATATGCGAACCAGAAGGTAAGGGAAAAAGCCATAGAAATTGCAAAGTCTTTACTGGAAGATGGTACTGAAATCGTAAAAATTATGAAAGCTACCGGCCTTACGGAGGAGGAACTTCTCAGTCTTCAAAATGAATTATTAACGGTATAAAAAGTGTTTGCAATGATTTCGGACCGGTTCTCACCGGTCCTTTTTAACTATGATATATCTTCCGATAAAAGCGTTTGCGGAAGGATTTGAACCTTCGGTGCGTTGCCGCACACCACTTTAGCAGAGTGGCACCATAGACCGCTCGGACACGCAAACGGAAAGTGGATGGGGCAGGGCGCAAAACGTCCAGTGGACGTTTGTCCTGCGCCGACCGAAGTGGAACGGAGACCTCGAACCTGCGGTGTTTCTGTGTGACGGATTTACAGTCCGCTGGTCTACGCTCCGCTCCGGTCGTTGCTAAGCATGGTCCACCGGACCATAGCAACCTCGCCTCTAGGCATACCCATCCAAAAGGCGACCAGAGGGAATCGAACCCCCATAAGCAGAGCCACAATCTGCCGGACTACCATTATCCTATAGCCAC
>CAJTTI010000055.1 GCA_910579225.1 uncultured Lachnospiraceae bacterium | reverse complement strand
AATATATTTTCATTTTGTAAGGAAAAATCTGAAAATAGATGAAAAAGAACGCAGACGTAAAAACAGGGAAGGAATCTGCAGATTTATAGATTCCTTCCCTGTTTTGAATATGTTTATCTCTCTCTTTATGCCTACAGCCGCTCCAGTATCTGTTCCAGCTCTTCATAGATCTGCTGCCCGCTGTCCCTGGCTTTTTCATACGCCCGCACCTCTTTTCGGAATCCTGCTTCGTTCTCATTGACTGACGCCCGGAATTCGATTTTCTTCAGTTCTCTGTTCTGGAACTGCTTGCGCATCGCCAGTTCCCAGTATGTGGTCCGCTCCTCCCCGGGAACCAGGCCCGCCGATACCGCGCTGTAATACTGGTTCATCTTCGAATTCCTGTTATAAAATTCATTTTGAAAATAGTCCAGGCCCCGTATGGTCTTCTTCTGAACCGTACGTCCGAATACCGAGTGTTTCACCCTCAGATACTGCAGGATACACCGGACCGTCTGCTCGTCCTGAATGGAGATCTGTGCTTTGGCAGACAACTCTTCGGAACATTTGCACAGATACTGCATTCCCTTAAATAAAAATATATTTTCATCGGAAGTATAGAGTCCTTTGTTGATACCGAAAATCTTCTGCACAATGGTCTGCTCTTCCGTCTGTTCCGGCAGAAAGAGAAGCAGCGTCTCCCACAATTTCTGGAAATAGAGAAGGATCTCATGCCTTGCCCTCTTCTCGTCAATGTTTCCCCACCACTGCCGGTAAAATCTCTCCAGTTCCCTGCCGCTGATAAAACGGCGCACCAGCTTCCTCACTTCCCGGTTCGGCAAATCTTCCTCAGACCCGGTCCCGCTTTCCTGTCCTCCGTTCTCCGAGATCACCGACTGGGCCGGCATGGTATCCGCGATCAGTTTTCCAAGGAACTCCATGGCTTCCAGCGTCTTCGGATCATCCATCCCGGAAGTCTTATGGTCTTCGCTGATCACATACCCGCCGTAATCGTAGACGATGTTCCACCAGCCGTCCTGATTGTTTCCCACGTCGATGGAATATCCGTATGTACTGCCCTGTCCTGCATCCGTGATGGCCTTCGCCGCCTCATAGAAATCCTCCCAGGTCCAGGTCTCGTCCGGATACGCCACCTGATACTGATCAAAGATCGTCTTGTTGTAGCACAGCGCGACGGTGTCATGATCCCTGGGGACCGCATACCGATGGCGTCCGCTCCTCCATCATGTCCACCAGACTTCCCAGGCCGCTGCCCAGGATGATGCCGATGGTTGGACGCAGCGCCGTCCTGCTCTCAATAAACTGTGCGGATTCTTTTACTTTTTCGTAAAACATGGGTCGATTCCTCCGTTCATAAATTTATATCGGGAAGCAGTTCAAAACAGTATTCCATAAATTCCATCAGATTGCTTTGTCTGATCCCTTTTAGTTTAGAAGCAAATATTCTAACCTGATGGATCGTTTCGACACTCATCGGCTCTGTATTGAGCGGAAAAATCTTACTGTAATATGTCCCTTTTTCCGAATCCCGAATTCGTCTGGTCATTATTTCTGCTCTGATCATAATTTCCTCCAGATTTGGAGAGTTATAGATCGGAACAATATATTCTGCAAGCGGATGTCCCCGGAACAGCTCTCCCGATATGTATTTTTTCCGGGTTTCTTCTTCACAGTCATCCGTATCCATAATAGTAAACAGTTTAAAATTTTTCAATATTTTATTTTTCCTGTCATACTCTATGGAATGCTCTTCTGCGAATGTCTTTAATGACTTACACTTACATTTTCGATTCATGTATTCCAGCAGACCGTTAATCTGAATGCTGCTTTTTCCTTTGTCTCTGGCTATCAGCACCAGCGGAAGATGAAGATTGGTATATACATGCCTTACCAGGTGCCACTCTGATTTTCCATGTACGATTACAATGCCTTTCTTATAGCAAGGAGCCGAACGAGGCATGATCACCCACCCCCTTCCTCATCCGGGAAACCGGCATCCAGTTCCTGCCGAATCTCATCATAATCGATCACATCAACAATCGGCACTCCCCCAAACATTCCTTTCATATACATATTTCTCGGATTGTTGCTGCTTTGAATCCGCGGGTACTGGTCAAGGCATTTCACTTCCTTTTTCCCGGCATAGTCTGACTGAATCAGGTATACCGATCTGATATTCATACTTTCCAGCAAATAGGTATTATGGGTTGTAATAATCAGCTGACCGGTGATCTCATCTGCCATAGATTCCAGTATATTTTTCAGCAGCAGGTCGTGGATACCATTATCAATCTCATCATAAACAACCGTCACTCCGCAAAATGCACCCAGCAAAGAACGCAGGATCTCCAGAATGCGCTTTGTACCCGCCGATTCTCTGAAAAAGGGAATTGTACGAAGTTCCCCTCCTATCATTTTCCTGACATACAGGCAATAGGCAATCTCATTTTCTTCCTTTCTTCTTTCATAAAATAAATCTTTCATATCCGCATACGCCTGTGTAAAAAAATCACGGACAATTTTTTCCGATTGATCAAGCATAAGCTCCCT
The DNA here is from genome assembly GCA_910579225.1 of uncultured Lachnospiraceae bacterium. GTDB lineage: Bacteria > Bacillota > Clostridia > Lachnospirales > Lachnospiraceae > Hominiventricola. The sequence continues at coordinate 4,322 of CAJTTI010000055.1, read as the reverse complement.
GTCCGGAGAAATCTTTCCTTTACTCAGATTCTCTAATAGATTGCCTGGTTTTTCTGCGGGTAATTCCAGATCTGCCCTGTTTAACGTCTGCTGATGAACCACAGTGTCTTTCAGCATATCCAGCAGGTCAAACACATAAGGTAAATAATTTTCTTCTATATAATGGTCATTTTTTTCTATTCGCTCTTTATTGATAATGCTTAAAAAAGTATGCTTCCCCCAGTATTTTTGAATCTCTTCCTTTATCTCATCTTCTGCTTTTTTACCGGCAAAAAGTTTATTGGAAAAAGAAATTTTTGTCTCTTCCCCGTCTGATTTTATTTCATACAGCACGCCGCTTTGTTTCCCTGTAAAGTAATACAGCTTCTCATAGACAAAACGTTCCCTAAAGCTCAGTATATAGTAACCGTTATGATCATTGACCCGAAATCCGTATTCAACCAGAGTATCCACTTCCGCATCAATCATTCTGCAGCTTTCTGCCATCTGCAAGATGCTTGTATTCCGTATAATCAAATCCCATATTTCTTTTGAAACTTCGTTTTTTTTCATCTCTCCCAGAATGTCTTGTGCCTGTTCAAGTACCATATTCATGCCAAAAGATTCGATACTTTTTCTCAAAAAATCAATGCTGCTTACAAAATTAGACTTTCCGCTCCCATTTTCTCCATAAATGGAAATAAAGTTCTTGATTCCCCTGCTCCCATGCCGAAAGTCAAACATCACATCATCGAATGAGAGAAAATTTTTCAATTTAATATATGTGAACATTTCTGGCACCTCCCTGTTCATACTAACATTTTTTTCTGACATCGTCAATAACTTTCCATTTTCCGTTGTTTTTTATATCATTTTATCAATTCTTTTTTTATTTTATTCATTTAACTTATAAAATATTTGACTGGAAATGGTTTTTCTGTATCTTTGCAGCCTCCATCTCTTTCCTGACTGATGTACTGTATTTTCACCGGATCACCAGCGCCCGCTCCCCAACCACATCCTCCAGAAGCCCCCTCACAATGCGCTCGGTCTGGGTCCTGGCGTTCTGGATCAGACTTTCCATATCTGCTTTTTCCGACACATCCGCCTTCGCCGCCGCCACCATGTCGATAACATCTTCTTTTTCCGTCCGGTTAAAGAGCGCCCACTGCTCATCGTAAAATTCAATGGAATCTTCATCGATCTCCACGGACTGTGCTTCACACTCTGGCAGGGTAATCACCACCCGGTCTTCCTGAATGTCGATCTTTGCCTGCCGGATATCAATTCCGGCCCGGACCCTGGCCGTGTAGATCATGGAAAAACTGTTTTTCGTAAGGAACGGAATCTTCCCTTCCGAATACTTGATCAGCCCTGTATAGGTCAGACGGGCGGTGGTCAGTTCGCTGACCGCTTCCAGCTTTCCGCTGACAAATGCGGAGGTGAGCTTCGGCTCCCTGGGTGCAGTGTAGCGGGCATACCCGCAGATCCCTGTCCCCATGCCCAGAAGCAGCACCGACAGCAACAGAATACACCTTTTTAGAAATTTCCTCATCTTTATCCCCCTTGTATTTGATTATATTCTAAAAAAGTCCGCTGATGTTCATTCTGTCAAAAGAAAGCTCACTGATGCCCGCGCAGGTCATCAACTTTCGCTTCGCTCCAGTTGGTGACATTTTATCATGTATGTTTTTAACTGGAAAATTCCGCTTTCTGCATTATATTACTGATATTTATATATAGCTTGACACAGTATATTATATATTATATAATATATAAAACCAAAGCATAAGAAAGGAGCCAGAATATGATCTTTCCGTTGAGTCCGCCCATGTTCGACCTGCTGATCCTTTCCATTACAGAAAAAGAAGATTCCTATGGCTATCAGCTGAGCCAGAAGATCAAGAAGGTCTCTGGCGTCAAAGATTCCACCCTCTATCCGATCCTGAAGCGGCTGCAGGAGCAGGGATACCTGAGTGTGTATGACCAGCCCTTCCAGGGGCGGAACCGGAGATATTACCGGATCACGGAATCAGGCCGGCAGAAATTTCAGGAACTTATGGAGGAATGGCAGCTTCACAAGGAATCCATTGATCAGATTTTAGGTAGTGTCAAATAGTTTACGAAAAACAGCATCTGTCCGAAAGCAGCCCCGGAAGGATTTTACGGAACGAAACGAAGGAAAATTCTTCCAGATACCGGGGCAAAGTGAGGGGCAGATGCAGAACTTAAGGAGGAAATGACGCATGAACCGTAGCGAATATATGGAACGTCTGCAGCACAGGCTCAGACGGCTTCCAAAAGAAGATTATGAACGGGCAATCGCCTATTTTACCGAATATTTTGAGGAAGCAGGGCCTGAGCAGGAGGCGCAGGCCATCGAGGACCTGGGAAGCCCGGAGCTGGCGGCCGATCAGATCATCCGGGACTTTGCGGTGGAAAATGCCGCCGAACCGGCCAGGGATGTGAAAAAGGGCTTCTCCGCCCTGTGGATCGGGATCCTGGCCGTCTTCGCCGCGCCCGTCGCCCTGCCGCTGGCACTGGCTTTTGGGGCAGTGCTTCTGGCCTTTGTACTGGTGGTGGTCGCGCTGCTTTTCTCCGTATTCCTGATCGCGGTATCCGTCACCGTCAGCGCCATTCCCTGTGTCCTTGTAAGCTTCTGGCTGCTCTTCACCTCTTTTGCGGATGGACTGGCGACGCTGGGATGCGGACTGATCCTGCTGGGCGCGGGCATCCTGATGACTCTGTTAAGTTTCTTCTTTACCAGATGGTGTCTGCATGGCATGACCTGTCTGTTCGGATCGATCGTGAAAGGCGGTGGACATTATGAAAAATAAGAAAATATGGTTTTTTCTGTCCCTTGGATGCATCCTGTCGGGTATCTTCTTTGTATTTGCCGGCATTTTGCTGGGCGGCATTCCCGGCTTCTATGTGGACCGAACCGGTGTCCACACTTCCAGAGAAGCGGCAGACCAGAGAAGGAATGTGTTTCAGGATATGAGGGAACTGGATGCATTTGACAGTCTGGAACTGGATGTCAGCTATGTCGAAGATGTGACGCTTGTCCCTTCCGACCGGTATGCAGTTGAATACCGCATCCGGGGAACCTCAGAGGAACCAGTCTGCAAGGTGGAAGACGGCCGGCTGTTTTTCCGGGAACCTCCTTTTTCCGGCAGCGACTCCCGGATCTGGTTTCTGTACGCCGACCCCGGGTCCGGATACACCCGAGAACCGGAACCGGATTCTTATTATGTAAAGATCGAATATCCCGCAGACCAGACCTTTACGGATATGGTGATCCGGATGGAATCCGGGGATCTGAAGCTGCCGGTTCTGAAGGCGGATACTCTGGATGTCCGGGACGACTACGGCGATGTATCTCTGGAAGGTTATACCGGAACCGCACTGAACCTCTCTCTGTCCAGCGGAAACCTGTCCGCAGGGACGATCACCGCAGAGCAGGCACAGCTGAAGAACGAATACGGATCCGTCACCCTGGATGACTATACCGGAAAATCGCTGGAGATCCGCATGTCCAGCGGGAAGCTTTCCCTTGACACCGTAACGGCTGAGAAGACCGAAATTCTGAATGAATACGGAGAGGTCCTGATCGGCCAGGCGTCGGGAGACAGTCTGACGGCTGAGCTGGACTCCGGCTCCTTTCTGTCCAACCGGCTGGACTTTCATGATCTGAATATAAAAAATGAATATGGAACCGTCCGCGTCCGGCTTCCCGAAGAGTTCTCCGGATACAGCTGTCGGCTGCAGACGGAGTACGGCTCCATCCTCCTGGACGGCAAACGGGTTACCAGCGACGACCCTGATGAAGATGAGAATGAGGTCTTCTATACCTCCGCCGGATCAAACGGAAAGACGGTTGACATTTCCTGCGACAGCGGAGATATTATCATCGATCCGGCCTCATAGCCGATTGTACAGACGCATTTCATGCTGCCGCAAAAACAGGGGCTGCCGTAAAACGCAGCCCCTCATTTTACCCGATCTCCCGGCCCTCATCCGCAAGATATTCAAAGAAATCAAAATCGGCATACTGCCTGTGCTTCACCCGGTCCGCGCAGGTGATTCCCACCATGGTTCCGGTAAATTCCCCATATTCACAGTATTCATCGGAAAACTTCGTCGTATCAAAAGACTGTCCGATCCGCACATACGTCTCATTGTCATAGCTCCATTCAAACCAGGAGCTTCTTCCCTCAATATAGAGGCGCAGATAGACCGGCACATCACGCACGGGAATCCGGGTATTCAGAAATTCCATCTTCTTTCCATTTTCCAGATAAATAATGGACAGTGCGCTCTTCCCCAGCGTCTCGCTGTAATAT
>CAJTTI010000054.1 GCA_910579225.1 uncultured Lachnospiraceae bacterium | reverse complement strand
TTTTCCTCTACAGATCCAGCCTCATATAGATGGATGTACTTACCGGGCTGTCGTTATAACGATCAATGGTGTAAAATCCAAATTTCTGATACATCCGGATTGCACTTTCCAGAAACGGAAGCGTATCCAACAGCATATAAGAATACCCGATTTCTTTTGCATCACTGATTATTTTCTGCATCAGCTGTCCGCCAAGCTTTTGCCCGCGAAACTTGGGTCTTACATAGAAGCGTTTCATCTCACAGTTTTGTTCGTCTATTTTTCTCAGACCGATACAGCCTGCTGCTTCTTTATTGCAGGAAGCCAGATACAGCCGTCCAGAAGGCATCCCATATTTTTCTTCCAGGTGATTGATTTCTTCCTCATAATGTTGAAGCGCAAGGTACTTTTGAATGGAGCGATCATTGGCGATCAACATTTCTGTGTATTCTGAAAACAGCTCCGTGATCTCTTTTGTGTGCGTATAAGCCAGAACCATTTCTGTGTTCATCGTGCTTTCCTCCTCTGGAATCCAATGGGTTTTTCATCATTTTAGTGCAATGTGTTTTCTGTCCATGTCATTGTTCCACACAGTCTGTTGCCGCCCAACAAAGCAACCCTCCAAAACTGGAAGGCTGTTTTTGTATAAAACTTGTTGTCACTGTTCTTTTCCCGCCGCCTGTACAAGCTGCAGCACGATCTCACTGAAATACCGGGGACTGACTTCTCCTGGCACACCGTTTTCTTCCCCGCCCTTCTGGTCCGTATCTGTGTCCGGCCGGTAGAAGACGGCGTCATACACCACGACTTCCGTGTTTTCGCCGGTGATGCCGCAGCCGGAGAAAAACAGCCTCACACCCGTTTTTCCATCTTCCCGATAAAAGGTATCATATTCTCCGTTGTCTCCCACGGGCCCTTTATTCCAGCCAAACCTGGTCAGCTTGCCGGAAAGCGACAGGGCATTCACTACATTTCCTTTAAAACGGGACAGTTCCATCCGGGACTGCTCTTCTTCGGTGGGACGAAAGATCGTACGGGCCAGCTGTTCAACAGGCTGTGTAATCTCATAATCCGAAAGCTGTTCTGCCCATGCCGCCCGCTCTTCTTCGGAGAGCTCCACCGGATGCACAAGCCCGATGGTCCCCTGTTCCGGAAATGCAAAAGGCTCTTCCTCCCGGGTGTTGAAACTGCCGTCCTCCATATACCGGAAAGTCGCCTTTAACCTCCCGTCCTCATAGACACCCCAGATCAGCCCCGCCGCAAACTGATGCATAACCGGATTTTTCACAAAAAGCTCTTTCCAGCCGGCGGCCTGCCAGTACCTTCCGGCGATCAGCGCCTGCTCAAGCCGAAGCTTCTGGCCGGCTGCCACGGTCTTCAGCTGCTTTTTCAGCTGCTTAAACGCAAGGTTTGCCGCTTCTGCCTGCTCCGGATCATCCTGCTTTTTGGGGGACGGCAGATTTTTCAGCCGCTTTCCATCTGCGTCATACACTTCCGCTTCCAGAGACAAGGTCAGCCGGACCGTAAAGCTGCGGGACCCATAGTCGAACTTCTGTTCCATCCTTTCATCAAATCCCAGATCCGGCACAATCCGGTCCTCCAGATCTTCCCGGCTGATCCCAAGCTGCAAAGCCGCCCCGGCAAGCGCATCGGCCGCTCCTTTTTTTACCTGACGGTATTTGAACTTTCTGGAAATCTGATCCACCACAAGAAGTGCGGCAGAAGTACCGTTCAGCGTGAGCGCCTTCACCGCCTCCACCGCCAGCGCCCCCCGGAACTTCCCGGGCAGTTCTTTGATCTGCTGATGCAGAAGGGGAATCATTGCTTCCCCTCCGTGAATGGACGCTGCATACAGAACCCATTTCTTCTTGGCCTCTGCTCCGGTCTCCAGCCAGCGGAAAAACAGATCTCGCATACACGCAGAGAGCTCAGCCTGTTCCAGCGCGTCTGCCAGCCTCCCTGCATCCTTTGAGATACCCGGCACGTCCATAAACGCATAGCAGGCCATAATCGCCTTTAAATAATCCTCCGCCACTTCCATACCGCCCTTTGTATGGATCTTTTCGTAAGGTTTCTGGAAAGCCCACTGTACCTTCTGTCTGCCTCCGTTTTTCAGACAGTCTCCGGCCAGCTGTTCCAGATCCACCGTCTCCTGTTCTGCACCCAGAAGCTTCTGCAGATATTCGGATATCTTTTTATTCTTTTCCTTCTGAAGCGCTTTTTCAAGCTCCGGCCGGTACTGCTCCACACCCCACTGTTTCAGTACCCACACTGCCATCTGGCGCTCTTTCTGCTTTCTGGATGCGAGCATGGTTTTAACCTCCTGCTCCCACTCTCTGTGTCCTCCGTACACGGACAGCAGAACCTGCTGCACCTGTCTGGAACCATCACCGGCACAGGCAAAAAGCGCATCCTTATATTCCTGCCCATGACGGTCCATAGTAAGGATACAGAAAATCCGCGTCATGGCAGCACCATTAAGAGCAGCCTTTTTGTATTCCTCCCCCCACACGCTGATCCTCTGATCCAGAGCCTCCACGCACTCCTTCTGAAAAGCGTCCTGGTCCTGCGCTTTATGGTAGCACTCATGGATACTGGCCAGAGTATCCAGCTGATAAGATACAGGAACCTGCTCCTCCTGGAAGATCTGAAAAATACTTCCGATTTCCTGCACAGTCAAAAGCTCACTACGGCCAAATTCCTCCAAACGGAACATATAAAACCGGAAATAGCTGCCGTGCATCAGAAGCCCTTCCATGGCCACCGCACGCCGATAGAGCTTTTGCATCTTTGGATCATCCCGCAGAAGTTCCAGCCGGTCATTCTTATATCCATAATAGCCGCTGGCATCTTTGCGCCACTCCTTGACGCAGGGCAGAATTTCCGAAAGCTCTGCTTCCCCGAGAAAATACTTCCGGGCAACCTCCTCATTGCTTTCAAAGTTGGTAACCAGCTCCTCTGCCGCCTTCTGCCGGTACTTCTCCTGCTCATAAATTTTCTCGTGCAGCGCCAAAGCCTGCCGCCTGGCCGTCTGAAGCAGATTGTCATACTGCCAGAGAGACAGACTTTTGGTCACCTCCGCGATGGCAGATGGATATTTGGTGAATACCATCTTCCAGATATCGTCCAGCCGCTCCCGGATGCCCCACCGGGCCCAGTCTGCCGGAGAGATGGGAAGTTCTTCCAGCAAAAACTTCCTGTGCCGGTTAAACCAGTCAGCATCCGCCATATAACGGCAAATACCAGGAAAACAGCTTCTGCCTGCTTCCTGATCCGCCGCTGCCAGAAGCTTCAGTGCTGTCTGGAAAGACTCCCGGTGTCCAAGGGAGAGATACGCACATCCGGTCAGAAGGGCCAGCCGGTCTGCAGAACTTGTCCGGCCTCTTAAAATCTTCCGGATTTCTGCGGGAAACGGCGTATCCCCATATGTATGAAGGACATAGTCCTGAAGTTCTGACCGTTCTGCATCTGTCAGCGCATTACCTGCAAAAAGTTCCGGAAGTCTTTCAAGAAGTCTTTGCTCCAGCCATCCGGACAGCACCTCTGTCTGCTTATTTTTCACAGTGTCCAGACTCATACAGCACAGCCAGATCCCGGCCAGCAGCATTTTCGGTGCATCCTCAGAGCCCCGGCAGAGCTCCATGGCCTGGATCAGAACCTCCGGATCTTTCTGCCCCGCACTGAACAGCACGCTTAAGCGGCCCTGCTGCAGGGTATTCGCTTCATGGGCATACATCTCCGCCCAGAACGCCGCACGCTGTTCCTTTGTAAGCCACCGAAGAAGCCAGTTTTCATTTTTGTACCGGACCAGCACACAGACCGCGGAAGAACCTCCCACTGCCGCCACGAACTGCACATAGCGCCCAAGCAGCTCTTCTTCTTTTTCATCTCTGAGCGCCTGACACCAGTCCAGACATGCTTCCTGTCCGGAAACACCGAGCAGGGCAAAATCCTGCTCCTCCACCTGTTCCAGAGAATCAGATGTTCCGTCCGCAGACGAATCCGCTCCCTGTGCAGACTCCAGATACGGTTCCGCAATCCTTCGGTTTTTTTCCGTCAGCTTCAGACTGTCCAGAGCATCGGTCAGAAGCTGTGTCAGATGATTATTTTTCAGATTCATATATACTTCCTCTTCGTTTCCTTTGATCAAATGTGTTTGTATTATCTTTTTCCTTACACCGTTTCAGCAGCGCTGCCGGTTTTCTTCAATCAAATGTTTTTTATTTATATTATATCAGATAACCACAGCTGTGTGGGAAATAAAATATAAAATCAGAAAATAGCGGGAATGAATTTTCAAACACGCTCAAGCAAAAAGGAGCGCTGCAAATCGGCTGATCATTCACCTGATTTACAACGCCCCTTCCATGGACGATGAATGGGGAAAGGCCTATCAGGAATACCAGAGACGGCAATAAAAATACAGGGAAATACCGTTTTTCACAGCCCACTTTCCCCGTAATACCTAGGCAATCTGAATTTTTCGCCCCTATGCCCTCTGCCACATCAGCATATTGTCCTGAAATTCCGCCGACACTTTCCCGGTATCTTTCAGCCACGAAAGGTAAGACCGTACCGTGCTTCCCACCAATACATACTGCTCAAAGTTCATGGTAAGCCCATAGCCTATGAACACTTCCCGCAAAATACGTTCAAAGCACTTTGGTTCTTCACAGATGGATAAAATACACTCTGCAATGCTCTGTACCTTATCTCTGTTATAACGGACAAGTTCCTTCACATCAGCAGAGGCATCCGCATGGGCAGGAACAAACATAACTGCTTCCATCTGCTCCACCTTATCCAATGTTTCCAGATATGCGTCCACGTCATAAATGAAGGAAACCACATATTTGTCCAGCGTCTCCCTGCTGCTGATGCAGTCCGCAAGGAACACCACATTGTCCGGCATACGGAAACCCACCATGTCAAAGAAATGCCCCGGCAGGGATATCACCTCAATCTCCTTCGGGAAGCTCTCATCTGAGAAATCTGTCACATCGCTCTCCTTCGCCATCAGGAACTTATGCCGCAAACCCTTACACGGATAACCACCATAAAGGAAAGACGGCTCCAGTACCGGGTACTTCGTAAAAGCCGCCTCTATGCCGCTGGAATAAACCTTGCATCCCGTCTGCCCCTGCAGGTACTTGTTCCCACCGATATGGTCTGCATTGGAATGAGTATTCAGAATCGCCGCCAGATGCCACCCGTTCTTATCCAAAATCTGCCTGATCTTCCGCCCCGCATCTTTGTCATTCCCACTGTCAACCAGATAGACATTCGCCCCGTCCGCCACATAGACGCCTATCTTCGCCGGGCAGTTTATGTAATAACATTTCTCACTGATTTGTACCAATTCATACATTGTTCGTTTCCACCTTTAATTGTTCGGATAAAATATCACATTATAGGCGGCGCAGGCTTTATCTGAAACATTGTGGTATGCGTGGGAAACATCCGCCCGGAAGCGTATTGACTGCTTTTCCTGCAGCAGCACTTCCTTCCCGCCAATTACCATTTTCAGCGTCCCCTGCACCAGAAAAACATATTCTTCCACGCCCGCCACATGAGGAAGTGATTCATGGCGCACTCCTACATCAAACTCAATATAGAATACCTCCACATTCCGCACCGGGTCAAAGGGAAACAGCGGGTAAGCCCGCATCCCTCCGTTTTCCTCCGTGATCACATTTTCCCCATCAAGCCCTGAGACTGTGTACTCCGCTTCTTCCTGCTTACAGAAAAAAGATAATGGAATTTTCAGCCCTGTTGAAATCTTCCATAAAATGTTGATGGTGGGCGAGGACTGCCCACGCTCGATCTGCCCCAGCATGGGCTTACTCACGCCAGTCAGCTCCGCAACATCATCCAGCGTGAGCTGCCTTGTGTTCCGGATTTCTTTCAGTCGCTCGCCTATCTTCAATGAAACCTGCTCCATGACTCCTCCTTGTGTTTGTTTTCGCATATAAAATATATTTTAGCATACTCTCTTACAAAATAAAAGAGCCAGCATAGCTCATTTTTGTCAATTCTCATTTTCTCATTCATCTTTTACCGTTTTGCCCATATACAAACACGGAAATAATGTAACTTGGAAACCTATGTAGTGCCAAAAGTGTTTACGGGCTTTGTGGGCTTTCCGTGTCTGTATCTGTTGGGGAAAGAGACACCTTGACAAAATATGACAATATCACCCATATTTCAACAGTATTTTCTACAAACATTCTTCTCTACTGTTTTTTCCATTCTACTCTATAGGACTCTTATAATAAAAATATCCTATCTCCTTTCTTATGATAATCTATCTTTATAAAACAATTTCTATACCCCATTTTTATACTCATGGGTATTGATATTTTCCATAACAAAAAATGATTTTATATTAATATAATAAAAAATTTATAACTCACGAGTATAAATATACTTTATTCATTTTACACACATTATCAAATTCTCTATCTAATCCCATATATTATCACATACTTAACAGCATCCTCATTTTTTCTCATTTTCCGATATATTTATTAATTCTTGCAACTTTTCTCGCAGTATTTTTTTATCTGGCAACTGCAATTTATATTCGGACACAAGCATTGGCGACATACTCCTGCTCATTGCATATTCAACTACTTCATCATTCTTTGTTGCACACAGGATCAATCCTACACTTGGATTCTCATGCTCCTTTTTCACCTGTCTGTCCAACGCCTCCAGATAAAAATCCATTTTTGAAACATATTCCGGCTTAAATCTTCCAATCTTTAGTTCAAACGCTACTAAACATTGTAATCCTCGATGAAAAAACAATAAATCTATCGCATAATCTTCTCCACCAACCTGCACTTTATATTCTTCATCTATAAATGTAAAATCCCTTCCCAATTCCAAGATAAAATCTCGCATTTTTAAGATCAGTGCCTTCCTAAGATCATTTTCTTTATATGGACTTGGCAGATCCAGAAATTCAACAACATAAGAATCAAAAAATGGATTATTATTTATTTTCTTTATTCCTTCAGGAAGTGCTTTCCCTTTCGATAACATATATCGTTCATAATAAGCACTGTCTAATTGCCTTTCCAACTCACGCTTACTATAATTCTCTTGTATGCATAATCTCAAATAAAATTCTTTTTCTTCAATACTTTTTGTGCCTGACAAAATAAGCAGATTATTTGTCCAATTGATTTGTGTCACCAGTGGTGACACTTTTTCATAATTCGCATAAGCTTCATAAAATTGTTTCATACGATAAAGGCCACGACGATTAAACCCTTTTATCCCTGGAAATGTATCTTGTATATATCTGGAAAGTTCATCAATAAACGAATCTCCATAGGATGCTGTTTTTGCCTCTTCGCTGATAAACTGTCCTACACGCCAATACATATTGATCAGTTCTTCATTTACCTTTCGATATGCATTCTTTTTTGCACTTTCTATAATAGCAATCACTTTCGTAAAGGTTCCCTTAATTTCATCCATATTAT
>CAJTTI010000053.1:3578-8424 GCA_910579225.1 uncultured Lachnospiraceae bacterium | reverse complement strand
AAACATGATAGAAAGACCTGCTTTGGACAAACAATTAGATAGTAAAACATTTCGCGATTTTTACTATTTGAAAGAAGAATTAGTGGACTTTTGCAGGAAAAATGGTCTGCCTGTTTCTGGCGGGAAATTAGAAATATCAGACAGGATTGCATATTTTCTTGATACTGGAAAAGTCATGCCCGCCAAGGTAGTAAAGAAAAGCACAACAAAAATATTAGATATTACAGAAGATCGAAAAATTGAAGCGGATTTTGTTTGCACAGAAAGGCATAGGGCATTTTTTAGGGAACATATAGGAAATGCTTTTTCATTTAATGTAGCTTTTCAAAAGTGGCTCAAAGGTAACACTGGAAAAACCTATAAAGAAGCAATTACCGCCTATTATCAAATCCTTGAGGATAAGAAAAGCAGAAAAACAGTGATTGATAAGCAGTTTGGATACAATACCTATATCCGCGATTTTTTTGCAGATAATCCAGGAAGAACTTTAGATGACGCAATTAAGTGTTGGAAGTACAAAAAGCAATTACCGGGACACAATCATTATGAGCAGACTGACCTTGCAGCTTTGGATTAACAACATCTATCTTGTCGGGGAAATAGCAACGCCCTGTTTTCCTGCCGCTTCGCAGCCCGTTTCACGGTCTGTGTGTAGTTCCTTGTAAACTGACCTAAAAAGTATGATAAACGACACTGGCTTTCCTGGCTCCAAAGCAGCAACGAGATAGCAGAGAGCTTTAAACAGATCAAAATGCTGTGCCAGGTGCTGATTCTTTTTATCGGCATACTGAATATCATAAACACCGTTTACAGCAATATCCATACCCGTATCGGAGAGATCGGCATGCAGCGGGCCATTGGGATAAGCATCGTGGATTCCATTGAAACGGTTGAATCATTCCCAGAGAAACGAGTAAAACAGTATTCCCCCATAAGCAGATTCTGCTGCTTATGGGGGAAGTTCTTTCTGCAATATTTTCGGCAGAGAAATTTACATAAAACTAATGATCAGTTCCATAATACCAGTTTAGTATTTATATATACTAATTTCAGAAAAAAATACAGGATATACTTTGAATACCTGTCAAATGTCAACAAAACGGGCGCAAATGCCGCGCTCTGTCGGTAGTTTTTTTCCTGTATATCTTTTATACTTTACCTGTATCCAGTCCCTGTCCGCCGGCTGACAGGGAAACAAAAGTAAACGCACCCTCCCATTCCGGTTTCAAAAGAATTCCAGGCTGCCGGACAGCCGGAACACACCTGGATTCCAGGGGAGAAGATGTCGTATTTTCGGCAGTGTCAAGCAGTTTATGAAAAACAGCATCTGTCCGAAAGCATCCCCGAAAGAATTTTACGGAGCGAAGGGAAGGCATACACAAAACTTTCACAGGAGGTAACAATGATGAGTTTAGGAAACAGCCTGTTTCAGGCAAGAAAGAAAAGCGGAATGTCACAGGAAGAGGTGGCGGAAAAGCTGGGCGTCAGCAGGCAGACCATCTCCAAATGGGAACTGGACGAGACGCTTCCGGATATCTGCCAGTCGAAAAAGCTGTCTACACTTTATCGTCTGACGCTGGATGAGCTGATCGACTTTGATCCGGACCTGAAAGAAATCGAGCGGGTCATCGAAAACACCAGCGAAGAGAAACAGAAAAGCATTGACTGGACCAAAATGTGGGGGAAAAAGTATCCAGTCCTGACCACCTACCATCAGACGGTCCGGACAGAAGATTATTCGGCCCCTTTAAGAGAGCTTCTGGACCGGCTGAAGCACGAGTATGGTTACAATGACATGGACGCTATGCTGGTACTGAAGGATATCCTTGGACGGTTGTGGAACGCAAAATAAGATCAGCCATCATGGAAAGGAATCCGGGATATTGGGAAAGGCTTGAAACAGGAATATTTCTACTATATAATAGAAAGAAAAAAGGGGGCATCACACTTGAAAACTCCTGTAAAACTGCCCATCGGCATTGAAGATTTTAAAGAGATACGCACAGAAGGATTCTATTATGTAGACAAAACCGGTATGATCACAGAGCTTCTGAACAACTGGGGCAAGGTCAACCTTTTCACCCGCCCCCGCCGCTTCGGAAAATCTCTGAACATGAGCATGCTGAAATATTTCTTTTCCTTCGATTGTGAGCCGGAGCTGTTCCAGGGCCTTGCGGTCGAGAAAGAACGGGAACTCTGTGAAAAATATATGGGAAAATTTCCGGTGATCTCCATCACGCTGAAAGGTGTGGAGGCACGGAACTTTGAGGAAGCTGTGGCCATGCTGTGCGCCGTAATCCGAAAGGAGGCGATGCGGTTTCCGTTCCTGTCAGGCAGCAGCCGGCTTACGGAAAAGGAAATCGCAGAATATGACCAGCTGACCACTCCCGCCCCATCCGGGCAGCAGACGGTCACCATGCCCGCCGACTCTCTGAAAAACAGCCTTCTGACTCTGTCGCAGCTTCTTTGCAGACACTATGGGCAGAAAGTGATCCTTCTCATCGACGAATACGACGTGCCCCTGGACAGGGCGCAGCAGAACGGCTATTACGACGAGATGGTGGATCTGATCCGGGGTTTGTTCGGGCAGGTTCTTAAGACCAACGAAAGCCTGCAGTTCGCCATTCTTACCGGCTGTCTGCGGATTGCGAAGGAGAGCATCTTTACCGGGCTGAATAACTTTAATGTCATGTCCATCACCGACGATCTGTTCCATGAGCACTTTGGTTTTACCGACGAGGAAGTAAAAGCTCTGCTGGAGTACTACGGATTAAATGACAAATACAGTTCCATAAAGGAATGGTATGACGGCTACCATTTTGGAGAAATCAATATCTACTGTCCCTGGGATGTGATCAATCATGTAAACCGTCTCCGGAAAACTCCCAATGCCCGCCCAAAAGCCTACTGGATCAACTCCAGCGGCAACGCCATCATTCGTACGCTGCTTCAAAAGGCAACGCCTCAGACCCGGATGGAACTGGACCGCCTGGTAAACGGAGATTCCATCACCAAAAAGATCAGCGAAGAACTGACTTACCGGGACCTGTATGACAGTCTCGACAACCTGTGGAGCGTCCTTTTCACCACCGGCTACCTGACCAGACAGGCAGAAGTCGATCTGAACACCTACGAACTGATCATTCCCAACCGGGAGATCCGCATGATCTTTACCGAACAGATCCTGGACTGGTTTCAGAAGGAAGCAAGAGAAGACGCACCCGCACTGGACGCCTTCTGCGAAGCCTTCCGACAGGGAGATCCTGCATCCATCGAACGCCAGTTCACTTCCTATCTGAAGAAAACCATCAGCATCCGCGACACCGCCGTGCGCAGAGAACGAAAAGAAAACTTTTACCACGGCATTTTACTGGGACTTTTAAGCAGCCAGCGCAGCTGGGTCATCTCCTCCAATGCCGAGTCCGGCGCCGGCTACAGCGACATCCTGATCGAAATTCCGGACGAAAACACCGGCATTGTCATTGAACTCAAATACTCTGAGAGCCGCAACATGGAAGCGGCCTGCCAGAAAGCGCTGGAACAGATCGAGGAAAAAAATTATGCGGAACGCCTGATGGAGGACGACATGGATACGATCTTCAAATACGGCATCGCCTGCCGCAGAAACGCCTGCATGGTGCGGATGGCGGACACTGAAACAGAAAAGGAGGACCACACTTGAAAACTCCTGTAAAACTGCCCATCGGCATTGAAGATTTTAAAGAGATACGCACAGAAGGATTCTATTATGTAGACAAAACCGGTATGATCACAGAGCTTTTAAACAACTGGGGCAAGGTCAACCTTTTCACCCGCCCCCGCCGCTTCGGAAAGTCTCTGAACATGAGCATGCTGAAATATTTCTTTTCCTTCGATTATAAACCGGAACTGTTCCAGGGCCTTGCGGTTGCAAAGGAACGGGAGCTCTGCGAAAAATATATGGGGAAATTTCCGGTCATCTCCATCACGCTGAAAGGTGTGGAGGCACGGAATTTTGAGGAAGCTGCGGCCATGCTGTGCGCCGTAATCCGAAAGGAGGCGATGCGGTTTCCGTTCCTGTCAGGCAGCAGCCGGCTTACGGAAAAGGAAATCGCAGAATATGACCAGCTGACCACTCCCGCCCCATCCGGGCAGCAGACGGTCACCATGCCCGCCGACTCTCTGAAAAACAGCCTTCTGACTCTGTCGCAGCTTCTTTGCAGACACTATGGGCAGAAAGTGATCCTTCTCATCGACGAATACGACGTGCCCCTGGACAGGGCGCAGCAGAACGGCTATTACGACGAGATGGTGGATCTGATCCGGGGTTTGTTCGGGCAGGTTCTTAAGACCAACGAAAGCCTGCAGTTCGCCGTTCTTACCGGCTGTCTTCGGATTGCGAAAGAAAGCATTTTTACAGGACTCAATAACTTCAAAGTCCGGTCCATCACCAATATTCCGTTTGATGAGCATTTCGGGTTCTCAGATGCAGAGGTAAAAGATATGCTGGACTACTATGGACTGGAAGACCATTACCGGACCATCAAAGAATGGTATGACGGCTACCGTTTCGGAACATCCGACGTCTACTGCCCCTGGGACGTGATTAATTATGTGGATGAACTCAGGGACAACCCGGACGCCCGCCCCAGGGCCTACTGGATCAATTCCAGCGGCAACGCCATCCTCCGTACGCTGCTTCAGAAAGCGACGCCTCAGACCCGGATGGAACTGGACCGTCTGGTAAACGGTAGCCCTGTCACGAAAAAAATCAACGAAGAACTGACTTACCGGGAGCTGTATGACAGTCTTGACAACCTGTGGAGCGTCCTTTTCACCACCGGCTACCTGACCAGACAGGCAGAAG
>CAJTTI010000053.1:0-3478 GCA_910579225.1 uncultured Lachnospiraceae bacterium | reverse complement strand
GACAACCTGTGGAGCGTCCTTTTCACCACCGGCTACCTGACCAGACAGGCAGAAGTCGATCTGAACACCTACGAACTGATCATTCCCAACCGGGAGATCCGCATGATCTTTACCGAACAGATCCTGGACTGGTTTCAGAAGGAAGCAAGAGAAGACGCACCCGCACTGGACGCCTTCTGCGAAGCCTTCCGACAGGGAGATCCTGCATCCATCGAACGCCAGTTCACTTCCTATCTGAAGAAAACCATCAGCATCCGCGACACCGCCGTGCGCAGAGAACGAAAAGAAAACTTTTACCACGGCATTTTACTGGGACTTTTAAGCAGCCAGCGCAGCTGGGTCATCTCCTCCAATGCCGAGTCCGGCGCCGGCTACAGCGACATCCTGATCGAAATTCCGGACGAAAACACCGGCATTGTCATTGAACTCAAATACTCTGAGAGCCGCAACATGGAAGCGGCCTGCCAGAAAGCGCTGGAACAGATCGAGGAAAAAAATTATGCGGAACGCCTGATGGAGGACGACATGGATACGATCTTCAAATACGGCATCGCCTGCCGCAGAAACGCCTGCATGGTGCGGATGGCGGAATGAAAACGGGACAGAGATCCCAACAGATCCGCATTCCCGGATGACAAAAAAACGCTGCTGCATGAAAGAACCTTTCCATGCAGCAGCTCCTGCCCATCTCTTTGCACATCCCGTCTCTCATCACATCGGACTTTGACTCCGCTTCCGTACCGGCAGATACCCGAAGCTTTTCAAAAAACCGTCCCCACCGCATCGTTGACCACGTCGCCTGTAAATATCATCTGAAATATGCTCTCTATCGGCTGTCCATTTTCAGCACAGAATCAATCAGTCCGAATTCCACCGCCTCTTCTGCGCTCATATAGTGATCCCGTTCTGTGGCGGCCATGATCTCCGACTCCGTCCGACCCGTATTTTCCGCCAGGATCCGGTTCAGCCGTTCCCGGCTCTTCAGGATGTGGTCCGACAGGATCCGGATATCCGACGCCTGTCCCCGGATGCCGTCCCCGTGAATGGCCGGCTGGTGAATCATGATCTCCGCGTTGGGAAGGGCCATCCGTTTGCCTTTCGTTCCTCCGGCCAGGAGAAAGGCGCCGAAACTGGCCGCCAGCCCGATGCAGATGGTAGATACGTCGCATTTTATATAACGCATGGTATCATAGACCGCAAATCCCGCAGACACGGAGCCTCCGGGACTGTTGATATAAAGCTGAATGTCTTTTTCCGGATCTTCCGCTTCCAGAAACAGCATCTGAGCGATGACCACGCCTGCGGAAGCATCGCTGACTTCTTCGCCCAGAAATATGATCCGGTCCGAAAGAAGCCTGGAATAAAGGTCAAAGCTCTGTTCTCCCCGTCCGGTTCGACGGATTACGTAAGGAATATAACTCATGCGGCCATCCTGCTTCTTTCATACATGGTAAATGCCGCAGATCTCCGCCTGCCCATACGCAGCGAGAGCCTGCCGTATTTTACAGAAAAGACTCCTGCTTTTCGGTACGTCCGGGGCGTACATCCGTATTCCCGGCGAAAGGCCCTGGCAAATGCCTGCTGGGAGCCATAGCCTGCCTCCAGTGCGATCTCAACCACCGGACGCTTCGTCTCTGCCAGTTCTCTGGCCGCAGTCTCCAGCCGCCTGCCCTGGATGTATTTGCAAAGCGTCATACCGGTATCCGCTTTGAATGTCCGGGCCATATAAAATTTAGAATAGTGCAGTTCCTCCGCCAGTCTTTCCAACGTCAGGTCCTGATCCGGGTGGGCATCAATATAAGATAGAATTTTGCCGGTCACTGATCTGCTGACCATAAAAAGTCGCTCCTTTTTGATTGAAAGTACGGCCTATGCCCTTTTTCGGGCTTTTGCTGTCTGTACATAGGATACCACTTCCCGGGGCCGCCTGTCTTAACAGAAATTGCCCTGTTTCCAGCTGCGGTTCTTTGTCGGACTTCCGTGTCCGTAATAAATCGTCCTGCTGCCAAGAGCCGAAATCCTTCCTGCACTCTCCCGCAGCTTTTCCCGGTCTCCGAAGATGCAGGCCATCCCCGGCCGCAGCATATGCATCAGGGCATCCCCGACAATCACGGCCTGTCCGTCCACTTCAAGGCCGATAGCCCCCTCCGTATGCCCCGGCAGCTCCAGCACGGACGCTTCTATCCCATACGATTCCAGCGTATCGCCTTCTTTCAGAAAGATCTCCGGTGTAAAATCCTCGATCTGGTTCTTCTTCATTTTCTTTTTGGACGCCGATTCTAGTATCTTTCCAAAGATTCCGGTACCAGAAAGAGGCTGTGCGAACTGGTTCTGCTTCAGCGCCAGATCCTTCTCATTCATCCCGATGGGCGCCTTAAGTTCCCGCGCCAGGTATGCTGCGTTCTGGATGTGGTCGATATGCCCGTGCGTCAGCATGATCAGGCGGACGTTTTTGCCTGCGCATGCCTCCAGTATCTTTTCTTCATATCCTGTCTCTCCCGTGTCCACAAGCACAGCGCCGTCCTTTCCCGTAAGCAGATAGCAGTTTACCATTCCGCACGGGATTCTTTTTATCCGTGTCAAGGTCTCACCTCATTTCTTCTGCCGCAGTCTTCACTCCTCGCAGTAACACTCCTTCACCGCTCCCAGAAGCGCAGTCACCCGCTGATCCCGGATCCGATAGATGACGTTCATCCCCTGTTTCTCGGATTCCAGGATCCCCGCCATGCGGAGCTGGTTCAGGTGCTGGGACAGGGCGGACGCGGTGATGTTGGGAGTGAACGAATGGATCTCTCCCACAGTCAGCGGCCCTTTCATCAGCGCGCACAGAATCAGCAGGCGGTGCTCGTTGGCCAACAGCTTAAGCAGTTCCGCGATCTTCTTTGCCTTCTCTTCCATCTTCCATATCCTCCTTCCCCTGCCTGAGCCTGCAGATTCCCTGGGTCATGGTTCCCATGGGGCAGTATACACACCAGGACCGGGGCCGGAACAAAACCATGGTCAGAAGCCCAAGCACCGTAGAGGTCATCATGACACCGAAAAAACCAAAGGCAAACTGAGCCATCCAGGGCGCCGCCAGGGACACGTCCGCCCACTGCCAGGGGAGACGGAACACCCACAGAAGCGTCACCGTTTGACGAAGAGGCGCTCCGGTAAACACCATCCAGGTACTGCGCAGCATCAGGCCAAACATGATCATGAAAAAAGTCAGAAAACCATAGCGGAACCAGGAACTCCGTAAAAATCTCGGAGGCGGCGCATTCCGGGACAACTTCCTGCCCAGCAGCCCCAGAAGCTGCCCCCGGCCGCAGTAGCGGTTGCAGTAGGCCTTGTTCCCGCCAAATACTGCAAAAAGCAGCGGGATACAGAAAAAGAGCACGCCCAGCCAGGCAAAGAGAATGTTTAAGAGCCCCAGCACCCAGTAGGCAAGCTCCGCAATCCAGAGATAATCATACCATTTCTGTTTCATTTTTCCGCC
>CAJTTI010000052.1 GCA_910579225.1 uncultured Lachnospiraceae bacterium | reverse complement strand
TATTATTTCAAAAACCGCTCCAATTCTATCTCGGCAGACTATTTTCGACACAAAGCGCCCCCCACCCCACCTGATTATTCGGATACTCCGTGATCCCTGGCAGCGCCCGTGCCCCCCTCTGCAAATACGCCTTTACCTTCTCCCCATACAAAAACGGATCCTCCCCATCCACCACGCCATATTGCATAAGAAGTGCCGCAGCGCCGGTCACAAAGGGCGTGGCAAAAGACGTCCCGGTCTGCATCACATATCTGCCGTCCGGCGCCGCCGTCTCGATGTTTACTCCAGGTGCCACCAGGGATGGCTTTAAGGTCCCTCCGACTTCTGCCCCTCGTCCGGAAAAGTCCGCATAGGCATCCGTGGCAGCATTGTAGGCACCCACGGTGATAACATTGGATGCCGTGGATGGGATTGTCAGCGTATTGCTTTCCCGGGGACGCAGGAAACGGGTGGCGCTTCCTGTGGCGGAACTGCTGGGAAACCACATCTGATAACTACCATCCACGATCTTTCCTGGCACCAGCCGTACGTTCCAGATTCCGGGATCAATATAATTCTCCATCGGAAGAAAATCCACATAAATCTCCTGTTCCACACTGTAGGGACTGGGCTCTCCATAATAAACCAGAAGTTCCGTCCTTCCCGCCCGATACCGCTGAACAGCCGGGCGTTCATAAAAAGGCCCCAGAACTGTTCCGTTCGGATGAACCAGGAAAATATCAAAAGTATCTACATAATTTTTCCAGATCTGCAGACTCAGTGTCGGCTCATAATTTCCAACTGCAAATTCCACGTTCTGAATCTCCCCAGGCATAACTCTGCCTCCCGCATGTCCGGCCGCGGCGCCTTCGTTGCCGCTGCCCACACAGAAAGCCGATTTCCACAGGTTGCTGATATCATCTATATAAGTCTCCAGAAGACTCTTCCCCGTATGGGAACCATACGTATTGCCAAAACTAATGTTGACTGCCACCGGCATCCGGTATTCCAGCGCTTTTTCGATCACATAATTAATTCCCATCATCAGCTCCGTCGTCCGGGGAAAACTGTCGGTTTTCGGCGTTCCCAGCTTCACCACGACGATTTCGCTCTCATAGGCCACTCCGTTATTGCCTGCGGCAATAGCCAGAACGCCAGTTCCATGCCCGCTCACATCCCTGCTCACCGGCAGTTCGTTCTGCTGTATCATCGCTTTACCGAATTCCTCTGGGGCAACTCCCTGCTGCATCAGCCCTTCACCAAGCTCCCCCCAAATAGTCCCCTCCTGCATCAACGCTTCATTGAGCTGCTCCTGCGTATACTCCGTCCCCACATGGTATCCAGGCGGCGGTGTCCCTTCCACAGTCTGATCCCACAGGGCACGGATCCTCGTGGTCCCATCCAGATTCCGGAACTCCGGATGGCGATAGTCCGCCCCGGAATCCAGCACTGCCACCAGCACCCCTCTTCCGGTGAGGGACAGGGGCGGACGCTGCACCGGCGTCATACAGGAAGCCCGCTTTCCATTTACTCTCGCAAAATAAAGGCGCTTGGGCTTCTCGATATATTCGATTTCCGGAATATCCGCCAGCCACCCAATCAGAGACTCCGGCACCACCAGAATGGCGTATTCATTCAAAAGTCTGGTCACCTGGATATCTTCGGAAGCAACTCTTCCCAGGTCGCCCGTATATTTGACGATCAGTTCCCAGGTCCTCTCTTCTCTGTCATACCCGGTATTCAGCACAACAGATTTTTCCCGCTCTTCTTCCGTAGCCTCCAACGCCAGATTCAGCTGATTTTCAATCTTCTGGTCATTCATATCCTGCTCCTGCTGCCGTCATGGAATTTCTTCCATATATAATATGCCATAAGACTCCGTCCGCCCACAGGAAACTAATACCCATACCGTTTCCTGTATTTCCAGTACATCCCTGCTGATAAAAGGAACGCCAGCAGCTCCGCCGCTGGCGTCGCCAACCAGATTCCATTCACGCCCAGAAACCACGGCAACACCAACATGGCAGCCAGCATGAACACAAAGGATCTGGAAAATGCCAGTACAGCCGAGACCACCCCGTTGGACAATGCAGTAAACATCCCGCTGGCAAAAATATTAAAACCGATGAATAACAGCGCAATGGTACAGATCCTGTTCCCGCTCACCGCCAAATCATACACTGGATCCTCCGGACGAGCAAAAACTGATACTAACGGCTCCGTAAGTCTAAGGGAAACGGTCATCGTGATCATGGAGACCGCCCCGATCACCTTCCGGCTTACTGCCACCAGTTTTTTCAGCTTCTCATTGTTCTGTTCTCCATGGTAGAAACTGAGCATAGGCGCCACACCGTAGGAATATCCTGTATACAGAGAACTTGCGAACATAAGCACATACATGATAATCGTGACTGCCGCTACCCCGTCTTCCCCCACATATGTGAGCATGGTCCAGTTAAACATCATGGTAACAATTCCGGTTACCAGTGCCGTTGCCATTTCCGAACATCCATTCGATGCCGCGTTTACAAGGACCTGCAGACGGAACACTGGCTTTTTAAAATGCAGCAGACTCCTTTTCCTTCCAAATACGACCAGACCCACCACCGTCGTCACGGAATATCCAAGGCCAGTGGCGACAGCTGCGCCGCCGATCCCCAGATGGAACATCGCCAGGAACACATAGTCCAGGACCATGTTCAATACTCCTCCGGCCACGGAACAGACCAGGGAAAGCGCCGCTTTCTCACTGGCGATCATATAGAGTGTAAAATTATTCATCAGGAGAATGGGCACTGTAAATATCAGATAACGACTCAGATATTCCACACAATACCCTTCCACATCTGCTGACAATTCCATACTGGCAAAGATACGGCCTGTTGCCAGATATCCCAGCCCGCACATAAGGATTCCCGCTGCCACATTAACCAGAATCAGCGACGTAAAATCTTCTCTGGCCTCTTCTGCTTTCTTCTCTCCCATCTTCTTCATAATGACTGCGCTTCCTCCCGTCGCCAGCATAGTGGAAACGGCTGTGACCAGCTGGATCACAGGCGCCGTCAGATTGATGGCAGAAAGGGCGTCTGTACCGATGAGATTTGATACAAACAGACCGTCAACCATGGTATAAAAGGACATGAACACTGTCATGGCGATGGTTGGAATGGCAAATCTCAGGATATTTTTCAGAGTTACCGGTTTCAGATATACATTTTGATCTTCCATATTCTTTCTCCTCTTGTCTTGTATTTGTCCCCTGTATCTGGTATCATAAACCATACAGTAACTGTACGGTCAAGAACCAATTAAAAAATCAGCCGTCACCCGGACAGAATGACAGACCTGGAAGAGCCCGAAAGGAATACATATGGAAAAAGAAAGAAAACTGCTCACCATTGGACAGTTTGCCGCGCTCCACGGCATCAATAAAAAGACACTCATGTGGTATGATCAGATCGGCCTGTTCCGGCCGGCTGCCGTGAACCCGGTCAATGGCTACCGCTGCTATGATTATCATCAGAGCGCCGTACTGGAGACAATCCTGCTCCTGCGGGAACTAGATGTATCCATCCATGAAATACAGGACTTTATGAAAGACCGGTCTGCCGAACATCTGAAATACCTGTTGGAAGAAAAGATCACCCATCTGGACCAGCAAATCCAACATCTGCAGGCAGTCCGTAAGACACTGTGTGGCCATCATCAGAACATGCTTGCCCTGCTGACCATGGACCTGGACCAGATCTGTATCGTGGAAAAAGAAGAACGCTGCCTGGTGACTGTGGAGATTGAGCGGAATACTTCCTTTGAGAAAGAGGTAGAACTGATCACAGCTGAAACTGCCAGATATGGACTCGGCCGCCTGCACGACGCCTCCTATGGCTCCATGATCCCCGTCTCCAGCCTTCAGAATGGTAATTTTGACGATTACACCCGACTTTTCATCGAAATTCCATTTCTGCCGCGCAAAAAAGGGCTGCATATACAGCCCAGCGGAAAATATATCAGAGCGTTCCACAAAGGAAGCTGGGATCAGCTCCCTTTGCGGTATAAGGAAATCCTTTCGTATGCCGTGGAACAGAATCTGATCCTGTCCGGCTTTTCCTATGAAAAAGGTATCAATGAGGTCGTCTCTGACCGAATCGAAGACTATGTTGTACAGATTGAGATCCCTATTTGTGAGTGACAGCCAATAAAAAATAATAACCAGCTGATTTGTGATAAACAGTCTTAGCGAAAGCTTAACCCCTTGTTTTATTGACAAATATGTATCTTTTCTCTATAGTTATGATAGTATAGTTTACATAACAGAAAGGAACTGCACATTGAAAAAAAACTGAGAGAAAAAATCTTTGAATCCCTGGCCTCCGTTCTTCCGATCACAGCGATTGTACTGATACTCAGTATCACTATTGCACCTGTGGCGGCAGAAACCCTGGTTCTTTTTCTATTTGGCGCCCTACTTCTGATCTTTGGCATGGGTGTTTTTACCCTGGGTGCAGATCTGGCCATGACCCCCATGGGAGAAGGCATGGGCATCGAGATGAGTAAATCCAGGCAGGCTGTCTGGCCCATCTTCTCAGGTTTTGTCTTTGGTATCATTATCACCATGGCGGAACCCGATCTTCAGGTACTGGCAGAGCAGGTTCCTGCCATCCCGAACCTGGTTATTATCCTGGCAGTTGCTGCAGGCGTGAGTCTCTTTATGATGCTGGCCATTGCCCGGATGTTTTTTATAATTCCGTTAAATTTTCTTTTATTTCTATTTTATGGAATCATATTTTTTGCTGCTGTTTTTACCCCGCCTTCTTTTATTCCGGTGTCCTTTGATTCCGGCGGAGTAACCACCGGCCCTGTGACTGTTCCTTTTATTATGTCCATGGGTGTCGGACTTGCCGCCCTTCGAAGTGACCGGCATTCAGGGGAAGACAGCTTTGGTCTGAGAAGAATTCTGTATTTTCTGGTCCCTGGTTATTTCCTTTCTCTCCTGTTAACGTTCTTTGTTCCAAAGATCTATACCGGCATCGCCTTCGACTCCGGCGGCGTTGCCAGCGGTCCCATGACTGCAGCCTTTCTTCTGCCTTTTGCCATGGGAGCCTGTGAAGCGGCCGGGGGCAATATTCTGACAGATGCTTTTGGTGTGGTGGCCATGACGCCTCTGATCACAATCAAAGATCCAACTTCCCAAACTCCTGGTTTCCATCGTAGAACGCCGAAGAGGAAAAGATATCATAAAGCTTTATGACCGGGAAGGCGTATACTTTCACTACCAGATGGTTGGGCGCGGTACTGCCACCTCCGAAATTATGGATATTCTGGGACTGGAGTCCCATGATAAAGACGTTATTATCTGTATGGCTGCCGGTTCTCTGATTGACCAGCTGGTATACCGGATGAGCAATGAGCTCAGAGGCAGTATAGATACCAAAGGTATCTTTTTCGATCTGCCGCTGACCGGCATGAGCAACATGATTGCCGCTGTCTTCAGCCTTCCTCTCCAGAATAATAAAAAAGAACCCACTCCCCGAATCACCGGCACCCTGCTGGAAAAAGCGTTTCCATCCCCGCAGGAAAATACAGAAAAGGAAAGAATGTCAATGCCTGCTGAAAACAAACATGATCTGATTCTGATCAGCGTAAATCAGGGTTACACAGAAAATGTCCTGAATACTGCCAAAAGTCTGGGCGCCCGGGGTGGTACCATTCTCCGGGCCAGATGGAGTAATGTAAAAGCTCTTGAGACCTATCATGGTATCTCTCTTCAGACAGAAAAAGAGAGCGTCATTATTATTGTCCCCCATGATCTTCGCAATTGTATCATGGATGCAATCAATGAAAAGCACGGTCTGAAGACAGAATCTCAGGCCATCGTATGCAGCATAAAAGTAGATCATTTTGCTCCGATCTGATATCTTGTTTTGGTCAAATTATATATGTCTTTTTGACTATCTTTTTATATCTTCTCAAATGTCCGAATAGCCCCATTTTATCAGCTATTCGGGCATTTTGTATTAGTGGTAAACCTCACATATCAAGGTCTAACTTCTTATATTTTTCCTATCAAACGTGGTTAAAATCGTGGTAAATACTTTTATGCGATTAGACGCTGAACCTCTGATTTTGCCGTATCTATGGACGCATGAGCATACCAGTTCATCGTGATACTGATGTTTGAATGCCCCATGATATACTGTAAATCCTTTGGGTTCATATTCTTGCTTGCCAGCCTTGTGCAGAACGTATGGCGTAGCGTATGCGGTGTGATATGTGGCAAGGGCTTGTCCTTGTGGTGCTTGTTATATTTCTTTACCATACGGACAAATAATGTTGTGTAATCAATCGCCACCTTTGGTTTGCCTTTGGAATTGACAAACAAGAAATCCTTATGTCCGTCTATTTCCATTGACCTTATCTTTGGGCGTTTCTTCATCACTCTGTGAAATGCCTGAATGGTTTCCTTGCTCAATGGCACGTTCCTTACTCCGCTTTTGGTCTTAGGCGTTTCAATGTAGTAGCCCTGTTCCTTGCTTTTCAATAGCTGGTGGCTGACTACGACAACCTCATTCTTGAAATCAATGTCTGCCATTGTCAGCCCACATAATTCAGAAATACGAAGTCCCGTTTTCAACAGTATCAGCACTTCATCATAATACTTATGATACACATTGTCTGTCTTGATGAACTTATCCTCTTTTAATAACCGCATAAGTTGTTCCCTTTGTTTCTGTGTGCTTTTCTTCACATTTGCCCTCTGTGCGTTCTGTTTGGCGTACAGTTGGCAAAGCGTCATTTTCTTCCCCTTGCTGTCAATACCATCTTCCATATCACGTCGTATCTGCTGTTCCATTTCACGAAGTGAGGGCTTTTCCCGTTTTCCCTTTGGTGTCGGGTCTGCTGGTGTCAATCTCCAAGCATACACATATCTTGTGTTTCCAAATGCGTCTACATATTTATATAAGTATTTTCCGTCTGTTCGTTGGCTCTCTCCAGTGTGCAAGATACGTCCTTTGTTATCCCGCCTTTTTTCTTTCATGGTGTCTGCTCCTTTCCTTGTTGGAAAGAGCCTTGATATGACTTGTGTTCATCATAACACATACAAGGCTCATTTGCATTAGATTGCGTCTAATTTGTCAATGACACGTTCAAACTGTCGGCGTTTAATCTGTATGCGGTTGCCATTCATAATGAGCCAGCCAGCGTCCTTATTTTCCTCTGCCAATCTTCTCAGCTTGTTTTCTCCAATACGGAAATATTTTGACGCTTCTTCAATGGTAAGGGTGTATTTCTCCCATACGGGAATATCCTTGTTATTCATCAGATACCCCCTTTCCCGTGTTTCGTGTCAAACTGAATATAGGGGATAAGGTCAGTGCGGTCTATCCTCTGTAAATGGGCGGTCAGTTTGCTGGAAAGAGAATTGCTGTATCTTGCTTTATCCAGCATGGTTTCCACCCGTTCCAATCCGCCTAATGCGTCATGTTCTTCCAAGAAGTAAAAACTTTTCACTGCCGAAATCACGCCACCCTCTGTAAGCCACTGCTGTGTTTCTTCAAGGGAATTATGTGGTTTTGGCATACACAGTTTCAAGACTTCCACAGCCCCTAAAAACCTTTCCCAAAACCGACACGTTTTCCATCTGCTTTTATTGCTTTCATTTTTATTTGGCACAACAAAGCGTAGATTATCCGCCAGCAAACCGAAAGCCAATGCTCCAAGTTCCAGCGGTCTGTCCTTAAATGTCATGGCAAAGGCATGAGCCTTATCATCACGCAGTTGCATTTCTGTGCGTTTCCAACTGCCGACTTCCTCAAGTGTCTTGTTGTATTTTGAACAAACTTCCTTGTCTTTGTCATAAAAACGGTAGGACAATCCCGACTTTCCAGCACCGATATAAACCGTCTTTGCGGTATCAAAATCATCAAACTTGCTTTCATCAAAGTGATAGCCCTCACTGTTTGCGATAAATTCCTCTTTTTCGCATTTCTTCTTTATCTGCTCTACGGTAAAGAATGGTATTTCGTTCTTATCATCTATGGCAACATCAAGCCTTGTGAAATGGAAATTATCCAGCCCGTATCTTAGTTCACAGCGTCGGAACATATCTCCAAAGGTTGCATTTCTGCTGTCGAGGATTTGAAAAATATCATCACACCCTCTGCCCGTCATCACAAGATAACAGCCAAGTCCTTTCGGGTTGTCCTCTGTCTTTTTTGCGTCGCCCGATACATAAATATCTCCAATCTCCCAACGTGTCTGATAGGTCTTGAATTTTACGGTTGCCGGATAAACATTGAAAATGTCAGGCGGTAAATCTAAAATGTGTGTGATTACATCTTCAGCGGTTGCAGTTTCAAATACAATGCTGATGTAATCAATCTTAACGGATAAATTTTCGTGTGTTGCGATACTGCATTACTCCTTTCGTACTTCCCGATTTTTTGCGGGGTATAAATTGCAAATTTTCCTTTATTTATCACAGTTTCTAGGTACTATGACATGTATACGCAGGGCGGTGTTACATATACGCCCTTGCCCAACGCCTACGGCGT
>CAJTTI010000051.1 GCA_910579225.1 uncultured Lachnospiraceae bacterium | reverse complement strand
AAAAAGAGGAACTCCGAACGATGCATGGCCGTGAAGGTCTGGTCCTCCAGGGCTGCGGCGGGGATCTGAAGGAGTGGACAGACGGGATCAACCAGATGCTGGAGCAGGAAGGGATCCTTCCCAAAGGGAAACGGCTGGATGATGTGGCGGTTTTCCGGAATGAGGGGAAGACCAACCTGCTCTTTTTCTTTGGGGAAGAAAAGCTGGATATGGGAAAGCTGGCCGCCTGGAGGCTTAAGACCCGTTACCAGTTTGGCAGCACATGGATGTCCGATTATGTAGATAATCGGCTGGGAGGATTTCTCCATGAAGCTGTGGCAGAGAGGCCGGACTGTGCGCTGATCGGTGAGGATGGGAACATCTTCAACCTGATGGGAATTGCGGCCCGGACCCTGCGGGAAAACGGGATGGAGGATAAGGCGGAGGAAATGGAGAAGCGCATCACCGGAGGCGGATGCCAGGACTACTATGAAGCACTGAACATTATCGACCAGTACGTCACCATCACGGGAAAAGAAGAATCGGAGATGGGCGGGATGGAGATGGAATAGCTGCCTGACAGTGGCAGGATGGAGAGGAGGCAATCGTGGAAGAAAGAGAACCCGTCATAAAGATCCTGTATGAAAATACCACAAGGCCGGTCAATCGGGTCTTACTCACCTTTCCGCTTTCCGGCAGGGAGAAGCCGGAGCAGAAGATGCTCTCTCTTACCAGAGGGCATGGGGGAAAGAGCAGCATCCCCTTCCGGATCGCAAAAGTGGAGTCTCCCATCCCCGGCCTTGAACAGTATCTGCCTGCGGATGGCTGGTTCCAGGAGATCAGCTGCCTGGCAGAAAAGATCGGGAGGATGGACAGGGAAGAGCAGATGAAATTTTCCGGGATCCTGGACTGCCGACCCATCTCCACCATCGGGGATGTCCTGGAAGCGGCGGACAGCCTGCAGCTGTATGAGTGTTTCCCCGGTGTGACCTGCGGCCGGGAGCTGGGAGGATATGTGGTGGAGAACGGCATCATGGAGTTCCCCAGGAAGGTGTGGCCTTATCTGGATTATCGTGGCATCGGGGAAGAATACTATGCCTCCCACAGCTGCGCTTATACACAGACCGGTCTTGTGGTGCGGAAAGAGGAAGCGCCGGAGATGGAAGAAGAACATACTCAGGGGATCCAGCTACAGTAGGGAGGAGGGAATGCATTGCGGATATTTGTAAAAAGAGAAAACTGGGAGGATGGGATCTGGATGCGGCTTCCGGCCACGAAAGAGGAAGCAGAACAGGTCAGACGGAGTCTGGAGGAGCAGCATCCATCAGTTATGCTGCCCTTTATCGGAGCGGTGGATTCAAAATTTCCGGAACTGGAGAATCGTCTGGTGGGGGAAATAGTCTTTCCGGCGAAAAACCTGGGCCGTCTCAACCAGATGGCCGAAAGGCTGAGGAGTCTGAACGGGGAGGAAGAGATGCTGTTCCAGGCGGCATTCCGGCTGGA
This sequence comes from uncultured Lachnospiraceae bacterium, assembly GCA_910579225.1. GTDB lineage: Bacteria > Bacillota > Clostridia > Lachnospirales > Lachnospiraceae > Hominiventricola. The sequence goes on along the minus strand of CAJTTI010000051.1, from coordinate 7,302 downwards.
AGCTCCCTATACAGCGGAGCAGATCCTGGAGACACTGGGGCATCTGGACCGCTACCGGCTCCATCCGGAGATTGGAAGTTTAGAGGAACTGGGGAGATATCTGTCACAGGAGGAGACCTCACAGCTTCCGGAGGGGCTGGAGGTTTATGTAGACTATACAGGGATTGGCCGGCTCCGGCAAGAAGGCCAGGGGTATCTAACAGAGGGCGGATATGTGGAGAAACGGAAAGATCTCATGGAACATACGGACGCAGGGGAAGGGCAGAACAGAGAAAAGGAATCGGAAACAGAAAAGAGGCAGGAAACAGAAAAAATGGAAAAGAAGCAGGGCATTTTTTCGGTTACTCTGATCCGGGAATCCTTCAAAGACCGTTATGTCCGGTTCGCACTTCCCTTGCCGGAGCAGGAACTGGCAGAGAAAAAACGGCAGGCAGGAATCACGGAAGAGATCCCGGAAAGAGTGGAGATCTTCACATCCATTGACGGCCTGCTGGAACATCTGCCGCCCTGCAGCACTCTGGAAGAGCTGAACCAGGCGGCAAAGGTGATCGAAGAGATGGAGACGTGTTCCGGGATTGACTGGAAGCTGACATTTGCAGCACTGGAGGCGGAACTCCCCGGAACCATGGAGGAGTGCTGCCGCATCATCCAGAACCATCAGACCTACGAGCTTCTGCCATTTCCATTTTTGGTACCGGAAAGCTATGCACACTACTATCTGGAGCAGGCAGGCTTTTCCATTCCGGAAGGACTGAAAGATCATTTCGATTACCGCAGGTACGGGCAGGAGAAGATCCGGGAGACCGGGGCGGCGGAAACGTTCTATGGCGTGGTGGTCAACCGGGAACATCCGATCTGTCTGGATCATGGAGAAAGACAGGAACTGAAGCTGTACAGCCCCCTGACCCTGACCACCTTTGCAGGATATCCTCTTTTCCCCGCGCTCCTTCATGGGGAGAAGATGCCGGCATTCCAGACCGTGATCCGGAAGGAGATCGCAAAGAGCATGCGGGAGTACGGGGCAGGCGGCCTGGCGGAGACCCTCTATAACCAGCTTCTGTCGGGGAAGATCTCATTCATCGTCCCGGATGTGGAGGGACATCAGGGACAGCTGTGGGGAGTCGCCCAGATCTGTACAAAAGGAGAGCTGACCGAACAGGAGCTGTCAGGACTCAAGGAGGAATGGAAAGAGATTGCCGCCCATGGTTGGGGAGACCTGTTTGCCAGCCGTACCCTGAATGCGGGGAATATCCGGTTCCATGCGGGGTTCTGGGATACGGAGCGGGGAGAGAGCCTGTCTCTGATGACGGAGGAGGAATTCGGAAGGGAGGTGGGCGGATTTGAGATAAGGATGTAAAAAAGCAGAAACAGAAAAGAAAATAAGGAAAGGACTGCGGCGCTGACGAACCAGCGCTTTTTTTGTGCGCACAAGCAAGACCAGAAAGAAAGGAGGCGGGGTTCCTGGCCAGGGAAAAGATATCTGACTCCCTTTTGGATGGATTTAGAGCAGAAAGCGATCGAGCGGGCGAGGACAGCGTCCCAGATGTCCTTCGCCCTGTATGGAAGTCCCCTGGTAGTCACGGACAGTGGAGGAAAAGACAGCTGTGTGTGCCGGGAGATCGTGAGACGGGCCGGCATCCCCTATGAGGTGCAGCATAACCTGACCACGGCAGACGCGCCCCAGACCATTTATTATGTGCGGGAAACCTTCCGGAGACTGGAGGAGCAGGGAGTGCCCTGCAAAATAAACTATCCCGTGTACAAGGGGGAGCGGGTCACCATGTGGACGCTGATTCCCATGAAGAAATTTCCGCCTACCAGGCTGCAGCGGTACTGCTGCCAGGTATTAAAGGAGGCCACCTGCCGGGATCGTTTCATCACCACCGGGGTCCGGTGGGCAGAGAGCGTGAAACGAAAAAATAACCGGGGCGTGTATGAAAATTTCACGTCTGACCCTCAGAAGAAGATCATCCTGAACAATGACAATGATGACAATCGGAGGCTGTTTGAGAGCTGCGCCCTGAAGGGCAAGCGGATCTGCAATCCCATCGTGGACTGGACGGACCGGGATGTATGGGAATACATCCGCAGTGAGCGGCTCCCCATGAACCCGCTGTATGAGATGGGCTTCTTCCGGGTAGGCTGCATCGGCTGCCCCATGGCGGGGAAGACCCGGTGGAAGGAGTTTGCCCTGTTCCCCACCTACCGGCATGCCTATACGAAGGCCTTCGGGCGGATGCTGGAGGTGATCCACAGGGACGGAGGAAAGACCAGATGGCGGACGGCGGAGGATGTGTTTTCCTGGTGGATGGAGGATTTCCAGGTGGAAGGGCAGATGAGCCTGACGGGTTTTGAGGAATGGAGGAGCGGAAATGAAGATTAAAGAATCAGAAGCGCCTGCAGGGATGCGGCTGTACAGTCCCCTGGTGGGCGCTTTTTATGACAGCGAGGACCACTGCACGTCCATGGACGGCTATGCCCTGAGCGGATATGACTGGACGATCAAAAAGGCATTGGAAAAGGACTGGATCCAGGAGAGCAGGGCAGGGCTTGCGGAATATCTGGATGAGGGACCTTTAAAGGAAAAGGTCGTAAGCATGCATCCGGCTGTAGAAGTCTGGAATTACTGTCTCTGGGGAGTTCTTAAAGTGGAATGCCGGGAGGAACTGTCCCCGGAAGAGACAGAGCGTCTGAAGAGCGAGTGGTACGGGCAGATGGCGGACGGCTGGGGAGAAGGGTTCGTCCAACAGGACATTGAGTGTGAGGAAGGGTGCCGGCTCTGTGTGGATTTCGGCGCAGCCTCCAGAAACCGGATCCGGACAGAACAGGAATTAAAAGGGATCCAGGCGGCAGACCAGAACCAGACTGTGGAACAGGAGAGTCCCAGGATGGGAATGGCTTAGGGGAGGTGGATGTTTGGGAGGACATTTTTTGCAAGAGACAGCCCTCCGGGAACTGGAATCCGGGATGCGGCAGATCCCTGGATTTTCACCCCGCCGCTCCGGGATCATCCGGGGAAGACCAGAGCAGATGCAGCCAGCGCCATATGAGGAACTTGTGCGGTTCTTCCTGGAGGAGATCCCACCATCCCGGCTGGCTGTCCGCATCATCAATCTGAAGAACAGAGGGGAGGTGAAGGAATTCATGTTTCGGAGCGGCCAGCATAAAAAGAGGTTCCGGGAGATCTGCGGGAACGGCGACTATGTATCCTTGTGCGCCGACCATGGCAGGGCGGCGGCCCTGTTCCTGCTGAGTGCGGACAATTTTTTATGGAACCAGGCAAAACCATGCATTACAAAGAACGGGATCCGTTACAGGGAGATGGCGGTTCATGGCATAGAACCGGATGGCTACGCCCTGTTGTGTGCCGCAAAGGAGATGTGCGGCGGCAGGCCGGGACTGTCCTTATCGGAACTGGGGGACCCGGAGCTGATCGGTGACTGGCTCCTGCAGGTGATCTTAACCGGCATCCTGATCAGCCGGCACGGGATCGGGATCATGGCAGAAAAAGAAGAGAGGAAAGGAAGGGGGCCAGAAAAGAAATGTTGAAATTGTATATCGGAAGGAACGCGGGCAGGACCGTCTGCCTGACGCTGCCAGCCTCCTATGAGGAGGTGGATAAGGCTCTTGCGGAGTTTGGGGATGCCAGGCCGGAGGCACCGGTACTGGTCCAGGAGGCACAGACACCGGTCCCCCAACTTTTCGGGAAGGTTCCGGTATGGTGTGTTGCTGAAAGAAAACAGCAGCCGGTTGATAAAACGGCAGAACAGGAGGAAGCGATGGCATTACAGAAACCAATGCCCGGCACAGCCAGGAGAAGGAGAGCCGACTGGGTACGGGGAAGAGGCCCGGACAGCATGCGGGGCGAACTGAAGCGTGGGATCTCCCTGCGGAGGAAGCAGCTGAACAAAAAGGTGCGCCATGGGACAAAGGAGGCACTGCGGCACGCGGAATATAAGAGGGTGGTGAAAACCCTTTACGAAGTGGATTTTACCTGAAGGAAGGAGGGATGTGCGATCAACCCAGTAGATATGCTGTTTTTATACAAGCCGGATTTTCAGTTCCGGCAGGCGAAGGTGGAGAAAAAAGTCTGCCTGCCAGCCGGTGAGTTTGAAGAGTTTCTGAGAAATCCTCTGGAGGGGCTGCCCTGCATTGAGGAAAATATCGATCTGATGCAGGAGGACCGAGACGGGATCTATCACTGTCTCCTTGTGACGGGAGAGGGAAGGCGTGACGGTGTCCTGGTAGAATCTGAGGGATATGGTTATGCCCGTTACGCCTCCTATGTGCCCGATGCCGCCGCCCTGGAATATGATTCCTTGTCGGAGTTCGGGGCAGGGTTGTCCCGGCTGGCGGACCAAATGATCCAGACTGGGACCGATGGAACGAGAGACGGGAACTGGATCTTTTATCTGGATCAGGTACAGGAAGGGTGTGATTTTTCTCTTTCTGAAAATCCGGCACTGGCAGAACTCCTGGCGGACATGCTTGTAGAGAGGCCGGAGGTCAGCATGGCATATGTTCGCAGCGACTGTCTGGAGCTGCGTTTTTATCCGGAGCTTTGCCCCAACTGCCAGAAGGAAACGGAGAACCGTCAGGATCTGGCGGGGGCAGCTCCGCAGGCCAGGGATCCCGGAGAACTGATGCAACAGAAAGATGAGGGACAGACCATGAAAGCCTGCCTGAAGGATCTGCTGTGCGCCCGATGGGAGAACCTGCATCTGGTGCATGATGAGATCGACTACGGTCTGCCCCACACCATCGTGGAACTGGACGGGACTACGCTGACAGCGGCAGGGAAGGAAGCCTGGGCGGATGTACTGGACGCAAAAGTGGTGCGGGTATTCCGGGGATACTCCGGCCTGCAGATGGAACTGTCCGGGGTGAAGGCCGGCAGGCTGGATGCTTTTTCTGCCATGCTGGCCGGCTATTGCAGTGTGGAGGACTATGAAAACTGGGTGAATGATCCGGAGGAGGGGCAGGCAGTTCCGGTGATGCAGGAAGGATAACAGGGAGCAGTTGTGAGCAGACAGAGAAAAGAAAAATTTGTGATCGGAGGCGGAGAAGAAGATGAAAAATACTACGTTGACCATGAGCTTCAATACGGAACGGCTGGATGCCCTGACCTACCATATGGGGAAGAAGGAGGCGGACCTGCAGGAGGAACTGAAGGACTATCTCCAGAAGCTCTATGAGAAATATGTACCCCAGGCGACCAGGGAATACCTGGACGACCGGATCGCGAGGGAGGAAAATGCCAGATCCTCCCGCCCGAACCGGCAGAGAAATGGGGCTTCCCAGGCGGCAGAGTAGAGAGTTTTCTGTGTAGTGAAAGGAGAAGGAGCGGATGGCAAAACGGGATGTGACCGTGTGGATGGATGAGCATGTCTACTGTGCTTTGTCCGAATGTCTGCCGGAAGGGACCAGCATTGAGCAGGAGCTGGCCCGGATGCTGGAGAGGCTCTATGAACAGACGGTTCCCGCGGAGGAGAGGCGGAAGGTAGAGGATACTGTCAGGCGGGAAGAACGGGAAGCGGACGCTGAAATGTGGAGCAGGCGGCGTTTTGTCCTGATCAAAGTAGTGAAGGACGGGAGAGCGTGCCATCTGCTCACACAGGACTACCGTACCCCAGTGGAGACAGTACATGCCTGTGAGAGCTGCCAGCCGGGCGCGGAAGGGATGGACTGTGAGGAACTAGCGAAGACAGCTTTCCGGAATTCCTTTCCTCTCACGCGGGAAAAATTTGAGGAATGGTGCCGGACGCGGGGACGAGAGGTCCTGGCTGTATATGAGATCGATCTGGACGAAAACCGGATGAAGGCCAGTGTGATGGGGCATGCTTCTGAACAGAGTCTGGATGTCCTTGTGGAGGCAGCTAAGGAGGCATATCGGGATCCGGGACTCCGATTGGAGGAACGGGCGTGCGTTTTCGGGGAAAAGGTTAGGGAGTTTTCCCATGCCGTTGAGGAAGGATGCGGGCAGGAAGTACCTTCCGCACAGCTGGCCCAGAGAATGTGACCTCAGCATCCTCCCCTGTGAGCCGCCGTGTGGCCCTGTGTGCCGGTTTTCCGGCAGGGGTGGCAGTAGTTTACCCATGAGAGGGAAATCTGGCTTGTTGGGGCGATTTGGGCAGGCTTGAAAATGGAGCATGGTGTGGCATGATATCCGGGTCGAAATGTGTGCAGGTTAAAGGGTTTATGCTGCTTTCGCAGCCTAAACCCGGAAAACACCGCCCGGCAAAGCCGTGCGGAAAGGCAAAAGTGCATAACTTTTTCAAGGGTACAGAGAATTTTTATGCCTGAATCCGGGAAAAGGAGGCAATTCAGGGGAGTTTTACAGAAAGAAATTGAATACCGGGCAGAAATGTGTCGGTCAGAGGGAGGGGAGGTATGGATGACCAGGGGAAAGGAAAAGGTGCGGGCCGGTTTCTACATCGAAAAGGAAGTGCTGGAGATGGCGGACAGCCTCCTGCCAGCTGCCAATGTGCGCTCCCGGAATGAGTTTGTCACGGAGGCACTGAAGTTCTACTGCGGCTATCTGAATTCCGGAAAGGCCGAAGACTATCTGCTGCAGTCCCTGTCCTCCGTCCTGACCAGCACGGTGCAGGACACGGAGAACCGTCTGGCCCGGATGGATTTCAAGATCGCAGTGGAGCTTTCCATGCTGGCGCATATGATCGCTTACCATTCGGAGAGCCGGATCGATGAAAGTGTCTTCCGGAAGCTCCATGCAAAGTGCGTGGAGGAAGTGAGGCGTCTCAACGGTGCGGTGGAACTGAATGACGCATACAAGTATCAGAAACGTGAAAACTAAAAGATAAAAGTTTTCCACCTGTGCGGTTGGACGCTCCAGGGAGCATCCAACGACTCGCCTGCATTGCAATAAATTGCATGCAGACAAGCCATCGGATTGCAACCGCACAGTTGGAAAAGTTTATTGGTATTGTATATGGACTGTGAGGACAGTTCCGTTTATGTTGATGGAAAAAAGGAGTGAAATGAAAATGGACAGAGAAGAGATCTATGAGATGGTGATCCGGGAGATGACAGAAACGGCAGTGCGGGAGCGTAATGAGCAGTCACCGGAGGAGCAGGAGCTGCAGGACAAGGTGGCCAGACTGAGCAAGGAGATGCAGGAGAAGATCAAAGACCTGCCGGAGAATGTGAAGAAAGCCATCACGGATTATGTGGAGGCGACGCTGTTGGCGGCGGATCACGACTGCCTATATCTGTATGTGCAGGGAGCAAAGGACTGCGTGGCGCTGCTGAAGAAGCTGGGTGTGCTGTAGAAAAATCACAGGA
>CAJTTI010000050.1 GCA_910579225.1 uncultured Lachnospiraceae bacterium | reverse complement strand
CGAAATTTTCCAGAAGCCATTTTGGGGAAGTGGTAGGCAGACGCCTTCCGGTGTATGTATCCTCGTTTGTTGTATGGTTTGCTACTGGCATCTGGCATGGAGCCAGCTGGAACTTTATCGTGTGGGGATTGGGGAATTTTGTGGTATTGATGGTGTCGGAAGAACTGGAGCCGTTCTATGGACGATTTCATAAAAAGTTTGCCGTGGACGGAACATTTTTCTATAAACTTTTTCAGGTGGGGCGCACGTTTCTGCTTGTATGCTGTCTGAATATGTTTGACTGTTATACGGACGTATCCACAACATTCCGGATGTTTGCTTCCATGTTTACATCATTTAACTGGCAGGTGCTGTGGGATGGTTCTTTGCTGGCTATCGGTCTGACATGGCTGGACTACGGAATTGTAGCGGCAGGGTGCGGGCTGATGCTGTTATCGAGTCTCTGGCAGAGAGAAGGAAGTGTGCGCGGCATTATCGCCCGTCAGCCCTATCCCATGCGTGCAGCGGTATGGTGCGGATTGTTTCTGCTGATTATTCTGATGGGAAGTTATGGAATCGGGTATGACGCCAGTCAGTTTATTTATAACCGGTTTTAACGTGCAAAACTATAACAGGAGTTGGTAATTTTATGTGCGGCATATGTGGAATCTATAATCAAAAGGACAGAAGGCCCATTGACCGGGGGATCCTGGAAAGAATGCTTGAGAGAATCCGCCATCGGGGACCGGATGGAAGCCAGACTCTGGTGCTTGAGCAGGTGGGGCTGGGATTTAACCGTCTGAGCTTCCTGGATCTTCAGGGAGGCATGCAGCCCATCCAGAATGAAGACCGGACCTTGTCTCTGATCTGCAACGGAGAGATTTTCAACTATCGGGAACTGAAGGCAGAGCTGACAGGAAAAGGACATGTGTTCCGGACAGAGACGGATGTGGAAGTGATTCTTCACCTGTATGAAGAATATGGAACAGATTTTGTGAATCATTTGAACGGGCAGTTTGCCATTGCTTTGTATGATGATAAGATCCGGCAGCTTCTGCTGGTTCGGGATCAGATTGGAATTGCCCCGTTGTTTTATACCATAGTAGACAGCCGGGTGGTGTTTGCGTCAGAGATCAAAGCGATTCTGGAATATCCGGGTGTGGAGCGCAGACTGAACCTGAAAGCGGTGGATCAGCTGATGAATTTTCCGGGAATCGTTTCCCCGGTTACATTTTTCGAAGGAATTTATTCGCTGGAAGGCGGACATATGCTCCGGATTCTGCCAGAACAAGAACCTGAGAATCTGGAATACTGGGATTTGATTTATGATCCTGTGGAAGAGGACAGAGGGGAAGCTTATTATGTAGAGAAGCTTCGGGAGATGCTAAAAGAAGCCATATCCAGAAGATTGGTGGCGGATGTGCCCATTGGATTCTATATATCCGGAGGTCTGGACAGTTCAGTAGTAGCATGTTATATTGGGAAATATCTGCTGAACAGCTATTATTCCTTCTCCGCGGAGATCGGTTCCGGTGAACTGGACGAGAGTCATTTTCAGAAGATTGTCCGGGATTGTGTGAAATCAACCCATTATCATACAAAAGTAGCGGAGGAAGAGATCTGGGACAATCTGGCGCAGGTGATCTATCATACGGAGGCGGCGGTAAAAGAGAGCTATGATGTGGCTGCGTTTCTGCTGTCAGCGCTGGTGGAGGGATCTCCGGCAAAAGCGGTGCTTACAGGACAGGGATCAGATGAATTTTTCTACGGATATGCCGGGTATATGGTGGACCAGTTCCGGAGTATGCAAAGAGGCAGTATGTCTCCGGAGGAGTGTGCGTGCAATGAGCTGCTGTGGGGAGATCCATACTTTCGGTATGAGCGTATTCATCCGGAGATTCGTGAAATTCACAGAAAAGTCTACAGTGCGGATGTCCGGGGAGAGATTGATCGTTTTTCCGCATGGGCGAAGAGTCCCATCAATGTGGAGCGTGTAAAAGGTCTCAGTACACAGAAGCGACGTTCTTACATTGATTACAAGCTTCGCTTGTCCGATCATCTGCTGGGGGAGCATGGAGACCGAATGTTCTTTTCGCATTCAGTGGAAGGCAGACATCCCTTTCTGGATGTGGATCTGCTCTCCTTTGTAATCACTATACCGGATAAGTACAAGCTGGATGGTGTGAATGAGAAATATATTCTGAAAAAAGCATCGGAAGGAATTGTTCCGGATGAGATTCTGAGACGGAAGAAATTCCCGTTCCAGGCGCCTGGAATGTCTGCCATGATCAAGAGAGCTGAAGGCAGAGAATTTCTGGATGAAGATCTTATCAAAAAATACCGCATTTTTGATGTGGATTATGTAAATGAAATGAAGCAGATTTACCGGCAGAGTGATTTTAAACTGATGGGGGCATATGAGATTGATTATCTTCTGATTGTTATGACTGTCACCATGCTGTGCGAAAGATACTCGCTTTCGATTTAAGGGAGGAGGTGCGGTCTTTGGCGCGGGACAGAAGAAGCAGCCGGGAAGCACAGATGCACAGAAGACGTGTAGAACAAAGAAGATATGAGGAACATAGAAGACAGGAGATTCGCCGCAGGAAAGAAGCTCAGCATAGACAGAAAGCCAGGAAGCGCAGGAAGAGACGGAGGCAGAATCTGTTTTTGTTCCGCCTGGTGTGCTGGCTGGTAGTGTTGGCAGCAGTGGTTGGAGCGGCATATATCATGCTCCCTGTCTTCTGCGTGAAAAAGGAAATGACCGTTGAGGCAGGAAGTCCCTGCCCGGAGGTATCGGATTTCCTTCGCTGGGAAAGTAAAACAGCCAGTATACTGTCAGGCGTCGATGGGGATACGGAATTGAATACAGTGGCAGACTATGAAGTGGTGATTGAAATATATGGAAGAGAAGTCTCGTCCAAACTTCAGGTGGAGGATACAGTTCCGCCCCAGGTGAAGACAAGAGACAAGACCGTCTACATGGGAGAAGAAGTTACGGCAGATGATTTTATCGAGGAGGTCACTGACGTGACTGCGACCACCGCCCGATTCGAGGAGAAGCCGGACTGCGGGACCGAAGGCAGCCGCCAAGTTGTGATTTTGGTCTCAGATGAAGGAGGGAATGTGACCAAAGCGACTGCCACGCTGGAAGTTGCTGTGGATACGGAACCGCCTGTGATTTCTGGAGTACAGGATCTGACAGTTCCTGTGGGCGGAAGTATTTCTTATAAAAAAGGGATCACTGTCACGGATAATATCGACGAGAATGTAGAACTGACGGTTGACGCCAGCGGGGTGGATCTGGCAAAAGAAGGAGATTATGAGGTCCTGTACAAAGCGGTAGATGCTGCCGGAAATGAAGCGTCCGCGTCGGCAGTTGTCCATGTGGAGCCGGTATCTGTGGACAATATTACTGAAGACCTGGTTAATTCGGAAGCGGATAAGATACTGGCGTCCATCTTTGGAGAGGCGGGGAATCTGAGTGATTATGACAAGGCCAAAAAGATCTATAACTGGTGTCATGAGAGAATTGCATATTTTGATGGCACACCAAAGACCAACTGGGTGCAGGGAGCATACAGAGGATTGGTGGAGCGTAAAGGTGACTGCTATGTCTATGCTATGACAGCCAAATGTCTGCTGACCAGGGCCGGAATTAAGAATATGGATATTGAGAAGATTCCCACACCTACCACGATGCATTACTGGAATCTGATCGACGTGGGCGAAGGCTGGTATCATTTCGACACTTGCCGAAGAGTGGATGGTTCTACATTTTTCTATAAGACAGATGCGGAGCTGATGGCATATTCCAATTCCCACGATGGTACACACAATTATGACAGGTCCAAATATCCGGAGATACAGTGACGGATAGCAGCTCCTGAGCATGTTGCCGGATGATGTGCGGTATCTGGAGGCAGCAGGACAAGAAACAGATAAGAAGGTGAGAAAAGGATGAAAAAACTGGGTGTAATCGGCGGCCTGGGGCCTATGGCCACTGCGCTTTTTATGCAGATGGTTACAGAGATGACGGAGGCGGAGGTGGATCAGGAACACATAGAGATGCTGATCCACAGCTGTCCTCAGATTCCGGACAGGACTTCATTCATATTAGATCATACCAAAGAAGATCCAAAGCCGGAGATGATACGGATTGGGAGGAACCTGGTCATGCAGGGCGCGGAACTGATTGCGATTCCCTGTATTACGGCAAATTATTTTTACTCCGAGCTGGAAGCAGGGATTTGTATGCCGATTATCAATGCCATTGAAGAGACCCACACCTATTTAACTGCACGAAAGATTCATTCTGTGGGACTGATGGCCACCTCTGGAACCATAGAGAGCGGTTTGTTTCAGAATATGTTTGCCTCTTCGGAATGCACACTGGTGCTCCCTTCCAGAGAGAGACAGCAGGAAGTCATGCACCTGATCTACAAGAATGTGAAGGCAAATCGGCCGCCGCAGATGGAGCTTTTCAAGAGAATTTCGAACGAATTGCGGACGAACGGTGCAGAGGTGATTCTTCTGGGATGTACGGAGCTCTCTGTTATACGGGAGAATCATGAGATTGGCAGCGGCTACCTGGATGTCATGCAGGTGATGGCGAAGTGCGCAGTGGAATCCTGCGGGCACCTGAAAGCGTCATATGAGGAACTGATTACAGGAGGCAGATGGAGCGGCAGACCGCTGAAGCGGATCTGTTCCTGAGATCTTTGAGGAGAAGCAGGATGAAAAAAAGAAAAAAACAGCGGGGAAAGAAAATATTAAGAGGAATCTTGACATTTCTTATACTTGTTCTTATTTTGTACTTATTGCAGCGCCTGCTGATGCCGAAATATATGGATGATGTGACGGAAGGAGGAATGGTACAGGAATATTATGATGAGAAAAAAGATCATGATGTGATCTTTATCGGAGATTGTGAACTGTATGAGAATATTTCTCCTGCAGTGCTCTGGGAAGAGTACGGGATCAACAGCTATATCAGAGGCAGCGCGCAGCAGCTGATCTGGCAGTCCTATTATCTGCTGGAGGAGACCTTGTCTTATGAGAAGCCGGATGTGGTAGTGTTCAATGTCCTTGCGATGGAGTTTAACGAGCCCCAGCAGGAGGCGTATAATCGTATGACGCTGGACGGCATGCGCTGGTCCGGGTCTAAGATTGGCTGTATCCTGGCGTCCATGAGGGAAGATGAGGATTTTATTGAATATGTATTCCCGCTTCTTCGGTATCACAGCCGGTGGAGCCAGCTGACAGAAGACGATTTTCGGTATTTCTGGGAGAAAGAGAAGGTGACTTATAACGGATATTATATGCGGGTTGATGTGAGGCCGGCGGAGAATGTTCCAGAGGGCAGAGTCCTGTCGGATTATACTTTTGGGGATAATGCATATAAATATCTGGATAAGATGACAAAACTATGTGAGGAATCTGGTGTGGAACTGGTGTTGGTCAAAGCACCAAGCCTGCATCCGTACTGGTACGAGGAATGGGACGAGCAGATCAGAAATTATGCAGAAGAACATCAGTTGAAATATTATAATTTTCTGGATGTGACAGAGCAGATTGGACTGGATTACAGTACAGATACTTATGATGCGGGTCTGCATCTGAATCTTTCCGGTGCAGAGAAACTTTCTCATTATTTTGGAAGGATTCTGTCTGAGGAATGCGGAGTGGAAAGCCGCCGGGGCGAAGAGCCTCTGGAAGCGGACTGGGAAGTAAAACTCTCAGAGTACCATTCGGAGATAGAGAGACAGCTTCAGGAAATTGAAAGAAGCGGACAGTAGATAAGATTTAAACAAAAACTGCGTAATTCCCGAAAGGATTGCAGCGGGACGAGGAGGAACAATGATGAAGAGAAAATTATTAATGGGATTGCTTACAATCAGTATGGTTGCCGTTCTGGGGCTGACAGGGTGCGGTGACTCCAAAGAAGAAGACAACGGCGCACAGGATAATGCGGCAGAGCAGGAGGCGGACGCAGATTCGTCAGACGGTTCTTCAGAGACGCCGGCAGCATCGGGCGGCAAAGGATATGTATTTGAGACCGATGGGATTACGATTGGCGTGGATATGGACATGGCTCCTATTGCGGATGCCCTGGGAGAGCCGAAGAGTATATTTGAAGAACCTAGCTGTGCAGCGCAGGGCACTGCATATTTGTACACATATCCGGGATTTGAGATCAATACGTATCCGGACGGAGAAGATAATTATGTAGGCTATGTGGTCCTGAAGGATGATACGGTGTCTACTCCGGAAGGGATTGACCTGTCTAAAACCAGGGACGACGTGATCGCGGCATATGGAGACAATTATGAAGAGGATGATAAAAAGATCAGTTACTCGAAAGACGGGATGACCTTGAATTTTATTTTCTCCGGAGATGATTTGGCATCAATTGAGTACACTTCCAGTGTTTTGAATTAAAAAGGTCTGTAGTGCAGTGTGGTGGGCTTGCAGTAAGTTTGACGATTGTTGATTACTTACTGCAGGCTTTTTTGTATTCAAGCTATGTCTTTCCAGGCAGCAGATTTTATAATTCCAATAGCATGCCTGGAAAGAAGCATAATCGTCTGATTGTTCCACCTGTTGGGTGTTCTGCAGACTTGTCTGCCGGGAAGCAGTTATTTACTCAGTGATTGCCCAGACCCGTGCAGGAAGGCCGGTAGCGCCTTCAATCCGCGGATAGGATACCAGAATAACCGCACCTGCCGGAGCTACCTGGTCCAGGTTTGCAAGCACTTCTACCTGCAGTTTCCCTTTGTCCAGCACATAACGTTCGCAGGCAAGATCACCGGCGGCAGCGGCCTCCGAGGAAGCGTCTGTGTCCAGAGTCTCATGACCGTTGGCAGCAGCATTGCGCGCTTCGTAGATATACTTCAGGGCATCCATGGACCAGCCCGGGAAATTCTCGCCGCCGTCTTCATCTGTACCGGAGAGCGCGTCCATATCCGGCCATTTTTTCGACCAGTCTGTGCGCAGAGCTACAAATGCTCCGTCAGGAACAGGACCATATTTTGCTTCGTATTCTTTAATATCCGCAGAAGTGACCACGTAAGTAGGGTCAGCTGCTACTTTTTCTGTTACGTCAATGACGCAGAGAGGAAAGATGAGATCTTTGGCGCCATATGCTTCAGATAATTCCCGGTTTTTGACAAAATGTCCGGGAAAATCAATATGTGTACCAAACTGTCCCGGAAATTTGAAAGTCTGAATCAGGCAGTCCAGCATCTCATTCCCCCAATCAAAGCAGGTGGTTCCAAGTTCCACAGAGCCCTCTGGAATACCGGACCAGTAAGGGCTGCCGTTGTTCAGTGAATGGGAGAGTTCCACCCAGCGATAGTTTTTGGCTTCTTTTAATGCATCCCACAATTTATACATGTATGATTCCTCCTTCTGTTGTAATCAGGTATTTGTTGATTTCCGGTTTTCATTTTATATAGTGTCCATGTGACAGACAATTGTCTCATAGGGCTGAAGCTTCATGGCTGCTTCAATATCTGACCGGTCATAGTTGCCGATCAGAAGTTTCATCCGGTCCGGTTTCCAGCCTTCTGGCAGGCAGAAGTCTCTGGATTGATCTGTGAAGTTACAGACGACCAGGAGCCTTTCCTGATTCAGCTTCCGTGTGTAGACATAGAGATCCGGATCGTCCGGCAGCAGGAGCTCATAGGCGCCGTGTATGATGACCTCATGGGTTTTCCGAAGCTTGATCAGCTTTTGATAATAATGAAAGACAGAGTCTTCCCGAGCCATCTGTTCTTCTGCGTTGATCCGGGTATAATTGGGATTCAACATGATCCAGGGCGTTCCCTCCGTGAATCCGGCACCGGGCTGGCTGTTCCACTGCATGGGGGTTCTTGCGTTGTCCCGGCTCTTGTAGCACAGGTAGCGCATCATATCGTCCGGAGCTATCTGTCCGCTTTCTGTATATTCGTGGTAAGCGTTAATGCTCTCAATGTCCCGGAATTCTTCGAGAGACGGGAATGGAACATTGGTCATGCCCAGTTCTTCGCCCTGGTAGATATAGGGCGTGCCCTGCATCATATGGAGACAGGTTCCCAGCATTTTTGCGGAGATTTCCCGGTAAGCATCACTGTCGTTGCCAAGCCTTGACAGGATCCGGGGCTGGTCGTGGTTGCACCAGTACAGGCTGTTCCAGGCTTTGCCATACAGCTCTGTCTGCCATTTGCTGAGCGTTTGTTTCAGTTCTGCAAGGTCAATTTTCCGTTCGTTCCATTTGAATGTCTCTCCTCCGTCCAGATCCATATGTTCAAACTGGAATACCATATTCAGTTCGGTTCCGTCCAGACTGGCGTATCGTTTTGCCTCTTCCACGGTCACGCCGGCGCATTCGCCAACAGTCAGGAGATCGTAGTGTGAAAGGACGGTCCGGCTCATTTCCTGCAGGTATTCATGCACCCGGGGGCCATTGTATACATAGGGGCCGTAATCGCCGTAGCCGGTTTCCTTCAATGCACCATCCGGATAAGCGGGCTCTTTGGATATCATGCTGATTACATCCATTCGGAATCCGTCAATGCCTTTTCTGCACCACCAGTCCATCATATCAAAGACTTCCTGACGGACTTTTTCATTCTCCCAGTTCAGATCCGGCTGCTTCCGTGAGAACATGTGCAGAAAGTACATTTGGGTTGCCTCGTCATATTCCCAGGCAGAACCGCCGAAGCAGGAGCCCCAGTTGTTGGGTTCATGTCCGTCTTTGGGGTCTTTCCAGATATAATAATCCCGGTAAGGATTGTCCCTGGATGTTCTGCTTTCTATAAACCAGGGATGCTCGTCGGATGTGTGATTGACCACCAGATCCATGACAAGCCGAATGCCCCGATTGTGTGCTGCAGCAAGCATCCGGTCAAAATCCTCCATGGTTCCGAATTCTTTCATAATGCCTTTATAGTTGCTGATGTCATATCCGTTGTCGTCATTGGGGGATTCGTATACCGGAGAAAGCCAGATAACATCAATTCCAAGTTCCTTCAGATAGTCCATTTTCTCTGTAATTCCGTTCAGATCTCCGATGCCGTCTCCATTGCTGTCCCGGAAACTTCTGGGATAGATCTGGTATACAACGCTTTCTTTCCACCATGTTTTTTCCATGTGGTCCACCTGCTTTCTGCGTATGACCGCTTTTTCGGATATTTTACAATGAAAGGGAAAAAAGTGCAATGCGTTTCTCAAAATGAAAAAACAGAAATATAGAAAAATATGAAAAACAGACAAATAAAAAATAATAAATAAATTTTCAGAAAACTATTGACAAACAAAGAAAGATATTGTATTATAAGGACATCAACAAGAAAGAGACACATAAAAGTCTCTGGAATGGAGGTAAGGTCCAATGGGAAGATAAGATTTCATTCATGTTCAGGAAAGATCAGATGGAAGCAGAAGACATGATAAAGTCTGACGAGAAAGGACGAGTCAAAACGGAAGCAGAACAGAAGATAAGAATAAAAACATGAAGCAGGATGAGAGATTGAACCATGGATCCGTACAATCTGGCAGTACCGGAAATAATCTTGAAAGGAGATAATTAAGGTGAAACTTCAGATTGACAGGTAAAAGAGTCATTCGATTTGAAAATATAATCGGGTGGCTCTTTTCATGTGGATAAAAGGCAAAGAAATATATAATATGAAAAATTTGAAAATCAACTAAAAAAATTGTTGACAATTCTGCGATGTTCTTATATAATACAATATGTGTCCGTCAGCGGATATCCAAAGCGGGGTGTGGCTCAGCTTGGCTAGAGCGCCTGGTTTGGGACCAGGAGGTCGCAGG
>CAJTTI010000049.1 GCA_910579225.1 uncultured Lachnospiraceae bacterium | reverse complement strand
ACATGTATATTATTTATAGGAATTATCATTATTGTTTATTATGCTGTTGGTGGAAAAAAACCTTTTAAAGATTTGGAACCATCGGAAATAGTGTCAGCCACGGTACGATTGACTCCGCCAGATACAACCATTCAAATTGAGGAAATGGAGGAATTAGCAGGATATTTAAAGGATGTGGTAATTTATAATGAAGACAATTCCTATACAGAGTACAGCGGACAAGGCGTGATTTTTACACTGAGATTATCAGACGGAACACAGACAGAAATCATGGAATATAACCCATTTTTTGTGATTGATGGTGTTGGTTATAAGACAAAATATGAACCATGTCAGGCACTCAGTGCATATGCAAACAGACTGTTAAATGATGAAAATGCCAATATAATATTAGAAGAGCCGCCTGGATTAACTGTCATAAGTGATGAAACTGCTTTTGATACGCTGTTGGGGACTTATGTGTGGCAGAAAAGAAACAGCGATGGAACTTCTACCGAAACACAAGCGGATAGCCCGCATCCGCTGGATTGCGAAAACTGGCTTTTTAAATTTGAAACTTCAGAGACAACAGCTGCTTTGAATTTTGCAGAGAACCCCAGTTCAATTTTAAATATACAGTGCTGGAACGAGAAGTATTGGAACAATCATGATGCAAGCGGTGAAAATATAACTATTGACAGCTATGAAATAGAGTTGAAGCCAGGAGGATATATTTATGAAGTTGTTGCTGAATGGGACACTGAAAAAAGTGGTTATGGTGGCATAGCACACTATTATTTCTATATACAGGTCTTGGAAAATGAGCAGTAGGAACATTTTTCCGAAAAGAGAGTTTTATTAAAATTAAGTAAAAACAATTCTGTCTGGGAGGTTGTCCATGGATCAAAGTGATTGTCAGGCAGTATTGTGATGGTGATTATGTAATCTCGGAGCTTATCATGGAAGGGACACATAAAGGAGAATGGCTGGGAAGGAAGCCCACGAATAAAAGATTGGTCTTCACCGGAGCAGATATAGACAAAGTGTTTGATGGGAAAATCGTGGAGCATGGGGGAGCAGTGAATACATTTGAAACCTTGTTTCGGGAAGGGCTTATAAAGCCTGAAGAATGTCCGGATAAATCAGGAGAAAATTAAGAAATGTTCAAGGCTGACATAGAATTAAAATTGGCAGATTGTCCCAAACAGGTAACTGCTGTTGTAAGGGAAACGATACAAAAAGTATATCCTCACTATTATCCGCCAGGTGCAGTGCAGTTCTTTCTTGATCTGCACAGTGAAGCGAGGATAAAAGAGGTGCTGTTTTGCGAAGAAATTTATCTTGCGCTGGTGCAGGGAAACATCATAGGAACCGGTAGCATCCGGAAGAATGAGATTTGCAGGTTGTTTATTTTGCCTGAATTTCAGGGTAAGGGATACGGAAGCAGACTGATGGATTTACTGGAAGCAAGGATTTTTGAAAATGATCCAAAGGTTCATGTGGATGCTTCTTTCCCGGCGGAAAGTATGTATTTAAAACGAGGATATCAGATTATTTCGTATGAAAAAATTCAGACAAAGAATGGAGACTTCCTTTGTTACCATGCGATGGAGAGAAAGAAATGTTGGTAAAGAAAAACGGCAAAATCTGTAAGTGGAGTGTGTATCCGCATATAGGGATCTTTCAGACCAGCTGTCTGATCCGCTGCAAGAGAATATGGAGGCGCCATTGATATCCGTTATTTTCCTCATTGCCGGCATCTGGAGACATATTGCATGGAGACAGACGGTCTGCCGGTATATCTTGAAAACAATGGGGACAGCGTGATCTATTTTACGGCAAATGTGGGAGTGATTGAACTGGAACCGGGGGAAGAAAGCTTCTGTCAGAAGAAAATGCAGAGGAGCTTCTGGTTCGAAAGGCATGAATATGACGGACAGGGATAAAGTCTACATCGTGGGAGATCTGATCTACAGGAGTGAAAAACCGGCAGATTGGTACCTGGAGAAGCTGCGAGGGATCAAATATCTGGTAATCGGAAATCATGATAAGGCCATTCTCGAAAATGAAAGTGCCTGTAGTTATTTTGAGGCGATAGATAAGATGATGCACATTACGGACGGGAAGCGACAGATTTGTATGTGCCATTTTCCTGTTGTGGAATGGAACGGATATTTCAGGGGACATTACCATATTTTCGGACATATCCACAATGCCAGAAACCGGGCTTTTCAGGTGATGAAAGAGGAAGCCAGAGCACTGAATGCGGGGTGTATGATCAACCAGTATATACCGGTGACCTTTGAAGAACTGATGCGGAACAATCAGTGGCTCAGAGAGGAAGAGGCATACGCAGAAGACATGAGATTGTAAAATATGCACAAAAACAGCCTCTCAATCTTATAAATATGTGCCAATTGACGTCTGCTTACAGATATGATAGGATTGAGAAAAGTTGTGAATACGTATTCACAATCCGGAGGAAGTTATGATTACGATGACAGAGATCGCAAGGCTGACCGGGGTGTCTCAACCAACCGTTTCCCGGGTATTGAACGGGAATCAGGCGGTCAATCCAGAGATTAGGGAGCGGGTGCTGGCGTGTGCCAGAGAGCATGATTTTCAGCCCAATGTGATGGCTCAGAGCCTGGTGGGGAGCAGGACGCATCTGATCGGAGTGGTGCTGACGGATATTTCCAACTCCTTTTTTGCAGATCTGGTGAAATATCTGGAACGGGAGGCGAGAGCGTCCGGCTACAGTCTGATTCTTTTCAACACAAACTATGATCCGGAGCATGAGAAGGAGAGCCTGGACGTGGTGCGGCGGTATCGGGTGGACGGCCTGGTGGCGGTACCGGTGGATGAAAGAGCAAGTGACTGGAACAGGCTGATCCGGAAGCTGGATATTCCCACGGTCGTGATCACGAAGCAGGTCAGGGGGATGGATTCGGTCTATGTGTCCCATGAGGAAGCCGGCGCACAGGTAGGGGAGCATTTCCGGGAGGAAGGCTTTGAGGAATATATCTTCTTTGGAAATACAGAAGATGTCAAATATCAGGGCTTTGCAAAAGCACTGAAGGAGAGAGATCCGGAATTTGGACAGCATCTGACGGTTATTTCCAGCAAAAAAGAACAAAAGATCCAGGCGGCTCTGGAACAGTATTACAGCCGGAAAAGGAGGCGAACAGGGATTTTCGCCTACAATGACCGAAGAGCCGTGCAGATGCTTGGGATCCTGCAGCGAATGGGTGTAAAGGTGCCCGAACAGGCAGGCCTGGTGGGGTTCGACAACACCTATATGTGTGAATTTCTGTATCCGCGTCTGTCCAGCGTGGCACAGCCCAATGAAGAGATGGCCTCCATCGCCATGAGAAGGCTTTTGTATAAGATCGACCATCCAGAGGACGACCGGACAGAGGACCATCCCCTTCAGGCGACCCTGGTGAAACGGGACAGTTCGGTCCGACAACAAAAATAACAGACAGAGAATGAAAAAGGATACCGTTTTGGCGTGTATCCTTCTGCAAGACTTTTTGTGAATACGTATTCACAATGAATTCTCTTTTCTGCCGGGTTTTTCACAGGTCCTTTCTGGTGTTTTGCAGAAGAACCATGAAAATAAAGGGAATCAGGAAAGAAAAGTTGGTGCTTAGAAGGGATTTCCGGACACAAAGCAACAAGGAAGCTCTTTGGGATAACAGAGAGGAATAAGAGGCTTTACATAACTATAAATCACAGGAGGAAAAAAGATGAACGCACTGCATACCGCATGGGAGAAACTGATCAGGGAAGAGTCCCGGCGGCAGGAAGGAAGAATGGATCAGGACCTGTGGAGGCCAAGACTCCACATCGCACCGCCTGCCGGATGGCTGAACGATCCCAACGGACTGTGTCAGTACAAAGGGATCTATCATGCATTTTATCAGCTGGCTTATTTCCAGCCGGAGGGCGGGCTGAAATTCTGGGGGCATTGTACCAGCAAAGATCTGCTGCACTGGGATTTTCAGGGAGTGCCCCTCTGCCCGGACCAGCCTTTTGACTGCCACGGTGCTTATTCCGGTTCTGCCCTGATCGAAGACGACCTTATGTATCTGTATTATACCGGGAATGTGAAGTTTATGGGGGAGCATGATTATATAAATACGGGCAGGGCATCCAATACGGTCATGGCCGTCAGCCGGGACGGCGTACAGATTGATACAAAAGAGCTTTTGATGACCAATGCAGACTATCCGGACGACCTGACCAGACATGTGAGGGATCCGAAAGTATGGAAGCAGGACGGTCGGTATTATATGGTACAGGGGGCCAGGACAAAGGAAGATGAAGGAACGGTGCTTCTGTTTTCTTCGGAAGATAAGAGGCACTGGGATTATGTGCACCGCTTCCGGATGGAACAGCCCTTTGGGTATATGTGGGAATGTCCGGATCTGTACAGGCTGGACGGTTATACGGTGCTGTCCATATCGCCCCAGGGAGTAAAGCAGGAGGGACTGAAGTATGCCAATCAATATCAGAGCGGCACCTGTTTTCTTCATGGAGATTTCCGGGAGACGGAGCTGGTGGAAGGATTTCGGGAACTGGACGGAGGATTTGACTTTTATGCGCCCCAGACTTTTCTGGCGGATGACGGGCGAAGGATCCAGATCGGCTGGATGGGGATGCCGGATATGGAAGAGATATACAAGAACCGGACAGTGACCAGAGGCTGGCAGAATGTCCTGACGATTCCCAGGGAACTGTCCGTCAGGGACGGAATACTCTGCCAGAACCCAGTCCGGGAGCTGAAAGACTGGTGGAAGAAAGAACACAGGTTTGAAGGGGCTTATTCGGGTCCTATCAATCCCTGCTGTGAACTGGATCTTACGGCTGATGGCGGCGATGTGAAAGTGGTGCTGGCCGGGGGTCTGATCCTTCGGTACCAGGAGGCAAAAGGCATCTTCTGGATGGAATTTACAGATCCTCTGTTAGGAGGCGGAAGAGATATCCGGGGCAGACAGATTGGACGGCTTCGGGATCTGCGGATTCTTGTGGATGTCTCCTGCGTGGAAGTGTTTTTAAATGGTGGAAGGGATGTATGTTCCACCCGGTTTTATCCGGAAAAGGATCAGTATCGTGTGGAAATAGAAGGCAGCAGAGTGCAGGGTGTCCTACGGTACTGCGAAAGCTGAAGGTGGAGGAAATATATGCCGGTTGTTCCGGTTTATATGATATAGAAGGTCAACAACCCTGATGCAGACAATGAGCTATGAACTTTTGGTGGCCTGTGCCATTTTTGTTCTGGAAAACAAAGCAGAACATATATTTGGCATATGCTACGGCTGTATGGGACGATACAGCAGCGCCGGATGAAGCCGATGCAGCAGATGGAAATCCAGGCAGGTCCTTTTGCCGTAAGTAAATGGCACAGAAGGCGAGACTGTACGGATCTGATGTCCGTGCAGCCGGGGGACCCGGTTCATTGTCCGAGGGAATAAAAGAAGGAGAGAAAGAGTATGGATTACAGAAAAACAGCAGAAGAGATCTACGAAAAAGTAGGCAGAAAAGAAAATCTCGTATCGGCCGCTCACTGTGCCACAAGGCTTCGCCTGGTACTTGTGGACAACGACAAGTGTGATGCAAAAGCGGTGGAAGAGATCGACGGAGTAAAGGGCGTCTTCAGCGCCTCCGGACAGCTTCAGATCATCCTGGGGACCGGAACGGTCAATAAGGTATACGATGAGTTTCTGGCCATCTCCGGATTATCTGCCGCCAGCAAAGAGGATGCAAAGGCAGCGGCAGCGGCCAAACAGCCCATCTACAAGAGGGCGATCAAGACGTTGGGCGATATCTTTGTGCCGATTATTCCGGCCATCGTCGCCAGCGGTTTTCTCATGGGAATCATGGAAGCGCTGAATTTTATGGTCAACAATGGATTTGTGAATATCGACACATCCAGTTCGGTCTTTGTGTTTGCGAATCTGTTTTCCAACACGGCCTATGTCTTTCTCCCGATCCTGATCGCCTACAGTGCGGCGAAGGTATTCGGCGGAAATCCGTATCTGGGAGCCGTGATCGGTATGCTGATGATCCATCCGGATCTGCAGAATGCATGGACGGTAGCTACAGAAGGGGTGCAGAAGACCCAGAGTGTCTGGTTCGGTCTGTACCAGGTGGATCTGGTCGGCTATCAGGGACACGTGATCCCGGTGATCATCGCCGTGTTTGTCATGTGTCTTATCGAGAAAAAGCTGCATAAGATTGTGCCGGCCATGTTTGATCTGTTCGTAACGCCTCTGGTCAGTGTGTTTGCAACAGGTTATCTCACTTATTCCATCATCGGTCCGGTATTTGTCACCATTGAAAACGGCATTATCGGCGGAGTACAGCAGCTGATCACGCTGCCTTTTGGAATCGGAAGTCTGATCATGGGCGGACTGTACTCTCTGACGGTTGTGGCGGGCGTGCATCATATGTACACGGTCATTGACGTGGGACAGCTGGGGCTCTATGGGGTGACCTACTGGCTGCCGCTGGCATCGGCTGCAAACATTGCACAGGGAGCAGCTACGCTGGCAGTTGCATTAAAGACGAAAAATCAGAAGACCAAATCCATGGCGGTTCCGTCGGCATTGTCCTGCTTTATGGGCATTACAGAACCGGCTATCTTCGGTGTAAATCTTCGGTTTTTCCGGCCGTTTATCTGCGGCGCTGTGGGCGGTGCGGCAGGAGCTCTGTACGCATCCATCGTGGGCCTTGGGGCTACAGGAACCGGTGTGACCGGGATCTTCGGGTTGCTGCTCTGTCTGCATGATCCGGTCAATTATATGATCATGTTCCTGATCTCAGCAGGTGTGGCCTTTGCTCTGACCTGGGTATTGGGATATAAGGATGCGCCGGCGGAGAAAAAGGGGGCGTCCGAGCAGAAAGCTTCACCTGCGGTGGAGACAGAGGCAGGATGTGTCTATGCTCCGGTGGAAGGAACCGTGATTCCCTATAACGAGATTCCGGATGCAACCTTTGCTTCCGGCGCCCTTGGAAAAGGGGTTGGAATTGTGCCCGTAAAAGGCGAGGTGGTCGCACCCTTTGACGGGGAGATCTCCATGTTTTTTGACACCAGACACGCCATCGGCCTTATGAGTCAGGACGGGATCGAGATTCTGATTCATGTGGGAATCAATACGGTGGAGCTGAACGGAGAGCATTTTAAAGCGCTGAAAGAATCCGGGGATAAGGTAAGAGCCGGAGAAAAACTTCTGGAATTCGACATGGCAGCGATCCGGGCGGCGGGCTATGATCTGACGACGGCGGTCCTGGTCTCCGAGCCGGAGCAGGTGGAGATCGTGAAAACCGGGGAGGCGAAGGCGCTGGATAAGATTCTTACAGTACAGTGACAAATGTGACTTACAGGCACATTCTTGCAGCGG
This sequence comes from uncultured Lachnospiraceae bacterium, assembly GCA_910579225.1. Taxonomy (GTDB): domain Bacteria; phylum Bacillota; class Clostridia; order Lachnospirales; family Lachnospiraceae; genus Hominiventricola. The sequence goes on along the minus strand of CAJTTI010000049.1, from coordinate 3,425 downwards.
CGTGGACAGCGAATCTTAAGCATTTCTTCATATCTTTTAGAGGTTACTTAGAGACAGTTCTGGTAAAATCAGTAAAAAATCGGCAGATGGAAGAGGAACCCACTGCGGGTTTGAAATTGATCAGAAGAGGTGAAGAGGATGAGAAACAGAGTAACAAAAAGGATTCTGCTGTCGGGGCTGCTGTGTGTCCTGGGGCTTATGACCTGCGCCTGTGGAGATACCAAAGAGGAATCCGGTACCGGGGCACAGCAGGAAGAAGCCGGGGACCCGGCCCTTGGGGATGAACCAAAGGAAGAAGATTCAGAGCCGGCGGGATCAAACGGCGATGAAGAAACACCTGCATCCGACCAGTGGACGGACGACGATTACGATCTGCAAGGAGACGTCAGGGATCTGAAGGACGGGCAGTTCACACTAGTGGAAGCGATCACCGAAGAACTGGATGACGGTGGAACACTCATGATAAGTTCCAGCGGTGAAGATGACGCGGAATTTAACAAAGTTTCGGTTACTTATGATGAAGATACGCTGTTTGCCATACAGACGATCTATGATGGAGGGGACATAAGTGAGATGTCAGAGGCAACGGCGGCAGACCTGAAATCCAATCAGACGGTAATGGTCTGGGGGAGCTCTTCCGAAAGCGGATGGAAGGCGACCCAGATCTGTATAGTTAAAGTAGAATAAAGGACTGAGAAAAACCGTAAAGGCTGTGGGGCATTTACGGTTTTTCCTTTTTCATGCTCTGCCCTGCAATGTTTAGTTTACTTTTTTTAAATATATTTTTGCTGTTTCTTCTGTCAAGTCAAATTTCTCACGGATTTGTTCCAAAATAATATCACTCGATATTTGTAACTCTTTTAAAGTCAATATCATAGCTGTGATTCCTTTATCGAGGCCTTTCTGGATTCCTTTCTGAATCCCTTTTTCTTCCACGCCTTTACTTAAATTACACATAAGCGACACCTCCCTTTCCAATGTCTGAGTCATTCTGATATGAAAATTTTCCTCCAAGATCTGACACTTATCCTGTGAACCGGTCTCCGTGGACAGAAGCACATTCAGCAGTTTTAATAAATCTGTAGCGGAGTCCTCTTCTTTTCCAAGACAAATCATAACAGCCGCCATCAAATCATAATCTGCTTTTCGTTCCTTTACCCTGCCTGCTAAATTTTCTTCTGCAATATAATAACGGGTAATGCTGTTTTCACGGTTCTTTGGGGGATTCATGGCCATACCTCCTGCTTTTATCAGTACTTTGCCATATTTCATACCAACAGGCTACTATATTTTTCGCCTTCTTCCGGTAAAATCATATTTGCAGCTTTTGCCAAACGCTCACGAATGACTCCCGGCGGGTACCGCAAGGAACAGGTTTTCAAACAACTTTTGCTAAACTTTCACGAAACAGGCTCAGGAACCAGCTGTCAATCTGCAGGAATTTCAATTCATATGGGGATGTACTCACTTCAGAATTATGTTTTCATGGTTTGATCCATGAATGTACTTCCTGTAAAAGAAGTATAGGTATAATTATTCCTATTTATTTTTCCGTGAATATATGATAAGGTTTATGTAGGTGGTAAATTATGGAAAAGTACATGAAAGATATATGGGGTAAATTAAGAACCCGGGTTTCCAGGGAGCAGAGTTTTTTGATGATTCTCTATCTGGCCTTTGTCGCTTATCTGGATCATACAGAATATGAAAAGACCTTGGAAACAACAGAAGATCTCAGAAGACTTGGGAATATTTTTGAGGAGATAGCAGGGTATAAACTGAAGCGGGCGGCTGATGATCTGGAAGGGAGCATCGCATGGAAAGAGATTTCCAGGGATAAGAAGTGTGCAGCGCTTGTCCGGGATCTGAACCAGGTACTGCAGAAGTTCATACAAAGTCTGGAAGATCTGGAAAAAATTCTGACCGTTTTAGAGGAACTTCCGACGGAGCTGGACGGCCTGCAGTTTACGCCGAAGAGCGTCAACCGGCTGCTGACCGTACTTCCGCTCAACCCGGGGACTTCTTCCATGGCGGAGCTGTGCGCCGGACTTGGGGGCACCGGCCTTACGATGTTCGACCGGCGGTCCGGGGACGACGGGATCCGGCACATGGTCTGCGAGGAGCAGAGAAAACTATACTGCGATATTGTGCAGATCCGCATGTTCTGCCATGGAATCAACAATCCGAAGGTATTTCAGCATGACATTTTAGAAACGGGGGCAGGGGAATTAGAAGACCGTTATGATCTGGTCCTTGCTGATCTGCCCAAGGGAAAAAATGAAAGTATTTTTGTAGGTGACAGAGACCTTTTGATGGGCAGCCAGGAAAAGATGTATACGGAGTGGGTTTCCATTCAGAAGATTCTGGAGCGGGTCAATGACCGGGGGAAGGCTGTGATTGTGGTTACCAAGGGTGCCCTGGTAAGACAGCGGGAAAAGGAAATCCGGGCAATCCTGACCCAGAGGGACTGGCTGGAGGCGGTCATCACACTGCCGGCCAATCTGTATGTCTCGATTCATACCGGATTTGAGCTTCTGGTCCTCAATAAGCAGAAACCTGCAAAATATCAGGGCCGGGTTTTTATGGCGGAACTGGAAGAAAAAAAGCGAAAAGGCGGCAGACTTTATGAGATAACAGAGGAAATGACGGCCAGACTGCAAAGAGCATATGAAAATCTGGAAGAGCACGCCGGATTTTCGGTGGTGATTTCTTTAAAAGAAATCGAAGAAAAGGAATTTTCTTGGAATCCGTTTCTCTATCTTTGCTGGAAACATACCGGTGATAAAGTCCAAAAGACCATAGCCCTAAAGACCGTTGCCACGATCATGCGGGGAGCCCAGATTACAAAAAAAGAGGAAGAAATCTATTCTCAGCAGGCCACCCACTACTGGCTGAACATCCGTGATCTGAAAGACGGAGGGATCACGTTTCCGGAACATTCCAGACTGCGGGCAAAATCCCGGGACTGGGAAGAGAAATTCGGGATTCAGGAGGGGGACATTATCATAACATCCAAAGGCTCCGTCCTGAAAATCTGCATGGTGGAACCAGATATGCCAAAGGCCTTTCTGAGCGGGAATCTTACACGGATCCGGGTGGATCCAAAGAAGTACAGTTCCTACGTTTTATATGAGTTTTTGACTTCACGGAAGGGACGGGAAGCTTTGGACAGCATTCAGTCAGGAACGACCATCAAGATTTACAATAAGACCAATTTAAGCGGGCTGCAGATCCCTTATTATGAAGATGCCCAAAAGCTGCAGGAGCAGTTTCGGCAGGTTTATCAGGAATACCGGACCTCCATGAAAGAGATACGGCGAAAATTTACATCAGACAGAGAAAGCTTGTTAAAAAAAATACAATTATAAAGGACGGACAGATTATGAATGGTATTTTTATCAGTCACAGTACAAAGGACCGGAAAT
>CAJTTI010000048.1 GCA_910579225.1 uncultured Lachnospiraceae bacterium | reverse complement strand
CACGGCAATATCTGCCGCAGCCCCATGGCTGAGTACGTTTTAAAAGACCTGGTAGCAAAGCGTGGTCTTACTGATTGCTTTTTCATTGATTCTGCTGCCACCAGCACAGAGGAAATTGGTAGTCGTGTTCACCGGGGCACACGTGAGAAGCTTCAGGAAGTGGGGATTCTCTGCGGAGATCACCGTTCAAGACAGATGGTGCGGGCAGATTATGAGAAATTTGATTATCTTATAGGCATGGATACCTGGAACATTGATAATATGCAACGGATTGTCAGGCGGGATCCGGAGAAAAAGATCAGCCGGCTTCTGGACTTTTCGGATTGTCCCAGGGATATTGCAGATCCATGGTATACTGGAAATTTTGATGAGACGTACGAGGACGTGTCTGAAGGCTGTCAGGCATTTCTGAAATATATCTTGGATAATGATCTGTAACAAAGGAAAGGAACATGACAGGCGACGATATTTGTGCTGCAGATTCGGGAAATGATCGGCGGAGTTCGGAAATCTTTACCGGGATCATGGCATCATGGCCCCGGGAGCACAGCCGGCGTACTGTCAACAGGAGGAGTTTATGAAGTTAATACACTGCGCAGATCTGCATCTGGATTCACGAATGGAGTCAGGACTTTCTTCAGAAAAGGCACAGGAACGCCGCCTGGAGTTGTTAAGGACATTTACACGGATGGTGGAACAGGCGGAAAAGGAACAGGTTGATGCGGTCTTGATCTGCGGGGACCTGTTCGACGCCAGAACAATCTCGGTCCGTGCCCGGAATTGCGTAATGGATGCTGTAAGGATGCATCCTCAGATTATATTTTATTACTTGCAGGGAAACCATGACCTAAACAGTTTATTTGACGGAAGCTGGAAGATTCCGTCAAACCTGAAGACCTTTGGAGCGGACTGGACCTCTTATGATCAAGGAAATGTGACCATAACCGGGGCCGAACTTTCAGAAGAGAACAAAGATGATTTGCTGAAACGACTGGCACTGAATAAGAACAGACAAAACATTGTGATGCTTCATGGGATGCTTACGGAATACGGAGGAAAGGACCAGGCAGATACTTTTTCTGTGCGTGATCTTCGGGGAAAGGGCATTGATTATCTGGCGCTTGGCCATATCCACAGTTATCGGCTGGAACGCCTGGATGACAGGGGGATCTGGTGTTATAGTGGCTGTATGGAGGGCAGAGGTTTTGATGAATGCGGTGAAAAGGGTTATGTGGCGCTTGAGGTTACAAAAGGCAAAATCGCTTCATCTTTTGTGCCCTTTGCGGAGCGGAGACTGCATGAGGTTCCAGTCGATATTACGGGTTTGATGACTCAGGAGGAAATCCGGCGGAAGGTTCTTCAGGAGCTGGCATATATTCCGAAAAAAGATATGGTGAAGCTCCTTCTGACCGGGCGCGTAGGTCTGGAAACAGAACGGGATTCGGCGTGGGTTCGGAAGTGGCTGGAGGATGAATATTATTTTCTGAAGGTAAAGGATGAGACTTCGGTTTTGATTCGGCCAGAGGATTACCAGTATGATGTGTCTCTGAAAGGAGAATTTGTACGGCTGGTACTGGCTTCCGATTTGACGGACGGAGAAAAAGAAGAGATACTGCAAAGAGGCATTCGTGCTCTGGCAGGGGAGGGATAAGATGCGGATCCTTAGATTACATATTGAAAATTTTGGAAGACTGCATAATATTGACATGGAATTTGCAGAAGGATTTAACGGAATCTGCAGGGCAAACGGCTGGGGTAAGTCTACGCTGGCGGCATTTATCAAGTCCATGTTCTATGGGCTTCCCTATACGACAAAGAGATCTTTAAAAGAAAATGACAGAAAACACTACCTTCCGTGGCAGGGAGGAACTTTTGGAGGCAGCCTGGAGTTTCAGACGGAGGAGCGGAATTACCGGGTGGAACGTTTTTTTGGCGCAAAAGACAAAGATGATTCTTTTGAACTCTATGATCTGCAGACCGGGTTGGTTAGTCTGGACTATTCTGAACGTCTGGGGGAAGAGCTGTTCGGTGTGGACCGGGCAGCTTATGGGCGAAGCAGTTTTCTGGGGCAACAGGATCTGATGGTTTCCATGAATGACAGTCTTGGTGCCCGCCTGACGCATGTGGAAGAAGACGCGGGAGATATGAGGAATTATGAAAGAGCTGTATCTTTGCTGGAAGATCAGATGAAATATTTTCATAAGACTGGAGGCCGCGGACAAATCGGAAAGCTGGAAGAAGAGAGACGTGTGGTGCGGGAAAAGCTTTCCAGATGCCGACAGTGTGAAGATGAGATGGAAGAGCAGAATCTTGTGCTCTGTTCTCATAGAAAGCTTGCTGATGAGGCAAAGGCTTCTATAGAGAAAACAGTGCATATGCTCCAGAATATACAGGAGCAAAAGCAGGCAGAAGCAAAAAAAGCTCAATATAACCTGTTGAAGCATCAGGCGGAAGAAAAGCAGAAGGAATTGCAGCAGACGACAGTAGCATTGGAAGCGTATACGGATATTCCGCCGGAAGAAGAGGAGCTGGACCGGTGCCGGGAGCAGATCTATCAGCTGGACGGGCTGCGCCAGAGAGAAAATGGAGCAGACAGGCAGTTAAAAGAGGCTGTAAGCCGTCAGGGAGATGTGGAAGATGCAAGAGGAGAACTTTCTTCTCCGGGTATCTACCTGGCAGTTCTGGCGGGGCTTATGCTGCTTCTGGGAGGCTTTTGTCTGTTTCGGGGGATACCTGTGGCGGGAATTGTGTTTTTTGTAGCAGGTGGAGTGTTTCTTGTGCTGGGGTATTTGAAGGAACGCGGATACCGTGCAAAACTGGAGGAACTGGAAACACGGGTTCAGGAGAGCAGTCAGCAGGTCCGGGAGGCAGACCGGACGCTGCGGGAGATACAGAAGAAGCAGGATTTACTGGAGAAAAAGATCAGCGATTTTCTGGGCGCCCGGAGACATGCAGACATTTCGGAGATGGAGGAGTTATGGAAAGAGGAGCGGAAGAAAAGCAGGACATACAGAGAACTTCAGCAGAGGTGTGAAGAACAGAAGAAAGAGGTCCAGAGAAGCCGGGAGCTTTGGTTTTGCTATGGAGAAAATCTTTCTGAAGAAGAAAAAGAACAGATAAAGTTATCACCGGAGGCGCTGCCTGATGCGGAAACCCTGAAGAAAGAACTGGGGCGTGATAAGGAGCGGTTGAGGAAACTTGAAAAAGAGCAGGAGGATATTCGATATCGCCTGAAAGGACTGCAGGAAAAAGCAGAACAGATCCCAAAGCTCAGAGAAAGCGAAAGCTGGATTTCAGAGCAGATTGCAGAAGCAGTTCGGGAGCATGATCTTCTTGGTGAGACAGTCAAGTACCTGAAGTTGGCAAGGGAACAATTTTCAGCGCACTATTTAAAAGATATGAAAGAGAGACTGGAGCATTATCTGAGAGAGGTAGAGTCCGGACAGGAGGACAGTATTTCTCTGGATGTTCATCTGCAGATGAAGGTACAGGAGGCAGGTGCATATCGAAGCATGGAATCCCAGAGTACCGGGCAGCAGGATCTGTTGTGTTTTGCAGAACGCCTTGCGGTTTTGGATGTTCTTTACAAAGACGAAAAACCGCCCTTGCTTCTGGATGATCCTTTTACAAACCTGGATACTGTGAGACAGCAGCGTGCCATAGAGCTGCTGAAACGGCTGTCTAAAGAGCGACAGATGATCTGCTTTACCTGTCATGATGATCTTTGCATATAATCAAAAACGGAACTGTCCCTGCCAGGACAGTCCCGTTTTTTTGATCAATGCTGCTTACATAAGTGTCTGTTTGCGAAACAGTACATGATGTTTTTTAGCATACAGATAGGTCAATGCATGGATCAGTGCTGTCAGGATCCAGGATACCGGATAGGACAGGAACAGGATGCTTTGTGTGGGGAACCATGTGAAAATGGTTGCGAGCCACAGAATACGGAACAGGCAGGCTCCGGACAGAGATACCACCATGGGTGTGAGCGCATAGCCAAGTCCCCGCATGATACCCATAATGATTTCCATGACGCCACAGAGAAAATATGGGGCACTGATCCAGAGCAGTCTTGTACGTCCTGCAGTGATGACTGCAGGGTCAGTGGAATAGATGGAAAGGAGCGGGCCGCCGAACAGGTTGACGCCTGCTCCCATGATCAAACCTATAATTGTCACCAGACCAAGACCTGAGTAAAGAATCTGGTTGATTCGGTCTGCCTTCCCGGCACCTGTGTTTTGGCTTGTGAAGCTGACGGCTGCCTGATGGACAGCGTTCATGGAGATGTAGACAAACTGTTCAATGCTCATGGCGGCGCTGTTTCCTGCCACCACAACGGAACCAAACGAATTGATTGAGGACTGAATCAATACGTTGGAGAAGGAGAACAGAGACCCTTGTATTCCTGCAGGAAGTCCGATTTGCATCATCCGGCGCAGACGGAGCGGGTGAATGTACAGTTTTCGGATATTGAGTCTGCAGGGGCCGTCCATCCGACACAGGCAGAGCAGAATCAGCACTGCACTGATACACTGTGCAAGGATTGTGGCAAGCGCTACGCCGGCCACATCCATATGCAGGACGATGACGAAGAAGAGATTCAGCATCACATTGATCACACCGGCTACAGACAGGAAGTACAGAGGTTTTCTGGTATCTCCGGCAGCCCGGAGGATGGCACTTCCAAAATTGTAGACCATGGTGGCGGGCATTCCGATGAAAATGATCTTCAGATAGAGAGCCGCCTTATCAAGAACGTCCAGGGGAGCCCCCATCTGGATCAGAAGCGGTCTGGTGAAGAGCATTCCCACACCGATGAGCAGAACACCGGAGATAATACTGACAGTAATGGCTGTATGTACATTGTCTCTGGTTCCTTTTTCATCCCCACCGCCCAGTGTATGTCCGACAGTTACATTAGTCCCGATGGATAAGCCGATAAAAAGATTGACCAGCAGGTTGGTGAGTGAACTGGTGGAGCCCACCGCGGCCAGAGACTCATTGCCGGCAAACCGGCCGACCACGATCACATCTGCGGCATTAAAAAGAAGCTGCAGACAGCCGGAGAGCATTAGGGGAAGACTGAAAGCAATGATTCCTGGAAGCAGCGGGCCGTTGCACATATCAATTTTGTGAGTTTTTCCAGACATCTTCGTCTCCTCCATTTTCTGTATTTTAAGACAGTTTTTCCAAAGATATCTTCTAATATAGAACGGCTTTTATTGTTCGTCAAGAGAATTTTCCCTTTCTGTTTTTTTCATTTGATATTTAAGAGATTTTCTTATAGAATAGAAACAAAAATGAATGAAATATTATTGAAACAGAGAGGGGATGGAGATGAGAAAGACAGGTGCCGTGCAAAAGCTTACCGATAATGTGCATCTGAATTTATACCATATTGATGCCAGGGACACGGAAGGAAATCTGTTTGATTATTATTTTGCATCCAGGAATCCTGAGGAAAAGTTGAAGATTTCCACCAAGGGACTGGATCCGGAAGGAATTGTGATCTATGCTCTGACGAGGGAGTTGACTCCACGTCTGGTGCTGATCAGAGAGTATCGTTACCCGTTGGATGCAAAGGTGTATGCACTTCCGGCAGGTCTCGTGGACCCAGGAGAAACACCAGGCAGAGCGGCAGTGCGGGAGATGCGGGAAGAGACAGGATTTGTATTTGAGGAGTATACTGGCGGAGATGCCTGTTTTCGGCGTCCGTTTTTTCTGGGACCGGGATTTACGGATGAAACCAGTTGTGCCGTATATGGGACAGTGGAGCCTGCAGAGGGATTGTCTGCATGTGAACCTACGGAGCAGATTCAGGTATTGCTGGCGGATCGTACACAGGTGCGCAGAATCTTGTCAGAAGAAAGGGTGTCTCTTCGAGGGGCTTATCTTATGATGCAATATCTTCATATGGATGACCGTAAGCCTTTCGGATTTCTGGAACTATGAAGAATATTTTTTTCTGCAGTCCAGTGTCAATAAATCATGTTATCAGATGGAGGAAGAAAGATGAGTTACAAAGAAAAATATGAACAGTGGTGTACGGATCTAATTTTTGATGAGGCGACAAAAGAGGAGCTTCAGGGGATTGCCGGTGAAGAGAAGGAGATTGAGGACCGGTTCTACAAAGATCTGTCCTTTGGAACCGGAGGACTTCGGGGAGTGATCGGAGCGGGTACCAATCGAATGAATGTGTATACAGTGACGAAAGCTACCCAGGGATTGGCGAATTATATCCGGAAACAGGGAGGGGAAGAGAAAGGAGTTGCTATCGCTTTCGATTCCCGAAATATGTCTGTGGAATTTTCCGAGCAGGCTGCACTTTGTCTGAATGCAAACGGGATCCGGACATACCGTTTCGAGACGCTGCGTCCCACACCGGAGCTGTCTTTTGCACTTCGGGAACTTGGCTGCATTGCGGGTATTGTCATCACGGCCAGCCATAATCCGTCGGAGTATAACGGCTATAAAGTATATTGGGAAGACGGCGCGCAGATTACAGCGCCAAAGGATAAAGAGATTATTGCGGAAGTAAATGCAGTGACAGATTTTGCTGATATCAGGATGATGGGACGGGCCGAGGCAGAAGAGAAAGGGCTGTTCCGTGTCATTGGACAGGAAATTGACGACCGCTATATGGAAGAACTGAAAAAGCTTGTTCTGAGTCCGGAATCAATCCGAAAAATGGCAGACAGCCTGAAAATTGTCTATACGCCGCTTCATGGAACTGGCAATCTTCCGGTACGCAGGGTGCTTCGGGAACTTGGATTTACCAATGTGCAGGTGGTGCCGGAGCAGGAGCTGCCGGACGGCAATTTCTCCACCGTATCCTATCCGAATCCCGAAGATCCGAAGGCGTTTGCACTGGCTCTTAAGCTGGCAGAAAAGACGGATGCAGATCTGGTATTGGCCACCGACCCGGATGCGGACCGGCTTGGCGTCTACGCGAAAGATGCAAAGACCGGATCATACATTCCCTTTACCGGAAATATGTCCGGACTTCTGATTGCAGAATATGAGTTAAGTGTGCGCAAAGAGCTGGGAAAACTTCCGAAGAACGGTGCACTGGTGAAGACGATTGTGTCTTCAGATATGGCGGACGGAATCGCAAAGGAATATGGTGTGGAAGTCATCGAAGTGCTTACCGGTTTTAAATACATCGGCGAACAGATCAAGTTCTTTGAAGAGACCGGCTCCCATGAATATTTGTTTGGTTACGAAGAGAGTTATGGCTGCCTGGTGGGAACCCATGCAAGGGATAAGGATGCAGTTGTGGCGGTCATGGCCCTGTGCGAGGCAGCAGCTTATTATAAGGAAAAAGGACTGACGCTTTGGGATCAGATGCTGAAGATCTACCAGAAATACGGATATTATAAAGAGGATCTGGTGTCCATCACTATGAAAGGGGTAGATGGAGCAGAGCGAATCCAGAAGATTCTGGAAGATATGAGGAAAGAGCCGCTTAAAAAGATCGGGGCGTATGAGGTGGCGGCGCTTCGGGATTACGAAGCGGATACGCGCCTGGAACTGGCTTCCGGGAAGGTGACGCCCACGGGGCTTCCAAAATCCAATGTGCTTTATTATGAGCTGGAAGGTGGCGCCTGGTGCTGTGTACGGCCGTCTGGAACAGAACCAAAGGTAAAATTCTACATGGGCGTGAAAGAAAGAAGTCTGGATGCAGCTGAGAAAGCGCTGGAAGGGCTGAAAGACGCAATGAGAGAGATTGTAAAATAACTGCCTTTTGGTATCGTGCGGATATTGACAGCGCCGGAGTCTGCCTGGTGATGTAAAAGTCAATATTGTGCTAGTTATTTCCAAGATACTCTCTTAAAAAGATAAATATTATTTATTAAAATGACAGGAAATGATTACAATATATAACAAAGTTCCATGAATTATGAAAGAAAGTTGAGGGAAAATAAGGATGGCTAAAAAAGCGTTGATTACTGGTATTACAGGACAGGATGGTTCTTATCTGGCTGAGTTTCTTCTGGAGAAAGGATACGAGGTTCACGGGATGACAAGAAGGGCATCTATCTCCAATACGTCCAGAATTGATCACCTTCTGGAGAAACATGCAGTTACGCTGCATGACGGAGATCTGTCGGATTCTTCATCTCTGATCCGTATTATCGGCCTGGTGCAGCCGGATGAGATTTATAATCTGGCGGCGCAGTCTCATGTGCAGGTATCTTTTGATGTGCCGGAGTATTCAGGGGATGTGGATGCGATTGGAGTGCTGCGTATCCTGGAGGCAGTCCGGATCCTGGGACTTGCGAAAAAAACGAAGATCTATCAGGCATCCACATCCGAGCTGTATGGCAAGGTTGAGGAGGTTCCGCAGAGAGAGACCACGCCGTTCCATCCATACAGCCCCTATGCGGTGGCCAAGCAGTATGGTTTCTGGATTACGAAGGAGTACCGGGAAGCATATGGAATGTTTGCAGTAAACGGAATTCTGTTCAACCATGAATCTGAGCGCCGTGGAGAAAATTTTGTCACCAGAAAGATTACGCTGGCGGCAGGACGGATTGCGGAAGGGCTACAGGATCATCTGGAGCTTGGAAATATGGATTCTCTGCGTGACTGGGGATATGCGAAAGATTATGTAGAGTGTATGTGGCTGATTCTGCAGCATCATACGCCTGAAGATTTTGTGATTGCGACTGGAGAACAGCATACGGTCCGTGATTTTACAACAAAAGCCTTTGCGGCAAACGGGATTGAACTTCGCTGGGAGGGTTCCGGACTGGAGGAAAAGGGCTACGACGCTGCTACCGGCCGCATGCTGGTATGCGTAAATCCGGAGTGGTTCCGGCCGACGGATGTGGATAACCTTTGGGGTGATCCGACAAAGGCGAAGACTGTTCTTGGCTGGAATCCGCAGAAGACCAGCTATGAAGAGCTGGTGCGTATTATGGCAGAGCATGACCGGGAGCTGGCAAAGAAAGAAGCAGCTGTAAAAGCTGCGCAGCAGGGAGCATAATGCAATGATGAAAAAAGATGCGAAGATCTATGTGGCAGGCCACCATGGCATGGTTGGCTCTGCCATCATAAGAGAATTGAAGCGGCAGGGATATACTAATATCATCATCCGTACGCACAAGGAACTGGATCTGTGCCGTCAGGATCAGGTGGAGGCTTTTTTTGAAAAGGAAAAGCCGGACTATGTATTTCTTGCAGCGGCAAAAGTCGGCGGTATCATGGCGAACCAGGATGCACTGGCAGATTTTATGTATGACAATATGATTCTGGAGATGAACGTCATTCACTCTGCATGGAAAAACGGCTGTAAGAAGCTGGAATTTCTGGGATCTTCCTGCATCTATCCCCGGATGGCGCCGCAGCCTATGAAGGAGAGCTGTCTTCTGACCAGTGAACTTGAGAAAACGAATGAAGCATATGCGCTGGCAAAGATTTCGGGACTTAAATATTGTGAATATCTGAACCGGCAGTATGGTACGGATTATATCTCAGTGATGCCGACCAATCTGTATGGTCCCAATGACAATTATCATCCGGTTCACAGCCATGTGGTTCCGGCGCTGATTCGCCGGTTCCATGAGGCAAAAGAGCAGAATCTTCCCTACGTGACCTGCTGGGGAGATGGCAGTCCTCTTCGGGAATTTCTGTATGTGGATGATCTGGCAAATCTCTGCGTGTTTCTGATGAATCATTACAGTGGTAACGAGACCGTGAACGCAGGAACCGGCAAGGAATTGACAATCAAGGCGCTGACAGAGCTGGTGGCGGATGTGATCGGATATACCGGTGAGATTCGCTGGGATCCAAGCAAGCCAAACGGGACGCCGAGAAAACTTCTGGATGTATCCAAAAGCGCGGCGCTTGGATGGACCTACCAGACGGAACTTCGGGAAGGTATTCGCCTTTCCTATGAAGATTTCCTGAATAATCCTATGAGAGCAGAGAGGTGAGCCTGTGAATATTGTATTATTATCCGGCGGTTCCGGAAAGCGTCTCTGGCCGCTTTCCAATGATATCCGTTCCAAACAGTTTATTAAGATTTTCAAGACTCCGGAAGGGGACTATGAGTCCATGGTCCAGAGAGTGTACCGTCAGATCCGGAAGATCGACGGGAATGCTACGGTAACAATTGCAACGTCCAAGACTCAGGTGTCGGCAATTCACAATCAGTTGGGAGAGCATGTGGGGATTTCTGTGGAACCCTGCAGAAGAGATACTTTTCCTGCGATTGCGTTGGCGACTGCTTATCTTCATGATGTGCAGGGGGTTCGGGAAGAGGAAGCTGTGGTGGTGTGCCCGGTGGATCCGTATGTAAATGAAGATTATTTTGCTGCTCTGAAGGAGCTGGGACAGCTTGCAGAGAAGGGAAACGCCAATTTGGTACTCATGGGAGTGGAACCCACATATCCCAGTGAAAAATATGGTTATATTATTCCGACGGACAAGGAGCAGGTAAGCCGCGTCTCCACGTTCAAAGAAAAGCCGGACGTAAAGACGGCAGAAGAGTATATCCGGTGCGGAGCGCTCTGGAATGGAGGCGTATTTGCTTATAAGCTGAAATATGTGTTGGATAAGGCGCATGAACTTCTGGATTTTACAGATTATCAGGATTTATTCGGCAAATATGACACCCTTGAGAAAATCAGCTTTGACTATGCAGTGGTTGAAAAAGAAGAGAATATTGAAGTAATGCGCTTTGCAGGCGAATGGAAGGACCTGGGGACCTGGAATACTCTGACCGAGGCCATGGAAGAAGCGTCAATTGGAAAAACGATTTTGAACGATCAGTGTGAGAATGTTCATGTGATCAATGAACTGGATGTGCCGGTACTCTGTATGGGATTAAAAGATGTGGTGGTATCTGCCAGTCCGGAAGGGATTCTGGTGTCTGATAAGGAACAGTCCAGCTACATCAAGCCTTATGTGGATGAGATTGATCAGCAGATTATGTTTGCAGAAAAATCCTGGGGAAGTTTCCGGGTCCTGGATGTGGAAGACGAGAGCATGACCATCAAAGTAACGCTGAATGCCGGTCATCAGATGAACTATCACAGTCATGAGAGACGAGACGAGGTATGGACTGTGATCTCCGGCAAGGGCCGCAGTATCGTGGACGGTATGGAACAGCCGGTCCAGGAAGGCGACGTGGTGACCATGCAGGCAGGCTGCCGCCATACACTGATTGCAGATACAGAGCTTAAAGTCATAGAAGTACAGCTCGGCAAAGAGATCAGTGTCCATGATAAGAAGAAATATGAGCTGGAGCAGTGAGGGTTTTGGCGCCCATCCATTTCTCCTGAAACCTGCGGGGAAAGATTACCTGTGGGGCGGGAGCCGTCTGAAAGATGATTTTTCCAAGGAGATTGATCTTTCGCCGCTGGCGGAGACCTGGGAGTGTTCCACTCATCCGGACGGACCGAGCCTGGCGGCCAGTGGGAAACATAAGGGAAGACTACTGGCAGATGTTCTGAAAGATCATCCGGAATATATGGGAACTCATCCCAGGACAGACGGGGGCCTTCCGATTCTGATAAAGTTTATTGATGCAAGACAGGACCTCTCTGTACAGGTACATCCGGATGATGATTATGCAAGAGAGCATGAAGGCGGTTCTCTGGGCAAGACGGAAATGTGGTATGTGCTGGATGCGGCAAAGGATGCACAGCTGATCTACGGCTTTTATCACGATATTGAGAAAGAGAAGCTGAAGAAGAGTCTGGAGCAGGGAACGGTTGAAAAGTATCTTCAGAAAGTCAAGGTACAAAAAGATGATTTGTTCTATATTGAACCCGGGACGGTCCATGCGATCGGCGGCGGAGTGCTGATTGCAGAGATACAGGAAAGTTCTAATCTGACCTACCGGATGTATGATTATGGTCGTGTGGATAAGAATGGATGTCCCAGAGCGCTCCATATTTCTCAGGCTCTGGATGTTGCCAATCGGAAAGGAAGCCGCACGCCCAGACAGCCTATGCGGGTATTAAAATATCGGAAAGGATGTGCCACAGAGCTTCTGTGCCGCTGCAAATATTTTCAGGCGGAGCGTCAGTTGATCAATACAGAGCGCTGTCGGGAGATGGCAGATTTTAAGACGGACAGCAATTCTTTTCAGGTGCTTTTATGCATTGGGGGATGTGGTACCATATTCGGAGAAGGAGAGATGATCCATTTCTTCAAAGGAGACTGTATCTTCATACCGGCAGATTCGATTCCGTTGAAACTGCACGGGAGAGCACAGTTTCTGAAAGTAAGCTGTTGACAGAATAAGATAAAAATGACAGACAGGCGATCCGGCAAAGGGAAAGTTCCCCACCGGATCGCCTGTCTGTTATATAAA
>CAJTTI010000047.1 GCA_910579225.1 uncultured Lachnospiraceae bacterium | reverse complement strand
TTGTATTATATCCTTTCTGTGTGTTGCTGGAACAATTTTTATGGTCAAATGAAAACAGAACTTATACAAGCTCCATAACCATGAGAGAAGGCTCAAAGATAATTAAATAATGATCTACCTGGGTAAAGATACCATATTTATTCCTGTAATAGGACAGGGCATCATTCAAAAACTCTTCCGGAACTTCCAG
Source organism: uncultured Lachnospiraceae bacterium (assembly GCA_910579225.1). Taxonomy (GTDB): domain Bacteria; phylum Bacillota; class Clostridia; order Lachnospirales; family Lachnospiraceae; genus Hominiventricola. The sequence goes on along the minus strand of CAJTTI010000047.1, from coordinate 13,082 downwards.
ATGTTCAGCCATTTCTGAGAGATTCCGGCAGCGGCGCTGATATGCCTGTATAATACCGATCAGCCCTATAAGGCGATCATACGCCATTATTCGTCCGCGTAATTCCTGCTTTCGGTTGGAGATGGAAGATTGATCCAGTATGTTTCCGGTCGCGGTATAATAATGCCCCAGTTCTTCAGCCATCACACATTTTTTCTCAGCTTCTGTCAAGCCTTTTTGGATCGCTATCCGGTTGCCTTTGATGCGTCCTTTGCTTGCGCGGAGAGGCTTTTCCTTTGTAACCAGGTTATGACTGTCAGCCTCGATTAGTAATTCCTCGTATGTGCTCAAAAAGAAAACCTCCTGTTAAAAATCTTCGCTGTCCATCAGGTCTTCATCAAATATTTGATCTTCTCTGGACGAATCTGGTATGGCATGTGCAGCGTTCAACATGGGCTGCTTCCGGGAGTAATATTTGTCGGCTTTCAGCATCTGCTTCATCTCGCCTCTGATCTCGCCCTGATCATCAGGATCCAGCCGGGTATAAAGAGAAACTGCTTCATATACGGATTTTCCGTGTCTTTTTTGAATTTCTTCCAGTAAATCTGTCTCATATTGCAGATTTTTCGTATGATACGCGCTGTCTTGCTCCAGGGGAACGTTTTCCGATGGTTTTGTATGGTCGGAGACCCAGTTGCTTAATTCTTCTACGGATATCTGCAGGACTGAGGCCAGTTTTTTCATTTTGTCGCTTTTCAGCATTTTGATATTGCCGCTTTCCCAGCGCTGTACAGTTGCTTCGGCCACACCCACGTAAATCGAAATCTCTTTTAAAGTTAACCCAAGACTTTTTCGGCGTTCTTTGATTTTGCTTCCCAGATTCATTGTGGAACCCCCTTTCTGTTATTTATTTTACAGGGTTTTAAGAGGAAAATCAATACGTATACGTAATAAAATGCAAAAAACTTTCGTATAAGTATTGAAAAAAAGAAAATTACATGATAAAGTATAGACAAAACTTTCGTGTAAGAAAGTTATAAAAGGGAAAACGAATGTACTTTCGGTATGATGCAGAATAGTGGAATTTGCAGAAAAGAAAAATTAAAAACAGGTAAGGAGGACATATACTATGAAAACTTTAATTTATGATCCGAGGACAGAGGTAGTCGTCGTTGTGGAAGGGAAGAATGGTATGAAAGCAAAAGAATATTTACAGCAGTTACAAAGACTTGATGTGATGATCAATCAGAGAATTCAGGAAAAAACAGATCTTCAGTCGGGTCTTTTCGGCACCGGGGGTGTTGATTATTCAAAAGAGCGCGTGCAGACTGGGGCTCCGGGGAATGCAGCATATGAGAGGAAAGTCATCCGGATGCTGGATCTCGAAAATGAAATTAATGATCTCATTGATGAATATGTGGATTTGAAGCACCGGATCATCGGTGAGATTCAGGGAATGAAGAAACCAGACCATATAAAACTGCTTTATTTGAAGTATGTAAAAGCTCAAAAGCTTGAGCAGATTGCAGATGAAATGAACTATACCTATCAGTATGTAAGAGAGATGCACAGAGCTGCTTTGAAAGAATTTTCACAAACCTACACAAACCTACAGGAACATGTGTTATGATAGTATCATCAAAAATCAGTTACCAAAGCCGAAGGGCCGGTAGCTGATTTTGTTTTATCTGTATGAGTATATTTTTGCAGAAAGGAGGACAGATGCCAGATGATGATATTCCGGAAATTTTTTGAACTTGTTTATCCGTTGCCTGCAGGCTTTATGATGAAAGGCTTAAGACAAAAGAAAGAAGAGAGAAGAATGAGACGACATAAGGGCAAAACTGCGGGCAGAGCTCCGCCGGAGGAAAGCTGCACCTGTAAGAAGAGGATGGATTGCGGAAAGACGGATCCGGAATCAGAATGTATGTTAACTCAGTGAGGTATATAAAATGATCAATTCTATAATTGAATCCATTCAGACATCGCTGAATACGGAATTTGGCAGTGGATATGAAATTTATAGAGAAGAAACAGAGCAGGGTCTGCAGGGACCTTGTTTTTTTATACTCTGTGCCGGCGCGGAAGAAAAGCGGTTTCTGAATCGGCGGTATTTCAGGACGAATCAGTTCTGCATCCGTTATGTTCCGGCAGACGCAGAGAAGGAAGAGAAAACATGTCATGAAGTTGCAAGACGGCTTTTTGAGTGCCTGGAATGGCTGGAAGTCGGAGGAGATCTGATGATGGGTACCAAGATGAAATATGAAATGGCTGAGGGTGTTCTTCGTTTTTTTGTAAACTATGATATGTTCGTATACAAAGGAGCTGATTCCGTCCTATCCATGGAGGAGGTTTCCTCTGCAATTTCAGTGAAAGGAGAGACGACAAAATGACAGGAAAAAAGAAAGCTTCAGGAGCGGCAGAAGTCTCTGAAAAAACAGAACATGTATTTTCAAAAGAACAGCTGCTTTCTTCTGAGCGTTTCCAGGGCAGAAGGGATCTGGCGGAAGCCCTTCTGGATGCGGGAGAATTATACACGGTGAAAGCCGCAGAAGAAAAAATTCAAAATTATATGAAAGGTAGGGTGAAATAAAATGGCTTTAGGCGGAGGTACTTTTTTAGTGCAGAACAAAGAACTGCCAGGTGCTTATATCAACTTTGTCTCGAAGACGGCTGCGACTGCAGCGCTGTCCGGCAGGGGGATTGCTACGATGCCTCTTGAACTGGACTGGGGAGCATCTGACGAAGTGTTTGAAGTGACTAACGGTGAGTTCCAGAAGAACAGCATGAAACTTTTCGGGTATGAATACACCAGCGACAAGCTGAAAGGATTACGGGATTTATTTTTGAATACGCAGCTCTTATACGGATATCGGCTGAATGGCAGAGGAAAGAAAGCAGGGAATGAACTTGCGGAGGCTTTGTACTGCGGAGTGCGCGGAAATGATCTGAAAATTTCCGTTCAGGTGAATCCGGATCATGAAGAGCAGTTTGATGTGAAAACACTTCTGGGTACAGAGATTGTGGACGAACAGACTGTTTCAACAGCTGCCGAGCTGACAGCAAACGACTATGTAACATGGAAATCCGGAATCACCCTTGCAGCAGCGGCGGCAATTCCCATGACTGGAGGAGAAAATGGAGAGGTGAGCGGGGCGTCTTATCAGGATTATCTGGATAAGATCGAAGCATATACGTTCAATACCATGGGAGTGATGGTCATGGATGACACGACAAAATCCCTTTTTACCGCTTTTGTAAAACGGCTGCGTGAGGAAATGGGTGTAAAGTTCCAGCTGGTTCTGTATGACTATGCGAAAGCAGATCATATGGGTGTGATCAGTGTGAACAATAAAGTCCTTGATGAAGGCTGGGGAGAAGCAGGGCTCGTCTACTGGGTGACAGGTGCCTGCGCCGGATGCCCGGTCAACAAGAGCAATCAGAACCGGAAATATGATGGTGAATTTATGGTGGATACTCCATATACGCAGAATGAACTGAAGGCAGCGATTCGAGAGGGAAAATTCACATTCCATAAAACGGGAACTGATGTTCGGATTCTGGAAGATATCAATACTATGGTCACGGTGTCTGACGCTGTGGGAGACGTCTTCAAAGATAACCAGACCATTCGGGTCATTGATCAGATCGGCAATGACATTGCAGTGCTTTTCAGCACGAAGTATCTTGGAGTGGTTCCCAACGATGCAGCCGGACGGATTTCTCTCTGGTCTGATATCGTCAAACACCATGAACAGCTCCAGGAGATCCGGGCGATTGAGAATTTTTCTGATGCAGACGTACAGGTGGAGCAGGGAGATACGAAGAAATCCGTAATCGTGTCCGACTTTATAACAGTGGTGAATTCCATGGGCAGGTTATATATGACCGTGACTGTGGCGTAAGAAAGGAGTGAAACGATATGTCAAATGTGACGATGAAAGCCAAAGACACCGTGTTTGCGGCTCTGGCAGAGTGCTTTATTACAATTGGAACACGCCGGTATAACTTTATGCAGGCGATTAATCTGGAAGCAAAATTTGAAAAGAACAAGACAGAAGTTCCTATTCTGGGAAAAACCGGAAAAGGGAACAAGGCTTCGGGATGGAAGGGTACAGGCAGCGCGACTTTCCATTACAATACTTCTATCTTCCGACAGATGATGCTCCAGTACAAAGATACCGGAGAGGATATCTATTTTGAGATCCAGATTTCCAATGAAGATAGGACATCCGCGGTTGGGCGGCAGACCATGATTTTGATGGACTGTAACATTGACGGCGGGATCCTGGCCAAGTTTGATGCAGACGGCGAATATCTGGAAGAAGAGATGGACTTTACGTTTGAAGATTTCAAGATGCCGGAAACATTCAAAGATCTGGAAGGTTTTCTGACGAACTGACAGTGTAGCTGTTCATATTTATGCCGCTATTCTTCAATAGGCTTTCGGGAAACGTTGTCTGCGTTGGTTCGGACACATGAAGGGTACATGGAGAGCAGCGGCAGAACCTCCTGTATGTGTAAATGCGGGTTCATACAGGAGGTTTTTCTAAATTAATAAGGTAAAGGAGAATAAAGAATGTCTAAATTCAGCAGATTTATGAAAGCGAACAAGATTGAGAGGAAAAATGAGATGTATGCACCGACCAGATCGCTTCTGGACGAGAACGGCAAACCTCTGGAGTGGGAGTTCCGACATATTACATCCAAAGAAAATGAGGTCCTTCGGGAAGAGTGCACCATGGAAGTGCCGGTTACCGGGAAACCGAATATGTTCCGTCAGAAACTGAAATCTGGTTTGTACATTCAGAAGATGATTGCTGCGTCTGTGGCAGTGCCTGATTTGTATGACAAGGAACTGCAGGATTCTTACGGCGCTGTAACTCCGGAAGATCTTCTGCTTGCCATGGTGGATGATCCGGGGGAATATAATGAGCTTGCTGCATTTGTACAGAAGTTTCAGGGTTTTGACGTCTCCTTCAGTGATAAGGTGGACGAAGCAAAAAACTGATTGAAGAAGGGGATTGGGAGGCTAATTTTGCCTATTATTCCCTTCTGAAATTACATATTCTGCCTTCGGTTTTTCTTGAACTGGACGAACAGGAAAAAGCATTTGTCGTGGCAGCCATTAAAGTAAAGATGGAACATGACAAGAAAAGAGAAAAAGAGATGAAGCGCAGGCAGAAAAAAGGGAAGAAAGGAAGGTGATGGTATGGGAAGTATAAGTGTAGCGATTGAATTAAGGGATGATTTTACAAATATGCTGTGTCGGATGGCAGAGTCTGTGAATTTCAGAATCATTGATTCCGGTTCCCTGCCTTCCCCACTTACAGTGGATGTGAGAATCCATCCGATACTGCCTGATCCCCTAATCCATCAGCCGGCTCCGGTCCGTGTACCTGTTCAATGGCAGTCTGGAGGTCCGGAGATCTTTAACAGCAGCGTAATGGAGCGGTTTCGGCAGATTGAGAATTATCAGGGAGACGGAGAAGATGCAGGCGGGTCGGGCGGGCTGATGCAGAAGATCACAGGTGTAATTTCTTCTGTTGTGACAGTTGAAAATATTTCGGCAGTGCTGAATCTGTCAGATCAGATGACTTCTGTCGCTGCAGGTCTGGACAGAATAAATGACGGCCTGCAGACGACGCAAGACCTGCAGAACATGGTATACCTCTCCAGTGAACGGGCAAGGGGCTCTTATCAGGCAATGGCGGGTGCAGTCTCGAATATGGGAAGTGCAGCCGGAGATGCCTTTGGAAGTTCGGAAGAAATCATCGCATTCACAGAGCAGGTCAGCAAACAGTTTCAGCTTGCCGGAATGGATCCTTCGGAAAGTGACGGTGCCATGGAGCAGATGGCGCAGATGATGGGTTCCGGCGGCATGGGGGCTGAGGAATACAGCAGCATGCTGGAACAGGCGCCAAGTATGATCCAGGCGATTGCAGATTACCTGGGAGTGCCGGAAGAAAAGCTGGAGAATATGGCAGCAGCAGGGCAGATTACGGCTGGTGTGGTTAAAGGGGCCATGTTTGCGGCAGCAGATGAGACGAATGCAAAGTTCGAAAGTATGCCGAAGACTTTTGAACAAATCCGGACCTCCATGGAAAACACGGCGTTGATGGCATTGCAGCCGCTTTTGGGAGGCCTGAGTAAAATTGCCAACAGCGAGGCCTTCCAGGGACTGGTAGCTCATGCGGGGGAAGCGTTTACTCTGCTGGCCGGGGCTGCAGAGCCGATTCTGGATAAAATCGGCGGTATGGAAGGACTGTGGAGCGTCGCCAATGCAGCGATCAGCGTGCTGCTTCTCGCCGGAGGCGCGGTACTGGGAATTTTCGGTCTGCTCGTGGACGGCGTACAGCTTTTGATGGATAACTGGTCGTGGCTGTCGCCGATTATTTATGGCGTAATCGCAGCGTTGCTGGTCTACAAGGCAACCATGCTGGCTACATGGTTGGAAACTGTTAAGCAGGCAGCAATTACGGTCTGGAAAGCAGTGTGCGACTGGGCTGAATGTGCGGCTGTCGTCGCCCTGACTTTGGCGCAGGATGGCTTGAATGCTGCACTTGCGGCTTGTCCGCTTGTCTGGATTATCATCCTGGTCATTGCCCTGATTGCAGCTTTTTATGCAGTGATCGCAGCGATCAACCACTTTGCAGGGACTTCCATCTCTGCCACCGGACTGATCTGCGGAGCATTTATGGTTGCACTGGCTGTGATAGGAAATCTGTTGTTTGCTCTGATCAATCTGGGAATGGGGCTGTTTGCCTTTTTCTGGAATTATATTGCGGCGTTTGCGAATTTTTTCGGAAATGTATTTGATGATCCCGTGGGAGCAATCGCACGCCTGTTCTTCGATCTGGCGGACAATGTTCTCGGCCTGCTGGAAAGTGTGGCAGGCGCCATTGATACTATTTTCGGCGGTGATTTTGCGGATGCCATTTCCGGATGGCGGGATTCCCTTGAAGGCTGGGTAGACGAGACCTTTGGAAAGGGAAAAGAAGTCATGAAAGAGCTGGATGTTTCCGACCGGTATCTGGAACGGTTTGACTACGACGAAGCATGGGATAAGGGGTATTCTTTCGGAGAGGGGATTGAGGATAAAATATCGAATTTCGACCCGGCTTCTCTCTTTGGAGAGAATCCTCTTCCTTCGTCGGATGAATATACCAATTTCCTGAAAGACGAGGATATTGGCGGCGGAGTCGAGAACATTTCTGAGAATACCGGTGCAATGGCCGATGCAATGGATATTACCGGAGAAGAACTGAAATATCTGCGGGATATTGCAGAGCAGGAAGCAATCAACCGGTTTACCACTGCTGAAATTAGTATTGAACAGACAAATCATAATACGATCAAAAACGGACTGGATCTGGACGGGGTGATCTCAGGCATGACGGATGCAGTGAACGAAGCGATCTATATTTCAACGGAAGGAGTACATACTTAATGGGAAAAAGCGGATATGATTTTTATTTGGATAGGTGTCTGCTGCCGGTCACTCCTCCAAAACTGACCGTAAAGATCAATAATACAAATAAAACAGTTACGCTGATCAACGAGGGGCAGATCAATCTTCTGAAAAAGGCAGAGCTGACGGATGTGGAGTTTGAATGCAGGATACCGCAGGAACCTTATCCATTTGCCGTCTACAAGTCGGGATTTAAAGGCGCTGACTATTTTCTGGACTATTTTGAAGCCCTGAAGACAAATCAGAAGCCTTTTCAGTTTATTGTGTGCAGAACGAAACCGACCGGGAAACGGCTGTTTGATACTAATATGAAAGTGTCTATGGAAGATTACAAGATCACAGAGGATGCGAAAGAGGGATTTGATCTGATGGTTGACATCAAACTGAAACAGTGGAGGGACTATGGAACCAAGACAGTGAACATCAGCTTTGATATGGAGAAGCCTCAGGCGAGCGTAGAGCCTCAAAGGGAAACCGGAGCTTCTCCGGCTCCGTCGGAAGCGCAGACATATACGGTGGTAAAAGGGGACTGCCTCTGGAATATCGCCAAAAAATTTTATGGAAACGGCTCGAAATATTCCGTGATCTACAATGCCAACCGAAGCGTGATCGGCGGGAATCCCAATTTGATCTATCCGGGGCAGGTGTTGACGATTCCGGCCGGTTAGAAAGGGGATGAGTTCAGATGAGCATTGAACTTTTGATCGGGAATGATACCGGCACGAAGGCATATTTTCCGGCAGTGGAGGAAGGGATTGAATGGTCAACAGAGCGGAAGGGGACTCCGGGAAAGCTGACGTTTAAAGTGCTGAAAGATGATGTGCTTGATTTTTCAGAAGGCAGTGCAGTGAGGATGAAGGAAAACGGGGATGAACTGTTCTTTGGATTTGTATTTAAACAACAAAGAGACAGAGACCAGATTGTTACGGTTACCGCTTATGACCAGCTGCGTTATCTGAAAAACAAAGACACCATCATCTATGAGAACAAGACGGCAGACCAGTTTCTGAGGATGATTGCTTCTGACTATGCGTTGAACACGGGAGTATTGGAACCTGCCGGGTATGTGATCGAATCCAGGGTTGAAGAAAATACGTCACTTTTTGATATGATCCAGAATGCTCTGGATCTGACGCTGACGAATACTGGGGAATTATTCGTTTTGTATGACGATTTTGGGAAGCTGACGTTGAAGCATCTGTCATCCATGGCGGTGGGTGAGCCGGGGGCGTATCTGATGGTGGATGAAGAAACCGGTGAAAATTTTGAATACACATCATCCATAGACGACGATACGTTCAATAAAATAAAACTGACTTATGACAATGAAGAGACCGGGTTCCGGGAAGTGTATATTGCACAGGATTCCGGAAATATGAACAAATGGGGGGTTCTGCAGTATTTTGATACGCTGAAGAAAGGGGAGAACGGCATGGCCAAAGCAGATGCTCTCCTGAAACTGTATAACAAAAAGACCCGCAGTTTAAAGCTTACAGGTGTTCTGGGCGACAACCGGGTAAGGGCGGGCAGCATGATCGCGGTGAACCTGAATCTGGGCGATGTGAAAGTCAGAAACTTCATGCTGGTTGAGAGCTGCAGACATACTTACAGAGAAAGTGAGCACTGGATGGATCTGACACTTAGAGGAGGTGAATTTGTTGGCTGATGCAAACGGACTTGTGGAGGCGGTAAAAAAGGCTTCACGGGATGAATGGGAAGCTTCTAAGCCGGTCAGTGTATATTTCGGGGAAGTCATATCAAAGACACCCCTGAAGATCAATGTGGAACAGAAAATGATTCTTGGCGAGAATCAGCTGATCCTGACAAGGAATGTTACAGATTATATGACAACTGTAACGGTACAGTGGACAACAGAGGAAGGAGTTCTTTCCCCGGACGGAGAAACAGCGGATACGCCGCTTCATGTGCATGATATTGCGGGGACCAAAAATTTCCTGATGCACAATGCACTGGAGGTCGGCGACGAGGTGATCATCCTTCGCCAGCAGGAAGGTCAGAAGTTTATTGTGGCTGACCGGATAGGAGGCAGGCGATGATTCCTTCGACAGTTGGATTTCTGAACAAAGATTTTGAGATTGAAGTACGGCCCGGCCTGACCTATCAGATGGAGATGAACGGTCATCGTATCCGCGGATATACGGACGGACTGGAAGCGGTCAGACAGGCGATCTATAAGATCATTATGACAGAACGTTATCAGTATATCATGTACAGCTGGAACTATGGAATCGAGATCCAGGATTTGTTCGGCGAACCGGTCACCTATGTATGTCCGGAACTGAAACGCCGGATCTCGGAAGCTCTGCTGTGGGACGAACGGGTCAGGAGTGTGGATAACTTTACATTTGATTTTCCGGAAAAGGGCGTTGTCCATGTGGAATTTCTGGTACATACCACATTCGGAGATGTAAAAATGGAGAGAGAGGTGAACTTTTAGTGTATGAAAATACTACATATGAAATAATTCGGGACCGGATGCTCTCACGCGTGCCGGACAGATTCGACAAACGGGAAGGTTCCGTCATATGGGACACCCATTCGCCTACTGCGATTGAATTACAGATTTTGTATCTGGAGCTGGATCACATTTTGAAAGAAGCTTACGGAGATTCGGCGTCCCGGGAATTCCTGATTCTGCGGTGCAAAGAGCGCGGCATCCATCCACGTCAGGCTACGCACGCCATATTGAAAGGCGTATTTGTCCCGGATAATATTGATGTCTCCGGGCAGCGTTTTAATATTGGCGACAGGAACTACGTGGTAGTGGAAAAGGTTGCGGATGGAGAATACCAGGTGCAGTGCGAGACTTCCGGAAGTGCGGGAAATCAGTACCTGGGAAATATGATTCCTATGGAATACATTCAGGGACTGCAGACCGCAGAGTTGACAGAACTCCTGATTCCCGGAGAAGATGAGGAAGAGACGGAAGAACTTCGGAAACGGTATTTTGCATCTTTCAATGAACATTCTTTCGGAGGAAACCGGACAGATTATCTGGAAAAGACGAACGCGATCCCGGGAGTTGGCAGGACAAAAGTGACAAGAGTCTGGAATGCAGATATCTCTCCGGCCGAAATGATTCCGAAGGAAAGTGTGGAATGGTGGTATAACAACACGAAAGAGACATTAACCGGGGAAGCGGGGGAATGGCTGGATGCTGTGTTTCACGCTGCAAAAGAGAAGAAGCTGACGATCGGTGGGACCGTACTTTTAACGATTATCAATTCTGAATTCGGGGCAGCTTCCGATACGCTTGTCCAGGAAGTTCAGACAATGATAGATCCGGAAATCAATGCCGGAGAAGGGTATGGACTGGCGCCTATCGGCCATGTGGTGAAAGTGGAGAGCGCAAAGGAAAAACAGATTACCGTGGAATCTGTCCTGACGTTTGAACCAGGATATGGGTGGAGTAATCTTCAGGGACTGTTGGAAAAGGCAGTGTCGGATTATCTTCTGGAACTCAGGGAAGAATGGGCGGATTCCTCTTATTTGATTGTACGAATCAGCCAGATTGACAACCGGCTTCTGAATGTTCCGGGAGTAATGGATGTACAGGATACTGTCATCAATGGTGTCGGGAGTAACCTAAGCCTAGGGAAATATGAGATTCCGGTACTTGGAGGTGTCAGCGGATGATCAGAGAGGTTGATCTTGTCTCTTATCTGCCGCCATTTATAGCAGAATATGAGGAAATGAACAGAACATTGACAGCGGAAAATCCGGAATTTGCACTTATGTGGAAAGCTGCTGACCAGGTTCTGCAAAATGAATTTATTGCCACAGCTGATGAGTATGGTATTTCAAGATTTGAAAAAATACTGAAAATCCTTCCGTTCCGTGAAGATACTCTGGAAAGCAGAAGATCAAGAGTTCAGTCCAGATGGTTTATGGCGCTTCCTTATACATGGAGGATGTTTCTTCAGAAACTGACTGTTCTGTGTGGCGAACAGAATTTTACTGTTGTAAAACAACCGGATACTTATCAGATTGATCTGAATGTGCGACTGGAAATGTACGGACAGGTACAGGAGCTGGAGCGGATGATCAAGATGATATTTCCATGCAACCTTGTTTTGAAAGCAGATAATCATGTGCAGACAGATTCGGAGACAGGAGTTTATACAGGAGGAGTTTTGTCCACATGTATGATAATGGAGGTGGAAGGATAGAAGATGAATCATATGATAATAACAGACAGCGGCCGGGAACTGCTGGCCAGAATAGCGGCCGGGGAGGCGGCGGTTGTATTTACCAGGATAGGAACAACGGATGCGCAGTATACAGAGGAGGAGCTGAAGCATCTGCAAGTGCTGGAACCTGTGCGTCAGCAGGTGGATATTTTAAACGTAAATGTGAAAGATGATACAACGATTGTCATCTCCAGCTATGTGAACAACCAGAAGCTGGAAGAGGGATACTATGTTGCTGCCGTGGGAGTATTCGCAAAAGCACAGGGAGAAGATGAGATTCTTTATGGAGTTGCTTCTGTGGGAAACAGGCCGTTTCTTCCAGGCTTTTCAGAAACGATAACAGGTATCTCGCTCCGTTTTACGCTGAAAGTCGGAAACAGCAGCAATATAACCATAAGTGTCGATGAGACTACATCTTTGACGGTGGGAGAATTCCATGCATACAGACAACAATTTGATGAAGAATTTATGAAAATGGAATTTCCGCAGTTTGAAGATTATGTCTCTGCCAACGAAACGACACCGTCCACTGAAGAGGCCATTGCGGAAATTGTAAGCGGAAAATCTGTGTACTCAATACTTCAGTATATGAAAGCTGCATTCCTTGGTTTGCAGTCTGCCAATCTGGAGTTGTCAGGAAGGATGGAGCATTACAGTCCGTTTGTGATCATGTATCAGAATATTCCCGTCAGTGAGCGGAAAGAAAACAAATGGTATCTGCTGGCGGCAGATAGAAAAGGAGTTACCATTCATTATTGCAGCCGTTATTTGCCGATGTCTGAGTATATCCCTGTTGAAGAAAGGGAGGAACTGGCATTATATGGAAATGAATCAAACAGGAAGAGCAATCTGGAACCTTTTGATAAGCCGGCAGTGATGAGGATGCTGGTTTTTGAAAGCCTGGAGTCAAGAGAGATTCCGGAGGGTTCCGTCAGAGAACAGGATATTTTTTATTTTTATGAAACGGAGGAAAGATAAGTATGTCAAGAGTTATTTATGAAGAGCTTCAGGATAAGGAAGGAAATGTTCACTATCTGCATACAGAGGATAAGGTGGTATTTGATGAAAATGGGCAGTCTTTACGGTCGGCAATGAAGGAAGTACAGTTTGAGGACTATACGGGTGCAGCAGAGCTACCGTCTATAGAAACGGCCCTGACAGGGATCGTCAGAGGCAGAAAGTGGACAGATTTGTTCGGAAATGTCAAAGCCGCATTGAAAGGGCTGGCAACAAAAAGTGAGGCGCTCGAAGGCAGCATGGGGGATGCATTTTCAGAAGGAAGAGCATATGCGGCAGGCGACTATGCTATTTATAAAAATGTACTTTATAAATTTACAGCTGCAAAAACGGCTGGAGCCTGGGATGCAGCAAAAGTGCGGGCAGTGACAGTTGCGGAGGAGATGTGTTCACTAAATGGGAAT
>CAJTTI010000046.1 GCA_910579225.1 uncultured Lachnospiraceae bacterium | reverse complement strand
GGCGGAATTGTACGCAGTAATTCTGCAGCGGCCATTGATGTTTACAATGAAGGCAGCATAACCGTTGAAGGCGGGCTCGTGGAGACTACAAGTACAGTAGGAAATGCGATTCGCCTGAAAGACAATGCTGTTGGCATTGTCAAAGGCGGAACCGTACAGGGACCGGAAGGAACTAAAGCGTATGCCACAATTGATATCAGCAGCAGCAGAGGGAGCGCGCGCCTTGAAATGGAGGGAGGAGCGATCCTTTCCAGGAGCACTAAAGATACGACAAGTGCAATCAGCGTTGGTTCTTCCAAAGCGGAATGCCCATTGAAGATGACAGGGGGGGCGTATTGAGGCGGTTCAGACAGCGATCAGCGCATACAGAAATGTTCCTGTTGTAATCGAAGGAGGAGAGATCAAATCCGAAGCCTATGCTTTTGATACTTATTCGCTGAAGATTACCGGGGAAAATGTAAAAGTGACAGCCGGAAAGGCAGTCTTCCATACGGATGTGAATATGGAAGGATTTGACAATCAGATTTCTGCCGGGACCTTTACAGCAGGCGCGTTTGTGGAGAAAGAAGAAGGAACGGGAGAACATTTCAAAGCGGCCCTTACCGGCGGCACCTACACCGGCGGTATTGACCAGCAGAATATTCCTTTACAGATATGGACGGAGCAGCGGATGCAATCTGGGACTCCCGGGCTGCGCTGACACAGACGGAATATGACCGGCTTGTGAAGAAATTCACGAATCCTTCCCTTACGAATCTGGAAGGGCTGCCGGGGAACCTGACAATCCAGACCGGAGAGAAACTGGAGGATAAGCTTTCGACAGGTCCGGTAAAAGCTTCTTATTCTGACGGAACGGAGAAAACCCTTTCTGTAAGATGGAATCAGGCAGATCTGGAGAAAATCAATACTGCCCGCCCGGGGACTTATACGGTCCGGGGAACAGTCGGAGGTTCTGCTTATTATATGGAGAAAGGCGCACCGTTGATTTCGGAGCGTGCAGATCCGTTTATCATCTATAATGAAGATGACGGATATTACTATTTCACAGCATCTTACCCCATGCAGAGCGGAGGTGATCCGGAAGGCTATGACCGACTGGTTCTCAGAAGAGCAAAGACCATCAGTGGTCTGGCGGATGCAGAGGAAGTAACAATCTGGGATGAAAACCAGAGCGGATCACTGGGACGCTTTATCTGGGCGCCGGAGCTGCATAAGATCGGCGGCAGCTGGTATTTTGTCAGTACAGCAGCATTGAACACGAGAGCTGATACCAGTTTTAATATCCGGCCTTTTATGATCAAATGCGAAAATTCTGACGATATGATGAATCCGGACAGTTGGGGAGAACCGAGTCTTGTGAAAGCGAAAGCCGGAGACGAGAAAAACTGTCTGGCTGTGATGTCTCTGGATATGACTTATTTTGAAGCAGGGGGAAATCATTACCTGTCGTGGGCGGACAAGACCCAGGGAAATCTGAGCAATGTCTATATTGCTACAATTGACCCGGCAAATCCTACGCAGCTTACCAGTAATTGCTCCATCATTACTACGCCGGAATACAGCTGGGAGCGCGTGAATATACCAGTCAATGAAGGCCCGGCGGTACTGAAGAAGGATGGCAAGGTGTACCTGGCATACTCTGCTTCTGCGACAGGTTCTGAGTACTGTGTAGGTCTTCTGATGGCAGAGGAAAATGCAGATTTGACAAAACCGGAGAGCTGGACTAAGATGCCTTATCCGGTCCTGACCAGTCCGGACTTTGATGACGAGGTATCCGGTCCGGGTCACAATTCCTTTACGATAGACGAGAACGGCAATCCGGTTATCGTATACCATGCAAGACCTACAGAAGAGCATAAGGCACATTCAGGTGATCCTTTATATGATCCCTGCCGGCACTGCTATGTGAAGCCGGTGTTCTTCGATTCGGAAGGAGCGCCGGTGCTGAATCTTTCGGATAAGGAGTTTGCCGGAGAGAACGGTTCTGAATTTAGTATCCAGCTCATAGTAGAAGGAGAATCCATTGAGGGAACTCCGATTCTGGAGTATGACTTTGACGAAGACTTTACAGGAACTGTCAGTGACCGCCGGGGAGACAACGATGCGAAGCTGTCGGAAGGAGCATCCTATGTACAGGACGAGGAGTACGGACAGGTGCTTTATCTGGATGGTGGCACAGCATTTGGCGGACACGATGCTTACCTGGAGTTTCCGAAAGGCTTCTTTGATAAGAAAGATGCCCTGACCATCTCCATGGATGTGAAGGAAGTGACCAGAAGCGGGAACTATTTTACCTTTGCGGTTGGCCAGGATGAGAATAAATATCTGTTCCTGAAGACCATGCCTACCAGTATGAAGCTGGCGATCACGAAGGGTAGTTACAGCACTGAGAAAATTGCATCAAAAAATTTTAAATACCCCAACAACAGCCGGACCTGGATCAACGTAAAGATGGTCATTACGAAGAATACCATCAGCCTGTATCAGGACGGCAGACTGGTCGCGGAGAATACCAACACCGGCATCAAACTGTCCGACTTGGGGACGGACCTGAAGGCTTATCTTGGAAAATCCTTCTACAGCGGAGATCTTTATTTCCGCGGATACTTTGATAATGTGAAGGTCTACGACTGGGCTATGACGGAGAATGAAGTGAAGGAATTCACCGAAAAGGATGAGAAGTTGCGTCAGGAGTCCATGGAAGATTTGCAGCAGGTAGCAGAAAGCTTCGAGATCCCGAATGCGGACGCAGTCAAAGGAAATATCACTCTTCCCTCTGAGAAGAATGGCGTATCTATCCGGTGGACGTCCAGCGATGAGAACGTCGTCAGCACGTCGGCAGCGCCCAATGACGGATACGACGACACGCCTGCAGGCGTAGTGACCAGACAAAGCGAAGATACGTCTGTAACTCTGACTGCGGAATTTACCAAAGGCGGAGCGTCCGTCGAGAAGACGTATCGTCTGACAGTCAAGGCGGCGCCGAAAGCAGTCAGTGAGAAAGATTACATTGGTTATCTGTTTGTCCGCTTCACCGGTACGGAAGAAGACGGTACGAAGGAACAAACTTACTTCTCAGTCAGCGAAGACGGCCTGCACTGGCAGAACCTGAATAATGACAAGGCAGTACTGACCAATACCATCGGCGAGAGCGGTCTGCGGGACCATTATATCGCAAGGATTGCAGAAGGCGATAAATTCTACATGATTGCCACAGATCTGAGTATTGCGCATAACCGCAGCTGGGCGGAGGCAGGTGCTAACGGAAGCCATGGTATTGTCGTATGGGAATCCGACGATCTGGTAAACTGGAGCGAGCCATGGCTGGCAGAGATTGCACCGGAAGGGGCCGGCTGCACTTGGGCTCCGGAGTTCATCTATGATGAGAAGACCGGGGAATATGTGGTCTACTGGTCTGCGACAACTCTGAAGGTAGATGAGAATGAGAACATTCTGGAAGATTACGAGAATCATGCCATCTATTACTGCAAGACCCGTGATTTCCGTACTTTTACAGATGCAAAGCTGTACCACAAAGGGGAAGGCGTGAAAGTCATCGATTCCACGATGATCGAGCATGACGGGACTTATTATCGTTATACGAAGAATGAATCCATAGGCAGCATTGCCATTGACAAATCGGATTCTGTATTGGGAACCTTTTCAGATATCCCGTCTGATACATTGTCCAACAAGGTTCCGGCTCAGCAGGGAGCTGTGGAAGGGCCGATTATCTTTAAGATGAATCAGCGTACTGCAGAAGGCAAAGAACAGTGGTGCCTGCTGGTGGACCGTTTTGCCAGAGGACAGGGGTATTATCCGCTGGTGACGGATGATCTGGAGTCCGGAGAATTCCAGATGCTGTCCAACGACGAGTTCAGCATGCCGGGCAAATTCCGTCACGGTTATGTGATGCCGGTGACAGAGGAAGAGTATACGGCGCTGCAGCATAAATGGGGAGATCCGAATTACGGGTATATTGGTGAGGAAGATTTCAAGTATCTGGACAAGAGTACAGCAGGTAATCCCATGCTGGGATTTGATGCGGATGGAAATATTTTGTACGGAGGCGATCCGTCGATCCTGGTGGATGGCGATACGGTATATTGCTATGTGGGTCGTGATACAGCCAACGATGAACATTATCAGATGCCAGGCTGGTATTGTTATTCTTCAAAAGATATGATCAACTGGACCTTTGAGGGAGAGACTTTAAGGGCAGACCGTGAGCATATTACATGAGCCCAGGATGATTTGTCCGCTTGGGCCGGACAGGTGGCAAAGGGCAGCGACGGCAAATATTATTTCTATTATTGTACAGAGACAATCAGTACATATGGTGGTGGTAAATCCATTGGTGTTGCAGTGTCTGACAGCCCAACCGGACCTTTTGAAGATATTGGGAAACCGTTAGTGAGAAATATTGATACAACTGGTAGTGTGCATGGCTGGGAAGACATTGACCCGACGATCTGGATTGAAAAGGATGAGGAAGGAATTGAGCATCGCTACCTGGGATGGGGCAATACCCGTTTCTTTGTCTGCGAGCAGAATGAGGATATGATTTCTGTCAAAGACAGAGACGGGGACCCGAGTCGTCTGTCCTGTGGATATGCATCTGATGGAACCTTTGATATTATAGTCGGAAAGATGGACGGCAACGGTGTCGGCAGGGAGAATAAGGTCTGGTTTGACGGACATTTCTTCACAGAAGCGCCCTATTATTACCGTCAACAGGACGAGAACGGCAACTACTACGGTCCGTACTATATGTTCTTTGCTTGCGACTGGAGAGAGCAGATGGCTTATGCGACGACGGACGACATTATGAGCAATGAGTGGGAGTTCGGCGGGATTCTGATGGAGCCGTCAGCTACTGCTAATACGAATCATATGGCAGTTTTTGATTTCAAAGGAGAGACCTATTTCGTCTACCATGATGGTAGTCTGCCTCATGGAAGCGGATTCCGGCGTGTGGCGTGTGTGGAGAAATTCCAGATCAACAGTGACGGAACTATTGATCCTATCCGCAAGACGGCTGCAGGCCTGGCAGGAAAGATCAGTTACATTACGGATCCTGATGGTAACTACCTGGCGATCCGGGATTTTGAAAATGTACTGGTTGATGGGTTTTATCCGATTACGGGCAAAGAGCTGGTGGTGGATACCTTTGAAACCGGAGCAACGGCTCAGTGGGTATTAAGACCTGGTAAAGCGTCTTCTGACAAAGAAGAATATGTGTCCATTGAGTCCAATGCAAAACCGGGTCTGTACGTCTGCGCCGGAGATCCGGAAGCGGACGGAACGGTCAAACCGGTGTTGTCCCAGGATGTACGGGGAAGTGAAGATGAAGCGAAGCGGATGACCTTCCGTACACTGAAGGGAGCTGACGGAGAAGGCGTACGCTTCGAGAGCGTCCGCTATCCGGGTTACTATCTGGTCTTCCATGGTGGAAAACCTTTGCTGATGCAGAATCCGCCAGAGGAAGAGGCCTCCTTCTATGTATCTACAGATGAATCTCTGCCGGATGATACAGACGATACAACCATAGCCGGCAGGAGAGAGGTATTGAAGACGGTACGCTTCTATACAGTGGGCGAAGAGATCAATACAGACGATATCCGTATCCGCCTGTCACTGGACAACGGAACCAGGACGCTCATCAAGGAATATACGACCAACGTGGATTCCGTTGATCTAAGTACACCGGGCAGGAAGATGCTGGAAGTGCAGTATGAATATCAGGGTCGCAGGTATGAAGCTTCAATTGCTATTGACGTAGTGGAAGCAGAATACAGAGGGCAATAAGGCAGCTGCCGGAAAGGAGAAGTAAAATATGAAAAGGAATAAATTATTATACGGTTTCCTGGCAGCAGCGCTGCTTATGAATTCCATCGTATGGCCCGCGTCCACTGCAGAGGCGGCAGCTCCGGATCTGGATAAAGGTCTGACGGCGTACTATACCTTTGATGACTCCACACTGGATAACAGTGTGGAGGGCGGCGAGACTGCGGCACCCCTTGGGAGTGCTATGGGAAATTACAGCGGCCAGACTGTCTTTGAAGAGGATGGAAAAAAAGGCGGTGCGGTCAGACTTGGCAGCTACGGTTTGGATTTGAAACAAAAGGACCTGGGAGATAATTTTACCATATCTCTGTGGATGAAACCGGACGGGACATTTGCGGAAAACCAGAACCTGCTGTTCCTTGGGTATAATAATCCGGAGAAGTGGTTCAGTGTCGCAGGAAATGCAACCAATGGAGGTAAATCATCGCAGTGCAAAGTGTGGGCCAACGGCGGAACAAAAGCAAGTTATCAATGGAAAACATTCGATACATGTGCCATAGATTCTGCATGGCATCTGCTGACATTGACTGGAACTTCAGAAAAAATGAGCGCTTATCTGGATGGACAGCAAGTGGCATCCGGGAACACAAACCAGCCGCTGACTGGAGCTGATCAGGGCGCTTATGTGGGTGTTACTTTCTGGAAGAATGACGCGCCGTTTGCCGGGCTGGTAGACGAGATCAGAGTCTATAACCGGGCGCTCTCAGACGCGGAGATCCAGATGCTTTACGACGGCAAAAGTGCAGAAGACCTGTTGGAAGACACGGTTGTAACTGGGAGTATGAAGCTGCCACTGAAGCGCAGCAGAACCATCGAGGTTATTATGCCTGCGGCTGTGCAGGAAGCCGGAGTTATGGTTAGTTATGCGAGCAGTGATCCTGACGTGGCGTCTGTAGATGCGGACGGCAGAGTGACCGCCCGGAAAGAAGGTACGGCAGATATTACGGTCCGGCTCTCTCTGAACGGTAAGACCGTGGAGAAGAAGACGGCAGTTACCGTGCAGGGGACTCTGGAAGAAAGCCTTGTGGCTTACTATAATTTTGATGAGAACATTCAGAATCAGCAGGGAACAGACTCTGCAGATGCGTTGATCACCAATGCCTCTTCCAAAACAATGGATTCTTATACGGGAAGCGTTGCATATGCAGACGGTAGAGAAGGAAAAGCTGTTTTATTGGGCGACTATGGTTTCCGGCTGAATCAGAAGAAGATTGGCGAAGAGTATACGGTCTCTCTCTGGATGAAGCCGACGGAGTCTCTGAGGCTGAATCAGTGCCTCCTTCTGCTCGGAAGGCAGACGGAGAGTCAGGAACAGTGGCTTGCCCTTTCAGGGGCTTCTGCAGGAGAAGGTAAAATCTGGGCCAACGGCGGATGTTATGGAACGCATACTACGCTATTCTCCCCCCGAAATTAAGAAGGGGCAGTGGTATCAGCTCACATTCAGTGGGACAAAGGGAGAAGTGACCGTTTATCTGGATGGTATTCGTCTGGGTACTGCCAAAAGCAATGATCCTTTAAATGCTGCAGATGGTGATATTTATCTTGGAGTGAACCGGTGGGACGATGAGTTTGTTGGCCTGATGGATGAGGTGAAGGTGTATAATATTGCCCTGGATGAGGAAGAAGTTCAGAACCAGGCAAAAGAGGAATTTAACAGGACACTGGAAAATCGGATGAACAAAGAGGTTACCCTGCGTCCTGGGAAGATCCTTGCAGAGAACCGCAATGCACAGGAAGTGAAATATAATCTGGTGCTTCCGGCAGAGATGGCTGGATTGCCAATCGTGTGGACCAGCAGCAACGAATCCGTTTTAAAAGCTGATGGAACGGTTGTCACACCGGCAGAGAATACGGAGGTTACGCTGACTGCAACGATTACCAGTGGACTGGTCAGCGCCTCCAGAGAGTATGATCTTACAGTGCTGGCACTGGACAGAAGTGCTTTGGAGCGCCTGCTTGAGAAGGCAGCATCCGTGGATCGGGCGAATCTGGTAGATGCATCGCTCAGTCGTCTGGATGCGGCTGTTGCAGAGGCAGAGAAGGCAGACAGTTTTGCAGCTATAGATCATGCGGCAGATTTGCTGAGCCAGGCCCTTGGGAGACTCTGCTATCAGGAGGACTATGAGGCACCATTTGGTTCTATAGTGTCTCCTGCAGTCCGTGCTTCCGTGAAAGTTGGTACAGGGGAGGAGCTGTTCGTGCTGGCGGAAAATATCCGGGACGCAGTGGATGTAGAGTATCTCTCTGAGAAGCCGGATGTGGCCTCCTATGAGGAGGGTACAGTGACCGGCCTGGCTTCCGGGAAGACTGTTGTCACTGCGGTTGTAACATCCAGATACGACCAGTGGGAGATGAGATATTCTACCGCGGTGACTGTGGAGCAGGATGAGACGGAGGAACAGCCTGGGACACCGGGTGGCGACAATCAGGAGCCATCTGAAACACCAGATGATGACAATCAGGAACCGTCTGAGATACCGGGTGGCGACAATCAGGAACCATCTGAGACGCCAGATGGAGACAGTCAGAATCCGTCTGAAACACCGGATGGAAGCGGCAGCAATGGCGGCGGTTCCAGGAAGCATAAGTCCGACCGGCCTGCAGCAGAAGCAGTAATTCCGGATGCAGGAGTGCAGCCAGTAATGGTGCCAGGAGCGCCGGTCTATGGAAGAGGCTCTGTAGACGCAGCGGCACAGATTCAGGAGGAAGAGGCAGCACAGATGCCCGCTGTAACATCAGATGCAGGAATTGAGAAAAACGAAGCACCCTCTGAACCGGATGAACCAGAAGAAATTTAGTTTTCCTTTTTCTTTATTTTGTGATATAGTTTAACAGATGGAAAGCTTCGTTCTCCATAGGACGAAGCTTTCTGCTTGCAGGAGGGTTCTGAATAATATATTCGACTGCCTGGATTCAACTGGCAGTTCTCGCTCGCAGGAGGTTGTCATGAGTAAGAAATGTATATGGTTTCTGTACTTTTTATTGATGTTTGCTGCTTTCGACGGATGCGGAAAAGTGTCATCCGGAACAGAACATGCGCCTTTGTATGAAGAAGTGGAAGATGCCAGTGAATATATTGTAGTAGGTTTTTTACAGGTAGGCTCGGAATCTGACTGGAGAATGGGCAGTACCAATTCATTTAAAAATACATTTACAGAGGAGAACGGCTATTATCTGTTATTCGAAGATGCCCAGCAGAAGCAGGAGAATCAGTTAAAATCTATTCGGAACTTTATTCTCCAGGAAGTGGATTATATTATACTGGATCCCATTGTGGAGACCGGGTGGGATGCGGTGCTTACAGAGGCCAGGGATGCAGGGATCCCTGTGATCCTGGCGGATCGTTCCATTGATGTGGAGGATAAGGAACTTTATACATGCTGGGTAGGGAGTGATTTTGAGAAAGAAGGTCAGAGGGCAGGAGAATGGCTGGTGGATTATCTGCAAAAGCAGGGGCGTTCGGATGAAGAGATTCGCATTGTAACTTTACAGGGGACTCTTGGTTCTACGGCCCAGATCGGACGAACTGCAGGATTTGCGGCCGTGCTGGAGGAACAGGAAAACTGGGAGATGCTGGAATATATGTCCGGAGATTTTACCCAGGCTAAAGGGCAGGAAGTGATGGAATATTTCCTGGATACTTATGAAGAGATTGATGTGGTGGTGAGTGAGAACGATAATATGACATTTGGAGCCGTAGATGCCATTCGGGAGGCGGGTAAGACCTGCGGGCCAGAAGGAGAGATCATCATCCTGTCCTTTGATGCCTCCAGGGCGGCTCTGCGCGCCATGCTCAGAGGGGAAATCAATGTGGATTTTGAATGTAATCCAATTCTGGCGCCAAAAATCGAAGAGATTATACAGAAATTAGAGAACAATGAGACAGTGGAAAAGGTTCAATACGCAGAGGAGCAGTATTTTGACACGTCCATGGATCTGGAGAAGATCATTAAGACCAGGACATATTGAGAAGGGCTGTACCGTTATCAGGGGTCGGAACCTGCGGCGGTACAGCCTTTTTTGTCGATAAAAAGAGCAGGCTTTCTTACCGGTTTCGTCAAAAACGGGACAACTTCTATGCTACTATTTAGCAAAAATGAAGGTTGGTGAAAGGATGGAACGGAGTGAAAAAAGGGATACCAAAGATGAGTGGAAACTTCCGAAGAATATACGTCAGATCGGGGAACCGGGAGAAGGTATTAAGATCCTGATTGAGGACTATGTATATACATATCTGCATCAGATGGCGGAGGAGAACCTGACCTGCATGAAAACGGCGGTCCTGGTCGGAAGAACAGAGAGAGATGCTGCCGTTTATATACAGGGGGCGGTGGAAGCGGATATGGGTCAGGAAATGAAGAAATGGTTTTCCCATGAACACTGGAGCGAGATTTACCGCGAGATACAGACCTGGTTCGAAGGACAGGAGGTAGTTGGATGGTATATGGCGAATCCGGGTTTTCCGCCGATATTGACAGAAGATCTGAAAAGCCTTCATATGGGAAATTTTTCTGTGGGAACGCAGGTGTTTTTCCAGACCGATGTGCTGGATAAGGAGGAAGTATTTTACAGGAATCAGGAGAGTGGACCGGCTCCGGCTTGTGGTTATTATATTTATTATGAAAAAAATGATCGAATGCAGGAGTATATGAGCTGCAAAAGGGGAGGAGCAGGTATCGAACCAGAAGGGATGCTGAAAGACCGCGCGGCTGTCCGGTTCCGGAATGTCATGCAGGAAAAGAAGGAGCAGAGCTCTCAGAAGAGAGTTTTTGCTTTGTTATATACTTCTTGTATGTTTCTGGTACTTGTGATCCTTGTGATTGGTGTGACGATGGTGAATAATTATGACCGTATGGCCAATATGGAAGATGCGCTTCATCAGATCTCAGAGAGTCTTGGCAATGAGCAGGAATTGATCGAATCAGCCATGGAAGAGGAGAATCAGCTGGCAGCAGCAACAGCAGAAGAACAGATTCCTCAGCAAATAGAAACGCCGGAGACTCAGCCGGCGGAGTCGACGGAACCAGTGGCTGTGGAAAATCAAGAGGAAACGGCACCTGAGCCTGTGCAGGTCCCAGAGGAAACTCAGGAACAGGAAGAGGAGACACAGGAAGTAATATCCCAGGCAGTACGGGAACCAGAGCGTTATCAGATACAAAAAGGAGATACTCTTCTAGAAATCAGTCGTTTAAGATATGGGACAGATGAAATGGTAAAGAAAATCTGCGAGATCAATGGACTTGAGGATGGTGATAAAATATATGTAGGAGAAATCATTTTACTTCCATGATGGAAAATGCTATACTACATAAGATTAAATATACTTGGAAATGGATAAAAATCATGAGTAATATACAGCTTTTTAAAAGCAATGAAAGTACAGATGCTGATATGGCTGCGTATGAGAAAAATCTCTTTCGGCATCGCCTCAGGAACCTGGCTATTGGCGCCGGGCTTTTTGGCGCGGTGATTCTGTGTTTTGTGCTGTTGTGGACAAGTGTTCAGAACCGGACATTTGAGACATATGAGGTAGTAAAAAGTTATGATCGCACAGACACATTGACTACACAGTATGCAGAATTCCAAAATTATGTTCTGAAATACAGCAATGACGGGATTTCTTGTGTGGATTCCAATAACAATCCAGTCTGGAGCCAGACCTATAACATGCAGAATCCGATGATTCATGTGTGCAGAAACAGTGCAGCAGTGGCAGAAGAGAATGGAACAGAAGCCATGATCTTTGACGAAACTGGTATGCAGGGAACTGTTCAGACGAGGCTCCCTATTCGGCAGATTTGCGTATCCTCTCAGGGAGTGCTTGCAGCGCTTCTGGAAGATGGAGATGTAATGCGGCTGAAACTTTACAGTAAGACAGGAGAGGAATTGGTAACTGCCAAATTTGAGCTGCAGGATGTGGGATATCCGCTTCGTATGACTTTAAGCTCAGATGCAACGAAGCTGGCGGTGTCGTTTCTGCAGGTTCAGGATGGGGGGATAGGGACCTGCCTGGGATTTTATAATTTCTCTTCTGTTGGGGAAAACCAGGAGGATCGGCTTGTGGCTTCGAGAATCTTGAAGAGTGAAGTGATGTCTGTAGTAGAATATATGGATACGACTCATTGCTTTGCTCTTGGAACTAACCAGCTCCTAATATATGAAGGAACGCAGATACCTGAACTGACAAAAGAGATTAATCTTGAGAAAAAAGTCTTAAGTGTATTTCATTCTGAAACATATATAGGGCTTGTGCTGGAAAGCGAAGAAGAAGGTTATGCATTACAGGTATATGATGTGCAGGGCAACCTGCAGTTTGAATCCGTTTTTGATCTGGATTATCGGGTATTGAAGTTTTCCGGTAAAAATATTCTTATATATAATGAATTTGAATGCATTATGCTGAACAGCAAAGGTAAGATATTTTTTAGTGGAACGTTTGAAGAGTCCATATCAAATTTATATACGCAGTCAGGGAACAATCGTTACATTGTTATGCATGGTTCCAGAACAGACCAGATCAGGCTTAGATAGGGTTCCTTTAAGTGACAGTGAAAGCCCGGATTGGCATTCAGGTAAATTTCAAGGTGTGAAAGCAACAGGGAATGCCTCTGCCATCCAGGGAACATACAAGAGTAGAGCGGAGCTTGGATCAGGAGGATACAAAAATGTGGAATCTGGCAGATTTATTGGGATTATTATTTTTAGGGTACGGGATTCTGGACGGCTATCGGAAGGGATTGGTAAAAAAAGGAATTTCGCTGGCGGTGTCGTTTGCGACACTGGCTGCAGTCTACCTGATATCGCCGTATGTGGCCCAGTTTATCCAGGAACTTTTGCCGGAGGCCATGTCTTTGGAGATGTTTGCAAGTACAGACAATGAGATATACAGGATGCTTTTTCTGAGCGGATTCGGAGAAGCGGCAGAAGAATATGTATATGGGTTCGCTTCAAGAATTCTGGCGTGGCTTGTAACTTATGTAGTTGTACGGATTTTGCTCAGAACTCTTCTCATGTCATTGGAGCTCATGGCTAAAGTTCCTGGCTTAAGTCTTATAAACAGGCTTCTGGGACTTGTATTTGGGTTTTTACAGCAGCTTCTGACTTTATGGATAATTTTTTTGGTGATTGCAATTTTCAGTCATACTGGCTGGGGAGAGGACTTGTGCCGGGTTATACAAAGCAGCGTGTGCATGGGATATCTGTATGAAAACAATTTGCTTTTATTACTGGGGATACTTTTGATACTTGGGGTATGATAAGAGAAAAGAGCAAAGGTTGACGCCGCAGAAAGGTACAAAGGAATAAATTGTTAAATTTGATAAAAAATATAAAAAAAGGTATTGACAATACAGGAGAGTGGTGCTATTATAATCAAGCTGACCGCGAAAATGGTGAGCTTGATTACCAGAATAATTTATGAAACATTTTTTGAAAAGAAAATTTGAAAAAGTGGTTGACAAGAAAGAGATAATCTGGTAAGATATTTAAGTCGCTGCAAGAGCGGCGGCGAGAAGAAGCTGAACCTTGATAATTAAATAGTG
>CAJTTI010000045.1 GCA_910579225.1 uncultured Lachnospiraceae bacterium | reverse complement strand
ATTCCCATATTATTAACAAGATAAAAGCTATTCACATTCCCCCGTTTTTTCCGGGAGTATGTGAATGGCTTTTGTTATGCCAATTTTTTATAAAAGGAAGGGATTATACAGGTGCAGGAGGATAATCGAAGAAAGGAAAAAGATGATTTAGAAGGAAGGAGAAGATACAGATGGATACGCCGATTACAAGAGCGGAACATGAAGAGTTCCGAAAGCGTCTGGATGATGAAAATCATCGCCAGAACAAAAGAATTGATTTGCTGGAGAAAAGTGTGCAGCAGTTCAATAATTTGACTGCTTCTGTGGAAAAACTGGCTGTCAATATGGAAAATATGCTTAAAAATCAGGAGGAACAGGGAGAACGCTTGAGAGCATTGGAGGGCAGGGACGGAAAAAAATGGAGATCTGCAACAGCATATGTATTTACAACAGTTGCAGGGATTATCATAGGATTTGTATTTAAACAATTTGGTATGTAACACATATCATAATGTTATCATGAAGGAGGAATAAAAAATGATGATTAATGTGGAACTTTTCATGCAGTATGTAACATATTTCCTGATAGCAATCGGTGTGTTGGCGTTTCTGACAGCTATGATCGTACAGGTGGTCAAGGAGCTGCCATGGCTGCAGCGGCTTCCGACCAGCGTGGTGGCTCTGGTTGTATCAATGATACTCTGCCTGCTTGCGGTACTCATTGTCTGCCAGTATTTTAGGATTGTGATCGTCTGGTATTATGTGTTTGCGTCCTTTATCGCTGCCTTTGTGGTCTACCTGGTTGCCACAGGAGGCTGGGAGCGGATTGCAGATATCTGGGAGCGGACGAAATATAACAGAAAATAATACATCAGGAGGGTGGGGAACCGCCCTCTTTTTGTGCCGGCGCAATGGCCGGAAGGAAGTGAGGAAAGTATGAAGATCAATGTGCATGCTGGACATAATCCGGCAGGAAAAGTGGCTTGTGGAGCCGTAGGCCTGATTAATGAGTCAACAGAAAACAGACGGGTAAAAGATGAGGTGATCAGTCAGCTTCGGCAACTGGGGCATATGGTGTATGACTGTACAGTGGACAATGGAACCGGTCAGCAGGATGTGCTGAAAAAGATTGTGGCAAAATGCAATACCCATGCTGTGGATCTTGATCTGAGCATTCATTTTAATTCCGGGGCCGTGGATCAGGAAGGAAACGGGAAAACGACGGGCGTGGAGGTATATTCTTATGATACATCTGGAATTGCCCGGGACACTGCCAGACGTATCTGCGAATGCATTTCCGAACTGGGATTCAGGAATCGGGGAGTGAAGATCAGTAAGACGTTCTATGTTCTGAAGCACACCAAAGCTCCAGCGGTATTAATCGAATGTTGTTTTGTAGATGACCGGGACGACGTGCAGTTGTATGACTACCAGAGTATGGCATCTGCCATTGTCTGCGGGATTACCGGCCAGCGTGTGCAGGAGCCTGCGGAAACTGATCAGGCTGAGGAAGGAGAAGAATCATCTACAGGAGACAAAGATGCCCTTTATCGTGTGCAGGTTGGTGCATATAGCGTAAAATCCAACGCGGAAGCCATGAAGAAAAAACTGCAGGAAGCAGGCTTTGACGTGCTGATTGTGCAGGCATAAATATAAGTATATGGGATACGGATTTGTTACGAATTTGCATATATTTTAGAGGTTTTACCTTTTAAATTTATCAGTATTTCAGGGGGTTTGAAATATACAAAATTTATGATACAATAATAAAAGTTTGAAAATGACGGATAAGTTGTGAAAGGGGAAAAACTACTATGATATATGATAATGTACTGGATGCTATCGGGCACACGCCCATGGTGCGCCTGAACCGGATGAATGCGGATCCAGAGAGCGCGGAGGTGCTGGTAAAATTCGAGGGGCTGAATGTGGGAGGATCCATCAAGACCAGGACTGCATATAATATGATTCTTCAGGCAGAAAAAGATGGCCTGATCAAAGAGGACACTATCATTGTGGAGCCTACCAGCGGCAACCAGGGTATCGGTCTGGCACTGATCGGTGCGGTCCGGGGATACCGGACAGTAATCATTATGCCGGATTCGGTCAGTGAAGAGCGAAGGAAGCTGGTGCGTCACTATGGTGCAGAGGTGGTTCTTGTTCATGATGCGGGAAATATTGGCGACTGTATTGATGAATGTCTGGCTATCGCCATGCGGATGGCGAAGGAGGATCCCAAAGTCTATGTGCCCCAGCAGTTTGAGAATCCGGCTAATCCCATGGTACATAAGCATCATACGGGTCTGGAGATTATGGAACAGGTAGCAGGTCCCATCCATGGTTTTTGTTCCGGAATTGGGACTGGTGGTACCATCAGCGGGATTGGAGAAGTGTTGAAAGCGCAGAACCCGGAGATCGAGATCTGGGCAGTAGAGCCGGAGAACGCGGCGATTCTGGCTGGTGGCACCATCGGCACCCATCTGCAGATGGGGATTGGGGACGGACTGATTCCGGAGAATTTGAATCAGAACATTTATAATGATGTATACATTGTGACCGACGAGGAGGCTATCCAGACAGCGAAGGATCTGGCCAGACTGGAAGGGATCATGTGCGGAATTTCCAGTGGCACCAACGTGGCGGCAGCTTTAAAGCTGGCAAAGAAGCTGGGGAAAGGTAAGACTGTGGTGACGGTGCTTCCGGATACGGCAGAGCGCTATTTCTCGACGCCACTTTTTGAGAACGAGTAGAGTGATGAGGGCCGGCTGTATTATGTGCAGCCGGTTTTCAACAAAGAGGAGACATATTGGTCCAGGACAATTATGGATGAGAGATGACGAGATACCTGAGACATGGCAGATCAGTGATATCCGTAAAAAGAGCTTTCATATGAAAAATACCTGTAGTATAATGGAGTCGGCGTTAAGCATAATCAAACATTTTAGGAGGATACATAGTGGGCTGTCTGGCTGTTTTATTTGCTCTGGATGATCAGGATGTGAGAAAGTTAGTACAGGTAAAGAGAGAAAACCGTGCAGAGTATATGCATGAAGAAATTGAAGAGGTATTTTTTGAGGAGTATCCGGAATATACATGTGAACTGGACAAGTCCTGGGACGCCATGCACCGGATGCTGACGGATGGGAATCTGGATTTTGAGAATAAATTTCCGCCTCTCTGCAATGTGATTTTTGGCGGTGAGTTTTTATATGGGCTGGTGCGGGAGCCTTCCGGGGAAGTGGTGATTCCGGACGGAGAAGAGGATGAATATATGATTCTGAAGACACCAGAGGAAGTGGCAGAGATCGCAGAGGCGCTTCCGGCAAGAACCAAAGAAGAATGCCGGAAATGTTATGACCAGATTGATGAAGAGGATTACGGGATGGAACTGGATGACGAAGACTTTGAATATACATGGGAGTATCTACAGTACAGTCTGGATTTTTGGAAGAAGGCGGCAGAGGAGAAAAGATATGTGCTGTTCACGGTTGACCGGTGAGTGGGATGCAGGGGGGGGTACGCCAGGGCTGCAAAGAAGCAGGTCTGAGGGTTTACAGGTATCCTTTGAGTAACCTGAATACAGTGTACAGGGAGTAAAAGATATATGGATTTGACAAAATTTTGTTGGACAAGGGAACCGGAAAGCTACGTGGTCCTGGAGGACAGGGTGGAGATCGTCACAAAGGCGCATACAGACTTGTGGCAGAGGACATATTATCATTTTCAGAATGACAATGCGCCGGTGTTTCAGATGGAGACTGAGGAGGAATATTTCAGTTTTGTGGTGAAGACAGAGTTTGAGGAGAGTCACCATCGGTTTGACCAGTGCGGGATTGTAATGTACCTGGACAGTGAAAACTGGCTGAAAGGTTCTATCGAATATGAAAATGAAGAATATCAGCATCTGGGCAGTGTGGTGACGAATCACGGGTATTCCGACTGGGCGACCACACAGATCGATGCCAGTGTAAAATCTATGTGGTATCGGTTCAGCCGGAGGCAGGATGATTACTGCATCGAATGTTCTGTGGATGGGGTCCGGTTTCAGCAGATGCGCATCTGCCATATGCAGGAAGGAAAGGGAACCATCTGCTTTGGCATCTATGCCTGTTCGCCGGAGGATTCGTCCTTCAAAGCCGTATTTTCCCATATGCAGATGACAGAATGTCAGTGGAAAGCCCATGATGGGCAGCAGCCGGATGAGTGTTAGTTGACATCAGGTGGTTTGGAGAGCATCTCTTTTTGAAGGGATGCTTTCTTTTTTTCCTTTTTATCTGACCAAACGTCTGCCGGGGCAGTCTAATAAGCAGTAGAAAGGAGGGAACATTTTGATGGGACTTGAACTGACCAAACTGCATATCTACGCTGCGGACGATTCGGATGCGTTCGGGCTGATCAAAGCGGAGAATGAACAGGAAGCACGGGAAATGTCCGTGCTGGATGCGGAAGTGGAATGGTAGAAGCATAACTGCTCACAGGATTGGAAATCTGATTGCAGCTGCAGGTCTTTTCTGTTATGATTGTATCAGAAAAATGGCGTGAGTTGTCCAAAGGATGCTGTGGCGCCGTGCGCTGGAAATGTGCAGCGAAGCAGGAGGAGCATATGAGAAGGAAAGACAGAGAAATTACGGATTTTCATGAGTTGCTGGAGGTTATAAAGAAGTGTGATGTGTGCAGAATTGCGTTACACGATGCGGATGTTCCGTATATTGTCCCCCTTAATTTCGGAATGGATGTGCAAAAGGAACAGGTTTTCTTTTATTTTCACTCAGCTATGGAAGGGAAAAAGCTGGATCTGATTGCCAGGAATAACCGGGTGGCTTTTGAGATGGACTGCGGTCACAGACTGGCTCTTTATGAGGAACAGATGAATTGTACCATGTCATATGAATGTGTTATGGGACGTGGGATCATAGAGTTTGTCCCGGAGGAAGAAAAGTATGCAGCACTGAAAATTCTAATGAGGCAGTACCATGCAGAGGATTTTGCCTTTAACAAGGATATGATGAAGGTCACCGCGGTCCTGAAGATGACCGTCACGGAACTGACAGGGAAGAGAAGGATTTTGAAACATTAATAACAAGGAGCACGCCATGACGGACAGGATTTATGAATACGAGACCACCATCTGCGATGCGGACGGGACAGGGGGCGCTTATGTGGCTTTTCCTTATGATGTCCGAAAGGAATTCGGCCGGGGTCGGGCAAAGGTACATGTTACATTTGACGGAGTCCCTTATGACGGAAGCGTTGTCAATATGGGGGTCAAAAATGCAGATGGAAGCATTTGCTATGTGATCGGTATCCGAAAGGACATCCGTGCCCGAATCGGGAAGCAGCCGGGAGATCTGGTTCGGGTGACCGTCCAGGAGCGGGAAAAAGAGGACAGAAAGGAGCGGTCATAAAGATGCTACAAATAGCGGTCTGTGATGACGATCCGGAGGCAGTCCGAACACATCGGGAGACGGCAGAGGACTGCCTTCGCCAAAACAAAAGTGCCGGGAAGATTATGACGTATACATCCAGTGACAATCTGCTGTATGATATCATGGAGGATCATTTCTTTTATGATCTGATACTTCTGGATATTGAGATGCCGGGAAATACGGGGATGGAGATCGCAGAGAAGATCCGGCCGTATCTGCCGGGGGTGAAGATCATCTTCATCACATCCCACATCGAGTATGCCATAGACGCGTTCGAGCTGTCCATCTTCCGGTATGTGCCAAAAGATGATGCTGTCGGCCGGCTTTTGGCTGCCATCCAGGATGCATTGAAATTGATCGGGCTGGAAGAGGGAAAGACTTACAAAATTCAGACCAGCAGCCGTCTGGAAAAGATTCCGTACAAGGAGATCTATTATATTGAGCGGGATGGAAAAAATGCCGGCATTACCTGGTCAGGCGGTGTGTCCCGGGTGCGAAAAAGTCTGCAGCAGGTCTATGAAGAACTGAAAGCAGAGGAATTCCTTTATATCGACCGGGGCTGTATCGTCAATCTTATCCATGTGATGAAGATCAAAGACAGCATAGCAGTTCTGAAAGACGGCACGTCACTGCCCATCAGCCGTTCCCATCTGCAGGAGGTAAAAGAGCGGATCAACGAATACTGGGGGGCACATATATGAGCGGATGGATGCTTTTGCTCTCGGATCTTGCAGCGGGAACCGTACGGGTCCTGGTTGGTCTGCTGCTTCTGTTTCACCTGCTGCAGACGGAAAAGCCGGGGAGAAAAAGTCTGGCGGCTGCATGTGCGGGGGCTTTGCTTATAAATTCAGCAGTATTTCTTCTGAAAATGCCGGATGTTTACTGTGGGGCTTTGGAGACGGTCTGGATCGTCTTGTGTGCCGTGCAGGCTCGAAAAGCGGATGTCCGGATGAGCCTGTTCGTGGGAATCTACTATGAGATCACGGTTTTTCTCTGGCAGTTTCTCTTTGGGGCAGGAGCCGGGCTGCTGTTTGGTTCGGCAGATTTTCTGAACCGGGGGACGAAAAGCGGGCAGATGGCGGTCTGGCTGTTTTACGGGGGACTGGTTTTTCTGATGTGGTACCTTTTCCGGCGTCTGTCCATGACAGGAAATAAGGGATTTCGTTTGGCGTCGGGTGCTGCAGTGGCAGGACTTCTGGCGGTGATCACTTTGTCGGAGCAGAATGTGCTTGGAATAGAAGAAAATCTGCTGGATATGTGGACGATTCTGGCGGCAGTGGTGATGATGTCGGTTCAGGTGTTTCACAGCAGGCGTCAGTATGAGATGGAGAAGGAACTGGCCGCTTTAAATGCCCGGCAGGCGGAGCTTTTGGAACGGGATTATCAGACACTGAACAGAGCCTATGCAGTCAATACAAAGCTGTTTCATGACTTTCACAATCATCTGGGTGTCATAAGGCAGCTTCTGTCCCGCAAAAAATACGAAGAGACAATGCAGTATCTGGACGAACTGCACACACCGGTTCAGGAGATGAGAAATGCAGTGTGGACCGGGGATGAGACGGTAGATTATCTGATCAATGAAAAGAAGGCCAGGGCAAAGGCGAAAGGAATTCAGCTGCAGGCGCAGGTGGAATTTCCCCGCCATACCAACATAAGGGGAGCGGATCTGTGTGCAGTTCTGGGAAATCTGCTGGACAATGCACTGGAAGCGGCAGGACAGGTGGCAGAACCTGAGCAACGGCTGATCTGCCTGACCATCCGCCGGATCCATCAGATGGTGGTGATCAAGGTGGAAAACAGCTTTGAAGTGCCGCCCGTCACAGAAGGAAAACTGCTGAAGACAACCAAAGAAGACAACGGACTCCATGGCTGGGGGTTAAAAAGTATACAGGCTGCTGCGGAAAAATATGATGGTATGGTACAGACGTCTTATACGGATCAGATTTTCCGGACGGTGGTTACTTTGGGGTATGAGGGTGTGGCAACAGAGTGAACAGGTAAAAGAGCTGCCGGGACAATAGCAGTCCGGCAGCTTTTTCGCGGTCAAAAACCTGCCGTTTGCGGACATTTTCGCATGGTCTTCGTTTTTCAGATAGAATAGAGACACAACAAAGAACATGTGATTCGAAGAAGGAGGAAGAGAGAATGCGTCATGTATATATCAGAGGGATTTTGGGTGTGATCTGGATGGTGTCTTTGGCGGTGTGCGTCGTGTCGGGGAATTTGATGATGGCCGGATTTTATGGGGGAATGGGAGGACTTTGCCTGTATTCCGCCTATATTGCAGGCCGTAAGGAAAAGGAGCGGAAAGAGAGGCGGATGAGATGAGCAGCACACTTCTGGAGATCCGGGGGTTAAACGCATGGTACAGCAGAAAAAAACAGATATTGTCTGATTTTTCTCTGGAGCTGGCGGAGCATGAAGCGGTGGGTCTGATCGGGCTGAACGGAGCCGGGAAGACGACTTTTATGAAGGTGTTATCCGGATTGCTGCCAACGTACCATGCAGAGGCAGTCCGGTTTCAGGGACGACCGGTTACTTTTCGCGAGAAAGGGCTTCGGGCCATGCGCTATACGGTTTTTGCCGAGGATTGTTCCTTTGGGTATTTTACATTTTGGGAATACCTGACATATGTGTTTGCCTCTTACAGACAAAAGGTGCCGGATGTGTCCGGACTGGTGAAAGGATTTCATTTTGAGGACTATGCGGATGTCCTTCTTCGGGACCTGTCCACCGGCAACTGCAAAAAAGTGTTTTTGATCACGGCGTTTGCGCTGAAACCAGCGCTGCTTTTTCTGGATGAACCGGTCAACGGGCTGGATTTTCAGAGTACGGAATATCTGTATAAGCAGATTGCAGGTTATAAGGAATATGGGATGGTCCTTTTTTCTTCTCATATTCTGGAAAGTATTACTCTGACTTCAGACCGTGTGCTTGTGTTGGAGGAGGGACAAATTCGGCAAACTTTTGAGCGTGGACAGATAGATGCAGCGAAGATTCGGGAGGCACTGGGCGATGAAGATGCTTTCTAAAGTCTTTGCAAAAAAAATGTTTGGTGCCTATTATGAGGGGCTGGCGCGTGCGCTGCCGGTGTGCCTTCTGATTTTCTGGGGGATACGGCTTTCTGGATTTCGGGCGGTCGTGAGTCCGTTTGTGCTGTATCTGATGACAGGCACTTTTACGGCCGGCATCATGTGGCAGGGACTGGCGTCGGGAGAGCAGGCGGATGAGATGCAGAATCTGTTCATGCTGCCCTTTGAAGGGAAAAGTCTGAATGTCTCCTACGTGACAGTCCTGGGAGCCTGCACGATTCTGACCAGGACGGCAGTGCTTCTGGCAGTTTTGTATGCCGTGTCTGACTGGAACTGGACAGAGATAACCGGGAGTATTCTCTGGGTGGTCCACACTGTTCTTTTGACCGCTTGTATCTATGGATGGAAAACATATTGGTACATGTGGGGACCCTGGGCGGTCTTTGTACTAGCAGCAGTGTTATTTTTGCAGGACTCGGTCTGGTTTTTTCTGGTTCTGGCCGGCAGCAGTGCTCTGGCGTTGGGGCTGATACAGCATATGGATGAATATGGATTCTATACTCCCGAGCGGGGAGACGGGCAGAGACAAAAAAGCCGTCGGCATGTTCTGGTATGGCATTATTTCTTTCGGTATCTGACTGCCCATAAAAATTATCTGTTCAATACAGCGGTTCTGTGGGGAATAGGAGGAATGCTGCCATTCTTTTTCCGGGGAATGGAAGGCCGGTTTGTTGTCCCCGTCGGTTTTGCGGTGCTTACAGTCAACACACCCCTGTGTATCCTTTTGTCCTGTGATCCGGCTCTTCTGCGGGCGGTTCGCTTTCTGCCGGATGGGAAGAGACGGTTCTGCCTTCCGTATGTACTGTTTCTTTTTCTGTGTAATCTGACAGCGGACGGTATCTTTCTTGTGAGCTTTCAGATTCAGACAGGGGGTGTCACAGGGGCTTCGGTGGGGACGATGGTTTACTTTGCACTGCAAAGTGCCGTCGGTTCGGTCTTTCTGGAATGGTTTTACCCGATCCGGAACTGGAAGATAGAAAGCGATTTGTGGCATCATCCGAGAAAATATATCGTCCCGGCAATTATGCTTCTTCTTGCGGGAGCAGTCGGCACAAACCCTGCGGTTCTGCCGGTCCTGGTCGCCTTGCTGGCAGCAGAAGGGATGTTGCTTTAGCTTCTTTATATTTTAACTTTGCATCTGGCATTCACAATGTTATAGTTATAAAATAGAACACAAAGTTAAAACAGGAGGGTTGCGGATGATAGTAAGTGCAAGCAGAAGAACAGATATTCCCAATTATTATTCCGAGTGGTTTTTAAATCGAATTCAGGAGGGATTTTTATATGTGCGCAACCCCATAGCTCACCATCAGATCAGCATGATTCATCTGTCTCCGGATGTGGTGGACTGTATTGTATTCTGGACGAAAAATCCTTCCAATATGCTGATGCGTCTGGATTGTCTCAAAGATTATATGTATTATTTTCAGTTTACACTTACCGGTTATGGGAAAGAGATCGAACCGAATCTTCCGGATAAAAGAGCAGAACTGATTCCCGTCTTTTGCAGATTGTCTGAAAAGATTGGAAAAGAACGGGTGATATGGCGCTATGATCCGATTTTTATAAATGACCGGTATACTATGACATATCATTTAAAGGCTTTTGAGATGATTGCGGAAAGGCTCAGTGGTTATACGGAAAAAGTGGTCATCAGTTTTCTGGATCTATATCAAAAAATAGGGTATCATGCGGAAAAGTTTCATATGCGAGAAATGACAGAAGCTGAAGCGGTGGAGATTGCAGGAAAAATGGTTCAGATTGCAAGGAATCATTATTTAACTGTGGAAACCTGTGCGGAAGCGATTGATTTGCAGCATATGGGAATCCGCCATGGAAGCTGTATTGATAAAAAGTTGGTCGAGAGGCTTACAGGCTGCAGGCTCACAGGAGAGAAGGACCGGAATCAGAGAATTGCGTGCGGATGTCTGGAGAGCATAGATGTAGGAACTTATCATACCTGCCTCAATGGATGCAGATATTGTTATGCAAATTTCAGTGACGGGAAAGTAAAAGAACATATAAAGATATATCGGGCGGATTCGGAACTGCTATGCGGAGAGATTGGTCCAGGAGACAAAATTACAACAAGAAAAGAAAGGCTGCTTAAAGATTCTCAGCTCTGTCTTTTTGAGTAGTTTTAGGTCATCAGCCGTCCGGGCAGGGGCGCAGGGAATGACAACTGTTTGGGGCTACGGAATATACCGGAAGCCCCATCTGGTCATTTCATAGAAAACAGGGAGAAGCGCTTTTCCTTTTTCTGTCAGCGAATATTCTACATGAGGAGGAATCTCGTTAAATTGTACGCGTGATACCAGACCGTCTGCTTCCAGTTCCCGAAGAGAGGAGGTCAGCATGGTGTTTGTAATTCCTTTGATGGCTTTTTTCAATTCTCCAAAACGGACAGGTTCTTTAATACACAACTCATAGATAATCTGAAATTTCCATTTTCCCTGCAGCATAATCAGCAGAGAAGTGACCGGACATTTGCCGGCTTCTGTCAGGATTCCCTGTTTTACTTTTTCCATATATTCCTCATAAGATAAATTTGCGTTCATAGAGATTATTTCCTTTCTGGTGAAAAGTACTGCTTTAGTTTTTTTACGGGCCGGTATGATAAACCATACCAGAACAGAATAAACTGCGTACTTGAATAAAATGACAGACTTAGTATAATTTATATATTGGCAGAAGTCAATGCAACCCTTAGAGATTATTTTGAAAGGATGAACCATGATGAAGGAAATCAATATTGGAAAAGCAGCAGTACTCACTTCACCGAATCCGCTTGTACTGGTATGTACAAAGAAGGAAGACGGGACACTTAATATGGCGCCTGTGTCGTTCTTTATGTTTGCGTCTTTCCATCCGCCTATGCTGGCATTTGCAATGGGACAGAAGTCAAATTCGGGTGAAAATATCCGCCGGGACGGGAAAGCGGTTCTTGTTACACCAGGAGTTACACTGAAGGAGGCAGTCATGGCATATGGGTCTGTGAGTGGCGCCAGGACGGATAAACTTCAGGAAGTTCCAATTGCACTTCAAAATATGGCGGGAACAGATATTCAGATTCCGGAAGACTGCCGTACTGCTTTTGCCGTATCACTTGAAGAGACAGTGACGGCGGGTGATCATAATCTGTATCTGTGCAAGATCGAGAATGTGGCAGCAGATGAAACAAAAGAAGCGCTGTATGCCTGGGATGGATATAAAAGAGCAGTTTCCGTACAGGAGAAATGCTGATTTTTCAGAGTCGCAGGGATTTATCTAAATTTGAGAAATAAAAGTTTTACATTTCAGAAGAAAGGCCGGGAACCTGTTTTGTGATTCCCGGCCTGCAGTTTTGTAATGGGCTTCCGTTTGCTATGCGCTTAAAATTCAGATTTGTATCATTATGTTTGAAATAGTGTAAAATTTTCTTCGGGTGTAAAATAGATGTAGAAAGGGAATCCCTGCTCTGCAGTTCCGGGAAAAGAAAGGCGACCTTGTCAAAGCAGAAAACGGAGTAAAAAATAATGGCCTGATCGTAAGAATGGTCTGTGTTTACGAAGGAAAAGAAAATGAGACCATTTACAGCAGACGAAGAGTCCTGACAAATTCAGGCACAGAAGAAGAGTATTTAATTGGAAAAATAACCGAGTTATGATATTATGGTAATAGTATAACCAGACTCGGGATCACAATGGGGAACGGATTACAGAGTGAAAGAGATGCAGCTTTGGAATTGTAATTTGACAGACAGCGATATCTGACACAAAATGACAGATGAAAACAGAGGATAAGAATATGGAATTTCTGGCGCACGTGGAACCGGAGACAGGCCGGGTACAGAGTATAGAAGAACACCTGAAAAACGTTTGCTGTCTGGCAGAGAAAAACTGTCCGCTGAATATCCTGAACAATCTGGTCTGTGTCGCCGCACTCCTGCATGATGCAGGCAAATTTGGCGAAGCATTTCAGGAATATATGCAGGAAGTACAAAGATATGGCAAGGATGTGAAACGCCGGAGCATCGATCATGCATCTGCAGGAGGACGGCTGCTGGAAGCTATGGCGGGAGAGCATTTTGTATCCAGAATGGTGGGGACTGCCATCTATTCCCATCATGGTCTGCAGGACTGCATTGATCTGGAGACCGGAAAAGAGCTGACGGAAAGGCGCAGAGAAAAAGAGATTGATTTCACAACTGTGAAAAAGAGATATGCGCAGACCCTTGGCACGGCAGAGCTGAAACAGTATGTATTAAATGCACATCATGATATACAGGTACTTTGTAAAAATATTGATGACGTACTCGCCCGGGTGGAAAAAGGAAAATATGGAGACAGCGAGTTTTTTCTGGGAATGTACGAACGTCTTCTGCTGTCCGTATTGATCGACAGCGACTGGAGCGATGCCGCCGGTTTTTCTGAAAGGAGGCCGCTTCCGGAAAGGCTTTCCGAAAAAAATACGCTTGAGATCTGGAACCGGTCGATTTCTCATTTTGAAACTTATATGAAAAAGGTGGGGTGTTCTGACCCGGCCGGCAGACTGAATCAGTGTCGAAGTGAAATTTCAGAATCTTGTTATGAAGCATCTCAGAGCGACAAACGACTATACCGGCTGACAGTGCCAACCGGAGCGGGCAAGACATTCAGCAGCCTGCGGTTTGCACTGTACCATGCAAAAAAATTTAAGAAAAGGCGTATTCTGTATATTGCGCCGTTCAATTCCATACTGGAACAGAATGCAGCCAGTATCCGGGAAGCAGTTGGGGAAGAAAGTTACGTTCTGGAACATCACTGCAACGTCTGTCATGACGACACGGAGAAAGAAGAGATCTACAAAAAACTTACAGAAAACTGGGACAGTCCGATCATTGTTACCACAGCGGTCCAGATGCTGAACACTTTGTTTTCCGGACAGAAGAGCAGTATAAGGAGAATGTACAGCTTGTGCAACAGCGTCATCATTTTTGATGAAGTACAGGCATTTCCGGTCCGGTGTACAGAATTGTTTCACCTGGCTGTCAATTTTCTGGTGCAGTTCTGCAATACGACGGTGGTGCTCTGTTCGGCAACACAGCCTTCCGTAGCGCAGCTTACAGAAAACAATCTTCTGAAATGTGAAGAAATGGTGAAAGATACAGACCGTTATACAGAAGAATTTCGCAGGACCAGGATAAAAGATCAGACAGACCGTGTGCCGGGAGGAATGGGTGTGGAAGATCTCAGAGATTTTATTCTGGATGCGGCAGGGAGATCCGACAGCATACTGGCGATTGTAAATACCAAAGCGGCGGCCAGGGAAGTCTATCAGGCATTAAAAAGTTCCGGCAGTGATGAATATGAACTGTATCATCTAAGTACCAATATGTGTCCGGAGAACCGGAGAAGGGAACTGGAAGCAATAAAGGCCGCATTAAAAGAAAAGAAGAAAATCATCTGCGTCAGCACACAGCTGGTAGAGGCAGGCGTTGATTTTTCTTTTGGCTGTGTGATCCGTTCTCTGGCGGGTATGGACAGTATCATACAGGCTGCGGGGCGCTGCAACAGGCATAGGGAAAAAGAGACGGAAGGAGAGGTCTACATTGTAAAAATGGCGCCTGAAGCGGAGCGGATTGACCGGTTTTATGAGATGAAAGCGGCACGGAGAAGCTGCGAAAGGCTGTTATATGAGTTCAGGCAGGAACCGGAAGCTTTTGATCGTGCGCTGGATTCAGAGAAAGCGATCAGGAGATATTACCGTCTGTATTATCATGAGCTGGGAAATGAACTGACAAAGTATCCGGTGGCCTCCGAAGGGACATGTCTGATAGAGCTGCTGGGAAAAAATGCTCCAGGTAGGAACCAGTATGCCCGTCAGCACGGGGGAAAATATCCTAAGTTTCTGTTAAATCAGGCATTTCAGACTGCAGGAAATGCATTTGAAGTCATACCGGAGGATGAGAAAATACCGGTTGTCGTTCCATATGAAAAAAGCGCAGATACACTGATCGAAGAACTGGAACGGCCGGAGCTGACAGCATCCGGGAAGAAAAAGATTTTGCGGAAACTGCAGCGCTACACAGTAGGAATCTCAAAATACCTGAGAGACCAACTGAATGATGCCGTTTATAGTGCCGGTGACATGGGCGTACTGATACTGAGTAAAGACTACTATGATGAGAAGACAGGAGTTCTGGAATCGCCGGCAATCCGGTTTCTGGAATATTAAGACAGGGAGGTGCATAAGTGAAAAAATATCGAAACACCATTGAATTTGAAGTATATGGGAGCTATGCGTTATTTTCGGATCCGGTCACTCGGGCAGGAGGCGAGAAGACAAGCTACCATATACCAACCTACGAAGCTCTGAAAGGGATCGTGGAAAGCGTCTACTGGAAACCTACGATCATATGGTATGTGGATGCGGTTCGTATCATGAAGCCCATTCAGACAGAGACAAAAGGGGTACGTCCGATTGGTTATAACGGAGGCAACGAACTTGCATATTATACTTATCTTAAAGATGTATGTTATCAGGTACGTGCTCATTTTGAGTTTAATCCCAATCATCCGGAGCTGAAAGAAGACTGGAATGAGCATAAACATCATAATATCGCGAGACGTATGGTGCAGCGGGGCGGAAGAAGAGATGTGTTCCTGGGGACGAGGGAATGTCAGGCATTTGTGGAACCCTGTGTATTTGATGAGGGAGAAGGCTGTTACGATACCATGCAGGGGGAACTGGCCTACGGATTCATGTACCATGGGATCACCTATGCGGATGAAGCGATTCTGCCGGAAGAGAAGAATAAGATGACGGTCCATTTCTGGTGCCCTGTGATGAAACGGAGGGGTTTGATTGAATTCATCCGACCGGAAGAATGTCAGGACAGGCGTTTTATCAAAGAGATGAGCGTCAGAACGTTTGGCGAAGGAAAGTTTTCCGGTCTGCAGGAATTTACAGATGAGGAGGTGGCTGATTGAACTGGGAGGAAGAACTG
>CAJTTI010000044.1 GCA_910579225.1 uncultured Lachnospiraceae bacterium | reverse complement strand
AGCGTAATCGAGGTGCACTGCGGGGTGGATAACAGCGTCAGGCCCCGGCTGTGCAGGCGAAGCCCGTGACCGAGATGGAGCAAAGCGTAATCGAGGTGCACTGCGGGGTGGATAACAGCGTCAGGCCCCGGCTGTGCAGGCGAAGCCCGTGACCGAGATGGAGCAAAGCGTAATCGAGGTGCACTGCGGGGTAAATATTTATAGAGGATAAAACAATGACCAGTAAACAAAGAGCATATTTAAAGAGTCTTGCCATGAATATGGATCCGATTTTCCAGATCGGCAAGAATAGTTTGACGCCGGAACTGACGGCAGCGGTTCAAGAAGCACTGGATGCCAGAGAGCTAATTAAAATCAGCGTTCTTCAGAATTGTCTTGATGATCCCAGGGAACTTGCCGGTCTGGTGTCGGAGCGGACGCGCTCCCAGGTGGTTCAGGTAATCGGAAAGAAAATTGTGTTATATAAAGAAGGCAGGGATGACAAGAAGAAAATCATCCTGCCAAAGTGAGGATGATGTAAATGTCCGACAGAGAAAGAAGGATTGGTATCATGGGTGGTACCTTTGATCCGATTCATAACGCGCATCTGACTTTGGCGAGACAGGCATATGAACAGTTTTCGCTGGATGAGATCTGGATGCTTCCCAACGGTAACCCGCCGCATAAACGGAACACCAGGCAGGCAGATGTCGAATACAGGATTGATATGATCCGTCTGGCAATCCAGGAGATCCCATATCTGAAGCTTTGTGATATAGAGAGATCCGGACAGAATTATCATTATACGTATGAGACGTTACAGCAATTGAATAAGAAATATCCGGATACCGTGTTTTATTTTATTATGGGGGCAGACTCACTTTTTGATTTTGACCAGTGGAAAGAGCCTGGTATTATCAGCAGAGAATGTATTCTTCTGGCAGCAGTAAGGGATCATCACAGACGGGGAGAGATCGAAGAACGGATTCGTGAACTGGAAGAGAAATATGAATCCAGAATCTATATTCTGGGCACCCCGAATATGGACATTGCATCAGAAGATATTCGAAAAGCTTTGGCTGACAAAAGTGAAATTTCCCATTTGGTGCCTGCTGCTGTAGAGAATTATATTCGTCAGCACAATTTGTACTGCATGTAAAAGCCGGGGCAATATTATTCCCTGAACCAGATGTAAAACCGGGAACAGGAGGTTTAATGATGGATGCAATCTGTATTAAAGATTTAAAAAAAGATTTAAAAAAACAGATGGACGACAGTAGATTTGAACATACCATGGGTGTTATGTATACCTGCGGTGCGCTTGCCATGCGTTACGGTTATGATCTGGATAAAGCCATGCTGGCGGGCTTGATGCACGACTGCGCGAAATGTCTGCCAAACGCGAAGAAACTGAGAATGGCAGAAAAACACCATCTGGAAATCAGCGACCTGGAGCGTAAGAATCCGTTTATGCTTCATGCCAAGCTTGGGGCATATCTTGCCCGGAAAAAATA
The DNA here is from genome assembly GCA_910579225.1 of uncultured Lachnospiraceae bacterium. GTDB lineage: Bacteria > Bacillota > Clostridia > Lachnospirales > Lachnospiraceae > Hominiventricola. Next base: position 14,079 of record CAJTTI010000044.1, on the reverse strand, counting down.
TGATATTGAGGACCAGGAGATACTGGACGCTATCCGATGGCATACGACCGGCCGGCCGGAAATGACTCTTTTGGATAAGATTGTCTATGTGGCGGATTATATCGAACCCAGACGGGACAAAGCCCCTCATCTGCCTGAGATTCGTCAGCTTGCATTCGTTGATCTGGACCGGACACTGATTCGGATTCTGGAAGATACGTTGGGATATCTGGGAGATTCACCGGAACATGTTGACTACATGACCAAAAAGACGTATGATTATTATATGTTGAAAAACGGTGAGAAAAGCTGAGACGGAACTACAGACAGGAGGGTATGTATGGTAACGAATAATTCCAAAGAAATGGCAAAGATTACAGCGGCGGCGCTGGAAGAGAAGAAGGCAAAAGATCTGAAAGTTCTGGATATCTCGGATGTGTCTGTTCTTGCAGACTACTTTATCATTGCATCCGGGAGCAATCATAATCAGGTACAGGCCATGGCGGATGAAGTGGAAGAGAGACTGGGACAGGCAGGTTTTGTTCCGAAGCAGATCGAGGGATATCAGACTGCAAACTGGATACTGATGGATTATCAGGATATTATCATCCATATTTTTGATGAGGAAAATCGTCTGTTCTATGATCTGGAACGGATCTGGAGAGACGGCAACCTGGTGGAGAAAGTAGACTTAGAGGCATAAAAGATGGGAAATCGAATATTATCCGTTGAGAAAACGACAGACAATCGTTTTTTAAATATGTACAATCTGCACTATGAGAACAGAGTGGGTCATAAACGGCTGTATCACCTGGCATCCAGAGGGAAAGATATCAAAGATCTGAAACTGAACACCCGGAAAAATACCCCGGACGGGGTAATTATCTACAGTATTTACGGAGAGAAGCACGACCACATGGTTCTGGTACGTCAATACCGGCTTGCAATTGATGATTACATCTATGAGCTTCCGGCCGGGCTGGTGGATGCAGGGGAGACTTATGCTGAGGCAGGCACCAGAGAATTAAAAGAAGAGACCGGACTGGATTTTGAGCCTCTTCAGGTGGATGAGATGTATCATAAACCATTTTACACCACTATTGGCATGACCGATGAGTCCTGTGCAACAGTCTATGGTTATGCGACGGGAACAGTCTCCAGAGAAGGGCTGGAAGAAAACGAACAGCTGGAAGTGGTTCTTGCAGACCGGACGGAAATCCGCCGGATATTAAAAGAAGAAAATGTATCTATGAACTGTGGTTATTTAATGATGCATTTTCTGCATCATACGGAGGAAGATCCTTTTTATTTTGTCAGACAGAAGTAGACAAAAGATGCTGACTTTAGACAGACCTGGAATTGGGGCATGTGAACAATGCCGTTTTCCAGGTCTTTTTTCGGTTAAATAAGTGAATGCATTTTAAAATCAACAGGAACCCATACAGGAAAGGAAACACTGCATCCTACATACTTCCTGCCTCTGCGAACAGATGATGCGGTCCAGTATCGGGATTAGTTCCGGGCAGATACAGTATCTGAGTGTGTTTTCTGACATGGCGATGGCAGCACAGTGATGAGGAATCATTTGGCGGATAAAATTGCCATTGACACAGTTGGTTATGCAGGCATTTTTCATCTCGCAGAACATGGTCTGCATGATCTTTCTGGTACGCGTTTGATAACAACACAGATCCTCTTTGGAATTGTGAACGGCGTCGCATGCACACAAAATCGAATGCATATGAGAGATGCTTTTGGTCTGTTCCGTGATGATCTTGAGCGCCATATTCTGGAGCGGGATATGTGTGGTGTATCTTAACAGATTCCTGGACATCTCAATGGCTCCCTGATGGTGGGGAATCATCTGTGTGATAAAATTGTGAGAAATACTGTCTGACAAGTCTGCATGAGTCATCTCGTCGATCATATTGCGCAGAATACAGTCATAGAATGCCAGATAATCGTTGGTGACGTTGCTGAAATTACATGATCTGTTCATAGTTACCATTTTTGGCTCTTTTTTATCAGTATATGGATGGCGGAAGTATTTTGACACAGAGGGTAAAAATCAATATTTTATAAAATCATATTGACAAATAGAAATCTAAGTGATATGATTTTGATATTATAAAGATGGAGGGAATCACAAATGAAAGAAATTGTATTGAATAATCGGAAAAACGGTATGCTGGTTCTGATATTGATCCTCATCCTGTACATTCTTGCAACAATCGGAACCATATTTGGCGGAATGGAACTGGACAGAGGCGGCAGTCCTCTGCTGCTGATTATCGGCATTGTTGTTTTGAGTATTGGCTGGCTCCCTCTGTGCGGCCTGAAAGTGCTGAAACCTCAAGAGGCGCTGGTACTTACATTGTTCGGGAAATATATAGGTACTTTGAAGGACAACGGATTTTATTATGTCAATCCATTTTGTGCCAGCGTGAATCCGGCTGCCAAGACCAGGCTCAGTCAGAGCGGGGATGTGAAGCATTCTTCCGCTGCCAGTCCGGATATTGCAGCAGCAGTGTCATATGAGAATACGGGTAAAAAGATCTCACTGAAAATCATGACCCTCAGCAACAATCGTCAGAAGATCAACGACTGCCTGGGCAATCCCATCGAGATCGGCATTGCTGTCACCTGGCGGATTGTGGATACGGCGAAAGCAGTATTCAATGTGGATAATTATAAGGAATTTCTCTCTCTCCAGTGCGACAGCGCTCTCCGGAACATCGTAAGGCTGTATCCCTATGATGTGGCTCAGGGTGTGGATACGACCGGAGACGGGATTGCAGACGAAGGAAGTCTCCGGGGTTCCAGTGAGATCGTGGCAGCGAGGATCCGGGATGAAATTCAGGAACGGGTCAATGAGGCCGGAATTGAGATCGTAGAAGCAAGAATTACTTATCTGGCATATGCACCGGAGATCGCTGCAGTTATGCTTCAGCGCCAGCAGGCATCTGCTGTTATTGATGCAAGAAAGATGATCGTGGATGGTGCTGTGGGTATGGTGGAAATGGCACTGGAACGCCTGAATGAAAATGAGGTCATCACGTTGGATGAGGAGCGGAAAGCAGCCATGGTTTCCAATCTTCTGGTGGTTCTTTGCGGAAACCATGACGCTCAGCCCATCGTGAACACCGGAACACTGTACTGATATGGCAGATAATCGGAAGAAACAGGTGCCGCTGCGGCTCTCTACAAAACTGTACGACGCCATTGCAGCGTGGGCAGAAGACGATTTTCGTTCTGTGAACGGACAGATTGAGTATCTGTTGACGGAATGTGTCCGACAACGGAAGAAAAACGGTAAATATGTGCCGGAGGAACTGGATGTGCCACCGGAGCTGGATCTGGAGTAAAGCATAAGTCTTTACTCCAGCGGAAAAGTTACCTGCCAGTTTCCTGTGGTCTTCTGTCCGGAGATCACAAAATACCCATGTAGAGTGCAGTCAGAAAGCTCTTCCATGGAGACATCAAATATTTGTTCATCATAAGTGACTGTATGACCGTTGTCCAGTTCTTCACGGAAACTGATACTGTAAACGGAATGCTGCTTTCCATTTTCATTTTCCAGCCACAGATAACCATGATTGTCGTTTTCCATTCTGTCTTTCAGGGCAGTTTGAATATGGAGCATTCCATCCTTCCAGCCGACGGCGGTCAAAGTGATGCCATCTGAAGGAAGAATGTCAACAATGGTGTTGGGAACCAGTGCATTTGTCACATGATCAATGTCAAAAGCTTCAAAGTCGCCGCTGCATCCGTTCAGTGTCACCTCTTTTACAGGCGGTTCCTCCGGAATATCGGTCAGAACCATGGGAACGATGAGATCTTCATACGTCGATTTCCGGCTCAGGAATTCAGCCACAGAAAAGGTGATCTTATCTCCCTGAATTGAATGCCCGTTCCAATCATCAGTCTGTTCCTGCAGAGTGATAAGGAAGAAGGCCTTTCCGGAGACAGGGTCGTAACCGGCGCGTTCGCAGGTCCCGACAGAAGCAAAGGGACGGTGGATGGAATAACTGTCATAGAGATCGGTGGTCTCATCAATTCGGTCACCGGTCAGATCCTCCAGGGAAATGTAGATTTCAGCGGTATTCTCGTGTACAGAGGCGGATACCACTTCCATACGGATTCCCTGATCTTCAGAAATCATCCGGATCGGCATAAAGTATTGGGCCGCCCTGGGGGACAACAGATACAGGAACTGATAGACCGGTTCCACATGGGCAGCAAGTACCGTTATGGAGATATTTAGTCCTGCGCAGAGAAGCAGTATCGCTGCAGCTGTTTTGAACCAGGAAGGCCCCCGTTTTTTGACCATTTGTTTGGAGGGCTGTGTTCCGGCTTTTTTGAGAAGATGCTCTGCCATTTTGGGATCAGGAACAATGGCATCATTCAAATGTCTGTAAGTTTCTTTAAAATTCATCATATTCCTCCTTTAGGATTTCTTTCAGAATTGCTCTGGCCCGGGTAAGCTGGGTCCGTACGGTGGATGTTTTCCGGTGGAGGATCTTTCCAATCTCGCTGGTGGACAGCTCTTCATAGTAAAACAGATGAATCACCTCCCGGTAAAAGGGCGGCAGCTTTTGCAGAGCGTGAGACAGATCAATCTCTTCCTGCGTTTCGAGCATCAGTTCCTCCTTCAAAGGTTCTGTTCTCCGTCTCCAGACAGAATGCCACAGACTGTTGGCACAGTTTACAGTCACTTTAAGGAACCATGCTTTTTCATGAGTTTTGTTTTGAAATACAGGTTTCTTTCGGAGATAACGGAGAAAGACTTCCTGATAAATCTCGTCCGCATCCTGGCGGTTTCTTGTCCGGGCATAAGCCAGACGATAGACCATTGGAGAATATTGCTGTATGGTTTCTTCCAGTTGTTCCTGCATGTCCCATACCTCCTGTGTTAATTTCGATTCTGTAGATATCTTTATTAAGAATACCCGGTAAATGTCAGAAAAGCTACCGGCTCTAAAAAATTTTCCATAATTCTGAAGTAATTCTGGTTTCTGACTCGTTATAATAAATGAACAGTCTGATCCCTTATGTCTGAAAGCAGGGGATTGAGAGAGGAGGCGGGAACGATCGAAGCGGAAGAACAGTTGGAAACGTTGCTTACAAAATATGAAAAACTAGTCTATACACTGTGTTACCGGATGACAGGTAATACGTTTGACGCACAGGACCTGACCCAGGAGACGTTTCTGTCCGCTTATCAGAGACTGTCCGGATTTGATGGAGTACATGAGCGGGCATGGCTCTGCAAAATCGCCGTTAACAAATGCCTGGATCATCAGAAAAGTGCCGCGCGCCGGCTTCAGCCGGCTGAGGAACAGACTTTCTTGGAACTTCCGGACAGAAAGTCGGATCCGGAAGCGATCTGTCTGCAGGATGAATCAAAGAAAGAAGTACTGTCTCTGTGCCGGCAGCTTCCGCCGCCTTACAATGAGATTGCAGAGGCACATTTTTATGAAGAGAAATCCATCAAAGAAATTGCCGAAGAAAAAGGACGGAATCTGAAGACTGTGCAGACTCAGGTGTACCGGGCCAAAGGACTTCTTAAAAAAAGACTGAAAGGAGGAATCATCCGATGAAAGAGTGGACAGGGCATGTAACAGATGAGTGGTTGAATGCATGGATTTTAGGAACGCTTTCCGCCACAGAAGAGCGTCGGCTTTTTGCACATACCGGATCCTGCAGCCATTGTGCAGACCTTCTTGCAAGATATTTGGAGCAGGATCTTATGGAACCTCCTTCTTATCTTCAGGAGGAGATATTGGAGAAGAGCAAAACGGTCAGGATACAGACGGGAAAAACCATGTATCAGCGGTCCAAGCAACTGCGGCTGTTCCTTTACAGTCTGAAAGTGAGCTTTGCAGTAGCAGTTTCTCTGCTGATGTTGTTTATTTTTCCAGCAGAAGAAAGAACAAATGTTCGAAGAGGCGCGCATTTTCTGGAAGATGCACAGGAGACAATCACAGAGAAACTCCAGGACAGCAATGACAAGATGAGTCTTCTTCTGGAAAACCTGACCGGACGGTTATTATTTGTGGAGTATGAGGAGGAGCAAAATGATTAAGAAAAAGAACGGTTTTATGACATTTATCTGTTCTCTTATGCCAGGGGCGGGAGAGATGTATCTTGGATTTATGAAAGAAGGGCTGAGTATTATGTGCCTTACATTTGGCATGTTTATTGGCAGTACATTTTTGAATATCGACTGGTTTATATATGGTGTTATCATTATATGGTTTTACAGCCTGTTTAACGTACACAATAAGGTCAGCCTTACAGACGAAGAATTTTATATGCTGGAAGATCGTTATCTGTTTCAGTTGGAATCGCTGCTTCCGGAAGGCAAACTGAATGGAAAACAAAGCAGAGTATTTGGATGGATTCTTCTGTTTCTTGGAATTTCGATTATTTGGAGACCGTCGATCCGGAACCTGCTGGCGGTACTCAGAACGTATATCTCTTCGGATTTTGCTGATGTAGTCGGCAATTACCTGTACAGTATTCCACAGTTTATAATCGCTGCAATTTTGATTATCAGCGGTGTGCGTATGATTTTGAAAAAGAAATCGGATCTGGATACGGAGCAGGAACTGTTTCCGGAAAATGATAATTCGGAAAAATAAATGTAAAAAATTTTTATTAATTTTGAAACTTTTTTGATACAAAAAACGTCTAATATAATAGAAAGTGGTACTTGTTAAACGCCAGTGCAGGTGTGGCAGCTGGCTCGTTGCCCGCAGAAATAAAATACAAAAGGACTGAGGAATTATGATTCATGCTTTATTGGATGCCCTTCGCAGGCAGCAGATGGAACAATACGAAGAACAGAAGATTTATGAGCTTGATTACCGCAATCCGGCGGTCAAAGATTCTGATGTGCTGCTTATCAATCTGGCTGCAGAATATCTGGGACTTCAGAAAACCGTCGAGCTGGCTCTGGCCTGTAATGCCAAAGTAGTTTCTCTGATCTTATGGGATCCGGAAAATTATCACGCCATCCCGGGGAACAGCTGCAGTTCCGACTCTTACCGTACCATTTCTCTGGAACAGGCAGTGGTGGAATTTCAGGCCAGAAATATGGATTTGATCTACATGCGGGAACCGCAGGATGAAAATGGGGATCGGCTGATCCGGCTGGATTTCCAAAGTGTCTGTGCCTGAAAACTGCAGGAACCATATGGATTTCATTCCCAAGATCATGTATAATTGTATCAGAAATATCCGCGACAAAATTTGAATCAGTGAAATCTTTTTTGAATCCAGGATGCTAGGAGAGCTGTAGCGGAATTTAAATAAAAGGAGACAATATATGGGGTCGGAATACATGTGGGGAAAAGAAGCAGGGGAAGCCGAAGCAGGAAATTCGAAGAATAACAAAGGTGTATCTGCAGACTGTTTCTGGAACAATATGACAGGGGGCAATCTTTTTCGGGGTGGAGATGGCATTTTAAAATTCCGGGAATTATACACTGGAAAGCGCAGGCGGGACCGGAACGCCTGGTCCGATTACTTTTTATCCGGAATCTTTCTGAAAAGCTGGAGAGAAGAAACATTCACAAAACTTATGTGGGAAATTGTTCGAGATCATCAGTCAGAATATTTGCCATGCAAAGAGTTTCTGACCGAGCTTTATATTGCTTATGGCCTGCAGAAAGTCGGAGATGAATTCCATGGAGATTCCAATGCCGCGTTCCCGGGAATCGAATATATTTTGGAGATTGCCAAACTGGGTCCGGCAATCAGAAATTTTAAGAAAAATGATCCTGCCATGCAGGCTGGATTCCGGGATTACCGGGAGCTTCTGGCACTTTCTGTCAATGAAGCCTGGGATGATGATCTGCTGCTGCGCCTGGGGAAAGTGATTGATTACTATAATCTTCACAATCTGTCAGACCGACCGATCAATAATGCATATCAGTATGATTTGACCTGGCGGCATCCGAAATCTTTAAAATTGATAACCTGGTTCTTTCAGCATACAGACCTTCCGAATCCGGTTTACCGGGTGTTGTGGAACCATCTCCGCCTGGATACGGCCACCAATGGCAGAGAAAAACTTCTGTATGGCGAGCTCCGGGAGACAGTGCTTGCACGTCTGCCCGAACTGGGTGAAAAGGAACGGATCAGCTACAGGCAGATTTTAAAAGATTTTAACCGGTACGGCACAGGAACTTCGCATTTTTTCAATGACGGCAGAACAGTGGAAGAGAGAAATGACCTGGATCAGTTCTTTGACCAGGAGGAAGTACAGGATGCACTGCTGGATGAGGCGTTCGTGGAAGAACAGGTGATACACTACTGGATCAATGCAAACAGTGGAAGCTATCTGCTGTTCAGACTGCAGGGGTATTATGAGAATCACAGGAATGCACCTTACGCAGAGAAGATTCTTCTGCAAATTCATCAGATTCAGGAACAAAGGAAGATCCAGGAAGCAATTCAGAAAGCGCTTCTGGAGGATGAGCAGTCTGAATTTTCCATGGGAAGCTTCGATTTCCGGAAGAGAGCCTATGTGCGGTATTATCTGAACACGGCTTTTCATCTGGCCCGCGGACTCCAGAAGAAGGTTCTTCTCCCGGAATATCTGGCAGAACATATGCCGTATTCTATAAAATGGAGCAGAGATCTGATCAATCCTGAAAAGAGCGGATTGTTCGTTGAACATCCGATAGAGATCCAGTTTGGGCAGAATATACTTGGGATTACGTTTCATCTCCGACATCTGGAGTACCATTGGAACAACAGCAGAAGAGTCCCATATTTTCCAGGAGAAAAATTGGAGCAGATCGAAGATGATACACAGTTTTGGCTGCTGGCGCCTATTGCGGCTGCACCATATAAGGCACATCTTGCGGTCTGTTCAGAATTGATGAAGCGATTGTCACGGCTTCCGGTTCCGGAAGCAGACGTTCCGGTTATTGCGGATTGTATCACCGGGAAGATCTGCCGGTTGGAAGAGGACGATTTTCCGGTATGCAGTCTTTATGCAGAGAAGGGAGAGCAGCTCTTTGGCTGCGATATTCATAAGGACGGCACGCTGATACTTTATGAAGAGGAGGCCGTTCAGAAGCAGTTCCTTCCGAATGGAAAATACCAGGTTCATGACGTGGAATCAGCGGTCCGGATGGGGACAAGATTATTAGGAGAACTGACCAGAGAAATCAGTTTTAGAGTCCATATGGAGTTTCTCCCCGGCCGCATTCTGGTGAAAGCTCCTTGCTGTCCGGAAAAAATCATTATAGGAAACGAAGTGACAGAAGCAATAATCTGCGGACTTTTAGAAGAATATGTTCAGGATCAGATCAGTCGACTGGAACTTGACTATGGTGGACATTCTCTTCTGTTTCTCAGACAGGAGAAGGAGCAGACTTATGCCTGTTTCTGGTTCTGCCATTACAGTCAGGACTGGTACGGCCTTGTGAGCAGGCCGGAAGTGTATGCAGAAGTGAGTTCGGAAGATGTGGTTCGCGTTCCCTTCGGCCTTGGTTTACTGCCCAATTACCTGGTGCATCAGAGTACGGGGATGATTATGAACCAACTGGAAGAGATCTTTGCACAGATTGCCTGTGAACGTCCCAATCCGCGGATGATGATGTGGGCGCCTCAGATCTATCGCTTTGAAATCAGACAGAGATACTGTCTTGCCAGGCGGCTGTACGGGGGATATCCGTCTGACCAGGCATACAACCAGATAACAGACCGGTTTTATCTGCCGCACCTTCCTGTAAAGATGGCTTTCAGAGAACCGGATGGCAGCGCATCCGGAAGTATAGAAGTCCTTCGCGATAAGGCAGGTGTACAGTTCCAGCTTTCCAGATTTATGCTGGGAAAACTGAGGCAGCTTGCACTTACCTGGCAATATCAACCAGAGGGATCAGACGGAACCTGTACAGAAGATACCCGGTGGTATCGTCATCTGATTCTGCTAAAAGACCAGGAATGTTATCTGATGATCTGTCTGGAGGACTATAAGAAGACTGTCAATTATCTGGTGGCAGATGTACATGAGTATCTGGATGCAGATGAGAAAAGGTGTCGGAAAGAATCCTTTTATGGGCAGAAAATTCCGGGGTATCTGGTGCACGAGGACCTTCGAAGAATCCGGGATTATCTGGATCTGTTGCTCTCTGAGATTTTGTATCCTTCCCGGATTCTGGACCAGTTCAGTGAATTTGCTTTTGATGGGAAGGTAGATTATGAGAAGTTAAAAGCAGAATATCTGCAATAACGGAGAAGGCGATATTTCTGTATTTTCCGAAGGTTGCTGCTGACTTTTTATATTATATAGAGATTCATTTTGATTATCAAACTTTGATGATCAAAATATATTGACAAACCTCTTAAAGTGATATATACTTTGATAATCAAAGCAATTGCAGATAAAATACCAAATCTAAGAGGTGTATCATCTATGTGGAAAGACAGCATCAGCATACTTGACCGGAAGCGGAACCGGATCCTTCAGGCAGGCGGACGTGACAAGATCGAGAAGCAGCATAAGAGCGGCAAGCTGACTGCCCGTGAGCGGATTGACATGCTTTTTGATCCGGGAACTTTTGTGGAAGTAGACAATTTTATTGAATCCAGAATTGATGATTTTGGACTGGACAAGAAACGGGTGCCGGGAGACGGTGTTGTCACTGGCTATGGAGAGATAAACGGAAGGACCGTGTTCGTGTCTTCCGAAGATTTTACCGTAATTGGAGGTTCTCTCGGAGAATATCATTCCATGAAGATCGCACGAATCCAGGACATGGCTTATGATATGAAAGCACCGATCATCATGATCAATGACAGCGGCGGAGCGAGAATCGAAGAAGGCATTGATTCCCTGAGCGGATATGCGAATATCTTTCTGCGCAACACCAGAGCGTCCGGTGTGATTCCGCAGATTGCGGTGATCGTGGGACCTTGTTCCGGAGGCGCCTGCTACTCGCCGGCTATCTGCGATTATATCTTTATGGTAGAGGGAATCGGTAAAATGTTTATCACCGGACCGCAGGTGGTGAAAACCGTTGTCAATGAAGAATGCACCGTCGACGAACTGGGAGGAGCTTCCGTCCATGCTTCCAAAAGCGGTGTGACGCATTTTACGTACAAGGAAGAGCGGGAGTGCTTTGAAGGAGTACGAAAGCTTTTGTCCTATCTTCCCGGAAGTTATCTGGAAAAAACACCAGTGATTAAAAAGCAGGAAGAATCAAGCGGCAAAAAATCTTTGTTGTATTCTCTGAACAGCCTGGTAAATCGGAGAAACCGTCAGGAAGGGATTGACCGCTGCACAGAATTGACAGAGATTGTACCGGATAATTCCAGAAAGGCCTATGATGTTCTGGAAGTCATCAACCGGGTCTTCGATAAGGACAGTTTTCTTGAAGTACAGAAAAACTTTGCCAGAAATGTGGTGGTGGGTTATGGAAGAATCGAAGGACAGAGTGTGGGTATTGTGGCGAATCAACCCATGGCTCTGGCCGGAAGTCTGGACTATGACGCTTCTGACAAAGCTGCCCGTTTTATCAGAACCTGTGACTGCTTCAATGTTCCGCTGGTGGTGTTGGTAGATGTACCTGCATTTATGCCCGGAACAGCTCAGGAGCACAAAGGAATCATCCGCCACGGAGCCAAGATGCTCTATGCCTTTTCCGAAGCAACAGTACCGAAGATTTCTGTAATCATGCGGAAAGCTTACGGAGGCGCCTATATAGCCATGAACAGTAAGAACATGGGGGCAGATATGGTCTACGCATGGCCGGGTGCAGAGATCGCGGTCATGGGTGCAGAAGGTGCAGTAAATATTGCATTTAAACGTGCAATTAATGAAGCCGAGAACAAGGAGGCAACCAGAGAACATCTGGTGCAGGAGTATAAAGAAAAGTTTATGAATCCTTATGTGGCGGCTTCCAGAGGATTTGTCACGGAAGTTATTAAGCCGGAAGAGACCAGAAAACGGTTGACAGCAGCGCTGAAAATGCTGAAAAACAAGCAGGTTGAGCGGGTACCGAAGAAACACGGAAATATTCCGTTATAAAAGCCTGTATTCACATGGACGCAGATCGGAACAGAGACAAATCTGTCCGGTTATGTGTCCATGTTTTTTATGGACAGAATGTAAATCAATTATCAAGAAAAAATATCCGGTTGTTGTTATAGGTAAAGGACACTATAATTATAGAAGATATGGAAAGGTGGCAAACGAATCGTGAATATCAGGAAAAATACTGCATTGTGTTTTTGGTGTGCCCTGGCACTGCTGGTAGGATGCGGGAGAGAAGAAAAAACAGAAGAATCAGCGGGAGAATTGACTGCGCAGGAACAGGAAGGATACACCATATGGACCTGTCAGGATCACATGGACAGCAATGATGTGGAGCTGGACGGATGGGAGCATGTAACATTTGTATCTTATGCTCCGGAACAGGAAGCCGATGAAACCAGTGATGCAGTATTTTGTCTGGAAAAGGACGGGGAGATTCTGTATCAGTTTCCTTATGTCATGAGAGATAACCGTCGGATTTTGCAGCATTTTGTACGAATTCCTGCAGTCAGTATTCAGGATTATGACGGAGATGGAGATCAGGATGTGATCATTCTGGTGGAGTATGAACCCATGACCATATCTGAGGACCCGGAAAACCTTATGGAAGTTCGTCTGTATCGGAACAGACCAGAGTTGAAAGAGTTTGTGCTGGATACCGACAGAATGAGTATTTTGAACAGAAACAGCTGGAATTGTACGATCCAGGAAGTAATGGAGCATATGGAAGATGTAGATCATCAGATATTACTGAATGTTCTGACAGATGCCATAGAGGAATAAATAACGGACCAAAAAAGCAGCAGTGAAAAACAGGGAGCTTTTTATTGACGGAACTAGGGGTTCTATGAGAAAATAGCTTCAGACTTGAGAAAAAGTAGAAGGATAACAGGAGGATAACAAATGGTATTCGAAAACATAACAGAACAAAGTTCCTTTTCCCTTCGCAATCAGGAAAGAGAACTGCGGGATTTTGGAACGGAAGAAATTGAAGATTTTCTGGAGGACATGCTTGTTACCCCCAGACAGTTTGTGGTATTGACAGCGCCAAAAGCGCAGCAGCAAATCCGTTATGTACAGGCCTGTGTACACGATGATCAGGGAATTGAGACCGAACTGGGTGTTGAAGAAGCAGATGGGACCCATCTGTATTATAAGATCTGCCAGGAAGAAGAGTGTTTTCAGATCTTTCTGGATTTTTTTGCAGATAGACTGGATGTGAATATGGAGGAATATCAGCCGGTTTTATTTTAAGATGCAGCAGAATCCCTTCACGGTATCATACAGGATCTGCCGCGGGGCGTTAAACTTTACGGAAAGAAGGAAATATATGAATGCAGCGAAAATAAGCAAATATATCAGTCTGATTCTCCGCCACAAACCGGAGGCTGCCGGTATTACGCTGGATGAGCATGGATGGGCCGATGTGGGAGAACTGATTCGGGGAATCCAGAAGACACAGCGGTTCAACATGGAGATGTTGGAGGAGATCGTACGGACAGACCAGAAACAGCGGTATTCCTTCAATGAAGATAAGACACGGATCCGGGCCAATCAGGGGCATTCCATACCAGTGGATGTGGAGCTTCCGGTAGCAGAGCCGCCAGAGATCCTCTGGCATGGAACCGGACAGAAATATGTGGAATCCATTGACCGGACCGGATTGATCCCCAAAGGCAGACTTTATGTGCATCTGTCCGGAGACCGGGAGACCGCCGTAAAAGTCGGAAGCAGACATGGAAAGCCGATGGTCTATCAGGTAGACAGCGGACAGATGGCAAAGGACGGATATCTGTTCTTCCGTTCCGTGAACGGAGTCTGGCTGACCAAGCAGGTCCCCGTAAAATATTTGAAAAAACAAAAGTAAAGGAACAAATTAATCATGTATAATGAAACGGATTTGGACAAAATAAATGCAGAATCCGGCGAGCTGGTAGAAGAGTCGGCGCGCCAGTATTATTTCATGGCAAAATGCCGGGAATGGGTTCGGGCGTTTGAACAAAAAAATGGACGTCGTCCAACTGCGTGTACGCAGACATTCGGCTGTC
>CAJTTI010000043.1 GCA_910579225.1 uncultured Lachnospiraceae bacterium | reverse complement strand
TGTCAGATGAACGCACGGGACTCAGAAAAACTGTGTGGCATTCTGCGGGAAATCGGTTATGAAGAGACGGAAAGTGAAGACGCCGATTTTGTCATCTACAATACCTGTACTGTCCGGGAAAATGCGAATCTGAAAGTTTACGGAAGGCTTGGGGTGCTTCATGGGTATAAGAAAAAGAATCCAAATATGAAGATTGCCCTCTGCGGCTGTATGATGCAGGAGCCTTCTGTGGTGGAGAAGCTGAAGAAAAGCTATCGGTTTGTGGATCTGATTTTCGGAACCCATAACATCTTCAAATTTGCAGAGCTTCTGGCAGCCGTATATGCATCGGATCAAATGGTTATTGATATCTGGAAAGACACGAATCAAATTGTGGAAGAACTGCCGATAGAGCGGAAATATCCGTTCAAATCCGGAGTCAATATTATGTTCGGCTGCAATAATTTCTGCAGTTATTGTATTGTACCTTATGTGAGAGGAAGGGAACGGAGCCGGGAAGTTAAAGACATCATCCGGGAGATCAAAGGACTTGTGGCAGATGGTGTGGTAGAAGTCATGCTTCTTGGACAGAATGTGAACTCCTATGGTAAAAACCTGGCAGAACCGGTCACCTTTGCAGAACTTCTGCAGGAGGTGGAACAGATTGAAGGGTTGAAGAGAATCCGCTTCATGACTTCCCATCCGAAGGATCTGTCAGATGAACTGATCCAGGTCATGGCAAAATCAGAAAAAATATGCCGGCATCTTCACCTGCCCCTGCAGTCGGGAAGTACTGCGCTTCTGAAGGTTATGAACCGGAAGTATACAAAGGAGCAATATGTGTTGCTTGCAGAGAAGATTCGGAAAGCAGTTCCCGGGATTTCGCTGACAACTGATATTATCGTAGGTTTTCCGGGAGAGACAGAGGAAGACTTTCAGGAAACACTGGATGTAGTCCGGAAAGTACGTTATGACAGTGCATTTACATTTATTTATAGCAAACGTACGGGAACACCGGCAGCGTCTATGGAACATCAGGTACCGGAAGATGTGGTGAAAGACCGGTTTGACCGGCTGCTAAAGGAAGTGCAGGATATTTCAAAAGAGATGGCGGAAGGCTTTACAGGAACGGAACAACTGGTGCTGACAGAGGAGCGGAACCGGCAGATGAAGGGCTATGTGACCGGAAGACTCAGTAACAACCATATCGTGCATTTCCCGGGGGACACTTCTGTTATTGGAAAACTTGTAAAAGTTCGCCTGGAGGAATGCCGGGGATTCTATTATATGGGAAGCCTTATGGATTAAGATCTCAGGAGAAAGGATATGCAGATGAAAGGCAGAATGAATAAAACAGGAGTTTGTGTGATAAAGGATTTGGTTGTAATTGCTGTTGCTGCAATGATCTATGCTGCAGGTATCAGTCTGTTTCTGGATCCGAATAATCTGGCTCCGGGCGGTGTCACCGGAATCTCGGTGATTTTGAACCGGCTCAGCGGTATCGAGACAGGTACGCTTTATTTTCTGCTGAATGTTCCGATTATCCTTCTGGGAATCTGGAAGTTTGGTTGGCGATTTATCATCAAAACGGCTTATGCAGTTTTGATGACTTCGGCATTTACCAACCTGCTGTCTGGTTATGATGCCCTTACGGAGGATCCCCTTCTGGCTGCACTGGCAGGCGGAGTGCTGATTGCCTGTGGTATTGGTATGATTTTTAAAACCGGGGCCACCACCGGCGGAATTGATATCATCATCAAAGTGATCCGGCAGCGGTACCGGCATTTAAAGACCAGTTTTTTATTTCAGTGTACGGATATTGTGATTGTGGGAATCTCCGGATTTCTGTTCAGAGACCTGAACATTGCACTGTATGCGTTGATGGCAGTGCTGATCAGCGGCAGAGCGCTGGATTATATTCTGTATGGAAATGATGAGGCCCGTATGATCTATATTATTACTGGCAAGCCTCTGGAAATAGGCAGGAAGCTTCTGGAAGATGCAGAAGCAGGAGTTACGTATCTCCATGGCACAGGAGGCTGGACCGGAGAGGCCAAGCAGGTGGTGTTCTGCGTCGTGCGTAAACAACTTGCGCCCCGGGTGGAAGAGATTGCCAAAGAAGAGGATCCGGCGGCATTTATGATTATTACCAGTGCCAGTGAGATCTACGGAGAAGGATACAAAGATTTTTTTGCAGAAAGATTGTAGCAGATTTCTGCAAAATGTTCTTGCAACTTCTTCCAGTTAATGATACTATATTTAGTGCAGAAAAGCTTTGAGAAATACCATATATAGTCTTGGAGGAGATAGGATGAGGGGAAACGTCGTTGTATACCCGGAGCTTATTAAAAAGCGTAACGGAATGCCGGTGCCATTTGACGTGAAGAAGATCGGAGACGCAATTCGAAAGGCCAATGAAGCGGCGAGAGTGGAGGCAATTGCTCCATATCAGTTTGAAAAACTGGTAGTCGCAGTGGTGGATGCCATCCCGGATGAAAAGACACCGGATGTGGAGCAGATTCAGGATCTGGTGGAAGAAAAACTGATTGAGAACGGGTTTGCCAAGACGGCAAAAGCATACATTCTATATCGGGCAGAGCACACGAAAGTACGTAAGACAGAAGCAGATCTGGTGGATATTTACCGGGAGCTGACTTTTACCAGTGCGGCAGATGCAGATATCAAACGTGAAAATGCCAATATCGACGCGGATACTTCCATGGGGACCATGTTGAAATATGGTTCCGAAGGAGCCAATTATTTTGTGGATAATTACATCCTCCCCAAGGATATTGCAGCGGCGCATTTGAACGGCGATATCCACATTCATGATAAAGATTTCTATATGCTGACAGAGACCTGCTGCCAGATTGACCTGATTCAGTTATTTAAAGATGGATTTTCCACCGGACATGGATACATTCGGCAGCCCAGATCCATTGCCAGTTACGCGGCGCTGGCCTGTATCGCCATACAGGCTAATCAGAATGAAATGCACGGCGGACAGTCGGTTCCGAATTTTGATTATGCTATGGCAGACGGTGTGGCATGCACGTTCCGGAAGGAATACTATGATGCAGTGCAGAGATATTTTTGGCTGGAACATGATTGTGAGAAAGTTCTTTCCGACGAATTTCGCCAGGCCCTGAAAGATGCCATGCCGGAGCGGATCAACATGGCAAACATTGACGACTTTGAAGAACATTTTGTGCAGTGGTTTCTTTCCTGCGGAAAAGAATGGCTGGGGGAAATGCCGGAAGAAACGGATATTCGGAGATGTCACCGGACTTCCACCCGTATTGCAATGAAGGAAACGGATATGCTCACATATCAGGCTATGGAATCTCTGATTCATAACCTGAATACCATGAATTCACGGGCGGGGGCACAGGTGCCGTTCAGCTCTATCAACTATGGAACCTGTACATCCCCAGAAGCGCGTATGGCTGTCCGGAATCTTCTGAAAGTTACGGATGCGGGGCTTGGTAACGGAGAGACGGCTATTTTCCCGGTTCAGATTTTCAAAGTGAAAGAGGGGATCAATTACCATCCGGGAGAACCAAACTATGATCTGTTTCGCCTTGCCATCAAAGTATCCGCCAAACGGTTGTTCCCGAATTTCAGTTTTATTGATGCGCCTTTTAATCTTCAATATTACAAAGAAGGGGATTATAACACAGAGATCGCCTATATGGGCTGCCGGACCAGGGTGATGGGCAACCATTATAATCCGAAGAGAGAAGTTACCTGCGGTAGAGGAAACTTAAGTTTTACTTCAGTTAATCTGCCCCGCCTTGGCATCACGGCGCACAAAAATATGGATGCTTTCTATAAAAATCTGGACAAGCGTCTGGAGCTTTGCTGCCGGCAGCTTCTGCACCGTTTTGAGATTCAGAAGAAAAAGACTGTAAAAAATTATCCGTTTCTTATGGGACAGGGAATCTGGATGGATTCCGGGGAACTTGGGGTTCATGACCCGGTGGGCGAGATCCTGAAAAATGGGACTTTAAGTGTTGGATTCATCGGACTGGCAGAGACTTTGGTTGCCCTGACTGGAAAACATCATGGAGAAAGTGAAGAGAGTCGAAAACTGGGATATGAGATCATCTCCCATATGCGGGAATATATGGATCGAATGTCGGAAGATACAGGATTGAATTTTACGCTGCTTGCCACACCGGCGGAGGGATTGTCCGGAAGATTTGTACGGATTGACCAGAAGCGGTTCGGCAAAATACCTGGAGTAACTGACCGAGACTATTACACCAATTCGTTCCATGTACCTGTCTATTATCCGATCAATGCATTTGATAAGATCCGGATTGAGGCCCCTTATCATGCGCTGACCAATGCGGGACATATCAGCTATGTAGAACTGGACGGGGATACGGCCAAGAATCCGGAAGCCTTTGAAGCAGTCATCCGCTGTATGAAAGAAAGCGGGATTGGTTATGGTTCCGTGAATCATCCGGTGGACCGGGATCCGGTCTGTGGATTTACCGGAGTCATTGATGAAGTGTGTCCCAGATGCGGCAGACGGGAAGGGGAACCGGTCACCATTGAACGACTCAATGAACTTCGGAAAAAATATCCGGATATCCCGGTCTATCTGGATCCGAATCATTAGAAATATGCACATTATTCATGAAAAACAAATTATATTGACATAAATAAATTATGTAAATAGGAGGAAGGCGCGATGGCAGGAAAAATACTACCGGACAACGGACAGGTGGGAGAGAATGTAAAATTTGACCGGATCCGAAGGATTACGGGATATCTGGTCGGAACGACTGATCGGTTTAACAATGCCAAGAGGGCAGAGGAGAAAGACCGTGTTAAACACAGTTTGTCCTGAGTCCCTCCGGATTGCAGGAACTTTGACAGATTCTATTGTGGATGGACCTGGGATACGCTATGTGATTTTTACACAGGGATGTCCGCATCATTGTCCCGGCTGTCACAATCCACAGACTCATGACCCAAAGGGAGGCAGGGATGCAGATGTGGAAGAAATTTTACAGCAAATTGCTGCAAACCCACTGTCTGCCGGTGTTACATTTTCCGGAGGAGAGCCATTTCTCCAGGCAGAGGCGCTGATACCGGTGGCCAGGAGGGTGAAAGCGCTGGGAAAGAATCTGACCATCTATACCGGGGATCTGTATGAACAGCTGACAAAATCAGAGAAGCCGGGTGTCCGGGAGCTTCTGTCATTGGCTGATTTGCTGGTGGATGGTCCTTTTCTGCTGGCAGAACGGGATTTAACGCTGCCATACCGGGGAAGCAGCAATCAGCGAGTCATTGATCTGGCAAAAACAAGGGAAACTGGTACAGTCGTATTATATAAAAGTGAATATGAAGATTTATGACATAGTCTTCATTGCCTGCTGTTAAAATGTATCGTTCTATATAACAACAGATAAAGCAGCTGCAACATACAGTATCATATGTTGCAGCTGCTTTTTACACTATATCTGTGACAAACCTGATCAGAAATATAAGTTGAACATCAGCCGGGTATTGGTATGTTTTTTAATCCTCCGGTATCACCAGAAATTTCTTAACCGCAAATAATACCACGCAGAGCAATACCAGCGAGATTGCAAGGATGATCCATGCATTTTGCACGAAACCGGCAATACAGTAACCCACGAAAGATACGGCGGCAACCAGCAGCGCGTAGGGAAGCTGCGTAGATACATGGTTGATGTGATCACACTGGGCTCCAGCAGAAGCCATGATTGTCGTGTCTGAGATGGGAGAGCAGTGGTCTCCGCAGACAGCGCCGGCCAGACATGCAGCAATTGTGATGATCAGTAAGTTGCCCGGCAGATTGATGCCGACAACGATTGGAAGAAGGATTCCGAATGTCCCCCAGGAAGTACCAGTGGAGAACGCCAGAAAGATTGCAACCAGGAACACGATAGCGGGAAGCATACCAGTCAGGCCGGCTGCACTTCCCTCAAAGATGGCGCTGACGTATTCTGCAGCCCCCAACATCTTGGTCAGACCAGATAAGGTCCATGCAAAGGACAGAATCAGAATCGGACTGATCATGGCTTTAAAGCCTTCAGGGAAAGAACCCATGCAGTCTTTAAAGGACAGGACTCTGCGACCGATATAAAATGCAAAGATAATTAAAAGAGCAGCGGCGGATCCAAGAGGCAGTCCCAGGGAAGCGTCACAGTTTGCAAATGCATTGACAAAATTTTCACCCTCAAAGAAGCCTCCGGTATAGATCATTCCTACAATACAGGAAATGATCAGTACAATCACCGGGAAAGCAAGATCTATAACTTTTCCTTTGTCTGATACGGCATCCATGGAACTGTCTCCGGCAACCTGTCCGCCGGAAGTAAAGAGATCACCCTTTTTAGCATTGTCCTCATGTTTTTTCATCAATCCAAAATCAATGTCAAAACAGGTAATGAGAATGATTGTCGCTATGGTAAGAAGCGAATACAGATTATAAGGAATTGCATTAATGAACAATGTGAGTCCGTCTGTACCTTCTACAACACCTGCCACTGCTGCGGCCCAGGAAGAGATTGGTGCGATCATACAGACCGGAGCTGCAGTCGCGTCAATCAGATACGCCAGCTTGGCACGGGATACATTGTGCTTGTCTGTTACGGGGCGCATAACGCTGCCCACCGTCAGACAGTTAAAATAGTCGTCCACGAAGATCAGGACACCCAGTGCGAAAGTCGCAAGCAGTGTTCCCTTTCTCGTCTTAATCTTTTCCTGCGCCCATTTTCCATAAGCAGCAGAGCCGCCTGCCTTATTCATCAGCACGACAATGGTACCGAGGATGACCAGGAAGATCAGAATTCCCACATGAGAAGCATCAGACAGACTGGCGATAAAACCATCATTGAACATGGTCGTATACGCAGATGCCACATCAAAGTTTGTAATAAACAGTGCAGCTGTCACAATTCCGATGAAAAGGGAACTGTAGACCTCTTTGGTGATCAGTGCAAGGATAATTGCCACCAGAGGCGGCACCAGGGACCAGAAAGTTGCATACATAACATTTTCCCACCTATAATTTTATTTCTGTAAAAAGACAAAAGAAAAAGTCATGGCACGTGCAACGTCCATGACCGCAGAAATTTCTTCCCAAACGATAGCGCTCCACATAACCTGTGACAGTGTACAGCATATTCTGCTGCACCCCAGCAGCGCTCTTTCAGGCAAGAACACTACTTCGGCGGATAATCTCTTCGGAACCTTCGGGATGCCTGTCCCTTCGTGAAGAAACCTGCTGGTATTAGCCGCACCTCTATCTTATCTTTAATATTTCCTTTACAGATGTCTATAGAGTAATACGGATGTAAGAAAAAGTCAAGAAAATGAGAAAAAAATATGAAATTTTGTGAAAAATTTATGAATAAAATCGAAAAATTGACTTGCAACTTCCAGGCAGTTGTATTAAGATACTTTTTAACTATTTTGATATACAAAGGAATGAGGAAACAATGTCAACAACAGAGAAAATTGCAGTGATCACAGATTCCTGTGCAGATGTGCCACAGGAACTGGCGGAAAAGTACCATATTTTCATACTTCCCATGAGAATTATCTGTTCCGACGGAGAATACCGGGACGGAATAGATATCCATGCAGAAGACATTTATGAAAAGCAGAAAACAGAGCTGCCGAAATCCAGCACTCCTAGCGGAGCAGACATGGAAGATACATTTGACAGGGTGAAAGAACAGGGGTATACGAAGGCAGTGGCAATTCTTCTGTCAGGAGGTCTCTCCGGAACCGTGAATCATATGCGGTTGAAAGCAGAGGAAGTAGAAGGACTGGAATTGGAAGTCTATGACTCCAGGCAGGCAAGTATCGGGATCGGTGTCATTGCGCTCCAGGCAGCCAGATATGTAGAAGAGGGCATGGGGTTTCTGGAACTGAAGCAAAAGATTGAACGGTTGATTCAGAACACAAAAGTTTTCTTTTCCATTGACACTCTGGAATATCTGGAAAAGGGTGGCAGAATCGGAAAGGCGGCGGCTTTTGCGGGAATGCTTCTGGATATCAAACCCATCCTGTCTTTTGACACAGAAGGGGAGATCTATACGGCGGCCAAAGTACGGACCCGCAGACAGGTGGAGAAACGGCTGCTACAGCTGGTGGATGATCTGAAGGAAGAAGGCCGTCCATATAATCTGGTGGTTGCAGACGGCGGCGCCCATGCAGAACGGGAAGCCCTGGCAGAGAAACTTACAAGGGCTTTGCCGGACAGTCGCTGTCTGTACAGGGCTAAGATTGGAGCAGCTCTCAGCATCTATCTGGGTGCCGGATTGCTGGGTGCCGGAATCCAGTATCTGGACTAATGAGACAAATCGCAGGCTGACATGAAAACAGGTATTGCAAAATTATGCAGACGCCTGTTTCCTATATGTCACAGCCCTGCCTGTAGTTTTTAACGACAGATATCGAATATAAATTCTGCGGCCTGATCCATGGCCTCATAAGCAGTTTTGAACGGAGACATCTGGAATACATGCCACATACCCTGATAGACGGCGATCCGGGCGCCTACCTGGTGGCGGATCATCTGTTTGTGCAGATCCTGGGAGTCCGACAGTAGGATTCCGTTGGCTCCGGCCTGAATCAGGGTGGGTGGAAAATCATGAAAATCTGCATATAGAGGAGAGATAAAAGGGTCCTGAAGATCCCGGTCTTTGGCATAATCCTGAATTGCGCGTGTCAGATATTCTTCTGTCAGGATCGGATCAATAGCCCGCTTATTCCGGTGGGATACACCGCTTCTGGTCAGATCCGTCCAGGGAGAGAACAGAACCAGTCCTCTTGGAAGGATGCGGTTCTGTTCTTTTAATTTCAGGGTAAGGGCAAGGGCCAGATTCCCGCCTGCTGAATCTCCGGCAAGAATCACATCCCGGGCGCCATATCCCTGATACATCAGATAATCCCACATCTTCAATGCGTCAAAAAGAGCTGCCGGATAGGGATTTTCCGGCGCCAGGCGATAGTCAAAGCTTAGAACATCCATAGAAGTAGAAGCTGCCAGTTTATTGGTGATACTTCTGGCATATTTCAGGCTGCCAGTGTTGTAACCGCCGCCATGGCAATAGAGCAATACGTATTTTTTCATGTGGTTTCGTCTTACACTGACCCATTCTGCAGAAATTCCGTCCACTTCCACATCTTCATAATTCATGTCGTTGCTTCGCACCAGCAGATTTCCCAGACTGTCTTTGGATGCGCGCTGTTTCTCAATATCTTCATTTTCCACCAGTGTGTGCATCCGCCGGATCATTTTCATCAGATTCTGATTGTATTTTTGTTTATCTACCATATTATTTTTTCCCTGTTACTGTTCACTCTGTAACCAGTAACTTTTCCTTTTTCCCTGCTGTGTATGTAATTTTAGCATATTTCTATGTAAAACCCAAGAAAATAATGTTATAATAATTGAAAAAACGAGGAACAGCGGTTATTTTTCACAATTTGATCAGACTAAATAATGATGAGTGTGCAAAAAATAACAGAACAGTATGTTGTGGTAACAATTAAGGAAAAACATGAGCAAATATATGAATGATAAAAACCCATGGTATCGCCTGGATTTGTCGGCGATTGTATATCCAACGCTGCAGCGGAAGAATTTTTCTTCTGTATACCGGCTTTCAGTAGTTCTGAATGAAACGGTAGAGCCGGATCTTCTGCAGAAGGCAGTGGATCGCACGCTTCCCCGTTTTCCAACCTTTAAGGTTGCCATGCGAAAAGGCGTTTTCTGGAGATATCTGGAGCCCAATGACCGTCCCGGACCTTTTGTGGAGCCAGATATTGCAAATCCCTGTATGCCCATGTATTTTCAGAACAACAGCCGCTATCTGATCCGGATCTACTATTATCAGAACCGGATTTCCCTGGAAGTTTTTCATTCTCTGTCGGACGGAGGCGGGGCCATGTATCTGCTTCGGACCATGACGGCGGTCTATCTGCGTCTGAAGGGATATCCGATTCCTGTGGGTTTTGGGGTGCTGGATCTTTATGAAGAACCGAATCCGGAAGAACTGGAGGATGCTTATATCCGCTACGCCAGCTCCAGAGTCCGTCCTCCCAGAAGCCGGGAGAAGACTTACCGGATCCGGGGAACCAGAGAACCTTTCCATACGCTGAATATTATCACTGGGGTCCTGCCCGTGAAACAGGTACTTTCCGTGGCAAAGCACTATCAGGTATCTGTGACAGAATATCTGAATGCAGTGCTTCTTCATGCGCTTCTGAAAAAACAAAAGGAGGACCAGGTGTTCCGGGAGCTCCCGGTATCCATTGCCATGCCAGTAAACTTACGAAGATTTTTCCCTTCCAGGACTCTTCGGAATTTCATTACCATGGTATATCCCTCCATTGATCCGCGGATGGGAGAATATACGTTCGAAGAGATACTGATTCAGGTGCACCATTATATGCGTTATTATATTAATAATAAATTTCTGAACGCGGATATCACCACCAATGCGGCAGTGACGAAAAACCCGCTGATACGGGTGGTTCCTCTGTTTTTTAAAGACTTTGTAGTCCGGCAGTTTTATAAAAGGGTACAGGATAAGCAATCCAGTGCAGGGCTTACCAATCTGGGGGTTGTGGAAACGCCGGAGGAGATGAGACCTCATATCGAACGGTTTGATGTGCTCATGGGCCAGCCTTTTTCTGCCCGGACCAACTGTGCGATTGTCAGTTATGGGGAAAATTTAAGTATCAGCTTTGCCAGCAGTATTGTAGAGGCGGACGTGGAACGACTGTTTTTCCGCAAACTGGTGCAGGATGGTATTCATGTAAAGATTGAAAGTAATCGAAAGACGGGGTGAGAAAACATGTCTTATTGTGTGAACTGTGGAGTGGAGCTTCATGCCACCTGTATGGCCTGCCCTCTGTGCGGTACCAGAGTCCTGAATCCCGGGCAGCCGGTGGACAGAGAGTCTCCGACTCCTTTTCCAGCCAGAAAAGGAGATGTGACGCCGGTGCAGAAAGGGGATCTGATGATTCTGATCAGCATTATACTGGCAGTGACTGCAGGTGTGTGCGGACTTTTGAACCTGCTGATTTTCCGTGGAAGTTCCTGGTCACTGTATGTCATTGGAGGTTGTCTGCTTGTATGGGTATTCTGTCTTCCGATTTTCTTAAACAGGCTCAGTCCTTATGTCAGTCTGTTTCTGGACGGGGCGGGAATCGCCATGTATTTTGGGATCATTGCGTGGCTTCATCCGGGGAGCGGCTGGTATCCGCGTCTTGCCTTTCCTCTGACGGTGCTGGCCACAGGCCTGATCCTGCTTTTTGCCGTCTGTGTCCGGCAGGTTCATGCCTCCATCCTGTCACGGGCAGCTCTGGTCCTGGGGGAGATCGCCGTATTTACGGTGGCGGTGGGGTTTTTGATTGATCTGTTCTGTCAGACCGCCCTGTCCATCACCTGGTCGGCCATTGTGCTGACCTGCTGTGTCATTATTGATGCCGCACTTATTACGATCATACGGCGGGCGAGGCTGAGAGAAGAAGTGCGAAGGAGGATGCATATCTGAGGACGGAATTTGTTTAAGCACTGGAAATGATTTGGCAAGATTTCGGGTATCAATCACTGAATAACAGAATATTTCCATAACAGAAAAACCTTGCTGATTTTCAGAAATGAAGCTGAAAGTTGGCAAGGTTTTTTATGCGGATAAGGAATTGACGGGCGATTTGCTATTAAAATCACATGGATAATTGAGCAGTTATCTGGTAAAATGACCTTGCAATACAAGAAAATTTAATTAGACAATCGTGTCTAATGGCGAAAGCAGGGCATTTCTCGCTTTGTGTCGTGTTTTGCTGTTGACATTTATGGTAATGTGCAAGTGAAAGGAGGGGAAAGAAATGGATACGAAAAAGATAGGAGAATTTTTAAAGGTGCTTCGTAAAGAACAAGGATTAACACAAGAGCAATTTGCGGAAATTCTTCTTGTATCGGGAAGAACAGTCTCCCGGTGGGAGACAGGAACAAATATGCCAGATTTAAGTATCCTGATCAAAATGGCAGAGTTCTATAATGTGGAAGTGAAAGAAATTTTGGACGGAGAAAGGAAAAGCGAGAATATGGATAAAGAATGGAAAGAAACATTATCTAAAGTGGCAGATTATAACAAACTGGAAAAAGAGAAGGTAACAAAAGCTGGAAACATTGCATTTGGTCTTACCTTTGCTATTTGTGCGGCTGTGATAGTTATTCAGCTTCTCATGGTGGGAGAATTAGTGATTATTGCAGGAGAAACGGCTGTTTTACTTGTTGGCGGAGCAGCTTATATTGGAGTAATGACCTATAATGGAGTTTGGGAGACTGGTTCCAGATTCAAAAGTATGCCATTTACAGATGCGTTGATTGCTGTGGTATGTGCCGGAGTATTTGCGGCGGCATTGGCTGTTTGCTATATCAGATTAGGCGCAACAACGTCTCAAACGGTTCATGGCGCACTTATATTCTTTGTTGGAATTGCCGCAGTTAGTTTTGGCGTATTGAGAATACTGGCTTGTTTCAGCCATAAAAGAAGAGAAAAAAGTATGCCGGACAATGATCAAAGCCTTCTATTGTGATAGAATGGTAAAAATTGTGAAAATACTGAAAGGGGATGCGGGATGACATCAGATTCTAGGAAGATAAGGCACAGGAGGCAGAAGAGAAGTGCAGTCTGGATTTTGTTAGTGGGATTGCTTCTGATTGCAGGATCCGGCGGGATCTGGCTTCTGTCGGGGGTGTATAAGCCGGAGGAGGTGCCATTAGTAGAAAAAAAGCAGGAGGACGCAGAACAGACAGAGGCTGCAGGTGTTTTTGATGGAAGTTCCAGAGAAGAATTGCCTGGAGCAGCTGAACAAACAGATGCAGGCGGGACAGAGACGAACGCAGTTTCCGAAAAATTGCCGGAAGAGAAGATAGAAGCGTGCCTGGCGGACATGACGACAGAAGAAAAGGTTCTGCAGCTTTTTATGATTACACCGGAGGCGCTGACCGGGGCCATGTCTGTGACTGCGGCGGAAGACCGTACAAGAGAAGCAATTCTCCGGTATCCGGTGGGAGGTATTATTTATTTTGCCGGTAATCTGAAGAATCCGGAACAGGTGCGCTCTATGCTTGAAAATACCCGCAGCTATTATGAGGAAGCAGGATGTATGCCACCCTTTCTGGGAGTGGACGAAGAAGGGGGAAGGGTTGCGCGCATTGGCAGCCAGCCGGTTTTTGGTGCGGAGCATATAGAGGATATGCGCTCCATTGGAGACCGTCAGGACGCAGAAGAAGCCAGAAGGGCAGGTAATGTGATTGGGACATATCTGTCAGAATTGGGATTTTCCCTGGATTTTGCGCCGGTGGCGGACGTGCTGACGGAACCGGACAATCAGGTGATCGGCAGACGTTCGTATGGGACTGATCCGGAACTGGTGGCAGAGTTCTCCATAGAGACAGCAAAAGGACTGGAAGAAGCCGGGGTCTGGCCGGTTCTGAAACACTATCCGGGCCATGGGGCGACCCGGGAGGACAGTCATGACGGTTATGCATATACAGGCAAGACGCTGGAGGAACTTCTGGAAGCGGAGCTGGTTCCGTTTCAGAGAGGAATTGACGAAGGGATCCATTTTATCATGGCTGCGCATATTTCCGTACCGTCCGTTACCGGAGATCAGGTTCCATGTACATTGTCGCCTTATATGATTACGGATGTCCTGCGGGAGACGATGGGATATGACGAGATCGTTGTGACTGATGCCATGAATATGGGCGCTATCCGGCAGCAGTACAGTTCCGGAGAAGCGTCCGTGCTGGCGCTTCAGGCAGGTGTGGACCTGCTTTTGATGCCGGCAGACTTTCACAGCGCCTTTGAAGGGGTGCTGGACGCGCTGGAGACAGGGATACTCACCGAAGACCGGATTGACGAATCTGTACGCAGAATCCTTCGGGTGAAGTTGTATCCGCCGAACTGATTACCGTCGGCAACAATACATCAGAGAGATAGCGTACCAGGTACCCGCTCTTGGCGAATCAATAAAAAACAGTACAAAACAGTTGACAACAGTTTTTAGGTGTTATATACTGTTTACAACGAAGGAGGAACGAGATGAAACTGATCATCAATCATTCATCCATGCAGCCTATCTATGAGCAGATTTCCGGACAGATTAAAGAGCGGATCATGCACGGGGAACTGACAGAAGGAGCCGTCCTTCCCTCTGTGCGCACCCTTGCCCGGGATCTGAGAGTCAGCGCCCTGACTGTGAAAAAGTCCTATGATGCGCTGGAGCAGGAGGGATTTATTACCACGGTCCATGGAAAAGGCAGTTTTGTATCCAGTGCAAATCAGGCACAGATGCTGGAAGAAAAGCGCCGGGAGGTGGAAGCAGAGCTGGAAGCTGCTATCCGTAAAGGCCGGAGCTGCGGGATGAGCCACACAGAAATCACCGAGTTATTTCATATTATCATGGAGGAATCGTGATGCTGATTAGGTTAGAACATTTGGAAAAGCATTATTCAGATTTTCATCTGGACTGTACCATGGAGGTGCCAGAAGGAAATGTGACCGCACTGATTGGTCCGAACGGGGCCGGGAAGAGTACCACGTTCAAAGCCCTGCTGGGGCTGGTTTTTCCGGAGTCTGGAACCATGGAACTTTTCGGGAAACCTGTGGGAGAGCTGACACGGGAAGAAAGAGAGCAGATTGGAATCATCCTTTCAGGCGCCTGTTTCAGCAGCTATCTGCATGTAGAAGATATCCTGCCTGTCCTGAAGCACATGTATACTTATTTTGAAGAAAAAAAGTTCCTGGACCGGTGCAGCTATTTCGGACTGCCCATGGATAAGAAGCTCCAGGAATTCTCCACCGGTATGAAAGCGAAGCTGAAGGTGCTGATTGCCATATCCCATAACGCAAAGCTGCTGATTCTGGATGAACCTACAGCGGGACTGGATGTACTGGCGCGGGAGGAGATTCTGGATATGCTGAGAGAATATATGATACCCGGGGACCGGTCGATTCTGATCAGCTCCCATATCTCCAGTGATCTGGAGGGCCTCTGCGACGATCTGTATCTGATCAATCAGGGAAAAATTATCATGCACGAGGAGACGGACGTGCTTCTGGGGGAATATGGGATACTGAAGGTCACAAAAGAGCAGTATCAGGCGTTGGATAAGACCTTTATCATACGCAGAAAAAAGGAATCTTTCGGTTATAGTCTGCTGACTGACCGGAAACAGTTCTATTTAGAAAACGCACCACAGATTACCATGGAGAAAGGAACTATTGATGAAGTGATCATGATGATGATTAGGGGGGAGATATTATGACCGGATTACTTTTGAAAGACTGGAAGCTTTTCAGGCGTCAGGGACGTTATTATGGATTTGTACTGCTCCTGGCCTGTGCCATGGCATTTGTAGGATCGAAGGATTTTTCCTCTTTTATCACCAGTTACATGACATTTATGATTGCCATATTTTCGTTCAGCAGTTTTACCTATGACGAATATGAAAATGGCATGGTGTTTCTGCTTGCGCTGCCTTCCGGTAGGCGGGATTACGTAAAGGAAAAATATGTCTTTAGTATCCTGCTGATCACGGGCGGATGGGCTGTGGCGGTGCTTCTTCGCTTTGGATTCTTCCTGATTCGTTATTCTGCCGCAGAATATCTGGAGATTCTGCCCACAGAGCCAACCTGTCTGCTGCTTGCTCTTATCTATGTGGAATGTTCTTTTCCGGTCATCATAAAATTCGGATCAGAAAAGGGGAGGGCGATTGTCTTCGGAGGTCTGGCTGCCATCGGTGCCGGAGTCTTCCTTCTGGTCAAAAGCGGGGTCATCCTCCCTGTATTCTCCACAATTGATCAGTTGAGTGAGACTGCGCCAGTTCCTCTGCTTGCAGGTTCTCTGGCGGTATGTGCCCTGATCATATGGATCTCTTACCAGGTCTCTTTGAGGTTCATGGAGAAGCGGGAGTTCTGAGCGTGTCAGGATACAGGCTCTGTGGAGAGATTTCGGCCGGATACAGGAGCAGGCGCCGACAAAGCACGCCGGCCCCGCCTGTTTCCAGGTATTTCGGCATCGCGTGGAAGCAGGCGGGAATCCTGCATGTACCGGAACCATCTCTCTAAGACAGGAAGTTCACTCCCAGAATCAGACTTCCAAGGATAACCAGAACCACGCCGGTGGCCCGGTTCAAAGTTGCCGGCGCTGCACGGTTGGCGAACCGGGCGGCGATCCTGGCCCAGAGAAGAGTAGAAGCAATACAGAAAATCATGCTGGGGAGATCCGGCGTCCCTCCGATGGAGAAATGGCTGGCTGCACCGGTAAATGCGGTAAATGTCATGATGAAGACACTGGTTCCAACAGCCGTCTTCAGTTCAAAGCCCAGAACGGATGTCAGAATCAGAAGCATCATCATGCCTCCGCCCGCCCCCACAAAACCGCAGATAAAACCGATGCCCATCCCGCATAGGACAGACTGAATCAGCCGTTTCTTTGGGTTCACAGCTTCCATGGACTCTCTGGTGGTCATGACCGGTCGTACGATGAATTTAATGCCCAGAAGCAGCGTCATAAAGACGGAGAAACTTCCCATGGCAGATCCGGGAAGCAGGCTGGATATCCAG
>CAJTTI010000042.1 GCA_910579225.1 uncultured Lachnospiraceae bacterium | reverse complement strand
TTCCACCAACAGCATAATAAACAATAATGATAATTCCTATAAATAATATACATGTTAATATAACTATCAGCACTTTCTTATTCATACCGATTCTCCTCGTATCCTCATAATCTATATAGGCGCTAAAGCAAAAACTTTTGTTATCATATTTATGCTTTCTGATTTTTTCAATGGGTACACCATTCCGTAAAGGGAGTAATAAAACTCCCTGCTCATCTGCCGCTTTCTGAAGCCGCCTGGCCACACAGACGGCTTTCTCTTATCATGACAGATCTTTAAAATCTTTATCCGACTTTGCCTGCTCCACTCTCAGAACCATTCTTTGACATGGATAATCGAATGCTACCAATTCTTCATCATCCACAAATCCACATGAATGGTAACAGCAGCGGGCAGCCGTTCCTTTCTGGTCCCCTTCCCAGAAAGTAACCACATGAATCACTTCCCCATCTTCAAAGCATTCTGCCATCCGTTTGATCAGTCATTTTCCCACACCTGGTATCTTCTTCAAATCACTGTTCTTGTTTTTCTCACGGAGCATATATTGGCATTCACTGCACTCTGCATCATGAAGGGAAATAACACCTCCGCACCTGGGACACAGGTATCGTTCCCTTTGCTGTCTTAAAAATGCTTCTATTCCCCGCTCTTTCACGACTTTGCTGTTTTCCATCAGGCTGGTTTCACAACGCTCCTTGTAGCTTTTCTCCAAATTCTTTATTTGATGGCAGGGATATTCCGTACATGCAAAGCAGTAGTCAAACCCCTTCGCTTGCACACAATCCTTTATTCTGCATCTTCTGCAATGTTCCGGTTTCCCCTGATCACTGTTCAGACAGCCTGCACACGGTTTTTTGTGATAACAATGTTTATAGCAAACCATACAGTTCATCCCGCATGGTGCAAACATAGAAGGCTCTATTGTCTTTGGCATCTTCATTTCAAATCCTCCTGACAGAAAAAGGCATGCGTATTATTTCTGAATTGCGCATGCCCTTTGCCCATTTCAAAACACAATTTTTCTCATTTTTACAGTATCACATTAAATATGACAATGGCCTGTCATGTTTTAATTATTCTTCACATCAGTCTGACCCAAAAATCTTTGTATCGCTGCTGCTGCCTGCTCCGCATTCGAAAAAACAGCCGGATGTCCGCCGCTCGAAAACATACAGATCTCTGCCCCTGTCTGCCCGGATATGGCTTCGTATTCATCCCGTATATCCGGTCTCACCGCCTCATCCCCCACACTTCCCATGAGTAAAAGGGGAACCTTTAATTCTGACACAGGCTTAAAAAACAAAGGCAAACGTTCTTCTGCACATTGAACAAGCGCTTTCGTATCCATATCCACAATCCGTTCCCAGTCTTCTCCCTGACACCACTGATAAAACCAGGCTGCCTTATCATCCTGCTTTGCATCTGTGCGCTCATTGATCAGTTTCCGTACAAAATCTTCTCCCAAAGTTCGTCCGTCAAAACTGTCTGCTACTACTTTTTCCACCAAATCCGGGCGTAGCAAGCCCGCATTTACTGCTGCCCATGCACCGCCGCTGCTTCCCACAAGACTTATCTTTCCGCAATTCAGATGTTCCAGCAAAGCAATGGTCTGTCGTGCTTCCTCCTGCCACAAATCTGCCGGAAATTCACTCAGCCGATCCGATCTGCCATGTCCCAGAAAATCTACAAGGATTACTTTAAAATACTTCTCATACAGAGGAAGAAGGGGTTCAAACATTCTGGACGATGCTGTATTTCCATGTAAAAATACAACCGGGTTTCCCTTTCCTGCCTCTGAATAATAAATTCTTTTTTCCTGATAAATAAAATATGCCATTCTATGCCTCCTGATCTATACTTGTTTTTTGTACCCAACCAGCAAGGCTGTCAAACACCAAGCCTCGCTGCTAGTGTTTCTTAGTCCCGATTCCCATTTTCTCAACCTCCGATCTTCATCTTTTTCAGTATACCACAGAACCTGATACAGAAACCATAATCATTTGCTATATAATGTTTAACATAAGTCTGGTCCATGCAACTTTATTGGATGAATTGTCTCCTTATCAACATGTGCAAAAGTGCCGTTATTGATTATTTTTATGTGTTATCCTCCATTTACAACATAAAAAATTCCCAGCAGTAAAATACCTTTACCACTGGGAATATGTTCCCACTGATTCAATAATTTCTGTTCTGTAAAAATCAGGGATAACTCCTGCCCCGATGTCATATACTTTTTTCGTTATCCCACTCTCTTACTCCATTCAAGACAAAACCGACAAGCGTTCTGTCTGCAAAGGCTCCAACTGAAACCGCAGGCATAAATCCATCTCTTTTCAGCATTGTCTCAAAAGGTTTAAAAGGCATATCAGCTGAAACTTGACAATCAGAAATTGCCTGCATAAACGCTTTGTATATACAAACAGAATCTGTATTTTCCAACGTCTGGTATCCCATATTTTTTCTCAGAATGTCACAATTACTCTATTGGAAGATTGTGCTGCCTCAAAAATGAGAGCTTATCCCAATAGCCTCGTTGGCATACAATTTTCCCATTCACTACCTGAAAGAAACCACACCCACGCAACCCCAATGGATCACGCCATTCAAGAATTGCCCATTGTCCATCCTCAAAAATATTTTCTACAATAGCTGTCATAAGGCACAATTAAATATTTTCGATTATACATGAAATTATAAAATATCAGAGCGCTTATCAAATCGTCGAACCTGATATCTCTATGCTCTCGCTGGTCCTCAATTGCTAAATTTTTACACGGCAAATACCTGTAAAACTACCGAAAGCAAAGTACTTCTATCTATATTTCTTTTGTATCAACACCACCGTTTCCACATACCTTGTTACAAAAAAATCCTTGCAGACAAGACCATATTCCTGTAATATAGTATACAAATCCACAGAAAAACAGGAGTGCCGAAGCACCCCCATTTCCTAAACCCTTTTGCAAAATTCGCGATGTTGGTTTATAATCATCTTAGAAGCCGGAGGATATTGCACGTCCGACGGTTGTTCAATCGGAAACTTATAAAGCGTAAAAAAATACGGATTACAAGGCTATCCTCTATTGCAGTAGAAGATAGCCTTTTCCGTTACTTGCGGTTGTGTTTATTGTCTATGTATGTCAAGGCTGCAAAAATCACCAGCACCAACGTAAGCACTTCTAACGTATTCATACCGACCTCCTTTCCGTTTCCAGAAAGGGCAACCGCAGACTATCCCTACCTGCTCTAATCTGACATAATCACGGACAAGGAGTTTGCCACCCATACGTTATTCTGACTTGCCATTCTGGAAACAATTCCTGCTTACCCGCGGCAGGTCACCCGCACCGGACTGCTTTTTTACTGGCGGCACCGGAAGCAGCTTTTGTGGTGTTGAACCATATACAATATGGTGTACAGCCGGCATATCTGTTGGAATACCTTTTGGTAACCGCAATGATGACCATACTGGTGATGGTTCTGATTTTCCACCTGGCTCCGCATGATATGGAGCAAAGAAGACTAAAGTTCCAAAAAGATATGCTCACTCAACAGCAGCTCTATGGACAGCCCCTGGAAGAACTGCAGAAGGAGCTTCGATGGAATGATCGTCTTTGACCAGGTGGGGCCTACAACGATAAATACTGGGACATCACAGATAGAAAGTACATCCCACAAGCGCTGACCAGTCGTTGTCATCGTAACCTCTGGCAGTCAGATATCTTTGTGCCAGTTCAATGCTTTTTCATCCCAGATAAAACAAGAAGCTTCAAGAGCCCTGGCTTCTTCCACATGATGTGTGGTGAACAGAAGCGTCCGGTTGTTCCTCCTCTTTTGTACATACTGGATAGCCTCCTGACGGATCTGTTCATCCAGACCATTAAAGGGTTCATCGAACAGCAAAATCTCCCCTCTGCTCAGCATGGCTCTCAGCAGACTGACTCTTCGTCGCATGCCTCCGCTGAACGCAGAAACCGGCTTAGCCAGACTGTCTGCGGGCAGCAGTGTGCGTAGCTCCTGGCGAAGCTCTGTATCTGAACAGACAGGATTGACAAGACGAATATTTCCGGCAGCATCCAGATGCGGGCAGAGCCGGTCTTCCTGAAAGACCGCCGATATCAGGCGAACGCCCTGCCCCTCCACTCTTCCGGCATCCGGAGCCTCCAGCCCCATGAGAATCCGTAACAGCGTGGTCTTTCCGGCTCCTGATGGTGCCATGAGACAGTATACGCTGCCTTCCTCCAGCTCCAGGCTGACATTCTGAAAAATGGGGATATGATCGTAGGATTTACTAAGATTATGGATATGAAGTGACATATACCTGGCGCCCCCTTATGTGTAATGTCTCTCAGAATTTTCCGGCTGACATTTTATTTGTATATCATGATACCAGGGTCAAAAGATCTAAAATCTGATGCAAGCTTGCTTGCAAGATGATTTTTGAACTTGGGACCCGCCAAAAACATGAAAAAGCAGCCCGATCAGGGCGGATTTTGAATGTTTTTAAGGATTGTGGGAGTACAAAGTACGGAGCAATCTGGTATCAGAGGGGTCAAAAGACCTTTTGACCCCAACATCATATCATGTATTTGATAACTGTCATAAAAATATGAGCAGAGAAAGCGTCATGCATTTTGCTGCACAGCAGGACGGGCTTCGAGTATGTATTGTAGAACCCAAAGAATCAGCTTCTCAAACAGGAAACTAAGCAAGATTACTGCAGCTGTCCAGGCAAAAAGCTCATCTGTACTAAAAAAAATCTTTGCCATATACAGCTTCTCGCCAATAGAATGAGCCGGCGTGCCAATGACTTCTGCCGCCACACCGGATTTCCAGCACATCCCCAACGCGATCCGGCAGGCGTTTAAGAGAAAAGGAGCCAGTGCCGGACGATAAATGTGCCAGATCTTCGGTATTCGTCGGATATGAAAAACCTGTGCCATCTCCAGCAGCAGCGGATCTGCAGCTTCCAATCCGGCACATGTATTCAGATAGATCATCGGAAATACCACCAGGAAAGAGATTATGGACGCCAGGTGTTCTGCGCCGGTCCAGATTAGCGCCAGAATGACGAAGGAGGCCACCGGTATGGTCTTAATCAGTGTGATGACCGGCGAAAGTATTTCCTCAAAGAGAGGCCAAAGGTACGCTGCGCTACCACACAGAATTCCCAGCAAAAATGCAAGCATGAACCCGTTTCCAATTCTCGCCACAGAAGAGCATACCGCCTGCCAGAAGGCCAGCTGTCCTGCCAGCCTTGCCAGAGCCAGCAATGTCTCCCATGGACCTACCAGGAAGATCGGGCGGTGGATAATCCAGGACACCGCCTGCCACAGGAACAGCCAGAATAAAATGATACCGGTACGCCTTAATATAGTTTCTATCATATCCTCCGGCTCCCTTTCCTGGACTTACGGCAGATAATAGAAATCCGCCGCCGGCAGAACACCGCCCACGGCTTCCGGATTCTGCCCCGCAAGGACCGTCAAATAACCAGACAGGGCAGTCTGCATGTCCTTCCCTGTCATACAGGTAATATTGCAGTAAGGAATCGCCTGGGCCGCAATGGGCGCTTTGGGAACAATCTCCAGAGCTGCTACCATCCCGGCAGCCTCTTCTATATTCTCATTGGTAAAATCTGTGGACTTTGCATGGTCGGACAGGAAAGCCTGCACTACAGCCTCGTGCTGCTCCAGAAATTCCTTGCGGACCAGAGTGACACCGGTCACCAGGCTGCCCTCCGTGCTTACCTTATCCCATTCTTCCGTCAGATCAAGGGCAATACGCAGACTCTCATTCTGCATGCACGCGGTCGTCACAGCAGGCTGCGGCAGAAGCCCCAATGCTTCCGGTTCCTCCTGCAGCACAGAGATGACCTCGGCAGCTTCGGACTTATACTGGAGATCCACATCCTCCAGGCTAAGGCCATTCTGTGCCAAAATATACTGAAGCGCATAATCCGGAGTAGTTCCTTTTCCGGGCAGATAGATGGTGCGGCCTTCCAGATCGGCAGCTGACTGAACTGTCTCTCCGTTCTCCAGCAGGTAAAGGACCCCCAGCGTGTTAATGTCAAGGACCACTACCTGCCCGTCCGTCTTGTTGTACAGCACACTTGCCACATTCGCGGGTATCAGGACAATATCCAGATCGCCTTTGAGAAATGCTGCATTGATCTCATCCGCGGCAGCCGCCATGGTAAATTCATAGTCAGCTCCGGCCTCTCCTTTTTCTGCTTTGTCCATCAATTCCACCAGTCCCATGGAAGTCGGTCCCTTCAGGGAACCGATCCGGACCACCGTATCTGCAGTCTCCTGCTTTGAACAGCCTGTCAGAATGACAAATGCTCCCAGAACAGTGAGCAATATCATGATTTGTATTCTTTTTTTGATGTTATTCATTGGTTTCCTCCCTTTTCTGGCTGTTTTACCTCCTTACCATAGCACAAAATAACAAAAATGAAAAGTAGAGTACTAATATATTTTAAGGCATGTCGGAACTAAGGCCGCTCTCCGGCGGCACTTAAGCCATTCTTGCTACGGGACTTTCCCTTGGCTGCAACATACAGAGGATTAAATGACTTTGTAATATAATCATCCGCCAAGATACTTTATTTGTTCTATGATTTCGTTCAACTTACTTTCCAGCCTCACCTTCATATCCAGATCGTGGGTCTGCATCGCCAGCCGGATCTGCATATTCAATGCACACTGCTGCTGCCTTAAATTGTTATAATGGGTCTTTCTAAGGTCATTGATCGTCTGAGATGTATTTTTTTGATTCATAATTGAAAGTTGTCCCTCCAGATTGTCCTTATGCCGTTCGGACGAAACACGCCTAAAAAGGCAGTGAAAGCAGCAGGGGGAATCCCTGATGTTTCCCCCTGTCACCGGTTTATTTTAAAACGATATGGTTGACTGCTTCGATCAGATCGACCACCTGGGTCCGTTCCACAAACGCCACTGCCTTCCCATTTATGACCGCAATACAGCTGGCTCCGTCATAACGATAAAGCTGAATAGGAATTTGAGGAAAATTCTCATGATCCAGGTGAATGGTCAGGCTGATCTCTTCCTTCTGATCCGGTGTCTGTTCGGTAAAGCTTTCTGCCCTCAGTCCTCTTATGGCACTTTGGATCTCTGCCATTTCCAGTTCTTCCCCCTGATCATACCAGATCCTTTCTTCCCCTTTCTTCTCAGAAGTTAATGTGTAATTCTTGCCTTCCAGCGCTATATCCAGCTGGTACATATGAGAAAAATCACCCCAGAACAATTCCTGGTGGCGCAGGGAGTCATAAGACGTCTCCCTTAACTTCTCATACTGTTCTTTCGTAATCTGATAGATGATTTGGGACTCTCCAACTCTGGCATACGCCGTCACTTCCTCCCCGGAATCCTCATCCGCTTCTTTTTCCCCTGCTGTTTCTGACTCTGCTTCTTCTGCTTCCCGCTCTGCAGGGTCACGTCCTATGTGGAGTGTAAAAGTTTCTTTTGCTTCTTCCTCTGTGTCTTTTTCTGCTGTGTAATCAATCATGACCGAAAGCTCCGGTTCGTCCAGACCATATGCCTCCAGATCCGCTTCGGACGCCTTGTAATTCACATAATCCTTTAAGTTCATATTTCGAATAATATCCAGATACGCTTCCACCCTGGAGGTGTCAAGGGGCAGCAGCGTTTCTTCTCTGCTCACAAAATAAACGTCTTCCGGATTATAAGTGGCCATGCTATCTTCTTCGTAAAAGATCTGCTCGGACTCTGTACCGGAAAACTGTACCTGTGTCACCTCTGCCAGTTCTGGTATATCATCATGAAGGATCACATCCGCGATCTCGATTCCAAACCGCTCCAATGGATCTGTTTTTACCAGATACACATTGCCGTCGCCAATGGAAACATACCGCTGAGAATCCATGGTGCTGTAATCACCCAGCAGAATATCGTATGTATCTGATTCGGTCTCCATATGGATCGTACCGGTTGGCGTATCCAGTCCGTACTGCCCAAAGTCTTCCACCGCTTCTATCCGAAAGGAAACGCCGAATTCCTCAAACAGTTCCAGCATCCCTTTGATCTTTTCTCCATCCACCGGGAATTCCTGGTCCTTATCGTATAACCAGTTCCCGTTTTCATCCCTGCGGAACGAAAAAGAACCCGTATCACACTCCCAGGAAAGAACATTTACCTCTTCATGATGGATCTTCAGGATGATCTCATCACTGTTTTGAATCTGTTCCTTTTGTTTCTCATATCTGCTCACGCCGAAAGCGGCAAGGCTGACACAGACAAGTATTCCACACAGAATAGCGAGCCTTTTATATCGTTTCATATTCCCCTCCTTATTATCGTTTGGCGGCTTCCTGTACGGGCTTTGCAGCCTCTCTTCGCCAGACAGTCACGCAGATTCCGGTTCCCAGATACATCAGAGGAAACAGCGCAATCATGATCATTTTCAGGAAAGAAGCGGTGGAATCGCTGATGGTCAGGTAATGATAATTCAGAGATTTGCTGCGTATGGCCACGGCTTCATTTTCTCCGATAAGCGAAGACACTGCATTCATGGCCAGATCCAGGTTTGCCCCCGATGAATACGCATGATACATTTCGTCCAGAAAATCTGAAGATGAGAACCAGACAATCTGCCCGCCTTGTTCTGCCGCAACCGATACGGCCACCGCAAAGGGACCGTCGGTATCTCCTTCTTCTTTTTCATAGGAAGACAGCG
The DNA here is from genome assembly GCA_910579225.1 of uncultured Lachnospiraceae bacterium. Classification (GTDB taxonomy): domain Bacteria; phylum Bacillota; class Clostridia; order Lachnospirales; family Lachnospiraceae; genus Hominiventricola. Next base: position 13,363 of record CAJTTI010000042.1, on the reverse strand, counting down.
CATACCCGTCTGCCTTACTGTATGACAGTTCCGAGGTCGTAAGCAGCGGCGTCACCTGTTCCGATTCCGTCTCCTGAATGGTCAGGCCCTGTGCGACGGGCATAATTGCGTAATAATTCTCCTGAATCAGAGGATCTGTAATCTCACTGCTGTGCAGGTCCGGAAGCAGCACATAGGGGGACTGAAATGCATAGTGCGCACGGTCCATATCCACAACGATTCCGTCCGCTGCTTCCACGCCGTAGTCCTTCAGAATGCCGTACAGATTGGTCAGCATCCCATCCTCTGCGGGGCCGGCCAGCACCATCAGTTTTCCTCCGCCGGATACATACTCTTCCAGCATGCTCTTTTCTTCAGCGGAAATATCGCTGGACGGTCCATAGATCAGGATGCCGTCGGCATCTTCTGGAACTGCATCCGCGGTCAGCAGGGAAAATGCATTTAATTCCATGTTTTCTTTTTCCAGCTGTTCTTGAAAAACCGCTGAGAGTTCCGCCTCTCCATGCCCTTCCAGTACATAGAGCTTGGGCTGGTCTTCATTTACCACGTAATCAATCGCTGAGGTGATGGCTCCTTCTCCGTCAAAAGAAACGTCATAAGAATAGGAACTCATGTCTGCATCATAAAGATAGATGTCGTCGTAGCCAATAAACCGGCTCCGCTCCCCGCATTCCACCACCAGACTGTTGTTTTGTACGTTTTCTTTGGTATACTGTTCTGCAAATGCCGGATAGATATCCGGGTTCTTCTTGACCACTTCAATATGCTCCGACAGATTTTCATACCGATCCAGCAGATTCTCTATCACATCATCTTCTTCATCCGCCTGCACAATCCAGTAAATCGTCACATCCTTTTCCAGGGCATTCACCACAACCTTTGTATTGCTTGTAATGGAGTACAGCTTTGTGGAGCTGATGTCCAGCTGTGTCATGGATTTTGGCAGCACAGATGCCAGAACATTGACCGCGATCAGAATTGCAAGTACAATCAGAGCGACCATGAGCGAATAAGAACCTCCCTGCAGGGCAATGCGGTTTTGAAGCGCGGGTTTCTTCATCAGTTATACCTCCTTTTTTCCAGCGACTGCACGGTCAGGAACAGGAAAAATACAATTATGGTAAAATAATAGACAATGGACGTCAGGTCAAAAACACCTGACACAAAGGTATAAAACCGTTCAAACAAAGACAGTTGTCTCATAAGCTCCGGCAACAACCCTTCGAATATTTCCGGTTTCATCCAATATACGGCTCCGGTTGCGGCGATCAGAACAAGCGATACCCCATAGGCCACTCCCTCATTTTTCGTCAGGTGACGGATCACTGCCCCCAAAAGAGCCCAGAGAATGCAAAGAACCGCCGCTGACCCAAAGGCAGAAGAAGAAACATGCTCTGCCAGGCTGACACTGTAATAGTTGAACAGGATTATGGGGATCCCAATGCCTGCCGCAAAACCCACGTTCTCTGTCAGGGATGAGAGAAACATTCCAATGGAGATCAAAGCGCCGCCCATGATAAAAAATGCTGCCATAGAGCCATAGGAGGTAAGCAGGTATACTTCACCGAACTGGGAAAAGATCCACGGGTAGATGGAAATGATGCACAGCGGAAGCAAATAGACCACCAGAAGTGCCATATATTTTCCCACCACTACCTGAGTGGAAGTAAGCGGCAGAGAAAACAAAAGCTGATCGGTCTTTTGTTTTCTCTCTTCCGCGATGACACGCATGGTCAGCACCGGAACCAGAACCACAAAGATCAGACTGACAAAGCTCAGCACATACTCAAAATTCGCCACTGCCTGCTGGATGTTGTAGATCATTGCTCCGACTCCCACAAAAGCCAGTAAAAATGCCCCGAAAATATAAGCCGTCAAAGTATGAAAACAGTCGGATAATTCGCGTCTGAATACTGCCATCATCAGTCTGCCACCCCACTTTCCTCTGATTTGCTTTCTGCCGGATTTTTAAACGGATCCACTGACTCGTGCTCTGCCACCTCTGCCCCCGGCACATCAGTCTCGGTCAGCTCAATAAATACATCTTCCAGACTGGCTTTTTTTGGAATCAGCTCCAAAAGTGCTTTCTTTTTCCGGGAAAATGCAAAAAAGAGGCTCCGGCTAAGATCCGACGCCTCCCCGGATGCCGCCTGAACATCCACACGGCTCCTTCCGTCCGCCGCCGTCTCCATCTGCCAGCCGGATATAACGTCCAGTTCTCTTAAAATTTCATTGATTTCCTCTGCCCTTGCCTCAGCCACAAACGAGACGCCGTGTGACGCCTGAAACAGCCTTTCCAGATTTTCCGGCGTGTCAAATGCCACCAGTTTCCCCCTGGCGATGATCAGCACTTTTTCACAGATCGTCTGTACTTCCGACAGAATATGGGAACTTAAAATGACCGTACGTTCCTGACCAAGCTGCCGGATCAGGTCCCGAATTTCAATAATCTGAATCGGGTCCAGCCCCACGGTTGGCTCATCCAGAATGACGATCTTTGGATCACCCAGCAGCGCCTGAGCGATTCCCACCCGCTGTTTGTATCCCTTGGAAAGCTTTGCAATCAGCCAGTGTTCCATACCTTCCAGTCTGGTCTGCAGGATCACGGCCTCCATCTGGCTTTTCAGTTCCCTTCCTCTCAGTCCCTTTGCCTCTCCTACAAACTTCAGATACTCCCACGGAGTTTCATTCATATAAAGCGGCGGCTGTTCCGGCAGATAGCCCAACCTTCTTTTGGCTTTGTCAGGCTCTTCATATATATCATATCCGTCGATTTTCACCTGTCCTTCTGTGGCGGACAGGCACCCGGTCATAATATTCATGGTGGTGGATTTTCCCGCCCCATTGGGCCCCAGAAACCCGTATACATGCCCTTCCTCGATCTTAAAGGACAAATCGTCCACAGCCGTAAATGCTCCATAACGTTTGGTCAGATGTTCAACCGTTACCATTTTGATCCTCCTGTCTTGTGTTCTGCCCTCCATCCTACCACCCGTCGCTGAAACCATACTGAAAATAGCAGACTTTTTCATTGCATTTTTTCAGCTTCCTTTCAGCATAGACATGTACTATAATAAGAAAACATGGAGAATGCAAGATGAGAATACTGATCATTGAAGATGAAAAACTGCTGGCAGATTCCCTTTTGACCCTGCTGACCGGAAAGGGATTTGACGTTGAGGTTGCTCATGACGGGAAGACGGGCAAAGAATATGCGGAACTTGGAATTTACGACCTTTTGATTCTGGATGTGATGATGCCGGGAATGAACGGTTATGAAGTGGCCCGAAACGTCCGTTCCATGAAATGCGGAACCCCCATCCTTATGCTGACTGCAAAATCGGAACTGGAAGACCGGATCACCGGCCTGAACGCGGGTGCTGATTATTATCTGACCAAGCCCTTTGACACAAGAGAACTGCTGGCCTGTATCAATGCCCTGCTGCGCCGCCAGGGTACACAGGTGGATGAGATCGCTTACGGCAACACATCCCTGGATCTGTCTTCGGCCCTTCTGATCTGCGGGACCAACACCGTCCGCCTGTCTGCAAAGGAATTTGACATTATGCGGTTTCTTCTGCAGTCCGGCAGCCGCAATCTTTCCAAAGAAACCATTCTGGCAAGAGTGTGGGGCTATGATTCGGATGCCGTAGAAAACCATGTGGAAGTTTATGTGGGCTTTCTGCGCAGAAAGCTGAACAGCATCGGTTCCAATATCCGGATTGCGGCCATCCGCAGAATGGGATACCATCTGGAGGTAACGAAACATGACGAAGAAACTCCGTCATAAATTTATATGGATCACCATGAGCATTCTCACGATCATGCTCTGTATCATCCTGTTCATACTTTATTTTTTTACAAAGATAAATCTGGAAAGCAACAGCATCCGTATGATGCAGGATATCGCCCTTCATCCGGTCCTGCCCCATGTACCCAATGAGCTGGCTGATGATATACGCCTTCCATATTTTACGCTCCAGATCAGCCCCCAGGGAGAGCTGATCGCCACCGGCGGCGGATACTATGACCTTTCAGACGAACATTTTCTGAAGGATCTGGCAGAGGATACCTTTTCCGCTTCTGCACCCATGGGCATCATGAAGGAATACAATCTGCGCTACTACCATCTGAGTACTCCGCTCAGGCAGGTACTTGTCTATGCGGACATCTCCAGCGAGCAGGCGACCCTGCGAAACCTGATGCGGAACTGCATCTTTATCGGCATCCTCTGCTTTCTGGTCTTCCTCGGCATCAGTGTTCTGCTGGCCGGCTGGATCGCAAAACCGGTCGAGAAAGCATGGGAACAGCAGCGCCGGTTTATCGCCGATGCGTCCCATGAGCTGAAAACGCCTCTGACCGTCATCATGACCAATGCAGAACTTTTGCAGAATCCGGATTATAAGGAAGAAAACCGTACGACCTTCTCCTCAAGCATCCTGGTCATGTCAAAGCAGATGCGCAGTCTGGTAGAACAGATGCTGGAACTTGCCCGCACGGACAGCATCCAATCGGGTCCTGTCTTTTCACCGGTCAACCTCAGCCAGATCGTCTCTGACGCAGTCCTTCCATTTGAACCTGTCTTTTTTGAAAAAGGCCTCACTCTGCAGACCGATATCGCAGAAAATATAAGGATAAACGGTGATCCTGCCCAGCTTCGGCAGGTTTTGGATATTCTCCTGGATAATGCGGGAAAATATTCTTCCGAAAAAGGGACCACCTGGGTCACTCTCCACAGCCGCGGCAGGGGGCGCTGTCTTTTGACGGTCGCAGATGAAGGAAGCGAAATTTCCGCACAGGATCTGCAGCATCTTTTTAAACGCTTTTACCGGGCAGATCCTGCAAGAAGCCGGACCGGCAGCTTTGGTCTTGGGCTGTCCATCGCCGAAAACATTGTTCTTCGGCACAAAGGGAAAATATGGGCGGAAAGCGAAAACGGGATTAATACATTTTTTGTGGAATTTGAAATGTTTAGAGCCGAGAAAAAAAGAAGGCGTGGTTCAAACCGTCAGCTGCATTGACATTCCTGTATCCACCCTTTATAATCATTATCACAAATGTAAGTTCAGGTTGATAGTCCGACCTGTATCCCGTTGTCCACGGAGGGTTGATATCGAAACTATCAGGGGACACTATGGCAGACTTTATGATACGTTTTTTTGATCAGTAACCTTTTTCTCTGCAGCCTGATCGGACTTCCTTTTCTTTTTAAATGCCTGTTAAAAGGCAGCCTTACCAGTCGGATGCAGTATTGCCTCTGGTATGTGATGCTTATGCTTTTATCTGTTCCGTTTCTTCCCCTGCCTGCGTCAGGGCTTTTGCAGTTCTTCCCATGGATCAGCGACCGTTTTCGCCGATTACAGCGGTCTGCGCTTCCACTGCAGAACCAGGAAATCCGTAATCTTTATGAACGCTGTCTGGATGAAATGCACATAACGGCAAATAAAAGCCGTTTCCTATCCAGAAGCAGGAGATAACTTTATGCATAAAAAACTTTTTGAAATGAGTACAGAAGAATTATGGCAGCTGTTTCCAATTGTACTGACCGGGCATAAGACGTACTGGAAAGACTGGTATACCGAAGAAGCCCGCCTGCTGCATCATACACTCCCTGCAGACCAGGTAATCCGTATCTGTCACATCGGAAGCACCGCTGTAGCCGGAATCCACGCAAAACCGATCATTGACATACTGGTGGAGACCACCAAGAACAGTGATTTTTCGTCTCTTACAGAGCTGCTAACTCAGGCAGGCTACCTGTGCATGTCAAAAAGCCAACACCGGTCATCCTTTAATAAAGGATATACCGAAAACGGGTTTGCAGATCAGGTCTTTCACCTGCATCTGCGCCGGTTTGGAGACCATGACGAGCTGTATTTTTGTGATTATCTGAATGCTTATCCGCATATTGCTCAGAAATATGCGCAGCTGAAACTTGAATTGTGGAAACAGTATGAACATGACCGGGATGGCTACACCGAAGCAAAGACTGCATTTATATCCCACTATACCAGATGCGCAAAAGCAGAATATGGAAACAGGTATGAAATGATTCCCGAAACGGCACCTGCAGCCCGATAATCAGTGAAAAGCGGTATCCGCCTTTTCCGAAACGTCTCCCTGATATCTTTATCGAAAATTGATCACCCACCGGTTTTCTGACTGATAATAGATCAGCCATACTCTGACACTCTGATCATGGAGTACCAGTGTGCAGTCATATTCGATTGTGGGAAACCCGGCATACCGCTTTTTTTCCTGGGAGTGTACGGTGATCTCCCGGACTGTCTGTATTTCCCCATTCTCATCCTGAATCTTCAGCATCAGGGGCATCACCTTCCCGGTACTGGTAAACCAGCACTGACAGGCAATTTTCTTTTGCGTTCCTCTGACGCTGCCCACGTCTGCTCCCCATGAATTTATACCAGTTGCAAATGCCATTGCCAGTTCCTCCCTTCAAAAGTTCTGCTGTAGCCCTGACCGGGCATCTTCTGTTTCTGTGGGATATTTTCCAAACATACGTTCCTTTTCCTGCAGAACCATTGTAGCAAACATACGTTCCTTTTTTCAAGCGGTAAGATCTGTTAATCGGATGCCTCTTGCTTTCGTAGGAAAGCCAAGACTCTTAAGAAGCTTAATATCGGAATCCGTAAGGAAAAAGTACAGCCGGATATAAGGATACCCAAGTTTTTCCAGTACAAGGGATGTTCTGTCGGACAGGGTAATAATATGAAACTGCTTATCTTCTGCTCCAGTCTGGGGCTGCGGGGTCCAGAGAAGACCGAGCGAAAATCAAGTATTGATATCACATGGTTGATTCCGCAGTTTTCAAAAGCAGAATGCGAAACAGTAAATGGGATAACCGGCATACAGACATTTGGAAGATCTTTGCTTCTGCCCATTGCCGTATTAGCGCCAATTAGTATGCTTATGGAAATATTAAATGTTACCATGAATACTTACCTGAAGCTTACAGGAACGATGCTTCGATTGGTATCCCTATGGGAAACGAAACAGAAGAAATTAAGTCCATCCTGAATAAAAGAAAAGCCGGCAATACAGATACTCCCTCCGTACTACCGGCCTTCCTTTTATGTTTGAATGATTCTTCTTTTTCGGTTAACAATTCCTCCTTTCTGCTGCAATCCATTATGAGAATATCCCTTTTCATGTTGCCTGGCCTTTTATCTGTATGCTTTTAGCTGCTTTTCTTATTCTCTTTGGTCGAACTGCTCTTGTCTGATTTCTGCGTATTCGCGCTCTTCTTATTCTCTTTGGAACCGGACTTTTTATCATCCTTTTTATTTTCTTTCTGAGTAGAACCTGTTTTATCTTCCTGTTTCTGCTCAGATTTTCCGCCCTTCTGATTCTGGGAAACATTTGTCTTCACCTGCGTTGCATCATCCTGGGCTTTTTTGTTCTCTGCTGCCTTTTTCTCTTCCTCGGCCTTTTTCGCTTCTTCAGCTTTCTTCGCTTCCTCGGCCTTCCTTGCCGCTTCAGCCTTCTTTGCCTCATCGGCTTTTTTCTTATCCTTCTTGGATTGAGACTGAGAAACTTCCGTCTTCGGCTTCACCTGCGCATTTTTTTTATCATTACCGCCGCAGGCCACCAGACCGAGCATCATCACACCCATCATACTCCATACAGCACATTTCTTTAAAATCCCTCTTACTTTTTTCTGTCTTTCTTTCATTTCGTTTACTCCTTTCAGATAATGTATATATTTGAAACAGGTTATGAAGGTACCTGTGACCCTGCTTTCCTCTCCTTTCTTTTTTAATTTCAAAGCTGTTTTCTTTGATGGGTCCATTATCTCGTAGAAATCTTAATCGTTCCTGAAAGAAGTCTAAACAAATCTAAATCATGAATTTAATCATTCCGCAGCGCTGAGAGCGGACTTAGTCTCATAGCGCGAAATGCCGGCAAAAATCCTGCTCCTATTCCAACCAGTACAGAAAAAAACACCGCCAGGCCCACCAGCCAAATTGGAATATAAGATATATTTTCATAGGAAGAACTTTTTGCCAGAAAATTAATTACGGAAGAAATCCCATAACTCAATACCAGGCCCGTCATGCCTCCGGCGAGTCCAATGCTCCCGGCTTCTATTAAAAATATCCTGCGGATATCTGACAGATCACATCCAAGCACTTTAAGAATCCCTATCTCTTTTGTTCTCTCATAGATGGACATCATCATGGTATTTGCAATCCCAATGGCAGCCACAAACAAAGACACCGCACCGATGCCGCCAAGAACCATCTGAATGGTTTTCATCTGCTGCTGCATCTGCTGAAGCCACTCAATATTGCTGTTTTCCTGAAATCCCATTTCCCGTATGGCCTTCTGGACTTCTTCTACATGGCTCATCCCGTCCACACTCACGTAGAGGCTGTTATAGTAAATTCCCTTCAGCGGCTTTCCCTTTTTTCCTGTGGGCTGTCCCGGAATCGCTTTATTTTTAAATGCCTTTTTTACGTGCGCTTTCAATGCATCCAGATCTGCATATACCTCATAGCTGTTATTGGAATATACTTCCGGTCCTCCGTCAAGTATCCCGCAGACAGGCAGAAGATACTTTTTAGGCGGTTTCACCGGCTGACTGTTCCCTTCATTTCCTCCACTTTGAACTCCGCCATTTTGTGTCAGATTATAAGCCTCCATATCAAAAATGTAAAAAATAGTATCTTTCACAGGATCGATTTTGGGAGCTTCTCCATTCCCTTTTATACTGTAAAAGCTGTGAATAACCTGATTGCCGAAAAACAACTGCAGAGGGCCTTTTTCCGCAGGCAGACTGCCCTGCCCGATCTTCAGTCGCATATTCCGGAGTGCCTCTGCAGTCATCCCTTTGATATTGATATAGGCCTGATAGCGGCCGATTCTGGCAATCGCATCGATCTGAAGCACTGGAGACACCACCTTTACATGAGGAATACGGCCAACCTGTTCTGCCGCTTTATCATCCAGCCGCTGTACTTTTTGCTTTTCCCCTGATTCTGTACTCTGTTCTTCATTGGGATAAACAGTGATGGTTGTTATTCCTCCATATTGTTCAATCTGTTTCAGAGAACTTCTCTTAAGTCCCAGCCCCAGAGAAAGCATGACCACAATCGATGCGGTTCCAATCACGACTCCCAGTACTGTTAAAAATGTCCGAAGCTTTCGGCGCAGCAAATTGGTCAGGCTCATCTGCATCAGGTCACGAATTGACATTTTTTTCACCCCCTCTGCATTTCTTCCCCGCAGATCGGAAAAAGAATTTCTATTTTAAAATGACCTTTTGACTCCCAGGACTGCAATATGCTGCAGGTTCCGCCCATCTTCTTCATCATATTCTGAATGCTTTGTATCCCCACACTGGTGCTTTCCACTTTTCTGTCAGTATGATTCACCGCATTTTTAAACGAAAACCCTGCCATATATTCCTGATAAACCGATTGAATGACTACTGGTTTCTTCGGGTCGGCGTATTTAACAATATTGGAAGTAACATTATCCATAATTCTTGTCACATAATCCATGTATACCTGACACCGGCATTCTTTCCACTCTGCTTTTGAGTGGATCTGAAACCCTCTTTGCTGCAGATAACTGCAGGTTTCTGAAAACAGGTCATAAAACAGAACAGAGAAAAATTCCGGTTCCTCCAATGAAATTTCAGTCCCTCCTGTTACAAGTGAATATTCAAAAAGATGATCTGTCAGCTGTTTCATGCGATAAGCTTTACGGTCAATCCTTTCTATATATTCTTTCATCTGTTCTTCCCCTTTATATTTTCCCTTTTTCAGAATTTCGGTGTATAACAGAATTGACGTAACAGGCGTACGCAGATCATGTGACATTTCCGTAACTGCCTTCTGATGTTCCTGTACGATCTGCGCTTCACTTTGAATCAGATTACGGAATGACATACGCATATGATCAAGGCTTTCTGCAAGAGCCGCCAGTTCGTCCTTCCCCTGCACCGTGATTCTGTAATCCAGACTTCCTCCCTCCAAAAGTTCGATTTCACTACAAAGCGTCCGGATATATTCCATTTTTTTTCGAATTCCCAGAAGTACAAATGTCAAAAATAAAAAAAACGCCAGGAACAGTTCTGCTGTCACGGCATAATTATAGAACTGATACGCATACATGCCAAGAATACTGATCTTCGCTTCTCCATCCGAAAAAATTACAGAATAATAATTCTCCCATCCATGTTCGTCCATGACGATATCTTCTTCCCACAGCTCCTGATCCGGATACTTGCTGTCAAATACCAGAACATTTTCTTTATAGACACGAATCGATACCATTTTCTGCTGTTTCACCCAGTTATACAATTGATCTGCATCATCAAAAGCAGCATATGGTATTCAATATCTGAGAGTTCTTTCTCTTCTCCTTTTACAAAAACTTCATTAAATGACTGGTGAATCCGGATACCATTCATCTCCAAATAGGCACTTTCTACCGTTTCCAAGACTTTTTTCCCCATATAAATATGATATCTTCGCAGAAGCGCCTTGACTCTCCCCAGAAGTTCCGCATAGGAAAAAGGCTTTGCCAGATAATCATCTCCACCCGCCATAAGGCCGATCAGTTTATCTGATTCCTGTGCCTTTGCAGTTAAAAACAGTACTGGAACATTGGAACTCTTTCGTATCTCTTCACAGGTACGAAGACCTGACATTCCTGGCATCATCACATCCAGGATGACCAGATCGGTATCTTCATTCAGCAATTCCAGACCCTTTCTTCCATTTTCCGCTTCTTCTACCTCATTATTTTCACTTTCCAGAAGAATACGCACACCTTCTCTGATATCTGCATCGTCCTCTACAATCAGCACACGTTCTTTTCCCATAAACCGTCAACACTCCTTTCACGCAGGCCACGCCCTTTTTTCTCCGTTGATTCAGCCAGCCCGCAGTATTTTTTCGTTTTATTATCTCATAAAAATCTTAAACATTTCTTAAAAAAATCTGACAGAATCTAAATTATCAGTTTCATCTGGAAAAGTCAATTTTAACCTCTGTGAATTCTTTCGGAAAGCCTTGATAAATAAACACGTTTCTGTTATACTCAGCGCACATTAAAAATAAAATGTTTCATCGGAGGACAGTACACCGTAGTGTAGGGGTTTCGTACCGCCTGTCAGATAAGATGTCGAGTGAGCTCGGTTATTACCAAACGTAATAACCGGGCTTTTTATTTTTACAAAATTATTATGGAGGAATTGCTTATGAAACAAAAAAACAGAATCATCACTCTCGTTCCCCTCAAAGAACACGAGAAAGGAAAATTTATCGATAATATTCAGGCGGCTTTTAAAAAGGCCGTTATTGAGGAGTTCGGGGACAGCAGCGGAGAAGTAATAACAAAAGAAGAGGTAGAACGGTCATTTAACGCCAAAGGTGCAGAGAGTTATAACATCATCTGTAATGGGCAGATTGTTGGCGGTGCAGTTGTTGAAATTCATCCTGAGACGAACCGCAACGCTCTTTCCCTTTTATTTGTGAATGTAAATAAACACAGTCAGGGAATCGGTCTTGCTGCATGGCGTTCCATCGAACAGCACTACCCGGAAACCGAAATATGGGAAACCTGTACCCCTTATTTTGAAAAACGTAATATTCATTTTTATGTTAATCGGTGTGGTTTTTATATAACAGAATTTATAAATCCATATCATACAGATCCAAATTTCTGTAAAGAAGAAACCGGCGAAGACGGATATGAGATGGAGTATTTTTTTCATTTTGAAAAGAAAATGAAGTAAGCTGTCAAAATGCAGAATGCTCCAGATCATGATCGGAAAAATCCAGTCATTAAAATTATTTTATTTCAGTCTGGCTATGAAATCCCCCATATGCACGGGGATTTCACCATCCGGACTCTGTCTGTTATATAATTCTTCCCGAAATGCGATGATATCTTTTTGGAACAGCAAAAGGATTGTTGAACCGCCAAATTCAAAATACCCTTTTTCTACCCCTGCCCGCACCTGGTCTGCACCTTCAGCATGTCGGTGATTACTTATTTTTCCTACCAGCAATGCGCCTATTTCCATCTGAACGATCATTCCAAAATCTTTGTTCTTATATGCCAGATATTCTCTGCAGTTCTGCACAAAAACAGGAACTGTCCGTAACGCAATTGGACGGACACAATGCAGCTTTCCCTGTATTTTTCCGGAAAAAAGGATTCTTCCGGCGGCCGCGTAACAATATCTGTGAAAATTTGCAGGTGTCAGCCGAAAGACAAACGCATCCCCATCATAAAAATGTTCCGCAAGTTTTTCGTTGTCCAGCAGATCTTTGAGAGTATAGTTTGTATTTTTTATGTCAAAGATTTTATCTTCCTGGATTTTGGTATATGTAAGAAATCCATCACAGGGACTAATCAAATGACCCTCGGTCATATCATAGTACATGGTATTTCTTTCTCTTGTAAAAAACTCATTGAATGATGAAAAACCGTTCTAAGGGATCTTAATATCGCTCATGTCAATCTTATGCTTCCAAATATAATATGGAACCAGCCATCTGGATGCACCAGAGGAAAGGAAGAACCCAAACAGTCTTGATACCCATGGCTGTACAAGCAGCTTTAAAACTATTCTTCCAGGAATTGTCCTGTATAAAAACCACAGAAAAAATGAATTTGCCATCTTATATAATATCCCATCCCATAAAAAAGAATACTCCCAGCATTTCTAAAAATCCAAGAATCATCATACTTATTTTTCCCGCTATCCCCGGCTTTTTTATCTCGATCGGCAAAAGATAACCGACTCCCATAAAAATCAAAAGAATCATGAAACAGATCGTACTTTTATGCGGCTTCCAGTCATACAGCAGGTAAATAACCGGCAGTACTGCAGCAATTGTAGTTACCGGAATCCCCAGATAACTTTTTCGTCTTTCTTTTGTTATCTGCTGTCTCTCCTCCTCCAGTACGTTAAAATACGCCAGCCGTATCAATGCACACAATACGAACAAAGATGCAATTACTCCTGCAAAAATATTTTTATCAGAGATCAGATAGACAAAAATTGCCGGAAGAACACCAAAACTTATGAGATCACTCAAAGAATCAATCTGAATTCCAAAAACTTTTTCTCTGTCGGTTCTTATTTTGGTAGAAGCGACTGCCCCATCAAACATGTCGCAGATACCTGCCACCATTAAACAGAATACAGCCTCCGGATACCGTTCGTTAATCGCGTGCAGAATCCCCAAAAATGCAGACAGCATACCACAATAAGTAAGAATTACTGTATAATCATAATATCCCAATATTTTTTTCTTCATTCCTGTCCCTCCTTATGGTATCAAACCAAATAAATAACTGTATACCAGAATACACCATGGTT
>CAJTTI010000041.1 GCA_910579225.1 uncultured Lachnospiraceae bacterium | reverse complement strand
AAACTTTAGAAAAATTTATGGAGTGTATTATTGGTTGGGATGATTTTAAATATTCATTTAATAAAGCAACAATTTTTAGCTGGTTTGTTTTTATTCGTAGAAATTTGTCTTTGAGTGATATGGAATTAAAAAATGTTATTGGTTACTTTGAATTTTGTAGAGCCTTTATAAAAGGAAAATACAAAAAAGTAGATCAAAGATACATAGAAGTTTTTTCTTCTTTGCAAAAGAGAAATTCATTTTTTGAGATAATGCTCAATACTTTTAACCAAAGGTCCAGTATGGGAAGTACAGACGCTCTTTCAATTATATATCGTGACATTATTATTACAGTTTTTAGAGATATGTTATGGGAAAATGAAACAGAACTTATACAATATACTATCAATACATTTAAAGAACTTGAAAATTTAAATTATACACTTGAGAAAATTGTCGAAAAATATAATTGGGGAGAAAAGTTTTAATGAGAAAGGCGAAAGAAACAGATTATTGGGATAGAGCATATAAAAGAAAATATTTAAATAGTGTATCCGGCGTAGAGCTTAATGGTTTAAATGATTTGCAAGAAATTTCTTTTTCAGACGGAATAACTGCAATATGTGGCTTGAACGGAGCAGGAAAAAGTACGGTAGTTGCTGCGGTAAAAGATATTTTAGGAGTAATTTTAACAGAAAGTGACAGACATAAGTTAAAAGGAAGTACGGTTAATGGAAAGGTTGTAAGCGAAAAAAAGAAATCCGATGTTCAAATTGCACGGGATATCGACTTCGCGATACTGGATATGACTTAAATAAAATTATATATTTGGATTGTGATGAAAGTAATAATATTCAAGAGTTTACTATTAAACAGGCAAATTTTGAAGAATTACTTGAACAAAATGAAGAATATAGGTTGTCTGAGGAAGAAATAGAAGATATCTGTTATTTGACGGGAAAAAGATATCAAGACTGCAGAGTATGGGAGTTTGAAGAAATTGAAGAAATAGGAACTGTGCCATATTTTCAGGTTACCATTGATCAAATAGAATATGATTCTCGAAGTATGGGGAGAGGGGAGCACTTTTTATTATATTTGTTCTGGTGCATAAATAAATGTAATCAGGGAACAATTATTTTGAAAAGATATACAATTGATATTGCGGAAGGTGGAGAAAAAGCAATCACTTGTCGTCTTGAATTTCCGGCAAGTGATAGAATTAAATACGATTTTATAGGTGTATATGATGGAGATATGAGAAATCGTTTAAATACAGAGAAATTACAATGGAAATGGGTTTTTCTGCCGGGGAATAAACCATTAGAAGAATTATATAGAGAATACTTGCATAATGCAGAAAACATTAAAAAATTTTGTGATAGTATGGGAAAGAGCGATAGCCAGATAATAACTATGTTGGCAACGATTGATGGAAATGACCATCATGATTGGTTCGAAGAACTGAGAAAATTTCTCGGTGTTGATGGGAGAATGTTGGTTCGAGTTTTTTATAATATTATGCAAGATATGAGTGAAGGAATAGACAGTTTTATTTCAGACTTAAAGAGTTGTATTAATCATTAAAAAAATAATTAGCGTTAATGATTGTTGTTATATTGATAAGAATTTAGAGAAATTATATTTTTTCTTCCAGGTAATGACGCAAAAACAGGCAGGTAATAAAAAAGTTGATAGAAACACATAAACAAAGTTAATAAGCCGGGAATCTAAAAACAGGTTCCTGGCTCTGTTTTTTTGCCCTGAAATGTAAATTCGATTAAAAGGTCCTTTACAAAACGTCACTGGACAAAATAAGATATATTAGTCGCAGCGCAGAGAGACAGTCTTTGGCTGATCAGACAGTCAAAGGACGAAAAATCACGATAGGAGAAACAAATATGCCGATTTACGAACCGAAGGAATATGAAAAAGTAATCAGACGGATTCAGGAGAAGGTAAATGCACTTCCTGTTAAAATGGGAGAATGCCTTTCAGAAGAAACGATCGCGGCGTTTGAAGAATGCCATAGAATCCAACTGCCGCAGGCATACCGTATGTTTTTAAAAGAGGTTGGAAATGGCTGTGAACATATGTTTGAGGGCTGCCGCCTGAATGATCTGGAAAGCAGTCCGTGTCAGGAACTGGCGTCCCCCTTTCTGCTTGACCGGTTCTGGATCTGGGAGGACGACGAAAGGGATGCCGATATCATTGAGGCTGAAAGGGACCATAAAGTTTATCAGGGGAATATGGAACTGATCAATCTGGGGTGCTGCATGAGTTATCGTTTGATCATCACCGGGAAATGCCGGGGAGAGGTCTGGAACTTTACGGATGTAGGCGTCCAGCCCTGCTGTGAGCGGCAGGATTTCCTGGGATGGTTTGAATTATGGCTGGATCATCAGGAGGAAACGGACTATTTCAAGGACTATGTGTATGGGGAAACGGACTGTGAATAGACTTTATACATGGGATGTGATATAATATCGGATATCAGAAACAAAGAGGCATACAGATCAAAAAGGAGTGCGAAAAATGACAGACAATGAACTGTTACTTGCCCTGTCCGATATGATGGACAAAAAGCTTGATGCAAAGCTTAAACCCCTTGAAAACGATATTAGAAATATCAAATTGGATATGGAAAATATCGTGAAACCGCAGCTTCACTTATTAACAGAAAATTATGTGCCTGCTGCTAAACGCTTTCAGGACGCATCCACACAGATCGAGGCAATCCAGTCTGACGTTGATCTGCTGAAAAAGGTAGTCACAGAGCACAGTGAAAAGTTACAAAAGATTTCATAATAACCACATAACCCGTAAATGAAAAGTGTAAAGTTTGTTAAGCCGCTAAAGAACTTTACACTTTTTTACTGTAAAGCTTATGAAAGAAAATGGAGATTCTGTTGCTTTACAGAGGAGCTGTTTGAATCACCAATCGACTCTCTGATTTTATGACCTGAATTTTTCCTGACAGAACAGGTTCTGGAACTGGACAAAAGCAGAGAAAATCGGTAAAATAATAAAGGATCATATATTATCTAGGAATGGGTAAAATGTTATAATATAGATAATATACTAGCTGTTTATCTGTGAAAAATATAGATTCCCATTCGGAAGGGAGGCATGACCCGGTGACTGGTTTTGTGTGGGAGACGGCAGAAGAAATTAATGGAGATCTTGCAAAACGTATCCGGAATATCAGAAGGCGCAGGAAAATCTCACAGGAAGAGCTGAGCCGCAGAAGCGGAGTCAGCTATGGTTCCATCAAAAGATTTGAAACATCCGGACAGATTTCGCTGCTGTCCCTGACGAAGATCGCCATGGCGCTGGACTGCGCAGAAGAGATCAAAGGACTGTTTACAGCAGTTCCCTATCAGAGCCTTGAGGAGGTTATACGTGAGAATCGATAAAAAGCTTCAGGTGTTTTATAAAGAACGACTGGTTGGAACGCTTGTCATGACCAGAGAGCATAAAGCTGCATTTGCGTATGATGACGGCTGGCTGGAGGACGGATTTTCCATCAGCCCGTTTTCTCTTCCCTTGAAAAAGCAGGTATTTGTGCCGGTGAAAGATTATTTTCAGGGATTGTTTGGCTGTTTTGCAGACAGTCTTCCGGATGCATGGGGAAATCTTCTGCTGGATCGTCTGTTAAAGCGGAAAGGAATTGCAAAAGACGAATTGAGTGTTTTGAATCGTCTGGCGATTGTCGGAAGCTCCGGCATGGGTGCATTAACCTATCAGCCGGAATTATGGATGGGAACGGCTGCTGTGCCAGGCGATCTGGATGAACTGGAACAGGAATGTCAGAAGATACTTCATGCACAATATTCGGAAAATCTGGACGTGCTGTATCAGTTGGGCGGAACCAGCGGCGGGGCCAGACCGAAAATCATGACAAGGATTGATGGGGAAGACTGGATCATAAAATTTCCGGCACATGTGGACAAAGAGACAACTGGGCGCATGGAGTACGAATATTCCCTGTGCGCAAAAGAATGCGGAATTCCCATGACAGAGACGAGACTGTTTTCTTCAAAGCGGTGCGACGGATATTTTGGAACCAGAAGATTTGACAGAGGGCCGGAAAGTGAACGGATTCATGTGCTGACGGCGGCTGCGCTGCTGGAACTGGACTATCGCCAGCCAAGCCTGGATTATCACAGCCTGATGAAGCTGACAAAGATTTTGACAAGAGATCATCAGCAGGAGATGGAGAGCATGTTCCGAAGGATGTGCTTCAATGTATTCGCACATAACAGGGATGATCATTCCAAGAATTTTTCCTGGATGTATGATGAGAAGACGGATACCTGGAGCTTAAGTCCTGCATATGATCTTACTTACAGCTCAACCTGTTACGGAGAACATACCACGACCGTGGACGGCAATGGGAGAAATCCCGGGAGGAAAGAACTGCTGGCTGTTGGGGGCCAGACAGGATTGAAACGGCAGGTCTGTGAGGAAGTGATAGATGAAATCGAAAATAAAGTGCGGGGAATGCTGGGAGAATGGGTGTGAGAGGAGGCTGACCATGCGCGCATATATCCACGCATTTCAGGGCAGGCCCTGGAATGAAGAATGCCAGGCGGCATATGACGGCTTTACCGGTCTTGGCATAGAATGCGTTCTGTTTACAACAAATGAAGAACTTGATGGAAGAGCAGGGGAAGATATTGTTGTGGGCGGAATGCTTATCATGCATCACAGCTTTGCGGAACTGGGGATACAGCTTCCCGATTACAACTATCCGGAAGAGCTTCGCAGTTATCTGGGAAGAAGGATCTGGAAGATCAGACTGGGTGATCTTCTGCAGGAAAGGCTTCCCGTATTCATTAAGCCGGCGGAAGAAAAGGCGGCAAAAGGAATCATTGTAAACAGCAGGGAGGATCTCCGGGAATACAGTCATATGGATCCTGATGCAGAAATACTCTGCAGTGAAGTGGTCCGTTTTCAGTCTGAGTGGAGATGCTTTGTCCGATACAGAGAGATATTGGGAATACAGCATTACAGCGGCGATCCTCAGAAGATACCGGATCGGAAAATCATCCAGTGCGCAATACAGAAGTACAAAAAGATGCCGGCTGGATGCTCGCTGGATTTTGGCGTTACAGATGATGGAAGGACTTTACTGATCGAGATGAATGATGGGTTTGCGATCGGGTGTTATGGTCTGGATCCTGTGCTGTACGCGGAAATGTTATATGCCAGGTGGTCGCAGCTCGTTGGGGTGAAGGACTGCTTTCTTTAGAAAAAAACAAGAATACGAGGAGAAAGGAAATTTTGCCGGATTCAAAAACCATGCAGGTCTGTATCCGGGTCCGGAAGCAGTTCTGGAATTTTCCGAACATCTGGCAGAATACAGGACCAGTAAGGGAACCATACAGCTTCCATACAGCCGGCCGGTTCCGGCGGAACTGGTCTCTGATATTGCCAGATGGTGCTTCGAGACAGGGAACCATCCATAAAAGGAAAGGTACAGGAGAGTTCGTTATTTTTTTGACAAACGCCGGTATTCCACATACTGCATGGGATAGAGGACCAGGGACAGCGCCGTATACAGGATCAGGAGAAGGGGAACCGCTCCGTGAAGCTGTCCGCCCACGGGATACAGGTAGAAGTACCCCAGAGTCGAGCCCATATCCAGAAGCCGGTTCGGGAGCAGAACCAGGATATGGTTCATCAGGGGATGCTGGATGAAAGACAGGAAGGAGGGCAGGAAGACCGCTCCAAAAGGCACCATCACCGCCGCCACGGAAGAGCGGGTTTTTGCCGATACCAGCATGGTCAGGCCAGAGAGGAACAGGCATCCCAGGTAGCCTCCCAACAGGACAAGGGCGTAAGCCTGCCCCATGGTCAGGTGATAGAAGCATTTCCAGCCGCCCATGTCTGCCTGGACCGGACAGGAAGCGCCGTCCGCGCCGAGGAAAGCCAGCACAAAGGCGCTGTAACATCCCGCAAGCGCCCAGTAGATGCCGGTCACCGTCAGAAGGCCCGCTTTTACTTTGGCGGATACGGCGCGGCTCCGTCCATAGGCGCTGGCGAAAAAGACAGCTTCTGCCTTTGACTGGTATTCGCAGGAGAAAATACCTGCCACCAGATAACCCAGGATCATGACGGCCAGCATGACCAGCGTGGGAAAATACTCCATGGCCCGCCGCCATCCCTTCACATAGTCATAGAAAAAGGGCGTGTCCAGTTCTTCATACTGCCGGATCAGCCAGGCTTTCTCCGCTTCCGTGAACTGGTCTTTGGCGTCGGTTTCCAGCCATTCCCGAAGCAGGAGGACCCGGTTCTGGTAAAAATCGGCGGCGTTTACGGAGGTCAGACGGTCGGCCAGATAGTAGTCATAGGACCGGAATCCTTCCGCATAGGACTCGTTGATGAGTGATCGAATCTCATAGATTCCCTGGAGCCTGCCAAAGGCGATCTCATTTTCGGTAATGTCTTCTGAGAGGGCTTCCGGGGAATGCCGGATCCTTATGTTTTCCTGAAAGGCCGCCTGCAGCCGCTCCTCGTCCAGGACTCCCGCCCATTCCTTTTGCGCCGCCCTTAATTTCCGAACGGCGGAATAACCGTATTCCCTGACGCCTTCTTCGTTTACATAATATACACGGACCGCCAGAAAGCAGGAGACTGCCAGCGTGAACAGGAGCAGGCCCAGTGCGATTCGACCGCCGGTCCGGGAAACTGTTTTCTTGATCTCATACCATATCATGGTCCGCACCTGCCTTTTCTCCAAAATGATATAAAAATACATCCTCCAGCGTGGCCGGTTCCGGCGCCGCTTCTGCCATGGGGCAGGATGCGGACAGGATGCGCAGTTCGACGCCGTCCGCGGTATTCCGGATATTGGACACCTGATAATGCTGCAGGTAATGATCCAGCTGCTCTCTCTGGACGGCGCAGCGCCACACCTGCTCCGGCATGGAGGCGGTCAGCTCCTGCGTGGTGCCGGTAAGCGTCAGTTTCCCATCCTTCATCAGAAGGATCTCTCCGGCGATGTATTCGATGTCCGAAACGATATGGGTGGACAGAAGGACCAGCCTTTTGTCCGCGATCTCGCTGATGAGATTCCGGAAGCGGATGCGTTCTCTGGGGTCCAGTCCCGCGGTGGGTTCGTCCAGGATCAGGATCTGCGGGTCGTTTAACATGGCCTGTGCGATCCCCGCCCGGCGCTTCATGCCGCCGGAGAGTTTTTTCATCTTCCGTTTCCGGATGTCCCAGAGCCCCACCTGCTGCAGCAGCATTTCCGTGCGTTTCCTTGCATATGCGGGGCGCAGCCCCTTGATGGAAGCGATATACAGGAGGTAATCCTGTATGGTAAAATCTGGGTAATATCCAAAGTCCTGGGGAAGATATCCCAGGAGCTTCCGGTATGCTCCGCCCATGGAAAAGATGTCGCTCCCTTCCCACCGGATGGCTCCGGAGTCGGGAAGCAGCAGGGTACAGAGCATGCGCATGAAGGTGGTCTTGCCTGCTCCGTTGACACCCAGAAGGCCGTAGACGCCGTTTCCCAGCGTGCAGGAAATGTGATCCACAGCCATGGTATCCCGGAAGGCTTTCGTAAGTTCGGTTACCTCTAACAGCATGTTGAATTCCTTTCGTGAGGAGTCTTCCCGGCGGCTTTTGCCATGCCGGGAAGACGATAATGGTTTCTGTTATGATAGACGCAGACAGAAAGGGAAAGGATAGTGTGTGGATATAAAAATCTGATTTGATTCCTGTAGTTGAAATTATAATACGATCGTATTATAATTGTATTACAAAAAGGAGGTATTTGTGATGGCAAAAGAAGCAACATTACAGGTGAGAATGGATGCAGAATTAAAAGAACAGGCAGAAATATTGTATAAGCAGTTGGGAACATCATTTGCGGAAGCTGTGAGAATATTTGCAAGACAGAGTGTGCAGGAGAAAGCGATGCCGTTTACCATGCATTTGCCGTCTTCTGGTTCTGGAAGAAAACTGGGAATTGCAAATGGAAAATATGTGATTCCAGATGATATTGATGGATGCAACAATGAGTAGCGTATAAGTATCAGGAAAACCTGCCCCATGCGTTTCAGCAGACCGGCAGCATTCCGCAGTTTTTCCACACCTTCCGGATACAGCCGTACAGCCAGAGGACGGAACCCATAAGGAGCAGGCCCCAGACCGGCAGGGTGATGGCGTTGTAAATGCGGTCTGCCAGGACGATCCTGACCCAGAAGGTCACCCAGAATGTACACAGGAAGAGCGCAGAGAGTTCCGAACGTCTCTGCCGGCTGTACAGGCTGCGGAAACAGATGCAGCAGGTCACATTGAAGGGAAGGAAGAACTGGATGATCAGTTCCAAAGCCTGCATCTGTACGGTGACGGAGGCCACGGCCAGAAAGACCGTAATCAGGAACAGATCCACCAGTGCGAAAAGAAGCATACGGGCAGCGTACGCCTGCCGCAGGGAGTAGAGGGTCGTGCATTCGATCTCCACGGTATTCGCCATCCGGTCCTTCCACAGCTCCGGCATGATCAGCAGGGAGAAAAGCGGCACCAGTATGCCCATGGCGCGCTGCATGTGCGGACCGCTTCCGGTCCCTCTCATGTACGCCCAGAGAAGGAGCAGAAGCAGCGCCTGCAGGCCCCACCACCGTTTGCGGATATACCGGCCCTGTGCGTATAAAAATTCCGCGGCGGACAGAGGCTGTTCCGCCTCATGCTCGCAGAAAGCCTGCTTGGACTTTGTTATCGTCTGCCGGATCGCATCTTCCCGGCAGGGCGGCGCCGGATGCCGCCTGATATAAGACTGTAGTTTTCCGGAACGGTGTCTCATGCTTATCTCCATTCTGCCGTCTTTTTGACGGCGGTGCAGCCGACCGTGGAGCCGTGCTGTCAGACCAGGCTTTTCAGTTTCTCCCGGACCATTCGGATCCGGTATTTCACCAGCGGAAGTCCGATGCCCAGTATCCGGGCGATCTCCCGCTGTTTTTTCCCCTGAAGAAAGTACAGGATCGCAACTTCCTTAAATTCCGGAGAGAGACTCTGAAAGGCGGCCTGAAGATCCATCCACTGGTCCAGGCGTTCCATACGGTGGTCTTCCGGTTCCGGGAGCGTCTCCGGCAGCAGCTCGTCCTTTTTCCTGCGGTAATAATCCCGGCAGCTGTTGGCGGCGATGGCATAGAGATAATTCGCCGGTTTTCCATAGGGCTGGTACTGCCGCAGGGACCGGAAAAAATGCTCAAAGGTTTCCTGTGTGAGATCTTCCGCGTATCCGGGATCGTGGACGTGGAGGCGGCAGTACTGAAGGATCTGCGGATAATATTTGCGTATGAAGCTTTCAATGGCGGTGTTGTCGCCGCTTTTCATTCGCTGTATGAGCAGCAGGTCCAGATCCATGCCGCGCCTCCTTTCCATAGTGGGAAAGACTGAAAAATTTCTCTCTTACATAGAATAGACGGAAATGGACGGAAAAAAGACAGTCCTGCATGAAATTTTTTTCAATAAGGGAAGCTGCAGGATCACATCTCCACGGTCGTGGGCCCCGCCTGATCAAAGATAACCATTCCGTCAAAGGAGGATGCTTTCTTCAGATCAATGTAGTAGTGTGCGTCCTCCACACCGGCGGCCAGGGCGTTCAGATCATTTGGCAGGTGGTTCTGAAGTGCTTCCAGACAACGGCGTATTTCATTATAGCACAGGAAAGAGGAAACGGTCCATGCGATTAATGTTCATACTGCGATCAGGAGAAAGATTCGTTACTGTTCATGGCTCAGAAATGCGCACTGGCTGCGCATTCCGTAAGAATATGCTTCAGGTGTGAGGGGCGATTTTTTCGTGGCAAAACTTTGAATATCGCCTCGAATCGTTGCTGAGAACGGTCTCCTGGGCCATGAACGGTAACGAAGAAAGATAGATTCTGGTCTTCCGGACTGGAAGCAGCAAAGGAGATGGGTATTATGAAAAAAATGTGTAAAGAAGCCGAAAAAATAATGACAGAGCGTTTTGGAAAAGATACGGTGATTGCGCTGACGACAGTTGAAAAGGAAGTTCCTTATGTACGGTATGTAAATGCCTATTATGAGAACGGCGCGTTTTATGTTATTACCTATGCGCTTTCAAATAAGATAAAGCATATGGAAAATAATCCTGTTATCTCAATAGCAGGCGAGTGGTTTACTGCACATGGCAGGGGGATAAATTTAGGCTATTTTGGAAAGGAAGAAAACCATAGGATTGCAAAGAGGCTGAAAGAAGTGTTTTCTGAATGGATTGATAACGGGCATAATGATTTTGAATAACCAGTTGGATGAAATTAAGGAAGCAATCGTTGTGTATGGAAAAGGTTCTCCGGTTAAGGAAAGCCTTTTCCATTGGAAAGTCAATATGAAAATTTATTGCCGAGGGATATAACATCCGCCGTCTGAAAACGTTCCTTCCTGTTCAATTCGCAGTCTGTACCCTCAGGCCTGGTCCATCCCGCATGCCGTTGCGGATTCGATCATGGCCCGGTCGTTTTCCACGGCGTCATAGAACCGGTAGCCGCCGGAGAAATTCCAGGCGTCGTATCCGTTTCCGGCCAGGATCCGAAGAGCGATGTAGCTTCGCAGTCCGCTCTGGCACATGACGTAGACCGGCTGATCTGCTTTCAGTTCATGGAGCCGTTCCCTCAGTTCGTCCACCGGGATGTTGACGAAACCGTCCACATGTCCGTGTTCATACTCTTTCTCCGTGCGCGCGTCCAGAAGCGTAACATCTTTTCTTTCAGAAAGCGCCTTCAGATCTTCCAGATGGAACTGCTTCAGCAGGCCGTCCGCTATATTTTCGATCATAAATCCGACCATATTCACCGGATCTTTGGCTGAGGAATAGGGCGGGGCGTAGGCAAGATCCAGTTCCTTCAGATCCGGAGCTTTCATGCCGGCGTGAATTGCCGTGGCCAGTACATCAATCCGCTTGTCCACGCCGTCATAGCCGACGATCTGAGCGCCCAGCAGCCGGAAGGTCTCTTTTTCAAATATTACTTTCATCGTCATAAGCTTTCCGCCCGGATAATAACCGGCATGATTCATGGGAGAGAGGATTACTTTATCAACATCCAGGCCGGCTTTTTTGGCGTTGGTTTCATTGAGGCCGGTGACGGCGGCGGTCATGTCAAATACTTTGATGACAGAACTGCCCAAAGAACCGGGATACCGGCTGTCTCTGCCGCACAGATTGTCTGCTGCGATCCGACCCTGGCGGTTGGCGGGACCGGCAAGGGAGATCAGAGCATCCTGACCAGTGACCGAATGATGGACCTGAACGGCATCTCCCACAGCATAGATATTAGGTATGGACGTTTCCATCCGGTCGTTGACCAGGATGCTGCCTTTGATACCCAGCTTCAGCCCGGCGTCTCTGGCAAGTCCGGTGTCCGGTGTGACACCGATGGCAAGTACGACCAGATCTGCATGGAGCGGTTCTTCCCCTTTCAGCAGAATGCGAACACCAGTTTCGTCCTGCTCAAAGCCTTCCACTGTATGGCCCAGGACCAGCTTTACTCCATGCTTTCGCATTTCGTTGTGGATGAAAGCGGCCATATCCGGATCAAAGGGATTCATTAGCTGCTTTGGACGCTGCACGATAGTGACTTCCATGCCCAATTCCCGAAGGTTCTCAGCCAGCTCCAGTCCGATGAAACCGCCGCCTGCCAGCACGGCAGACTTTGGATGGTTCTGATCAATGTATTCTTTGATGCGCAGAGTATCTTCCACGGTCCGGAGGGTAAAGAGGCTGTCAATGTCCGTGCCGGGGATTGGGGGCTGTGTCGGTTTTGCCCCGGGAGACAAAAGCAGCTTGTCGTAGCTTTCTTCAAATTCTTCGCCGGTTTCCAGATTTTTCACCGAAACTATGTTCTGCTCCGGATGAATGGCAGTGACTTCGTGATGCACCTTCATGGTCACCTGAAATCTGGAGAAAAAGCTTTCCGGCGTCTGGAGAGTCAGATTTCTCTGGTCAGTGATGACGTTGCCGATGTAATAGGGCAGGCCACAGTTTGCGTAGGAGACAAATCCAGAGCGTTCAAAAACGATGATTTCTGCCTGTTCGTCCAGTCGGCGGATCCTTGCAGCTGCAGTGGCTCCGCCGGCCACACCGCCTACAATTACAATCTTCATATTATCTTTCCACCTTTCCTGTGTAGGAGGCAATGCCTCCAAGATTTTGTATATTTGTATATCCCATATTTTTCAGTATGTCTGCAGCCTGACGGCTTCTGACTCCGGAATAGCAGTATACGAAAAGCGGAGTATCTTTTTGAAAAGTGACGGCACCTGCCTGTGTAAGAGACGCAAGGGGAACGTTTTTGCTGCCAGGAATATGTCCTTCGGTGTACTCCTGGGGTGTACGCACATCCAGAAGAACGGCGCCTGAAGTCTGGTGATAGCCCTGGATGCCCTGATTAATGTCAGGACCTTTAAGAAAATTGAAAAATCCCATAGTTATTGTACCTTTCTGTTCTTTATTTGTATTAAAATATCATAAACAGCGTGTGGCGCTGTCGCTTCTGACAGGATACCCGAAAACCAGGCCGGTCTCTGTGACGAGGTCACGGAGTACCGGAAACGGTCTCTCCCGTCCAGCTCCGGATGCCGCCGAACTCCACGATATTAGTATAACCAATGTCTGCCAGCTTTTGCGCCGCCTGCTTGCTCCGGTTTCCGCTGCGGCAGTAGATCAGGATGAGCTGCTCCTTGTCAGGCAGCCCAGGGATTTCTTCTGTGCCGATGGTTTCATTGGGGATATTGACGGCTCCCGGAATGTGACTCTCTGCATATTCTTCATGAGTCCTCACATCCAGGATGATATAACCCTCTTCCTCTTCCATCATGATGGCAGCTTCTTCCATGGATATCTGGCGATAGCTGTCCAAAGTTGAAGTTCGTCCTGTGCCTGCATCGAAGCTTATTAACAGTAAGAATACAAGAAGCAGGACCGCGGGTATAAGAATCTGTTTTTTCATCATGTACCTCCCGTATAAGATATTTATACTATATCTGACTGGCAGAGCCGTTTCTGTGATTTGGTCACGTTTGGATGGTGAAAAACTTTCTTAAAAACTTCCTACTTTTGTAAACAGGTTGAAATAGAATGTGTTCTGTTATACACTAGAAAATATAAACGTAGTGAAAATTGATCGGGTTTTGGGGGAATTTATTTTCGAAGAAAGGTTTGGTGTGGAAGACTGCGGAGAAAGTCAGCCGGAAATATAAATTTAAAAAATCTTTGGAACACCCCTTTTTTGGCGGACGGCTTCCGTATACTGTAGTATAAAATAAAAAAGAAAAGGAGAGGTCAATATGAAAAGAACGAGCAAAAGAACATTGTGGACGGGAGTATTGATATTATGCATGGGTCTGATGACCGGATGCGCCGGAAAAGCAGAAGAGACAGCGGCTCCGGCTCTGGCAGGGAATGAGGCGGTACAGGAGAACGGGGGGACCTTAATACTGAAGGTGAATCCGGAGATCGCAGTGGAATATGATGAGAACGGCAGGGTGACTAGTGTGACCGGCCGCAACGAAGACGGCAGGAAAATTGTGGAAAGCTACCAGGATTATATCGGAAAGGAATGCCATGAAGCAGTGGAAGAGCTGGTCAGCTTGATTCACGAAGCCGGTTATTTTGTGGAAGAAGTTGAGGGTGAAAGCAGGAAAATCACCATAGAGATTGAGACAGGCTCCATTTTTCCGGAAGAAGATTTCGTAGATGAGATTGTGACGGGTGTCCAGACTTATGTGAAAGACATGCAGATCAACAGTCCGGTGGTTGCAGAAGACCAGAATGGCGATGGGATGACAGATTTTGATATCTATGAACACCATTATGGGAATGAGTCATATGAAGTCGTTGTTCCACCGGAAAATCCGGCTCAGAAACCTGAAACAGTGCCGGCTGACGCGGCTGCAGGAGAAAATGCAGTTGGAACAGATACAGCAAATCCAGCGGCTGAGACAGAGCCGGAGTCTCCGGCGCAGGGCAGTGGAACAGGAACAATACCAAATGTGAATCCTCCTGTACGTCAGGAGTCTCCATATACGGATTATGAGACACCGTATACGGAAGCATCACCCTATACGAATTATGAGACGCCGTATACGGAAGCATCACCCTATACGAATTATGAGACGCCGTACACGGAAGCGTCGCCCTATACGGAGTATGCGTCCCCTTATTCTGACTATTCCCATGAGAGTAGCCATTACGGGGATTCCGGCTACAGCCATTATCACTGAAGCTGTATGTTGTAAGATATTTTAGCCTGCAGTTCACTTCGCACCGGTAATTAGTGGTTTGGACACAGAGCAGGAAGAACAGACGAAAGGAGGAACAGCCCATGTTTAGCAGATTTTTACGACGAATCAGTATTCTGGTCGCCAGCGCGGCTGTCCTCCTGCTAGTGTTCTGTATGAAACACGCGGCAGCCAGTGATACGGCCTGTCCGGAGTATGCGTCTCTCCTTTTTGATGACAGCAAGGTACATACCATTGATATCCGGATGGAGGACTGGGACGGATTCCTTTTACAGGCTTCCATGAAAGCGTACAGTAACTGTACACTTGTGATCGACGGAGAAATTTATGAAAATGCAGGCCTTCGGGTCAAAGGACATAATTCCAGACGGCTCATTGAAAAATACGGTTGGGATCGCTACAGCCTGAAGGTGGAGTTCGACCATTATATTCCGGGACAGAGCTATCATGGATTGGATAAGTTTGCTCTGGACACTTCCTTTCAGGACAACAGTTATCTGAAAAGTTATCTGACCTATGACATGATGACTCATATGGGGGTGCCTTCCCCTCTCACCAGCTATGTGTGGGTGACGGTGAACGGCAGCCCATGGGGGCTGTACCTGGCCGTTGAGGAGCCGGAGGAAGCCTTTGCCCTCAGAAATTACGGGCAGCATTACGGACAGCTTTATAAGCCGGATTATAAAAATCTGGAGGATGAGAATGCAGATGTGGCCTTGTGCTACGTGGACGACGATCCAGGAAGTTACGAGAACATCTTTCGGAAAGCCAGGTTTCAGGTATCAGAGGCGGAAAAGTACTCTCTGATCCGGGCACTGAAGCTCCTGTCAGAAGGAGAGAACCTGGAAGAGGCAGTAGACGTGGAGGAAGTGCTTCGGTTTTTTGCCGTTCAGGTGTTCGTAGTCAATCTGGACAGCTATCTGGGGCGTACGGGACATAATTATTTTCTCTATGAAGAAGGCGGACGGATCCAGATGTTGCCCTGGGATTATAATCTTGCTTACGGAACCTATACACTTGGGATGCCGGAGCCGGAGAACAATGCAGAAAAATATGTGAATTACCCCATTGATACGCCGGCAGAAGGAGAAATCATGCAAAAACGTCCGCTTTTTCATCAGCTGATGCTGCAGGAAGAGTATTATAAAGAATATCACAGGCAGTTTGACCTCTTTCTGAAGACTTACTTTGAGAATGGTGTATTTGAACAGAAAGTGGAGGCGGTCACAGAGATGATCAGCCCCTATGTGGAAAAGGATCCCACGGCATTCTGTTCTTTTGAAGACTATCAGACGGGGGTGGAGACGATCCGGAATTTCTGCCTGTTGAGAGCAGAGAGTGTCCGGGGGCAGTTGGAAGGAGAGATTCCCTCCACAATTCGGGGGCAGTCTGTGGACAGGAGCCGTTTCGTGGACGCGTCTTCCGTCTGGATTCCGGATATGGGGGAGATTGCGGATCTGAAACAGCCGATAGAGAAGAGTCAGTAATGGGTCTGCCCCTTCGGGCAGATGACATTTGAGAAAGCGGTTAAAAATAAATCAGAGGAAATTGTGGTATGAATGAAGAACATGTCCTTGTCAGCCAGGTCTATAAGGCGAAGGAGGATATGGAGGCGGCAGATCGTCTGATCGGTGCCTATCTTCCGTTTATCAAATCGGAGACGGCCAAATATCTGAAGCGGCCGCTGATAGAAGAAAATGATGACGAACTGAGTATTGCCATGATCGCATTTCATGAAGCGATCCGGGGATATGCAAAAGGCAGAGGGGCGTTTCTGCCTTTTGCTTCCATGCTGATCAAAAGCCGGCTGACGGATCATATGAGGAGGGAGAAAAGGCACAGAGGACACCTATCGCTGGATTTGCCCATAGGAGAAGCAGAAGACGGAGATACTCTGGGGATGCAGCTTTCTGCCGGGGAGAACGGGCAGGAGGCCTATGCCAGCCGGGACGCCACAAGGGCCGAGATTGAGGAACTGGCCAGACAGCTTATGGATTTTGGAGTGAGCTTTACGGATGTGGCGGAGAATTGTCCCCGCCAGAGGCGTACACTTTACGCATGCCAAAAAGTGATGGAGTATGCAAAAGGTAGTCCGGAACTTTTAGAAGAATTTCTTCGGACCAGGAGGCTTCCAGCCGTTCGGCTTTCAAAAGAGTGTCATGTGGACAAGAAGACGCTGGAGCGGCACCGGAAATATCTGGTGGCACTGCTTTTGATCTGTACAAACGGATATGAGATCATTCGGGGACATCTGAAGCATGTGCTGAGAGGAGGGACGGACCGGTGAAATATATCATTATGGAATGTCATACCAGCTATGCGGTGCTGTTGGATGAAGAGGGCCGTTTTTGCAAAGCAGCAAACTGCGGATATCAGGTCGGACAGACGGTGGAGATCCCGGTCCTGATGAGAGACCCTGGTATGGGGAAGAGGATCAGACTGCGCGCCGTTATGGGGATAGCAGCAGCTGCGGCCTGCTTTCTGCTGGCATTTACCGGTTACTGCCGGGGTTATTTGGTGAGGGATACATTCATCTGTCTGACGATCAATCCGTCCGTACGCATGGAGCTAAACCGGAAAGGCCAGGTGATACACGTTGCAGGAGTGAATGAGGATGGCAGAAAGCTTTTGGAAGGATACCGCCAGGCCAGCAAAGACCGGCTGGTTGTGACAAAAGAGCTCATCGGGCGGGCCATGGACATGGGCTACCTGTCTGCGGGCGGAAAAATTGTGCTGGATATTGACGCGCCGGACGAGGCAGTCTTCCGGAAATATGGGGTGGAACTCCGGGCCGGGCTGGAAGAATATCTGGACGAAGTGCTGGAAGTGGAGATCAAGATCTTCCGATATGACCATGAGGCAGAAGAAATCCCGGTAACGCCAAAGGAAGAAGCTGTGCCGCCGCCGGTGGAGATCAAGATCGAAGGTAAAGAGCCAGTTGGGCTACCGCCGGAGGCCATCCAGGAGCTGCCTGCGCCGGACGCCGGGACGGAACAGCCCCAGCAGGATCCTGTACCGCCGGAGTATGAAGGTTCCTCCGATTCTGACCAACGGGAAAGATCTGCAGGCGAAAAAGCTGCCACACCAGAAAGCAGCCCCGATTACAACGGGAATCCTGGTCATGAGGAGAGATCGGATTACGGAAGCGGCTTTGATTATGGAGAAGGTTCGGATTATGACAATGGTTCCGACTATGGAGAAAGTTCGTATTATAATGGAGATTCCGGCTATGGCAGTCATTCCGATTATGAATAAGGCTCAGGCAAAGATCTGTGCCCGTGCAAAAAATTCCGGCAGGTGAAAATCAGGTTCCGATGCCAAGATGGGGGCGAAGCTGGCAAAATGCGTCAGACCTTCGCTCTCTTTTATTTTGTAAAAATTGCAGGAAAACATACTGTCGGTATGTAAGGTCAGTCCGGGATAGACGGCAGTGATCAAAGACAGGGGAAGCATAAGCCGGATACTCCAGGCGTGCTCTTTGACCTGGGCCTTGCAGGAAAGTCCTTCTGTCATGGATTTGTCAAAGGTAATCCGTTCCTGGCGGTTCCGCCCGTGGCAGGCCAGCATGGCGCCGTTGGCGTTCATCTCAAAATTCAGATAACAGGGTTTCTCATCCTCCGGTGTAAAACAGAAAAAAGCTTCCATGGCAGAATCCAGATAGACCGGATCTCCGTCTCTGGTATAGTTGCGGCATGGGTCTTCCTCCTGGCATTCCATTTCTAGAAGGAATCCCTGCCCCGGCAGAAATCCCAACCTTCCGGAGGTGACCGGCCGGTAATCGCCGCCCCAGTTAAACTGATTCACGAAGAAGACGGGACAACGGGAAAGATCCTCCGGTGTTTTTAATGTAAGTACCTTGTATTTCATAATGATTACTCCTTGTGCATAAAAATTCAATTATTTTCTGTCCGGCGACCAGAGCGTGTCTGAAGATCGCTTGTTGCCGGCTGTGTGTTACAATTTGCAGAAGATTTGATCTGAATGAGTAAGGTGCAGTGAATATAAGCAGATTTTAGCAAAATGCATAAAAGAAAACAAGAAAGATCTAAAAAACTGTCTTTTTAGATAAAAAAAAGTGCCGATCGTGCTATTGCCGGGGGCCGGAAAACTGTATATACTTAGGACAGAAAACCTGCATTCTGCAGGAAAGATTTTTTATGGGAAGACAGGGAGGTATCAATGGCAAAAACGAAAGGCAGGGTGACGCTGCCAAGCGAAGCCGGCTTTATCAAGGAGACGAAAGAGATGCTCACGCGCTGGGGCGCCGACGCACTGAGGGACAGCGACGGGACGAAGCTGGATCCGGAGATCAAGAAACTGGATGCAAAGATTTACACCACTTATTTTGTTGCCAGAGGGCACAATGAATTTGCAGAAGCTCATATGGAGGAGTGTCAGCAGCTCTATCTGATGTCCAGACGGTGCACGGCGGCCAGACGGGAAGTGCGGATCTCTTTTCTGGAAGGATATTATGGGGAGCAGGTGGTTCCGGACTACATACATGATCCGGGAGAATGGTGGGAGGTCATGGACCGGACCACAGGGCAGGTCATACCCGTGGAAAGCTGGGAACTGGATCAGGAACTGCATCAGGTATATGTGCGGGATGCGCAGCCTTTCCATGAGTATACGGTGAGCTTTCTCGTCTATGCAGTCTGGGATCCCACCCAGATGTATAATCATATCACTAATGACTGGGGAGACAAGCCCCATGAGATCCCCTTTGACGTGCGTCAGCCAGCTTCCGGGCAGTTTGCAAAAGACTACCTGATACGGTGGCTGAAAGACAATCCGGATACGGATGTGGTTCGTTTCACCACGTTTTTCTATCATTTCACCCTGGTATTTAACCAGGAGGCAAACGAAAAGTTCGTGGACTGGTTCGGCTATGGAGGTACCGTATCTGTAAAAGCGCTCCAGGAATTTGAAGCAGAGTACGGCTACCGGCTGCGGCCGGAGGATCTGGTGGATAACGGGTATTACAATACCCCGTTTCGGGTGCCCACGAAGGCATACCGGGACTATATGGATTTTATCCAGCGGTTTGTGGCGAAGAAAGCGGCAGAGCTGGTGGCGCTGGTCCATGAATCCGGGAAAGAGGCCATGATGTTTTTGGGAGACAACTGGATCGGTACCGAGCCTTACGGCCCGTATTTTGAAAGTATTGGCCTGGATGCGGTAGTGGGAAGCGTTGGCGGCGGCGCGACTCTCCGGCTGATTTCGGACATTCCCGGAGTCAGATATACCGAAGGACGGTTCCTGCCGTATTTCTTCCCGGATACTTTCTATGAAGGAAATGATCCCTGCATCGAGGCAAGGGAGAACTGGCTGTCAGCCAGAAGAGCTCTTATGAGAAAGCCCCTGGACCGCATCGGTTACGGAGGTTATCTTAGCCTGGCCTGTAAGTTCCCGGATTTCACAGATTATATCGAAAAACTGACGGATGAGTTCCGGGATATCTATGATAAAATTCACGACAGAAAGCCTTACTGCGGTCTGAAAGTGGCGGTTTTGAACTGCTGGGGCCGACTTCGTTCCTGGCAGGCCTATATGGTAGCTCACGCCCTCTGGTACAAACAGACTTACTCTTATTTCGGAATGCTGGAAGCCTTAAGCGGTATGAGCGTGGACGTATGCTTCCTGAGCTTTGACGATATTCTGAAGTCCGGAATTCCTGCAGATATCGATGTGATCATCAATGCAGGGGATGCAGGTAGCGCATATTCCGGCGGCTCCTGGTGGGAAGACGAATCTCTGATCGCCCTCTTAAGGCGCTGGGTTTATGAAGGCGGCGGCCTTGTGGGAATCGGAGAACCCTCAGCCTTCCATAAAAACGGTCGTTTCTTCCAGCTGGCAGATATTTTTGGCGTAGACAAAGAACTGGGTTTTACCCTATCTGCTGACAAATATTTCACAAAGTCGCTGGAGAAGCACTATCTTACCGAAGACCAGAGAGAACCCTTTGATTTCGGGGAAAGTATGAAAAATATTTATGCCCTGGGAATTGACACTGAGATCATCGAATACTCCGACCATGAACTCCACCTGGCCGCCCATTCTTACGGAAAAGGAAGAAGTGTATACATGGCCGGATTGCCTTATAGCTGCGAGAACACCCGTCTTCTGCTTCGTGCCCTGTATTATGCTGCCAGTCAGGAAGAAAATCTGTACCACTGGTATGCAGACAATCCCCGGTGTGAAGTTCACGCCTATCCGGAAGCCGGTATCTACGCCGTCCTGAACAACAGTGGACAGGAACAGACTACGGCCATATACAACGGCTCCGGGAATATGGAACAGATTACTCTGGAAGCAGGAGCAATCCAGTGGGGGACGATATAGCACCAAAATCATACAAGGAGGACAACAGTTTATGAAGAAACCCGTACTTGTCATCATGGCAGCCGGCATGGGCAGCCGTTATGGTGGCCTTAAACAAATTGATCCGGTAGACGCAGACGGCCACATCATCATGGACTTTTCCATCTATGACGCCGTAAAAGCAGGCTTTGAAAAAGTCATCTTTATCATCAAAAAAGAAAATGAGCAGGATTTTAAAGAGACGATCGGAAACCGTATGGAGGAGAGAATCCAGGTGGAGTACGTCTTCCAGGAGCTGGGCAATCTGCCCGAAGGCTTTCAGGCGCCCGAAGGCAGAGTAAAACCATGGGGTACTGCCCATGCAGTGCTTTCCTGTCTGCCTGTGGTGGACGGTCCCTTTGCCGTCATCAACGCGGACGACTACTACGGACAGCAGGCTTTTCAGATGATCTATGATTTCCTGGCATCCCACGAAGACACAGAGCGGTTCCAGTACACCATGGTAGGATATCTGCTGAAAAATACCCTCACAGAGAACGGCCATGTAGCCAGAGGCGTCTGTGAGACAGATGAAAAGGGAAAACTGATGGAGATCATTGAACGGGTCCGCATTGAACGGCGGGAAGAGGGCCCTGCTTACACCGAAGACGACGGAGCGACCTGGACGCCCCTTTCTGAAGACACCGTGGTGTCCATGAACATGTGGGGCTTTACCGGCAGCATGCTGGCAGAGATCAGGGACCGGTTTGCCGCTTTCCTGACAGAGAATCTGCCGAAGAATCCGCTGAAATGCGAATACTTCCTGCCCTTTGTGGTGGATGAACTGATCCAGGAAGACAAGGCGGAAGTAACCGTTTTAAAATCCAGGGACCGCTGGTACGGCGTGACCTACAAAGAGGACAAGCCGGTGGTGGTAAAAGCGATCCAGTCCCTGAAAGATCAGGGTCTGTATCCCCAGAAGCTGTGGGAATAGAGCCGTCTTATCCCGGCTGATCGGACAGTGCTTTGATGGAGGAGGCGTATTCCGAAGGAGTCATGCCGGTAATCTGCTTAAACTGTCTGGAAAAATAATGTATGGAGGAAAAGCCGAGAGCATCTGCGATCTGAGTAAAATTATAATGATGTTCCCGGATCATCTGCTTGGCCGTGTCCACCTTCATTCTGGAAAAATACTCAATAGCACCGTAGCCGCTCCTGGTCCGGAACAGCTTCTGAAGCTGGGAGCGGCCTACGGAATTGCTCTTACATAGCTGTTCAATGGTCAGATTTTCGCAGACGTGGGTTTCCATGTATTCTACAATCTGAGAAAAAAGATCACCGTCCGCCTTTTGCTTGATGGATTTTACGATGGTGGGGGTTGTGGGGGCGGTGCGGACCATATACCGGCGAATCAACTGGATCAAAAGCTGCTCCAGGTACAGCCGGATTAACTGTTCTCCGGCAAAACGGGCGCTTTCTGCCCGGATTAATTCTTCCTGATAAGGGTCATCCAGCCGGCCTTCGAAGACATGCTTTGCTTCCTGGATGATCTGTGCCAGCAGGATTCGTTCCGACTCACTGATTTTCAGCACTTTTTCTTCAAAAAAAGACATGACCGGAGAAGAACAGGAAAAAGACATGACGACCAGGTTCGGTGCGATCAGACCATTGGATTTTACATCATGGAACTCATTAGGCTTGTGGAAGATGATATCGCCTTTCTTCAGCACATGAAATTTCTCATCAGCATAGACATTCACTTCTCCTTTGTCCACACATAAAAACTCCCAAAAATCATGGGATTCTCCCGGAAAAGAAAAATCACAC
>CAJTTI010000040.1 GCA_910579225.1 uncultured Lachnospiraceae bacterium | reverse complement strand
CTAATAGGAATGAGTATTATGATATTTTAGCAGAAAAAGAGAACATCAGATTTTATATTGAGGCGAAAGCAATTAGGCAGAGGGTAATAAGTACGTCTATAATCTCCAAAGCATTGGCATCTGCATCTATGCTGGAAGATACATACAATTCAAAATATATATTAGTGGTGGCAAATGAGTTGTCTTCTCAGGCATGGGAAATAATCAAGCAAAAAACAGATATTTTAGTTGTAGATATTAGAAACTTGTTGTATATAGTACAATGTGATGAAGTTTTAAAATCTCAATTACTTTCAATTTTGGAGTATTCTACGGAGGATATTGAGCCTAATGAGCCTATAGATTTATTAAAGTTAATGGGGGTAAAGGTTCAGAATGAAAATGTAGATACAGTTGAAAAGCCGAACGATTATGAAATTATTGAATCATTGATAGCGGAGATACAGGCTTGGGAACCGAAGACAAGAAAGAGTTCTGCATATGAAAATCTATGTACTAAGGTTTTAAATATTCTATTTGCAGCAGATTTGGCATTGTGGAGTGAACAACAGAAATCAAATGAGGATTTATATAGGTTTGATTTAATATGCAAAATTAAAGATGATATAAAAGAGAGTTTTTGGAAATTTATTGAGGAATATTTTCGGTCTAAATATATTATTTTTGAATTTAAGAATTATTCAGAAACAATAACACAAAAAGAAATATATACTACGGACAAATACTTGTATGCGAAAGCGCTTAGATGTGTTGCGATAATAATTTCATGTTATGGGGAAGATAAAAATGCTAAAAAAGCAATTAAAGGGACGTTGAGAGAGAATGGGAAATTGATTATCAGCATTTCAAATAAGGATTTGGTTGATCTGTTGAACGAAAAACTGCACGGTGGTTCTCCGGCAGAGTATCTTTATAATAGGCTGGATACGATGCTTATAGAGTTGGATAAATAAGTTGTTAATTTTATTTGAGAAAATTGTGTATGGAGTAAAAGTGTGCTGATGAATATAGGGAAAAAGGTTAAGGACGTTTTATTAGAATCTGATAAATATAATACAGATACATTTATTGAATCAAATATGCCTTTGTTAAGAAGGGAAAAAGAACTATCTGAACTGAAAAAAATACTGAGTGAATCAGGTAATCATGTAGCCTTAATTACTGGTGTTGCAGGAATCGGAAAGTCAACATTAGTAAGGGTGTATGCAGAAGAGAATAAAGAGCAATATAGTAATTTTTATATATGGCATGCGTGGCAACTTCCAAAAGATTTGAGGGTAGAAGATAATTCCCTTATTATTATTGATGATGCAGATGAATTGGATTCAAAGAAGTTAGAAGAAATAATAAAATATAATGAGTTATCATTTATATTAGTAGTTGGTAGAACTGTGGATTATCGTTTTAGTAAAGAAAAATTTGTTTGTTTATCAGTGAACGGATTGAGCCAAAGTGAGATAGTTTCTTTTCGTCTAAATAGATTTAAAGATCATCTTATAGATTTTGATTATGAAGAAATGAAAAGGATTCTTTTATTGACGCAGGGAAATCCACTTATTATAGAGAATATGTTTAGGCTGGTAGACAGTCTTGGTATCGATATTATAGACAAATTATTATATCAGCAAATTTCTGTAGGAAAATCAGATATAGTTGTTCCGAATAAAAGTATTATAAGCCCCTCTTTAATCAGCATAAAGAAGGATGTATTACAGATAAATGATGATTTGATGTGTTATATTGCACAAGAACCAATGAGCATGTATGAATTATCGCCAAGAGAATTTGAAAAAATAATTGCGGAGTTATTTAAGAAATTAGGTTATGAAGTAGAACTGACAAAACAGACAAGGGATGGAGGGGTAGATATTTACATAGCAGAGAAAACAGACTTAGGAAAGTTTTTGTTCCTGGTGGAGTGTAAACATTATGCTCCAAATAGACCGGTGGGAATAGAAGTAATAAGAAATATGTATGGCGTTTTGGGAATGAATAAACGAAAGCCAACAGGAGGTATTATTGCTACTACTTCACACTTTGCTAAAGGAGTGAGGGAAGAGATAGTAGAATTAAACTTAGAACATAGGATATCATTGCATGATTTTGAGTATATATCGGAGCTTTTGGCGAAGGCATATTTATAGATTAAATTGAGGTGAATGTTATTTGGTATTGTGTTTACAAATATTGATTAGTGTTATATTTTTGATAGAGAGTTGAGAGGAAAAATTTTTTATTCCTTGCTTGACACAGGCAGATCTTTTGTTTTATCACTTGAAATTACACTGCTATGTTGTGATAGAATTGAAAGCCTGTGATTTTGAACCGGGATTTATCAGCCAATTAAATATGTATCAGAATATAGTAAATGATATTTTGTGCCATCCTGACGATAAACCTACAATTGGACTTTTGCTGGTTAAGGGTAAGAATAAAACTGTAGTGGAATATTCTTTATCTGGTTATCAGAACCCGATTGGTGTTGCAGATTGGCAGAATCAGCTCATACAGTCTTTGCCAGAAGAGCTACAGAGTAGTTTGCCTTCTATCGAAGAAATAGAAAGAGAATTGGGATAACAGTAAAATTGATAGAAAAAGTGCAACGGCCGTTGCACAAATGGGATAATAACCGTGATTAATGGTCAGTGGCTTAAATCAATTTGATTTAAGTCACTGATTAGTAAAAAGATTTGATTATAGGTTTGGATAATGCTGAGTATGTGGAAACAGTTGTACTTTTATTCCGATAAATAAAATGTTTTTCCGTGTCTGTGTCTGCCAAGATATGATTTTGATTTTGCCTATGGTTTGTCCTCGGAAGTTCAGACCGTGGACAAATTAGACGGACAGTTCGCTTTCTATCTTGTAACGGCCCCTTACTCACCAAGATTTTCATCTCCCCACCGTTTCATGTGTTCAAAAACGGGAATGAAG
This sequence comes from uncultured Lachnospiraceae bacterium, assembly GCA_910579225.1. GTDB lineage: Bacteria > Bacillota > Clostridia > Lachnospirales > Lachnospiraceae > Hominiventricola. The sequence continues at coordinate 20,799 of CAJTTI010000040.1, read as the reverse complement.
CTTTTTCCTAAGTCGGTAAGATTATATTCCACACGGGGAGGGACTTCTTTGTAATCATAACGGGTAATGAAGCCGTCGGCTTCCAGTTCCCGAAGCTGCTTTGTCAGGCTCGATTCTGTAATATCGCCGATATGCCTGCGAAGTTCTCCGAAGCGGTGTATATCCTGAAAGGCGATGTAGTAAATGATTTCAATTTTCCATTTGCCGCCTAAAATTTTTTGTATGGTAGAAACTGTCTTGCAGCGTTCAACAGCCAATGTACTTTTTTTCATTTCTGCCACTCCTTTCTGGAACAGTATAACATGTACTTCCTTATAAATCAATGTACCGATTTTATAAGGGTACTATAAAAAAGTACAGTACTTGTAAAAACATTGTACAAAAGTATAATTAATACAGATTCCAGAAAACACCCTGCGGGTATAGCTGTATGCACAGGAAACAGTGCAGGAACAAGGAAAGGAGAGGTGTTGATGCACTACACAGGAACTATTTGGCGGCCGCCGTATGAAGCGGCATCACTTTTGTTAGAGGTAACGGCAGGCTGTACGCATCATAAATGCAAGTTTTGTACCTTGTATAATGATTTACCCTTCAAATTCAGAATGTCCCCTCTGGAGAATATCGAGTGTGATTTACGGGAGATTAAAAGGGCAACGAAAGGTTGGAACAGGGGGCGTATCCGCCGGGTGTTTCTGACAGGAGCTAACCCATTCGTTTTATCCTATGATAAATTAGCTGCGATTGCAGAGCTAATCCACAAATATCTCCCGTTCGTTAAGTCTGTCGGTTCGTTTGCAAGGATTACGGATGTTACCCTGAAAACTGATGAAGAACTTACCAAACTGCGGGCTATGGGATATGACGGTCTGACGATAGGAATCGAAACAGGCGATGATGAAGCTCTGAAGTTTATGAACAAGGGATATACCTCAGCAGACATCATAGAGCAATGCCAGAGATTAGATGCAGCGGATATTCATTACAGTTTCTTTTATTTGGTAAGTATTTCCGGGGCAGGTCGTGGAGAAATCGGAGCAAAACTGACGGCTGATGTATGTAACCAGATACACCCTATGCTTGTCGGGGCAAATATGCTTACGATTTATCCCGATTCCGAGCTTTATGCTGAAATACAGAGTGGGGATTGGCATGAGGAAAATGAACTTGAAAAATACAAAGAGGTACGGACACTTATTGAAAATTTGCAGATACCTGTGGTCTTTGCGGCAATGGGAGCTTCCAATGCGTACCAGTTTCACGGGCAACTGCCAAAAGACAAGAAAAAACTGTTGTCGTTTCTTGATGAAATCATAGATAATGTCAGTGAAGAAGAATTACAACAATATAGAAAGAGTGTTCATCATCTGTAAATGAAAGGAGGAGTAATCATACATTTTACAGGCAGAACTTGGCGGCCGCCATATGAAGCTCATTCGGTCATTATACAGGCTACCTCTGGCTGTACCTATAATAAATGCAAGTTTTGCAGTCTGTATAAAAACGAATGTTTCCGAATGTCGCCGGTCCGCGAATTTGAGGAAGATTTGGAAGAGATAAAAAGTTATCAGCCAAATGCCCGGAGGATTTTCTGGACGGGAGCCAACCCGTTCGCAATGAGCTATGAAAATCTCAAACTGCGGGCGTTGACGGCAAGGGACTATCTGATTAAATGTCAGACAATGGCTATGTTTGCAAGTATCCGTGATATTAAAAGTAAAGAGGTATGGCAGCTTAAGAAACTCAGGGCAATGGGCATTAACGGACTGAGTATCGGTGTGGAAAGCGGTGACGACAAAACGCTTGCCCTTGCCAGTAAGGGATATACTTCGGCGGATATTCTGGAGCAATGCAGAAAATTAGATGAAGCAGGCATTGAGTACTATTTTGTTTATATGACAGGGCTTGCGGGAAAAGACGGCGGAAACCAGAATGCAAGGAATAGTGCAGAGCTGTTCAGTCAGCTTAATCCGTATTTTATTTCCGTGGACTCTCTCACGCTTTTCCCGGATACGGAGCTGTACCAGATGGCACAGCAAGGGTTGTTTGTACCTGCCGGAGAAAAAGAACGTATCCGTGAATTGCAAGTCCTAATCAATAACCTAAATATACGCACACACCTGTTTGCAAATACGGTATCTAATTTCACGCCAGTAACGGCGTATCTTCCCTATGACCGTGAAAAGGCAACAAACGAACTGCAATTTGTTTTAGATAACACGGACGAAATGGAGATGCAGGAATATAGAAACAATTTGAAGTCTTTGGGATAAAGTTCACGGTTATAGTCCGCCAAATAAGATAACGTAGTTTTGGCAGAGGGTATCTTCTCACCCAAAGGAAAATAATTTAATCTCCCGGAACTGTTTTATATTGCCCCTTACATTACGTAATCGTTTATACTATGATTACCACAGGAAATGAGGTGATAAAGATGATGACAGTATGTGAGGTCAGTAAAATATCGGGGGTGAGTATACGGGCTCTCCAACATTACGACAATATCGGGCTTCTGCCGGCCACAGAGGTCACCAGAGCGGGTTATCGCCTGTATGATGATACAGCGCTGGAACGTCTGCAGTATATTTTACTTTTCAAAGAACTGGAGTTTTCACTGAAAGAGATCAAAGAGATTCTGGACAGTGCTGATTTTGACCGGAACAGGGCGTTAGAACAGCAGATCCGGCTGCTGGAGCTCAGAAAATTCTGTGAAGAATCTGGTGTAAGAACGTAGAACAGACAGGAAGGGTTTGCCGCAAAATGGAAGACTCATAAAATATGTGGGGAGACATTTTAGGTACCTGACATATATATTGTGGAGTTACCAGATTTTGCGGCAGTCCTTTTCATTCTATTCTTCATATTCGTTCAGATTCCCGGAATCGGAAGAATAAACAATTTCACCTGAATTCATATTGACGAGATCAACATGGATATTATCGACTGCAATAACATTCAAAATATTGCACATACTGTCATGCAAATAGAATGCCGTCATGCTGAAAGATCAGGATTTTCAATGATCAGATCCTGCTCTTTGAGGTAGAGCAGGAAATCATGGATAATGGTTTTACTGCGTTTTTCCAACAATGCTTTGTTCCCAAGAGCCTCAAGGTTGCGAACATCTTTCAGTGATTTCTCTTTATCCTGGCGGCTTCGGGCATAAATATGTTCAATTTCAAATACTGTCTTCAGAGAGAGCAGTTCCTGACAGTCGTCCTGGAAAGCCCACCACGCCAGCATGGATTTTGTAATGGGTCTGCCGTTATTAAAACTGAAATCTGAGAACATACCCCGGATTTTTTCCGGGTCAAATTTGAAATCAGCGAACGTGACAGGCAGGTCATGCACGATGTTCACCATTTCCGCATATATCGGGGTCCTCAAAGCATTGACTCCCGGGTTGGTAACGGCATATGTCCAGATGAAGCCGATAATTTTACTGAGAAATGCGAAGAAGGCATCGTCATCCAGAAGGCCATTGGGATCCTTATTCTGCATAAAGTAAACGGAAACGAAATAGGTCCACATGCCATTGGGTGCGTAATTCAGTACAAACAGTCTTCGCAGGATGTGGGGAGAAAAGCGATCTTTGTCCTGATTGGAAACATCTTCCCAGAAATGTGCCAGTATAATCATGTCCTCGAAAGTGCCGGGACGACTCAGCAGGCTGTAGCTGTCCTTTTCATAGAACTTGCGCAGCGCTTCAGTGGTGGAGGACTTAATGTCCATCTTTGTACGCAGATAATACATATAGCGGGTAAAGAGCTCATCCATGGGAGCGCCGGTCTATGGATGAAAAATTTTTTTGCACAGCTCCTCCAGGGATTTCCATTTTTGTATAAAATGATCTTTTTCACCAAGGCTGGAATAATATTTATAGAATTGCGCCTTGAAAATATCTGCATCGGAGAGCGGCTTTCCACGGTCGTTCAGTGTGGAGAAGATGCGCAGTGCGGTGTCCTGTGATTCAGCTTCAATTGGCAGCAGGATGCAGTTATTCATGATTCTGGTCGGCAGATATGCAAAGTATGTAGGGAACTTATCCAAAAAAGAATCAATGCATTTCTGAAAGAACAGGAAGTTCTGTGCATACCGGCTTTTCTGCTCTTTCTCTGCGTTGCCTGTACGGAGAATTTCAAGGAATTCATCCTTATCATCATCAGTGGCTACTTCAGAATCAATCTTTAGTTCCGCCATGTCCGGTTCGCCGAATTCGTCAGTTTTCCACAGGCATTTTTCAATATTCTGTTTTGTGGCAATGGAAGCCTTGCCCTGCATATGTCCAAAACGGGTATAGAAGGCCCGAAGAAGCAGCATAAGAGTGGTGAGACGCTGCTGGCCATCAATTACTTCCATCCTTCCCTTATTCTTAAATGTTACGATAGGACCGAGGAAATATTCGCTGTTGCTGTCGAATTCTGTGCGTCCATCGTCCGGAATAGCGAATGTGAAAATGTCATCCCAAAGAGTCTGGCATTCTGCTTCTCCCCATGCGTAGGGACGCTGGTAATCCGGAATCGGGAAATCGGCCCGCTTGTCCTGAAATAAATCCTTGGTTGTTTTCTGGTCAACATTCAATTTTGACATTGATCTGTGCCCTCTTGAATGTGAAGCATATTTATATATAATTCGTACGTTTTCTATTTTATCACAATTCACAGTATATTTCCAGTTCGCATGCTCAGCATCATTTTAGATTGATAAGGCTGCTTTTTTCTGCTATAGTTGAGTGGAGTAAGACGGAAGAAGTCAAAGGTATCAATTCAGGAGAAATGGTGATTGAACAGGTGGAAATTCTGTGCGATGAGATCTGTTATAATCAAATATGGAGGTTGTTTCGAATGCCATTAACGCTAGAGGAAAAAGACTGGTTTGAAAATCAGATTCAGAAGTATGATACAAAAGGAGAATTGATTCAATTAGACAATTCTTCTAATTTGATAAAATATACGCATTCAATGCCATCTGATGAAAGTTTGATTAAAATTCAGAATCCGGAAGAGTATGTGCATGCATTATTTTTATGCTTGTTATGCAGTCCCCAATACGGATATAAAGTGGAAAAAATGTATCATGAGCAGCATTTTAAACGTGGAAGTTCAGGTGCAAAGGATGATGAAACGGATTACCTTTTGTATGATGAAGAAAATCTGCCATATGCTCTGATAGAGATTAAACCATATGATTTGTATAAAAATGCCAGGGTGGAGGAGAGAGCGATTAGGTAGGGGATGTATTTTACACATTCTAATCTTGTGCGTTTTATGATTGAAGTGATTGACCTGGATGGATTAACAACAAAGACATGGAGCTCTTCCACGCACCCGGAAAACAGACTCCCTTATGTTATTGACCCAGCATGTGGTTCGGGTTCTTTTTTGTTGAATGCCATGCCAATTATAACTAATGCAATAAAAAGTCGTAAAGAAGAACTGGTCTGTGATTTTGAATCAATACAGTTTTACAATGCCAGAATGTCCGATGATGTTCCTAATTATTGGGCAGAAAACTTCATATATGGATTCGATCCTAAATTTATAATGGCAATTACCGCGAAGGTAAATATGGTTTTACATGGGGATGGTTCAGCGCATATTTTCAAATATGATGCATTTTCTGATTTTTCCAAATACAGAGATACAAAGCTTCGGCCTATTGGTGATAAATTAAGAAGTATCAACAGAGAACGTTATGATAAAGATATGTGCGAAACTTTTGATGTTGTGCTCTCTAATCCGCCCTTTGGAGTGACTTTATCAAGCGAGACATCAAGGAGATTAAAATATAATTTTGTTTTATCAGAATCCACATCAAGTGAGGCCTTGTTTATCGAGAGATGTTTTCAGCTGCTTAAACCAAATGGAAGGCTGGGATTGGTTTTGCCTGAATCAGTATTTAATGCTGTTGACAATATGCAGGTAAGACTGTTCTTATATAGAATGTTTAAAATTAAAACAATTGTATCTTTACCAAGAAATGTATTTATTGATACACCGACTTTAACGAGTCTTTTATTTGCACAAAAGAAGACTTCTCAAGAAATAGAAGCGTGGGACAGGGAATGGCAGAAACATATTGATTATGCAAATAAGGCCATTAAAGCTGGAAAAGTTTGTGTGTCATCTGAAAAGAAGAAGAATTATACTTCTGCACAAGAAGTTGAAAAAGCAGTGGTAAATGCAATTGGTGAGGTATTGCATGAGGATGAATGGGTAATAAAAAAAGGCAAAAACTCGGAGGTTATTTCCGTTCGGATGAGGGCAGATGTGAACACAGTTGATGATGCAGTTAGCTATTATAATGATTTACTGAAATCTGCGTCTGTTGATAAATTTGTATTCAGATATGCTTTTGATAAAACGAGTCAGGTATATGATCAGGAATTTGATTTGTTTGCTGTGGATGAAGTTGGGTACAAATTAAGTAAAAGAAAGGAAAAGGGGAGACCAAACCAACTTTGTGAATTTATAGGAAATAATACAAAAAAGAAAATTTGTAATTTACATTTATGCGATGAACCATATTCGGTGATTTATAATACAGAACAAACAACAACCGTTCTGGATATTGTGAAGAAAGAGGTTAGATGGGATCAATAATGAAAAGTAAGAACTATCCAATCCATAATAAAGCAAAATTATCGGAAATTAGCAGGATACATTCCTTGAGATGTGATGCAAAGCAATTTGAAGAATAATATTCGGAATTACAGAAAATGATCAATATGGAGGATACATTTTACCTGGGAGAATTAATTCCTCAGCCATTAGTGAAAGGAGGACAACCGCCATATATTGACGGAACAGATGGAGTTCCGGTTATAAATACATTGTCAATACAACATTTGCAAATAAACGTAGAAGATTGCAGATATATTTCCGAAGAGGATTATGAATATCTCTTGGAAAGTAGAAAGTTGAAAAAGGGAGATGTATTATTGACGATGGATGGGGGAACATCCATTGGAAAAAGTGCAGTATTCTGTCTGGATGGTGATTTTACAGTCGACAGTCATGTGGCTATTATACGTCCGGTTGGAATATCTGCTAAAGCAATGGCTTATTTGTTGGCGTCGCCGATGGGACAACTGCAATTTAACAAAGCAGAATCGGGTGCAAGTGGACAGACTGCAGTGACAGAGGAAGACTTGAGAAGATTTCAATTTCCAAGAGTATTGTTAGAAAATATTGAATATTTGGCAGAAGATTTAGATAAGAAACGGGAAAAAATAAATGAAAAAAAGAAAATGCTAGAAGCGGAAGAATTAGAGGCATGGAATATATTTTCGAATGCATGTTTGAATAAAATTTGATCAGATGGGTTTCTATACCAAAATAAAATAGAAACGGTAAGGTGCAGATTATGAAACTGTTAATCGTCGAAGATGACTTTGCTTTAAATGATGGTATTGCTTTGTCTCTGCGTGCTGATGAGACTCTCCAGGCTTATTCTGCAGCGGAGGCAGAAGCGTTGTTTTCAGAAGATGTCGATCTGGTGATTCTTGATATTAATCTGCCGGATGGCGACGGGCTTTCTCTGTGTCGGAAGTTTCGAAAGTACAGTCAGATACCAGTGATTTTTCTTACGGCCAATGACATGGAAGAAGAGATTGTGACCGGGCTGGAAGCCGGGGCGGATGACTATATTACAAAGCCCTTTTCGCTGAAGGTACTGCGGGCAAGAGTCCATACAGTGCTCCGCAGAAAGATATCCGGGCAGTCAGCGTATGCACAGGGGAATTTTTTCTTTGATTTTAGAAATATGGAATATACAGTTGACGGGATGTCCATAGAACTTTCCAGAACGGAACAGAAACTTTTAAGACTGCTTGTGGCAAACGCGGGACAGACTATGCGCAGGGAACTGTTGATTGAGCGGATCTGGTCAGACCAGACGGAATCCGTAGAGACAAATGCGTTGTCTGTGGCTGTAAGAAGGCTGAGAGAAAAGCTGCCGGGAGTTCCGATCCGCACTATATATGGCATTGGATATGTGTGGGAGAGGTAAGGGATGAAAATCTTATGTCTGATGCTTTTGATCTTTTTTTGCATTTTCACATGGATGATATTTTACAAAACCGCAAGGCTTATGAGCAGGCTGGATGAGATGCTGGATTCGGCAGTCAGCGGTACGTTCCAGGAGTCGGGATACAGGGAAGATATGCTGTCACGGCTGGAGGCGAAGATGTATCGGTATCTCTCAGTCAATCGGCAGAATCAACGGGAAATGGTAAAAGAACGGGATGCGGTTAAGACGCTGGTTAGTGATATTTCCCATCAGACGAAGACGCCGGTGGCCAATATGCTTCTATATGCGCAGCTTCTCCAGGAGAATGAAAGCCTGGATCGGGAAGCAGAGAAAATTGCCGGATTGATAGAGGCCCAGGCAGAGAAGCTTCATTTTTTGCTTCAGTCGTTGATCCGGATATCCAGGCTGGAGAACGGAATTCTTACAGTGCTTCCCAGAGAAAACAGAGTTCAGGAGTTATTAGATGGACTTGTCTGCCCGGCAGAAGCAGGGGTGAAAGGAGTGAAATATCAGATCAAAGGGAATGCGAAAGAACTGTCCGCGTTCTTTGACCGGAAGTGGACACTGGAGGCATTGCAGAATCTGGTGGATAACGGAGTTAAATACACGCCAGGCGGAGGAAACGTTACGGTATCTGTACAGGAGTATGAGATGTTTATAAGGATTGATGTGAGAGATACGGGAATTGGGATATCGGAGGAAGAGACAGCGCGGATTTTTGGCCGCTTTTACCGCTCGCCCCGGGTACAGGATGAGAAAGGAGTAGGCCTGGGACTTTATCTGACGAGGGCGATTTTAAGCCGTCAGGGAGGATATGTGAAAGTCTCTTCGGTTCTGGAGGAAGGCTCTGTATTTTCCATGTTCCTTCCGAAAGAGCCGATGGCGGATATGGGGCAGGGATAGAATATTTTTGGAAATATTAATAATTTGGAAAGATTCCTGAAAGAATCATGAATTATAGTGGGGTTATCACAAAGAGATGTGATAATCCCATTTTTGGAGGCAGACAGAATGGCAATTTTAGAAACCAGAAAATTAAAAAAATACTATGGAAGCGGTGATACTGCTGTAAAAGCGCTGGATGGTGTGAATTTATCTGTGGAGGAAGGAGAGTTTGTGGCGATTGTGGGGACTTCCGGAAGCGGGAAATCTACGCTTCTTCATATGATCGGCGGATTGGACCGACCTACTTCCGGCACCGTAAAAGTGGCAGGAAAGGATATCTTTTTGCTGAAGAATGATGCATTGACCATATTCCGCAGAAGGAAGATCGGGTTTGTATTCCAAAGCTATAATTTGGTTCCGGTGCTGGATGTGTATGAGAATATTGTCCTTCCTCTGGAGCTGGATGGGGGAAGGATAGACATGAAACATATTGATGCGATTATCCGGACATTGGGTTTGTCTGAGAAGACAAAGAGTCTTCCAAATCAGCTGTCAGGCGGACAGCAGCAGAGAGTGGCGATTGCCCGGGCTCTGGCGTCAAAACCGGCGATTATTCTGGCAGATGAGCCGACCGGAAATCTGGACAGTAAAACCAGCGTGGATGTACTGGGACTCCTAAAAGTAACCAGTGAGAAATTTCGTCAGACCATGGTTATGATTACGCATAATGAAGAAATTGCGCAGATGGCGGATCGGATTATCCGGATTGAAGATGGAAAGATTGCAGGTGACAGATATGTACAGGGTGAGTAATCAAAGTGCAGTTCGGCGCCTGGCAGACAGAAGCTTCCAGGCTTCCAGATCCAGAAATATCATCGCGGTGCTGGCGATTGCACTGACAGCGCTGCTCTTCACAGCACTCTTTACAGTTGGCAGCGGATTGATTGAGAATATACAGAGACAGACCATGCGTCAGGCGGGAGGCGACGGCATGGCCTCTCTGAAATATGTGACGGACGAACAGTATGAGCAGGTAAAGGATCATCCCCTTATCAAAGAGATCAGCTATAATCGGCTTTTAAGCAGCAGCGTGGACAATGAGGAATTATTAAAGCGTCACGGCGAACTCTATTATATGGATGAGACCGGGATACGGCTGGGTTTTTGCGAGCCGGTGGAAGGGACTGTTCCTCAGGCGGAGGACGATTTGATGATGGATACGAAGACGGCGAAGCTTCTGGGGGTGGAGCTTGCCGTGGGTACGCCGGTCAGCTTAAAGCTTACGGTTCACGGGCAACAGGTGACAAGAAACTTTCGGTTGTGTGGCTGGTGGGAGGCAGACCCGGTGTTTAACGTATCCATTCTGGTGACAAGTCGGGCATATGTGGATGCCCATATGGAGGAGCTCTATAACAGCTATAAAGAAGATTATGACGTGACTGGTGTGATCAACTGTTATATCATGTTTGAGAATTCCGGTGGTCTGGAGCGGAAGCTGGAGCAGGTAATTATGGAGAGCGGTTTCCCTTTGGACGAGGCGGCTCCGGACAGTATCGCTCATAACGTAAATTGGTCCTATCTGTCTGCCAACATGAAAGCAGATCCGGAGACGATTGCGGGAGTGGCGGCGGCGCTCCTCCTGATCATCCTGGCCGGTTACCTGATCATCTATAATATCTTCCAAATCTCCGTTCTGCGGGATATTCGCTTTTATGGCCTTTTGAAGACGATAGGAATGACCGGGAGGCAGATCCGGACGATTATCCGCAGGCAGGCTCTCCTGCTGTCCTTCATGGGGATCCCTCTGGGCCTTGTTCTGGGATGGATGAGTGGCTGTGCGCTGGTTCCGTTTATGCTGGCGCAGTCTCTGGGAGGAGCAGAATTTGTGCGGACGACTGCTGAACCCCGGATTTTTGCAGGAAGTATCCTGTTTGCGCTGGTAACGGTCTTTATCAGCACGGCAAAGCCGGGGCAGATTGCGGCAAAGGTATCTCCGGTAGAGGCAGTCCGGTATACGGACAATGACAACCAGGTGAAGAGAGGAAGGCGGAGGTCCGGCCGGGGGGCGAAGGTAACAGGTATGGCAGCAGCCAATCTTGGGCGGAACCGGAAGCGGACTGTTCTTGTCATTATTTCCATATCCTTAAGCCTGGTGCTCTTCAATACACTCTACACCTTCAGCATCGGTTTTGATATGGATAAATTTCTTGCAAAATTTGTAGATACAGATTTTCTGGCGGGCCATGCAGACTATTTTAATTATCACTATGCCGGTCCGGACAATTCCATGTCGGAGAACATGATCGAAGCCATTGAACAGGAACCGGAATTTCTGGAAGGAGGGAGGCTGTACGCCAATATTCGGGATTCAGAATATTTTGATACAATTCTGCCAGATGGTGTGACAACCGCGCAGGGACGTAATCCGGATACTGGCGGTGTGGCAAGCGCAGTCTATGGTCTGGAGGAGCTGCCCTTGTCCCGTCTGGATGTGGTGGAAGGCGAGATTGATTTGGAAAAATTAAGAACCGGGAAATATATCCTGGAAGGCGTCCCGGAGGATGACAACGGAGAGATCCTGTGGGACATGGCCAGGTATGACATCGGGGAGAAAATAACTCTTGTGAATTACAGAGGAAGTTCAGAAAGCCGTCTGGAAAATCAGCGGATGGAGTGGGAACTCGAAGTGATGGCAAAGGTGCGTATGAAACACTATACCAATACTTGCATGGTAGGCTGGGATATGTCCTGGTACCTGCCGGCAGAAGTCTACCGTAAGATGGTGGCGGATCCGGGTATCATGAGTTATGCATTTAATGTTCAGAAGGGTGGAGAAAAAGATATGGAAGCGTTTCTCCTGAATTATACGGAAAACGTGGAGCCGGTTATGAATTACAGTTCCAAGTTCACCAGGGAGTCCGAATTTGACGGAATGAGAAATATGGTGCTGGCGGTGGGTGGCGCGCTGACGCTTATTATTGGTATGATCGGAATATTGAATTTTATTAATTCCATGATGACCAGTATTCTTACCAGACGTAGAGAATTTGCTATGCTTCAGTCTATTGGGATGACCAGAACGCAGCTTTTGCAGATGTTAATAACAGAAGGACTTTGGTATGGTGCGTTGTCTGGTCTGGTATCTCTGGTACTTGGTGTGATCTTGTCTCTTCTGGTAATTCGGAATCTGGGGGAAAATCTTTGGTTCTTCAGCTATCATTTTACGTTGCTGCCGTTGCTTTTAACAGTTCCGCTGTTGCTGGCTTTGGGTATTCTGCTTCCGGTTGTGATGCTTACGTCGGTGGAGAAACAGAGTATTGTGGAACGGCTGAGAGAGGCAGGAGATTAACATATAAAGAATCTGGAGGGATTCCGGGCAGGGGATCTTGTCTGATTTTGGTTGCTTTTCGGTTTTGCCTGTGATAAATTATAAAATATATTTCCATAAAATGGAAAATCGCATAGATTGCAGGTGGACAGAATGACAAAAGAATATATAAAACAGAATGTATATGAAGCGCTGCAGGAACGACTCCGCCTGATTTTTGAGGAATTTGATAACGTCTATGTTTCATTCTCCGGAGGCAAGGACAGCGGGCTGCTTCTGAATCTTGTGATGGATTACAGGAGGAAATATTTTCCGTGGAAAACGATTGGTGTATTCCATCAGGATTTTGAAGCTCAGTACACAGTGACCACGGAGTATGTGGAGCGGACATTTGAACATTATAAAGATGAAGCGGAGCTCTACTGGGTTTGCCTGCCTATGGCTACGCGGACAGCACTGAGCAGTTATGAGATGTTCTGGTATCCCTGGGATGACAAAAAGCAGGATATCTGGGTCCGGCGGATGCCCGATAAAGATTATGTGATCAATCTTGGGCACAATCCTATTACCACATACCGTTATCGAATGCCGCAGGAGCAGCTGGCAAAGCAGTTTGGACGATGGTATCGGATTTCTCATGGAGGGAAAAGAACAGTCTGCTTGCTGGGAATGAGAGCGGATGAGTCTTTGCAGCGCTACAGCGGCTTTGTCAATAAGAAATATGGTTATAAAGAAGAATGCTGGATTGGCAGACAGTTCAAAGATGTCTGGTGTGCCTCCCCTCTCTATGACTGGTCTACAGAAGACATATGGCATGCGAATTTTCTGTTTCACTATGATTATAATCACCTGTATGATCTCTATTATATGGCAGGACTTAAGATATCTCAGATGCGGGTAGCATCACCTTTTAACGATTATTCCAAAGATTCACTGAATCTGTATCGGGTCATTGATCCGGAGATCTGGGTGAAGCTGGTAGGGAGAGTGCAGGGAGCCAATTTTGCCAGCATCTATGGTAAGACCAAAGCTATGGGCTATCGGAATGTGACACTGCCCGAAGGACATACGTGGAAATCTTATACCATGTTTCTGCTGGATACACTGCCGGTAAAGCTGCGCAACAATTATGTAAAGAAATTCAATACTTCGATTGAATTCTGGCATAAGACCGGCGGCGGACTGGATGAAGAGACAATTCAGGAGCTCCTGGATCATAATTATCAGATACAGAGAAACGGAGTATCCAATTATACCCTGCAGAAAAAATCCCGTGTGATTTTTCTGAGCAAGATTCCGGATCATACGGATGATATCAAGTCCTCCAAAGATCTTCCGAGCTGGAAACGGATGTGCTACTGCATTTTAAAAAATGATCATATCTGCAGATTTATGGGTTTTGGTATGAGCAGAGAGCAGCAGAGGCGGATTAATATGATTCGTGATAAATATAAAAGTATAGAGGAGATGAACTATGGAGTATAGAAGCCCTGCCTATCAAGTAATTTCCGTTCCCATTGTGAAGATTGAACCTAATACATACAATCCGAATGCGGTGGCTCCGCCGGAGATGAGGCTGCTTTATGAGAGCATCAAAGCCGACGGATATACCATGCCGATAGTCTGTTACTATGACCGGATGGCAGATAAATATATTATTGTAGATGGATTTCACCGGTACCGGGTTATGCTGGATCATCCGGATATCTTCCAGCGGGAGAATGGTATGTTGCCGGTGTCGGTGATTGATAAGCCTATTGATGAGAGAATGGCCAGTACCATCCGCCACAACCGGGCCAGGGGAAGCCACAGTGTAGATCTGATGAGTAATATTATCAAAGAACTACACGACCTGGGGCGTTCGGATGCCTGGATCTCCAAGCATTTGGGTATGGAGCAAGATGAGATTTTGCGTCTGAAGCAAATCACAGGGCTTGCAGAGCTTTTCCGGGATGTGGAATTCGGACAGGCATGGAAACCAATAGAGCCGGAGGAGTAGTATAAAAAAGCCTCTCTGCAGGTTTTGCAGTAAGTGAGGCTTTTTTTTGTGTTCTGCATCTGTTATACTGTAACCATCACCAGCTTACAGAGAGGGAAGAACATAAAGAGGAGACAGCGGGATGTTGTTTATGGACGTAACGGCATGGAATATGAGAAACATTGTCATTCGGATGCTGACAGCCATGGTGCTTGGAGGCGTGATCGGGATTGACAGAGGAGCCAAAAGGCGGGGTGGGGGAGCCAGGACAGATGCCGCTGTATGTATCGGTGCGGCGCTTGTTATGATCACAGGGCAGTATATGGAGATCCGTTTTCCGGGGCTTGCAGATTTAAGCCGCATGGCTTCGCAGGTGATCAGCGGTGTAGGTTTTCTGGGGGCAGGTTCCATACTGGTATCGGGACACCAGGTGAAAGGGCTGACCTCTGCCGCAGGCATTTGGTTCTGTGCGTGCATCGGTCTTGCCGTGGGGATTGGATTTGTAGACGGTGCGTTTCTGGCCACAGTGATTCTTCTGGCCGGACTTCACCTGTTGCCGCTGGTGGAGGAGAAGATTTACCAGTATTCCCGCTACCTGACACTTTATGTGGAAGCAGACGAGGGCGGGGCTTCAGCAGAATTTCTGCATCATCTGAAGATGGATGGATGTAAAGTGGACCGGTTTGACGTGGATAAGTCCGGGGGGATGCAGTCTTTTACGATTTTGACCACTATCCGACTTCCAAAAGAACTGAACCGGGATGAATATATAGAAGAGTTGTCCAGGTTGAACGGGATTCAGTCGATTGATATTATGTAAAACAGATATGACGGGAACGGAAGATGCAGCAGAGCCATTCGATGAAAGGATAGTCGAATGGCTCTGCTGCTGCACGGCGTAATTTCTTTCTTATAATTTATCGGAGATTTCCGCCAGGGCTTTGATAATGGTCAGATAGCGGTCATACTGGTAAGAACCCTGTTTTTTTACAGATGCAATAATATTTCCGATGACGGCATCGCTGCCGGGCAATTCGTCCTGGAGCAGATAATCGGCGCTCAGATTCAGCATCTCGCATATGGCGACCAGGGTTTCCAGAGACATCTTTCGGCTGCCCCGCTCGATATGGCCCAGAAAAGAGACAGACAGACCGCACTGTTCCGCCAGTTCGGACTGGGACAGCCCTGCAGCCTGCCGGGCGCTTCGGATGCGTCCGCCCATTGCGGCATAATCAATATTTTTCATTCGTATCACCCCTTCTTATATTAAGATAAAAAGTTCATTGCAAATATTGACTCATAGAATTATAATATGACTATAAGAAGCACAAACGAGAAAGGTATTGGAATGCGGACGTGGGTGATTGTGTTTCTGGTATATGTTATTGCCAGAAAGAAAGGATGGATGATCAGTGAATGGTTGGAAATTGTATTGGCAGGCATTTGTCTGTTCATCCTCTTTCATATCTGATAAAGTCAAGGTGGATTTTTGTGGACTTTGCGATTATAATGGAAGGGACTGGTTCTGAAAGGGAGAACTGGTATCGTTTTTGAAAGAGGACAGAAGCCATGTATGAATATGATAGCAGAGTACGCCTGACAGAAGTGGATCAGGACCAGAAGATGACACTGGTGGCAATTCTCAATGCTTTTCAGGATTGTAGCACCTTTCATTCGGAGGATCTTGGAGTGGGTATGGATTTTCTCCGGAAGCAAAAGAGGATGTGGGTTCTTCGTTCTTGGAAGATTCAGGTGATCCGTTATCCAGGGCTTGCGGAGCATATCCGGGTTGGAACCTGGCCCTATGCTTTTGGAAAGATGACGGGACAGAGGAATTTTCGTATGATGGACGGGACGGGAGAGCTGGCTGCCTGGGGAGACAGCACATGGGTTTATATGGATACGGAGCGGATGCGTCCAACGCGTGTGGAAGAAAATGTAAGCGAGGCATATAATCTGGAACCGGAGTTTTCGTCAGAGAAAGAATCCGGACCGATCAGGATTCCAGATAAAATTCTGGAAGAAGAGTCGTTTGAGATTCATTTCCGGCATCTGGATGTGAACCATCATGTGAATAACGGACAATATATTCAGTTTGCAAGCGAGTATCTGCCGGAAGGTTTTACAATTCATCAGATGCGGGCAGAGTATAAGAAATCAGCAGTACAGAATGACCGGATCTTTCCGAAGATCGGAAAATGCGAAGAAGGATATACAGTCCTTATGGAAGACGGAACAGGAAAACCATATGCAGTAGTAGAATTCAGATAGGAGCAGGAACACATGCAATTAGGGAAGACACAGGTATTGACGGTAGTAAAGCAGGTGGATTTTGGAGTTTATCTGGCGGAAGCAGGACACTCGGAGGAACGGGTGCTTCTGCCGAAAAAGCAGGCCCCGGAAGGGGTGCAGACAGGAGACGAGGTGGAAGTATTTCTCTACAAGGATTCTCAAGACCGTCTGATTGCCACGACTACAACGCCGAAACTCATGTTGGACGGCGGCGTGGCAAGGTTAATTGTGAAAGAGGTAACAAAGATCGGGGCATTTCTGGACTGGGGGTTGGAAAAAGATCTGTTCCTGCCATTCCGGCAGCAGACCAGGCGGGTTCGCGAAGGGGAGGAATGCCTGGTAGCTCTTTACATAGACAAAAGCGACAGATTATGTGCCACTATGAATGTGTATGAATATCTTCGGACGGATAGTCCCTACGGGAAAGAGGACCGCGTGACAGGAACGATTTACCAGATCAGCCAGAATTTCGGAGCGTTTGTGGCAGTGGAAGACTGTTATTCCGGATTGATTCCCGGCAGAGAATTCTTCGGACAAAAGGCAGTGGGGGATCGGATCGAAGCGAGAGTCACTGCAGTGAAACCGGACGGCAAGCTGGATCTGAGTATTCGGGAAAAGGGACATCTTCAGATGGATACAGATGCTGAAACGGTGATGAAAGCCATCGAGGAATATGACGGGGTACTTCCCTTTACAGACAAAGCATCGCCGGAAATAATTAAGAGGGAACTTTCTCTCAGTAAAAATGCATTCAAACGGGCAGTCGGACATCTTTTAAAAGAAAAACGTATCGAAATTACAGAGAAAAGTATTAGGAAATTATAGGGTTTTCACTCCTGATAATAATATTTTGAATATCAAAGTATCTGAATGTGACGAAAAGCGGGATGCACATATGTACTTTGCGGTCAGGATGAACAAAGGAAGGGACATGTTGTTGAAATTCCCTGTAAAATCAAGGAAAAAAGCACTTGCAATTTTAAAAAGACTTGAGTATAATGGGGGCGTAAAGAAGGAAAGGAGTTTAAGAAAATGAAAGTACAGAATATTAAAGACGTAAACAAATTTTTCGAAGTGGTAGACAGCTGTGCAGGTAAAGTAGAACTGGTAACGGGAGAAGGAGACAGACTGAATCTGAAGTCCAAGCTCTGTCAATATGTATCCCTTGCAAATATTTTCTCCAATGGTGAGATTCCGGAGCTGGAGATTATTGCTTATGAGAAAGAGGATATTGACAAACTGTTATCCTTTATGATCAATGGCTGATTTTAGAAACTGATAGGCAAAGGGGTGTCCGCAAGACAGGCGCGGACACCCCTTTTACGGTAAAAACCTTGCAATCAAAAGGTATCTATGCTATAATTCAACAGTCAATTGTATGACCGGAAGAATATGGTCATATGTTGTAGAAAAGGCGTAGAAAACGGGGAATGATCGTGCAGAATCATGTATTAAAATATCTGAATGATATCGTAAATGAGAAGCCGGATAAGACGGCTTATTCGGACGGCACTGTTTCGCTTACGTTTCGACAGGTTTATGAACAGAGCCGAAGTATCGGAAGTTTTCTTTATAAGAAGGGGATCTATAAGAAGCCGGTGGTGGTGTTTATGCAGAGAGCACCAAAAGAGATTGCGGCGTTTTTCGGAGTGGTTGCAGGCGGGGATTTCTATGTGCCTGTGGATGAGGAGATGCCGGCTGGCCGGATTCAGCTGATCCTGGATAATGTACAGTCGCCCCTTGTAATCTGTGATGATACTACGCAGAAAAAGGCAGAGAGCTTTGATTTAAAGGGCGGCGAGATTGTTCTTTATGATGAGATGATTCGGACTGAGGTCGATGAAGAGGCACTGAAACACATCTATGAGTGCGCCATTGATACGGATCCGATCTATATTGTATTTACTTCAGGTTCTACCGGAGTGCCGAAGGGAGTGGCTGCATGTCATCGGTCGGTAATTGATTATATCGAACAGCTCTCGGAAGTGCTGGCATTTGATGAAGATACCGTATTTGGGAGTCAGACGCCACTGTATTTTGATGCATGTCTGAAAGAACTGTATCCCACGATTAAGTTCGGGGCTACGACGTATCTGATTCCAAGGAGCTGCTTTTCGTTCCCGGTGACGCTGGTGGAATATCTGAATGAGCACAGGATCAATACTATTTGCTGGGTAGTCTCTGCACTGACCATGGTAAGTGCATTTGACACCTTTCAGACAGTGGTGCCGAAGTATCTCCGTACGGTGGCATTTGGAAGTGAAGTGTTTCCCATTAAGCAGTTTAGACGATGGCGTAAAGCTTTGCCGGACGCTACGTTCACCAACTTGTATGGTCCTACAGAGTGTACAGGTATGTGCTGCTGGTACCGGGTGGACCGGGAATTTGCAGATGATGAGATGATTCCCATTGGACATCCTTTTCAGAACCGTGAAGTTTTGCTTCTGACTGCTGATGGCAGGCGGGCAGACGACGGGGAAGAAGGTGAGATTTGCGTCCGCGGGACAGCTTTGACTCTGGGGTATTATAATGATCCGGTTCGTACCGGGGAGGCGTTTGTACAGAATCCTCTGAATACGGCATATCCGGAGCTGATCTATAAGACCGGTGATATGGGGCGGTATAACAAAGAGGGAGAACTGGTGTTTGTGTCCCGCAAGGATTATCAGATTAAACATATGGGGCACCGGATTGAACTTGGTGAGATTGAAGTAAATGTGGACATGCTTCCGGAAATTCGTATGTCTGCCTGTATTTATGACGGGAAAAAGGGGAAGATAGTACTGTATTTTGTGGGTGATATTTCTGAAAAAGACCTCACTGCCGCGTTAAAAACCAGACTTCCGCGCTACATGCTTCCCAACAGGATTATAAAGATCGGAAGCATACCGCTTACAGCAAATGGAAAGATAGACCGGATTGCCTTGAAACGTTCTTATGAAGGCGAGTGACCAGGGAAAAACAAGAGAAAGGACAGGAAGAACTATGGAAGAATTATTGGAGATTTTAAGATCGCTGCACGCTGATGTTGATTTTGAGAAGGAGGAACACCTGATTGACAATACGATTCTGGACTCTTTTGATATTGTGACTCTGATTGCAGAGATCAATGATGTATTTGATGTGACGATTACGGCTGGGAATATCAAGCCGGAGAATTTTAATTCTGCAAAGGCATTGTATGCTCTGATCCAGAAGCTGGAAGACGAAGACTAACAACAGGGAGCCGGCTTATGTTCTTTACATCGTATGAATTTCTGGGATTTGTGGCGGTGCTATTCTTATTGTACTACCTGATTCCCGGGAAATATCAATGGATGCTCCTGCTGGCGGCAAGTTACTTTTTCTATTTTATTGCAGGAGCAGATTACCTGATCTATCTGGCAGCGACTACGCTTACGACTTGGTATGCCGCGGTTCGGATCGAACGGAATGCGGACAGCCAGCGTGCTTATCTGAAAGAGCATAAGAAAGAGATGTCCGCCGAAAATAAAAAAGAATATAAGAACAGACAGAAAAGCATCCGTGTCAGATGGGTGCTTGCTTGTCTTCTTATTAATATAGGGATTCTTGCGGTTACAAAGTATACGAACTTTTTTATATCCAATGTAAATGGGATACTGGATGCGCTTGGGCAGACAAAGAGACTTTCCCTCATGACATTGATTTTGCCGCTGGGAATCTCTTATTATACGTTTCAGTCCATTGGATACCTGATTGATGTTTATCGGGGGACAGTTCCGGCGGAGAAGAACCTTTTTAAATTTGCCTTGTTTGTATCATTTTTTCCGCAGCTGATTCAGGGGCCGATCAGTCGTTTTGGTGACCTGGCGGAATCTCTTTATGAGAGTCATGCTTTTAATAGCAGAACTGTGAGTTTTGGCCTGCAGCGTATGCTCTGGGGGTATTTTAAGAAAATGGTCATTGCGGACCGGATTCTTGCGGGGGTCAGCACCATTATCGGAGATCCCGGGACTTATCATGGGGCTTATGCGTTTGCCGGGATGCTGCTGTATACACTGGAACTTTATGCAGACTTTACGGGCGGCATTGATATTACCATCGGAATAGCTGAAGTTATGGGGATTACGGTGCAGGAGAATTTTCACCGGCCGTATTTTTCCAAATCTCTGAAGGAATACTGGCGCAGATGGCATATCTCCATGTGTAGCTGGTTCCGGGATTATGTATTTTATCCGGTGTCGGTCTGCAAGCCCATGCAGAATTTTGCGAAATTTTCCAGAAGCCATTTTGGGGAAGTGGTAGGCAGACGCCTTCCGGTGTA
>CAJTTI010000039.1 GCA_910579225.1 uncultured Lachnospiraceae bacterium | reverse complement strand
AACGTGTATAAAATTGTGTGTGACTTGCGGCTTCTGCTCCTCCAAAAAGTTTCCGCTATAGGTTCTCTTAGGAGGCGGTCGCTCTATCCAACTGAGCTATAGCGACAGTTACAAAATCTATATTTAGTTTTACTTGTTACCTTTTTCCTTTTCCTCTTAGGCGAGTGTTTTAACACTTTCTTAGGAGGCGTGTGCTCTATCCAGCTGAGCTACGGAAACGTGTATTAAATTGTGTGTGACTTACTACCCCATGTCCTCCAAAAAGATCCCTATCTGACTGAACTATTTTACCACTTTTCTTCAAAATGCACAAGCCCTTGAAGCCAAATTATTCCGCGAAATCTTCTTCCTGGTTTTGGTTCACCCAGGAGATCTTTCTGATTGATGCATATATCCATAATAATTTCGTTGGTTTCAATAGTCAGTGAATAGATCTTCTCATGTGTTTTATTATTTTCCAAAAGATCCACTTTCATAATTTCACCCATAACGTTGTAGTGATCACATTCTACTCCGCAGGGCATAAAATGAGTAGTCACAATAGAAAATACATCTTCATCTGTTATTCTTCTGGAAATCATAGAGTACATATCCATGTCTTCCAGCGTCAAATTTTCTATAGCATCTTCGTCGCCTTCTCTGGCAGCCTGAATCATCTGACTGCGATCCTGGGACGCCTTAATCTCAGACACCACGGGCAACTTTTGATAAACAGGCATCAAAATTTTGCCTTCTATAGACAATCCGGACAAAACTAAAGATGCTGTAGCATTTTCCATTCTGCCATAACGTTTTCTGTTTAAATATTCTGTTACATTCTGCAGATAAAAAATCAGGGATACACCGAGATTCATATCATCACAAACTCCCGAATAGGATTCTTTTTCTGCATGTCTTTCAATTACCATATCCTCATAGAAACGTTCTGATTTTCCTGTAAAATATGGAACACAATATTCTGCCTGAAACTCATCTTTATCATTATATATTCCCCGTACCATGAGTCCCATCTGACCTGCAAATGCTTTTCTTCTCTCGGAAAAATCTTCTCCCTCTTCTGTAACTGCAGTTTCCTCCGTCTGATAACATTCAGAAGTAAACTTTATCAGTTCTTCATATTCTTCTCTTTTCTGAATATTACTAAAACCAACTGCTCTTAAATATCGATGCAAGAGGATACCTCCTATTTAGAGTTTTGCATCCTTTCCTCAATGATATTAACTGGAATAGTCTCCGTATATTTTATATACGGAAATTATTCCGCCATTGTTTCAATGAATGCCCTTTAAAATTTACACTTTAATCTCTGTCATATTTCCCATATATGGACGCAACACTTCCGGAATGCGGACATTTCCGTCTGCCTGAAGATTATTCTCCAAAAATGCAATCAACATACGCGGGGGTGCAACAACTGTATTATTTAATGTATGAGCAAAATATTTACCATCTTTACCATCCACACGAATTTTCAGTCTTCTGGCCTGCGCATCTCCCAGATTAGAACAGCTTCCCACTTCAAAATACTTCTTTTGCCTTGGAGACCACGCTTCCACGTCTACAGATTTTACTTTCAAATCTGCCAAATCACCGGAACAGCATTCCAGTGTACGAACCGGAATATCCATAGAACGGAACAGATCTACTGTATTCTGCCATAATTTATCAAACCACATGGGACTTTCTTCCGGCTTGCAGACCACAATCATTTCCTGCTTTTCAAACTGATGAATTCTGTATACACCGCGCTCTTCTACCCCATGAGCTCCCTTTTCTTTACGGAAACAAGGGGAATAACTGGTCATTGTATAAGGTAGCTTTTCTTCCGGAAGTATAGTATCAATGAACTTTCCAATCATAGAATGCTCGCTGGTTCCAATCAAATACAGATCTTCCCCTTCAATTTTATACATCATGGCATCCATTTCTGCAAAACTCATTACTCCGGTTACCACATTACTGCGGATCATAAACGGCGGCACACAATAAGTAAAACCACGGTTGATCATAAAATCTCTGGCATAAGAAATAACTGCAGAATGGAGACGGGCAATATCGCCCATGAGATAATAGAACCCGTTTCCAGCCACCTTTCGCGCACTGTCCAAATCAATTCCCTGAAACCGTTCCATAATCTCTGTATGATATGGAATCTCAAAATCCGGAACCACAGGTTCTCCGTATTTTTGAACTTCCACATTTTCACTGTCGTCCTTTCCAATAGGAACACTGGGATCGATGATATTGGGAATTGTCATCATAATCTTAGTTACTTTCTCTTCCAGTTCTTTTTCTTTGACGGAAAGTTCTTCCAGACGCGCTGCATCAGTAGCCACTTGCTTCTTTACTTCCTCTGCTTCTTCTTTTTTTCCTTGCCCCATCAAAGCTCCAATTTGTTTGGAAAGTTTGTTTCTCTCTCCGCGAAGACGGTCTGCTTCCTGCTGTGCCGTTCTTCTCTCTGCGTCCAGCTGAATCACTTCATCTACTAATGGAAGTTTTTCTTCCTGAAATTTATTTTTTATATTTTGCTTTACAATATCCGGATTTTCTCTGACAAATTTTAAGTCTAACATGTTCTCCTCCTGAGTTTGTATTTTTCTGAACTCCTAATAGATTATCTTATGATAGTATTCACATTTTTGCAAGATTTTTTATATTTATTCTTTGATTTTTTCTCCACTCATCGCTTTTTTCAATGCTTCTTCCTCTTCTTCTGACAAATTAATCGAAGATTTTCCCATAACTACTCCTTTTGCATACGTAAAGCATCCTTCTCTGCTGTACATAGATGTCACAATGAATCCATTATCATTCTGATCCAACAGAGCCAATGCATAGCTGAGTTTCCCGCTCATTTCCCGAAAAGCATCATATTTTACCAGGCCGGCCTTCTGAAATGTATTCTGAACAATTTCTGTAATGTTGTTCAGTTCTCTCCTTTTCTCTTTGTCCGCTTCTTCCAGAATTTCTATTCTGTCAAATTGTTTCCACAAAATATCTTCCATGGATTCCATATCTTTACCTTTCATAAACCGTTCATATGCTTTACTCATTTTTTTCATTTTTACAAAACAAATGATATATAATATGATTAAGATCAGCGTCACCGAAAAAAGCCCAATCATAATATATGCAGGATCCACTCCATATGTCATCAAATATTCTAGTATCGGACTGTTCATTTTTTCCTCCTATGTATCTCTTGTTTTTTATTATGCCTACCTGATTAATATTTCTATTAGGCGTTCCAATTCATCCATGGAATAATATTCAATCTCTATTTTTCCTTTCTTATCATCCTTACGGTTTATACAAACTTTTGTTCCAAGAGAAAGCTTCATTTTCTCTTCCAAATCCTGAAAAACTGCTTCCTTTTGAAAATCTCTTTCCTTTTTTACAGGTTCTTCTTTTCCTATTTTCTTAACCAGTTTTTCTACTTCCCTTACACTCAATTTTTCATTGTATATTTTATTGGCAGTCTTAAACTGCAGTTCCGGATCTTCAATTGCCAGAAGTGCCCGGGCATGTCCTGTGGACAACCATCCTTCCACTACCATCTGTTGAACTCTCTCATCAAGTTTTAAGAGACGCATGGAGTTTGTCACTGCAGTTCTGCTCTTTGCCACACGTTCTGCAACTTCTTCCTGTTTCAAATGAAATTCTGTTAAAAGTCTTTTATATGCAACTGCTTCTTCAATTGGATTCAGATTTTCTCTTTGTATGTTTTCGATCAGAGAAATCTCCACAATTTCCTGATCAGACATTTTTTTCACAATTACAGGTATTTCTTTTAAACCGGCAAGTTTTGCAGCCCTCCATCTCCGCTCTCCGGCAATAATCTCATAATAATCTGTACGTTCCTGTACGATCAGCGGCTGCAATATTCCAAACTGACGAATTGAATCTGCCAGTTCCTCTAGTGTTTCTTCATCAAACCTCTTTCTTGGCTGCTCCCGGTTTGGTTCAATCTGATTGATTTTCAGTGTTACTTCTACTGGCTTCTCTATTATTTTTTCAATTACCTTTTCTACTACTTTAACTTTTTTTTCATTTTCTGATACTTTTCCATTATCAGGTATTAAACTGTCCAGACCTTTTCCAAGTCCTCCTCTTTTTACTGCCATTTTTCCTCTCCTTTATGAAGTACCTCCTGAGCTAACAGGCGATAACTCTCTGCTCCTGCTGATTTGGTATCATACAGGTTAATCGGCAGCCCATGACTTGGTGCTTCAGCAAGACGTACATTTCTCGGAATAATTGTTTTATATATATTTTGATGCAGATATCCTTTTACATTTTCTACTACCTGCAGAGAAAGATTTGTTCTTGCATCATACATGGTAAATACTACGCCTTCAATCTCCAGGTCAGAATTCAACCGCGATTGTACAAGTTCAATTGTATGAATCAACTGACTTAACCCTTCCAGTGCATAATATTCGCACTGAATCGGAACAAGCACTGTATCTGCCGCTGCCAATGCGTTCACAGTCAACATGCTCAAAGAAGGTGGACAATCTATAATAACAAAGTCATAATTATCCCTGATCTTCTTTGTTTCTCTTTTTAATATGTACTCTTTTTCCTCAATTCCAATTAATTCGATCTCTGCTCCTGCCAGGTTTACATTTGAAGGAATCAATGATTGATTTTCGATCTCTGTTTCTGTGATGCATTCTTCTATATTGCATTCTCCAAGAATCATATCATATACACTGAGAGCTACACTATTTTTATCAATTCCCAAACCACTAGTGGTATTTCCTTGAGGATCTATATCTATTGTCAGTACTTTTTGTCCAATTTCTGAAAGACAGGCAGATAAATTAATAGCTGTTGTTGTCTTACCTACTCCACCTTTTTGGTTTGCAATCGCAATAATTCTTCCCACGTATTTCTCCTTTTATTTTAATAATTATCTGCTGTGGCTGAATCACAACACCAGTATAACACAACTATGTTTCACGTGAAACATTTATTCTAAAAAATAATATAAAATATTAATTTTTGAAAAATCCTATTGCATATTAAAATTAAATTTATTATTATAAAATATTTACGTATAAATTATATGTTTATATTACATTTACATATCTATTATTTATTTGATATTTCATAATATAGAAACTTCATAGAGCCTGTTTAAAAATTATCAAAATCAAAGTGAGCAAATAAGAATACAGGAAAGGCAGACAACAGCCTGAAAACAAAGAGCCTTCTTTTCATATCTAATAGCAAAACGGCGGTTGTTTTTAATTTGAGGAAAAGTTTTTCCATCAGATGACTCTCTTTGTATGTATGCCCGTCAGTTTCCCGGGGATGTTTTTCACTCATACAGCTTGGAATCACCATGACCCCTCTCCCTTCTTCCAGCCAGCATATAAATTTATCATTGTCATACACCTTTATTTACCAGAATGAACCTTCTGTTTAAATCAAGCGGTTCCCGCAGTATCTGCCCCATACAGATATCGTTACGCTTCCCGCCGGAAAGCAAAAATTGCAATGGATATCCAAGTCCACCTGTCACCACATGGACTTTCGTTGTCAATCCTCCCCCGCTGCGCCCGGTTTCTTCGTGGTATCCCCTTTTTTGGCCCCACTGGCATGATGTTGTACTTTCATTGTTGTATTGTCCAGCATGACCCTCAGCGGACGAGGGAACTCACAGTTTTGCACCACAGATTTGCGATTCTGGCAGCGTTACCGTCACTCAGTGTACATCCAGTATACTTCGTTCCACTGCCTTACAGAATCTCAAATCTGTGGTGCAAAACTCCTTCGGACCCCAAGTACTGTCTTTTAGTGACTGGCAAAGCAACGGAATAAGGCGTACTGGACATACGCTGAGTGACGGTAACGCCGCCAGCTGCCAAAAGACGGTACTTGGGGCGTGTATTCTCTTGTTCAGTGAGGAACAGAAGAACCTGCTTCCATATACCAGTACCCATCCATGCCCGAAAGCGGCCGAATACACTTTGCCAGGGTTCAAATCTTTCAGGAATATCACCCCAGAGGATACCAGTACTTAGCCAGTAAACTATAGCATTGAGCATATCCTGGTTGCTTTTGGTCGTACGTTCTCCCTGCGGTTTTTTTTCTGGAGGCAGTAAATCTTTTCTTTATCTCATTGCATTTTACTTAATTCATGTCTTTTCATGTATTCAGTTTACTATATAGACATTTGTATACAATAATTAAGTATTAAAACAAACTCTGGTAATCTTTTACAAAATTATCTATAATATAAATCAAAAGCCCCGCTGCAAGCAACAGGGTATCAAACTTGCAGCGCTGCAGAGCAGCGGGGTATTTGACCCTCGCGGCAGTCGCCAAATGTCTGCAAGCAGCCACTTGGCTCGTTGCCCGCGGGAATGCAAACAAAGTTTCACGTGAAACATATTTTCCTATTGAAGTAATTCCTTATATAGTATACAATCATAGCAGAATAAAAATCTGACCTTAACAAACGCTTTGCCTGTGGTGATTTAGTCCAGTAAACAATTCTCCTCTACAGTACATTAAAAAAGGAGCCATACCCGTATGAATAAAAATTTCACAATTACACTTTCTTTTGCAGGAGTAACGATTGCTTCACTGATCAGTCTTTCTGCCATTAACAAAGCCATCAGCAAAATTGCAGTTTCAAAGCAATTAATAAACTCCAGAAACAAAGAAATATATCACTGGAGATTCGGAGATATCAGTTATCGTGTCACTGGTGACGGGAAACCCATACTTCTTGTACACAACTTAAAAGAAGACAGTTCCTCTGTGGAATGGTCTGAGATTGTACCAAAGCTTTCCAAAACAAATACTGTCTATACTATTGATCTGCTTGGTTGCGGTTTATCTGACAGACCCGATATCACATATACCAGCTACATGTATACTCAACTTATTAATGATTTTATTCGTAATATAATAAAGAAGAAAACAAGTGTAGTAGCAACCGGAAAATCTGCCTCATTTGTATTAGATGCATGCAGTATGAATGAAGGAGATTATAAAGAATTGATATTGATTAATCCAGAAAATATCAGAAGTTTACTTAAAACACCTACAAAACGTACAAAAACCGCCTCATTTATTTTAAAGCTTCCTTTTATAGGTACTTTGATTTATCATCTAATCACTGCAAAAAATAAAATCAAAGAAAATTTTGAAGAAAAGTATTACTATGATTCTGAACATATCCCTGAAGCACTATATGATTATTATTATGAATCCGCCCATCTGAAAGGACGAGATTCAAAAAATCTGTGTGTCAGCCTGGTGGGAAGATACACAAATGCAAATGTTATCCGTACTTTAAAAAATATCAATCAAAATATTCATATCCTCGCAGGACGAGAAATAAAAGAGATAAAAACTACTATAAAAGAATATTTGTATTATAATCCTTCTATTGAGTTTGAATATATTGATTATACAAAAGAACTTCCCCAGCTGGAAGCACCTGAAGAAGTCCTGAAATACATTCGTCTATACCTTTGCAGCGAATAAACATTTTTTGAAGAAATTGTATTATATTCGCTTCTTTCAAATTGGAGATTTTGAAGCCATACCAGCTTTTCTAGGATATTTTTTTGGACATCCATTCACTTTTTGAATACACACCAATGATCTTTGGATATTTGTCCCCGGCAATTCAAAAGTTTTACAAAATGCAGTTTTTCCTCCCAGAAGAAAGACTGCATTTTTTGCATTATCCAGTTCTTGTTTGATGTCCCCAGATTTATAGGATATAAACATTCCTCCAATCTTCACATAAGGAAGACAATATTCTGACAACGTAGACAAGTTTGCCACAGCCCTGGAAACGCACAGATCATACTGTTCTCTTTTCTGTCCTGGCTTTGCATAATCTTCCGCTCTCCCGTGAATTGCTTCCACATCCTTCAGATTTATTATATCTGTAACATGATTCAAAAAATCAATCCTTTTTCTTAAAGAATCCAAAAGAGTCACTTTCACATGGGGATACATAATCTTTAACGGAATTCCAGGAAATCCGGCACCTGTTCCAATATCAATAACGTTATCCACTTCCAGCAAATTATTTACTTGAATAATCGACAAACTATCCACAAAATGTTTTTGTACCACATCTTCAAATTCTGTAATAGCTGTCAGGTTCATATATGCATTCCATTCTACCAAAGCCTGATAATATTCATAAAACTGTCTTATTTGTACTGGACTGATCTCTATTCCCAGTGTTCTTATACTTTTTTCAATATACTCTTTTCTTTCCGTTACTGACATCTTATTCCCGATTCCTTCTCTGCTCCAGATATACAAGCAGTACTGAAATATCTGCAGGCGAAACCCCAGAAATCCGTGAAGCCTGACCAATTGATATAGGTTTACATAATTTTAGTTTCTGTACTGCTTCCAGACGAAGACTTGATATATTATCGTAATTTATATTATCCGGTATTTTCTTCTGTTCCAGTTTACGGAACTGTTCTACCTGTTTCAGCTGCCGTCTGATATAACCATCATACTTAATATCAATTTCCACCTGTTCTGTTACATCTGCAGGGAGATCTGGGCGTTCCGGATCGATTTCTGATAAAAATTCATAGTTCATCTCCGGACGACGAAGAATTTCCGCCAGTGAAGCTGCTGTCTTCAATTCTGTACTTTGATATTTTATCAGAAACGACTGCGTTGCTGTATTAGCTCCGGTCATAGTCCTCTCCAGACGCTCTTTTTCCTGGCGAATCTGATTCACTTTTTTCAACAGCTTCTGATAACGTTCTTCTGATATCAATCCAACTTCATACCCAAGAGGCGTCAGGCGCTGATCTGCATTATCTTGCCTCAGGAGCAAACGATATTCTGATCTGGATGTCATCATCCGATAAGGCTCATGATTTTCTTTTGTTACCAGATCATCAATCAACACACCAATATATCCCTGTGAACGATCAATCACTATCTGAGATCTCCCAAGAATTTTCATGGAAGCATTGATTCCAGCCACAAGTCCCTGACATGCCGCTTCCTCATAACCGGAACTTCCATTAAACTGCCCTCCGCTAAAAAGTCCTCTGATATTCTTGAATTCCAGTGTTGGACAAAGCTGCTGAGGGTTTATACAGTCATATTCAATTGCATAAGCATTCCTCACTATCTTTACATGTTCCAACCCGGGAACTGAATGATACATATCGTACTGGACATCTTCCGGAAGAGAACTGGACATCCCTCCCACATACATTTCACAAGTATACCGTCCCTCAGGTTCAATAAAAACCTGATGCCGTTTCTTGTCTTCAAAACGCACTACTTTATCTTCTATGGAAGGACAGTATCTTGGCCCTGTTCCTTCAATTTGACCGGAATACAGAGGTGAACGATCCAGGTTAGCACGGATAATCTCATGAGTTTTTTCATTCGTATAAGTCAGCCAGCAGGAAACCTGCGGAATCTGCACAGATTCCGGATCGGTGGTAAAAGAAAAGGGAATGATTCTCTCATCTCCAAACTGTTCTTCCATCTTACTGAAATCTATAGTTTTCCCATCAATTCTCGCCGGTGTCCCAGTCTTAAACCGATACATTTCTATCCCAAGTTTTTTCAGAGAATCCGTCAGATAATTAGCCGCTTGCAGACCATTCGGACCTGTATGTGTACTTACATCTCCATAAATACATCTTGCCTTTAAATAGGTACCAGTACAAAGAATCACCGCCTTTGCATGATAAACTGCACCTGAATAAAGACGTACACCAATTACTGCTTTGTTTTCAGTCAAAATTTCTGTAACCTCAGCCTGCACAATCCGAAGATTCTCTGTTTCTTCCAGTACTCTTCTCATAGCCCTGCTATACTCTGCCTTATCTGCCTGTGCTCTCAAAGAATGCACTGCAGGCCCTTTTGACACATTCAGCATCTTAGACTGGAGAAAAGTCCTGTCAATCACTTTTCCCATCTCTCCTCCAAGGGCATCCAGTTCCCGAACCAGGTGCCCTTTGGAACTTCCTCCAATATTCGGATTACAGGGCATCAAAGCAATGCTGTCCACACTGACTGTAAATACCACGGTCTCAAGTCCAAGTCTTGCACAAGCCAGAGCTGCTTCACATCCCGCATGACCAGCTCCCACTACCACTACATCCGTATATTCTTCTACAAACGGCATTTTCTACCATCCTCCTTTCCTGATCAAATTTACTCTCTCTATTTTCCCACACAAAATTTACCGAAAATCTCATTGACCAGATCGTCTTCCACGGACTCGCCTAAAATCCTGCCCAAAGCTTCATAAGCATCCATTAAATCTATAGAGAAAAAATCCTCCGGCATTCCGAGATGTATGCTCTCCCTTACCTTCAACAGGCTTTCTTTTGCCTGGTTCATTGCTGATCTGTGTCTGATATTCGTGAGATATACTTCATCATTATAAGAAATCTTTCCATCAAGAAACATCTCTTCCAGAAGATCTGCCAACAATTCCATACCTGTCTCTTCTTTTGCAGAAATACAGATTACAGGTCCTGAACAAAATTTCTTTGTCATTTCAGGAGTCGTTTTCATAATCAGATCCGTCTTATTTAAGAGAATAATAACTCTTTTACCATCCAGTAATTTCATAATCTCTCTGTCATTTTCATCCAATTCTGTTGAACTGTCAACCACATAAAGCACCAAATCTGCATCTTTTACAGAATCTTTTGTTCTGTGGACTCCGATTTTTTCAACTACATTTTCCGTATCCCGGATACCAGCCGTATCTACAATATTCAAAACTAGTCCTCTGATCTGAATCTGCTCTTCCAGAATATCACGTGTAGTTCCGGCTATGTCTGTCACAATAGCTCTTTCCTCTCCTGTCAATACATTCATAAGAGAAGATTTCCCCGCATTGGGTTTTCCCACTATCACAGTCTGTATTCCTTCTCTTAAGATCCTGCCCTGATCTGCATGTATCAACAGATCCTCTGTCTTTTTTATCAGGTTTTCCACTTTTTTGCAAAGTTCTGCGGGATAACCATCCAGGCTGATATGTTCCGGATCATCCAGGGCCGATTCAATAAATGCAATCTCATAAAGCACCTGTTCCCGGATTTCTCTAATCAGATGGAGAACGGATCCTTTTAACTGACGAACTGAACTTTTCAATGCATATTCATTTTTTGCATGAATCACATCCATTACAGCCTCTGCCTGGGTCAAATCCAGCCTTCCATTTAAAAAGGCCCGTTTTGTAAATTCTCCCGGTTCTGCAGTTCTGGCACCACTTCGAAGTATCAAGTCCAGAATTCTCTTCATGACATAGATACCGCCATGGCAGTCAATTTCTACTGTATCTTCCGCTGTATAACTGTGAGGACCTCTCATTAGCAGAACAATCACTTCATCTATAATCTCATCTCCATCCACAATGTTTCCATAATGCATGGTATAAGACTTTTGATCTTCCAGCTTTTTCTGTCTGCTTGCAGGCTGGAATACTTTTCCGGCAATTTCAAAAGCATCTTCTCCACTGATCCTCACGACACCAATACCGGCTCCTGACATAGCAGTTGCTATCGCAGCAATCGTATCACATTTTTGCATCACTTATTTACAACCCTCCTGTCAGCAAAAAAGGGAACGCTTATTCGCGTCCCCCACCTTTTTTATTATTACGATTATAATTCCTGTTATTACCATAACGGCGATGACGGTTATTATTATCCCGAACCTTCACGCCTTCTTTCAGACTTACCACTACACGGCGAAACGGCTCTTCTCCTTCGCTGTGTGTCTCCACATAGCGATCATTTTGAAGTGCAGAATGGATAACTCTTCTCTCATAAGGATTCATTGGTTCCAGTGTCACAGTCTTTCCACTTCTCTTCACTTTGAAAGAGATATTTTTTGCCAGATTTTCCAGAGTATCTTTTCTGCGCTGGCGGTAATTTTCTGTATCAACTTTTACACGAACATACTCTTCTACATTTTTATTGACAACCAGACTTACCAGATACTGAAGTGAATCCAGCGTTTGTCCTCTTTTACCGATCAGGACACCCATATCCTCTCCTGAAAGATCAATATTCATAATCTTTTCTTCTGTGTTCTCATCAATATTGACATTCACACTAATCTGCATGGCGTCAAATACTTTGCTCAGAAACTCTTCTGCCTTTTCCCTGGAATTCAAAAGCTTACGTGCACGAATTCTCGCCGGTTTACTTCCAATACCAAGAAACCCACTGCTTCCTTTATCTATTACTTCATACTCCAAATTTTCTGAAGTTGCCTCCAGCTTGATCTTCGCTTCAGTAATTGCGTCTTCCAGAGTTTTAGCAGAAAACTCACTATATTCCATTTCCATTTCCCCCTTACTTCTTTGTCTTCTCGTTATACTTAGCCACCATAGCAGCTTTCGACGCCAGACTTCCCGGATTATCTGAATTCTTATAATAACTGGTAGAAGCCTCCACGGCAGCTTTTTTCTCCTCTTCTGTCATTGTCTTCTTATTTGTATGGTCGATTGCCTTTACATTTGTTCTGGCAATATCGTTGATTTTCTGAGGAGGAAGTCCCTTTTTCTCACGGATTCTGTTATTCTTCTCAATATTCTTCTTTACTATCTCATCCAAATCCAGCTTGTCCAGATATTTATTAATGGACCACTGCTGAATCCCGCGGACAACTGCACCCATGATCCAGTAAAGGCCCATACCTGCAGGAAGTGTAAAACAAAACCATGCAGACATCAAAGGCATCATCATATTCATGGACTTCATAGTGGCGTTCATGGTATCATTTCCATCTCCTGTGGATGGCTGGGGCATCATCTTCACATTCAACCACTGAGTCAATGCAGAAAGGAAAGGTACCAGAACTGCACCAATCAATAACAATACAGAGCCTGCAGCAAGAGCAGATTTGGCAATATTCCAGGGAGAATTGGCAATATTGATACCAAAATTATTCATGCTGTTGATAGAACTCTGCGTTGTAAGAATCAGGCTTTCCATCTGAGGAAACTGATCAATCAGCATTTGCCATGTGGCACTTCCAGTATCCTGCAGTTTATAAAGGACGTCAATAATTGTATTAACCTGAGTAAAATCCTTTCCCTCAATGTACATCCGTCCATTTGTACTCAATTCCTGCATAAATTCAGAACCGCCGGGAACAGCCATAATCTGATTCGCAAGTTCTGTGAATACCTCCTTCACACCGCTTACATATGCCGGAATTCCCATAATTACCCGATAAAGCGCAAACAAAATAGGCAGCTGTATCAACATCTGCAGACAACTTCCGGTAGGAGATACTCCATATTTTGCATAAACCGCCTGTGTCTCCTCATTCATGGCCATCATGGACGTATTATCTTTTTTATTCTTATATTTTTTCTGAATCTGCTGAAGCTCCGGATTCATCTTTGCAGATAATTTGGAAAATTTCTGCTGCTTTACAGTTAGCGGCAGCATCAAAAGATAAATGAGTACTGTAAACAGAATAATACACAGACCAATATTCTGTATTCCGAATACATTGTTCAAGAAATTGAACAATACATTCATAATCCAACCAAGAATTCGTGCCACATCACCAATAATAAATGTATTGTTCTGGGTTAATAAAATACCTGCCAAAATAAACCTCCTTATATCATGGAACCCTGATCCATGAACGACATTTGCTCGCCGGTCCTTTTCATATTTTATTCAAAGAAAACTTATGGGACCGGGTCATATCCACCCTTTGAAAAAGGGTTGCACCTTATAATTCTCCATAAGGCCATCAGGCCTCCCTTTATTGCTCCATATTTCTCTATGGCTTCCAGTCCATACTGGGAACAACTTGGATAATAAGGGCATTTCGTGCTTTTTAATGGTGACAAATATTTTTGATAAAATTTTATCAAACTAATAAAAATACTCTTCATTTTAATATTCCGTGAAGTTTTCCAAGATGAAGCAGCGCACTTTCAATCTCCTGGCAGGTTTTATCCTTTGCGCTCTTCCTTGCTACTACTACCATGTCCAAACCACTATTGAACAACTCTTCCTGTATTCGGTAGCTCTCCCTGATCAGGCGGGTAATCCTGTGCCGGACCACACTGTTACCAACCTTCTTACTGACCGAAATTCCCAGACGGTTTCTGTCTGTCTGATTTGCAAGGACATACAGAACAAGATAACGATTTGCATAAGACTTTCCTTTTTCATAAACCCTTCGAAAGTCTTCATTACGTCTTAAGGACTCTGAAAATTTCATGGACTCTCCTTATAAAAGGCTAGAAGAAAAGGCCACATATATGCGGCCTACGCTGATAATTTCTTTCTTCCCTTTAATCTTCTGGCTGCTAAAACTTTTCTTCCGCCCGGCGTGCTCATTCTCGCTCTGAATCCATGAACTTTTGCTCTGGAACGCTTTTTAGGCTGAAATGTCATTTTCATAAATCAAGGCACCTCCTTACCATTTATAATTATGCGTCATTGTCACATGTCAAAAAACACTATTTTAATTATATGCAGATATCCAAAAGAAGTCAAGTAAAAAAAATTCTAAAATAATATTCACAAGTTATCCACCGAAATGTGAATAACTTGTGGATAAATCATCCATATTTCCACTCTCTTTTCACGGTCAAAACAGATAATTGTTGATATCTTCGAAAATTTATTGTATTATGTAGTTTGAGAGAGTAGCATTTTAATATAATTCAGGAGATAAGGATATGGATACACAATTGGAACTGTTGAATGAAAAATGGAATGGGATCCTGCAAACGATCCGCCAGGACAATGGACTTTCAGACGTTGCTTTCAAAACCTGGCTTCTGCCGTTAAAATTATTTCGTATTGACGACAGTGTTTTAAAAATAACAGCTCCTTTTGAACAGGCCGTTACCTATATAGAAAACAAATACAAGACATTTCTCTATGTAGCCGTTGCGGAAGCCATGGGAGAAGAATATGAGATCAAGATTATTACGGAAGAAGAAGCAGAAAAAGAAAAAGCTTTCATTCCTCAGCCAAAGAAAAATCCAGTCCCTGCCTCCAAAAATCAAGAAAATAAGAATACAAATCTGAATCCAAAATATACATTTGAGACATTTGTCATCGGCAGCAACAATCGTTTTGCCCATGCCGCGTCTGTAGCAGTGGCGGAATCTCCTGGCAAAGAATACAACCCTTTGTTTCTGTATGGAGGAGTGGGACTTGGAAAAACCCATTTAATGCATTCTGTTGCACACTACATATTACAGAGAGACGCTTCCAAAAAAGTACTCTATGTAACCTCCGAAGTATTTACCAACGAACTGATTGATTCTATTCGTAATGGAAATAATACCAGTATGACCAAATTCAGGGAAAAATATCGCAACATAGACGTCCTTCTAATTGATGATATCCAATTTATCATCGGAAAAGAGAGTACCCAGGAGGAATTTTTTCACACATTCAACTCGCTTCATGGAGCAAACAAGCAGATTATTGTATCCAGTGATCGGCCGCCAAAAGACCTGGAAACACTGGAAGCCAGACTTCAGTCCAGATTTGAATGGGGCCTGATCGCAGACATTTCTTCACCAGATTATGAGACCAGAATGGCAATTCTCCGCAAAAAAGAAGAGATTGACGGATACAACATTGAAGATGAAGTCATACGTTATATTGCCACAAATATTAAATCAAACATTCGGGAGCTGGAAGGAGCACTCAACAAGCTCGTAGCGCTATCCAATCTGGAAAAAAGGGAAATCAATATTGCTTTGGCAGAAGAAGTGCTAAAAGACATTATTTCACCTAATGAAAAAAGAGAAGTTACTCCTCAAGTTATCTTGGATGTTGTAGCAGAACACTTTGGTATTACTTCCAGCGATATTATCGGAGGAAAGCGGAATGCGGAAATTGTTGTACCAAGACAAATTGTCATGTATCTGTGCAGAGATATAACGGATACATCTTACAAAAACATAGGCATTCTCCTTGGAAACAGAGATCATTCCACTATTATCAGTGGTGATAATAAAGTACGTGAAAAACTGAAAAAAGATGATAAAAAGCTAAAAAACAACATTGAGATTATTCGTAAAAAGCTAAGTACCAGCTGATAACATTCTTTAGCTTTACTTTATAATAAGAAGAAACTCTTGCAGTTTTATTCACAATTTCATGTGAATGCAATGTAGACAATATGTGGAAAAGTTAAGAACCAAAAGGAAGATGTTTATAACTTCCTTTTTCACAGTTCTGTTTCCATTAGATTTCCACATCCTTTTCTTTTTACTTTTTCCTTTATTTTCAAGGGGTTTCAGGCTTATTCACAAATCCACACCCCCTACTACTATGAAGACGAATTTATACTATAAAAACATAGATAAACGCAGCGAAAGGAGTTATTCACATGAAGCTTATCTGTTCAAAAGCGAATTTGCAAAAAGGGGTTAATATTGTATCAAAAGCAGTTCCTTCCAAAACGACTATGACAATACTGGAATGCATTCTAATTGACGCTTCCACAAATGAAATTAAATTTACAGCAAATGACATGGAACTTGGTATTGAAACCAGGGTTGAAGGAGAGATACTGGAAAAAGGAATCATAGCAGTCGATGCGAAAGTATTTTCAGAGATTATCAGAAAACTCCCGGACAATAATGTCACCATAGAAAGCAGCAATAACTATCAAATATCCATCACATGCGAAAAAGCGCATTTTCATATATCCGGAAAATCAGGTGAAGATTTCTCGTACCTTCCCTATATTGAAAAAACAGATTTTGTATGTCTTTCCCAATTTACTTTAAAAGAGATTATCAGACAGACAATTTTTTCTATTTCTGATAATGACAATAACAAGCTTATGACGGGGGAGCTTTTTGAGATTCAAGAAAATAAATTCAAAGTAGTATCTCTGGATGGACACAGAATCTCTATTCGAAAGGTTGAACTAAAAGAATCTTATAAAAATCATAAAGCTGTAGTGCCTGGAAAATCCCTTCAGGAGATCAGTAAGATCCTGTCCGGTGAGACAGAAGATGAAGTACATATTTTCTTTACCAGAAATCATATTGTATTTGAATTTGATACTACTACAGTAGTATCAAGATTAATCGAGGGTGAATATTTCAAGATCAACCAAATGCTTTCCAGCGATTATGAAACAAAATTTGTCATTAATAAAAAAGAATTTTTGAATTGTATTGACAGGGCCACGCTTCTGGTAAAAGAAGGGGACAAGAAACCGATTATCTTTAATATTACAGATACAAATATGGAGATTCGCATCAATTCACAGCTCGGTTCCATGAAAGAAGATATTGATATCCAAAAAGAAGGAAAGGATATTATGATTGGATTTAATCCAAAGTTTTTAATTGATGCACTCCGGGTCATTGACGATGAAAATATAACAATTTATATGGTGAACCCAAAAGCTCCCTGTTATATTAAGGATGAAGAACAGAGATATATTTATCTGATTCTTCCGGTTAATTTTAATGCAGCTTTAAATTAAACAGAAATCAGGTAGAATTATGTTGACAGTAAAATTAAAAGAAGACTATATCCGACTTGGGCAGGCACTGAAAGCGGCAGGAATTGCAGGTTCTGGTGTTGATGCAAAATTCATGATTCAGGAAGGCCATGTTAAAGTAAATGGAACTACAGAATATCAGAGAGGAAAAAAGCTTTATGACAAAGATAGAATCGAATGTAATGGTGAGATAATCGAAATCATAAAGTAACGGTTCGGTGCGGTTATGATCATAAAATCTATGAATCTCAAAAATTATCGGAATTATAGGGAGCTTTGCATCGATTTTGATCCGAATACCAATATTTTTTATGGAGATAACGCGCAGGGGAAAACGAATATTCTTGAAGCAGTCTATGTCAGCGGAACTACCAAATCGCACAGAAGCTCCAAAGACCGGGAACTGATTTATTTTTCTGAAGAAGAGGCACATATTCGTACTTTGATTGAAAAGAGAGGGATAGAGCATAAGATTGATATGCATCTTCGGAAAAATAAATCAAAAGGAATCGCCATAGATGGAATTCCTATCAAAAAGGCAAGTGAGTTGTTTGGTATTATTCATTTTGTATTTTTTTCTCCCGAAGATTTAAACATTATTAAGAATGGACCTTCTGAACGAAGGCGGTTTCTGGATATGGAATTATGTCAGCTGGATAAAATTTATCTCCA
Organism: uncultured Lachnospiraceae bacterium; assembly: GCA_910579225.1. GTDB lineage: Bacteria > Bacillota > Clostridia > Lachnospirales > Lachnospiraceae > Hominiventricola. The sequence goes on along the minus strand of CAJTTI010000039.1, from coordinate 6,289 downwards.
TCTTTTGTCCAGTTATAATAAAATTGTGCTTCAGCGTAACCGAATTTTAAAAGAAATGGCATTTCGTTCAGATTATAGAGAAGTTTTGGATATTCTTGACCTGCAGATGGTGAAATATGGGACTCAGGTCATCAAGAGAAGAAGACATTTTACAAAAGAATTAAATGATATCATAGGTCGGATTCATAATCAGCTTACCGGAGGACAAGAAGATATGATTCTGGAGTATGAATCAAATACAGAAGAAGATTTTTTTGCAGATCAGTTAAAACGCAGTATGGAAAGAGACATGAAGCAGAAGACCAGTACCACTGGTCCGCACCGGGATGATCTTTCTTTTTCTGTCAATGGAATTGATATACGTAGATTTGGATCTCAGGGTCAGCAGAGAACAGCAGCGCTTTCTTTAAAATTGTCTGAAATTGAACTGGTAAGAAAGGTGATTCACGATACTCCGGTTCTTCTTCTTGATGATGTATTGTCTGAATTAGACGGCAACAGGCAAAACTATCTATTAAACAGCATTCAGGATGTACAGACCATGATTACCTGTACAGGTCTGGATGAATTTATAAATCACAGGTTTTCAATCAACAAAGTATATCGGGTAACCGATGGTCAGGTAATGATGGAAAATTAGATACAAGGAGGTTAAATAGATGAGCATAGAATATGGTGCAGACCAGATCCAGATCCTGGAGGGACTTGAAGCAGTCAGGAAAAGACCTGGTATGTATATTGATGATATATCCTTTCGGGGGCTCCATCATCTGGTATATGAGATTGTAGATAATTCCATTGATGAAGCGCTTGCCGGCTATTGTAAACATATTCAGGTAACGGTTCATTCAGATAATTCGATTACTGTGGAGGACGACGGGAGAGGTATTCCGACGGGGATTAATCATAAAGCGGGAAAACCAGCCGTGGAAGTAGTTTTTACAGTTCTTCATGCAGGCGGAAAATTTGGCGGCGGCGGATATAAGGTATCTGGCGGTCTTCATGGTGTTGGAGCTTCGGTGGTGAATGCGTTATCTGAGTGGTTGGAAGTGACAATCTGTAGTGAAGGTAAACTTTACAGACAAAGATATGAGAGAGGAAAAGTATGTTATCCTCTGGAAGTTATCGGAACCTGTAAACCAAGTCTGACCGGAACTACGGTCACATTTCTTCCTGATAAAGAGATATTTGAAGTTACGGAATTTGATTTTAAGACGCTTCAGATCCGTCTTCGTGAAACAGCATTTTTGACAAAGGGTCTCAAAATTACATTGACAGATGAGAGAGAAGATCCTGTGCGTTCCAAAATATATCACTATGAAGGCGGTATCAAAGAATTTGTTCAATATTTAAATAAAAGTACCACACCTATTTATGAAGATATTATCTATTGTGAAGGGATGAAAGACGGGGTACAGGTGGAAGTGGCATTTCAGCATAATGATTCTTATTCTGAAAATTGCTACAGTTTTGTAAATAACATCAATACTCATGAGGGAGGAACTCATCTGGCAGGATTTAAGAGTGCTGTTACTAAAACATTCAATGATTATGCCAGAAAAAATAAACTTTTAAAAGATACGGAAAATAATCTGTCCGGTGAAGACATCAGAGAAGGGTTGACTGCGATTATCAGTATTAAAATTAGCGAGCCTCAGTTGGGGGGACAGACCAAGCGCAGTCTTGGCAATACGGAGGCAAGGAGTGCAGTAGACAGTATTGTCTCAGAAAGACTGACTGTCTATCTGGAGCAGAATCCGCAGGTAGCCAAACAGATCCTGGAGAAATCAATCATGGCGCAGCGCGCCAGAGAAGCAGCAAGAAAAGCAAGAGAATTGACCAGAAGAAAGTCTGCTTTGGATGGTTTTACTTTTCCCGGAAAACTGGCAGATTGTTCGGACAAAGATCCGGCAAAATGTGAAATATATCTGGTGGAGGGAGATTCTGCAGGCGGTTCTGCAAAGACGGCAAGAAATCGTATGACACAAGCGATTCTGCCTCTTCGCGGAAAGATCCTGAATGTAGAAAAGGCAAGGCTTGACAGGATCTATGCGAATGATGAGATCAAATCCATGATCTCTGCTTTTGGAACAGGTATTCATGAGGATTTTGATATTACAAAACTTCGTTATCATAAAATTATAATCATGGCAGATGCCGATGTGGATGGTGCTCATATCAGTACTCTTTTGCTTACTTTTATGTATCGTTTTATGCCAGAACTGATCAAACAAGGGTATGTGTATCTGGCACAGCCTCCTCTTTTTAAAGTGGAGAAGAATAAAAATATCTGGTATGCTTATTCGGACGAAGAGTTAAATGAGATTCTTTCAGAGATTGGAAGAGATCAGAATAATAAAATACAGCGTTATAAAGGTTTGGGGGAGATGGATGCAGATCAGCTCTGGGAAACGACTATGGATCCGGAGAAGAGAATTCTTTTAAAAGTAACTATGGATGAAGAACAGTCATCAGAAATTGATCTGACTTTTACAACACTGATGGGAGACAAGGTGGAACCCCGGAAAGAATTTATCGAAGCTAATGCAAAGTATGTGAAGAATCTGGATATTTAATTGAAGACTAAGAGGAATAGAGAAGTATGGAAGATAATATTTTTGATAAAGTTCATGAAGTGGATCTAAAAGAAACCATGGAAGAATCTTACATCAGTTATGCTATGAGTGTCATTGCTTCCAGAGCACTTCCGGATGTAAGAGACGGTTTGAAACCTGTTCAGCGTCGTGTACTTTATTCGATGATTGAGCTGAATAATGGTCCTGATAAGCCGCATCGTAAATGTGCCCGTATCGTGGGTGATACCATGGGTAAATATCATCCTCATGGAGACAGTTCGATCTATGGAGCACTTGTCAATATGGCACAGGAATGGTCTACCCGCTATCCGCTGGTAGACGGACACGGGAATTTTGGTTCTATGGATGGCGATGGTGCGGCGGCCATGCGTTATACGGAAGCCCGGCTAAGCAAAATTTCCATGGAAATGCTGGCAGATATCAATAAAGATACAGTAGATTTTGGCCCCAATTTTGATGAGACAGAAAAAGAACCTCTTGTACTTCCTTCCAGATATCCTAATCTTCTGGTGAATGGAACGACAGGTATCGCGGTAGGTATGGCTACAAATATACCGCCTCATAATCTGAAAGAAGTAATCAATGCAGTTGTGAAGATTATTGACAATAGAGTTGAGGAAAACAGAGATACGGAGATTGAAGAGGTCCTGAATATTGTAAAAGGTCCGGATTTTCCCACTGGTGCGGAGATTCTTGGTACATCAGGGATCAACGAAGCTTACCGCACAGGCCGGGGAAAGATTCGTGTTCGTGCTGTCAGTAATATTGAGTCCATGGCCAATGGTAAGAATCGTATTATTGTGACGGAACTTCCTTATATGGTCAATAAAGCAAGATTGATCGAAAAAATTGCCGATATGGTAAAAGAGAAGAAAATTGATGGGATTACGTATATCAATGATGAATCCAGCCGAGAGGGAATGCGGATCAATATAGAACTTCGAAAAGATGTCAGTCCCAATGTAATCCTCAATCAGCTTTATAAACATACACAACTTCAGGATACTTTTGGTGTGATCATGCTGGCTCTTGTAAACAATGAGCCAAAAGTGCTGAATATTCTGGATATGCTGAAGTATTACCTGAGGCATCAGGAAGATGTGGTTACCAGGAGAACAAAGTATGAGCTGAATAAGGCAAAAGACCGGGCGCATATTTTAAAAGGACTGCTGATTGCTCTTGATCATATAGATCGGGTTATTCAGATTATCAGAAATTCAGAGAATATTCAAACTGCCAAAGCCTCTCTTATGAAAGAATTCAGTCTGGATGATGTACAGGCTCAGGCAATTGTTGATATGCGTCTGGGCAGACTGACAGGTCTGGAACGTGATAAAATTGAAAAAGAATACCAGGAGTTAATGGAAAAAATACACTATCTGGAATCTATTCTTTCAGATGAAAAGAAACTTCTTGGAGTCATCAGAGAAGAAATTCTCTTAATCTCTGAAAAATTCGGGGATGACCGCCGTACAAAGATTGGATATGATGAATTTGATATCAGTATGGAGGATTTGATTCCGGTCAGTGATACAGTTCTTACCATGACCCATCTTGGATATATTAAGAGGATGACTGTGGATAATTTTAAGAGCCAGAACAGGGGAGGGAAAGGCATTAAAGGAATGCAGACTCTGGAGGAAGATTTTATAGAAGAGATCTTTATGGCCACCACTCATCACTATATTATGTTCTTTACAAATTATGGAAGGGTATATCGTCTGAAAGCGTATGAGATTCCAGAAGCCGGAAGAACAGCCAGAGGCACAGCCATTATCAATCTTCTTCAGCTTCAACCGGAAGAAAAGATTACGGCAGTGATTGCCATGAAAGAGTTTAACAGCAGTAATTATCTGGTTATGGCAACCAAAAAAGGTATTATCAAAAAGACCAGTATGGCAGAGTATGCAAATATTCGTAAAACAGGTCTGCAGGCAATCAGTCTTCGGGATGAAGACGAATTGATTGAAGTTAAGGTCACAGATGGAGAGAAAAATATTATTCTGGTGACAAAGAATGGAATGAGTATTTGTTTCCATGAGAAAGGTGTGCGCGTAACCGGAAGAGTTTCCATCGGTGTAATTGGTATGAATCTGGATAAAGAGGACGAAGTGGTTGCCATGCAGCTGGATACACAGGGGGAATATCTTTTGATTGTATCAGAAGGCGGTTATGGAAAACGAACCAGAATATCTGAGTTTCATGCACAGAACAGAGGAGGGAAAGGTCTCAAATGTTATAAGATTATGGAAAAGACCGGTTCCGTCATGGGTGCAAAAGCAGTTAATGATGAAAATGAAGTTATGATGATTACAAACGAAGGAATCATTATAAGAACAGGCTGTGAGAATATTTCAGTACTGGGTCGTATTACCTCAGGCGTAAAACTGATGAATGTAGATTATGAGTCAGGAATCAAGGTTGCCAATATTGCGAAAGTTCGTGAGGAAGTCCGGGATGAACAGGAGGAAGGGGCAGAAACATCAATAGAAGAAGAGCAGGAAGAGTCATGAAACGAATATGGATGATGGTAATCAAAAATATTATGGTGGTTCCCTTCTGGTATCTGAAATTATGTTATTATGCATGGAACAGCAGGAAAATATCAGAGGAGAAGAAGCTTGTTCTTTTTAAAGAAATTGTAGAAAAAGCCAACTGGGGAGGAAATGTGACAGTCCGTTCTTATGGAATCGAACATATTCCAAAAAACCAGAGTTTTATGTTTTTTCCAAACCATCAGGGATTGTATGATGTACTTGCTCTTCTCTATGGATGTCCGTATTTTTTTTCGGTAGTTATGAAAAAAGAATTGGAACATGTTCCTTTTCTGAATAAAATCTTTCAGATTATGGGAGCATATTCCATGGACAGAGATGATGTTCGCCAGGCTATGAAAGTAATTATAAAAGTCAGCCAGGAAGTATCTTCCGGTAAGAACTTTTTGATCTTTCCGGAAGGGACCCGTTCCAGAAGAAAAAATGAAGTGGCTGAATTTAAAGGTGGTTCTTTTAAATGTGCAACAAAAGCAAAATGTCCAATTGTACCTGTGGCGATCACAAATTCTTACCAGGTATTTGATACAGGTTCTGTAAAACCTGTAACAGTGACGGTACAATATCTGGAGCCTTTATATTATGATGACTACAAGATGATGAAAACAAATGAGATTGCTGAATTAGTGAAAGAAAAAATTCAAACAGCAGTCAAAAAAATTGAAAAAAATGGTTGACATTTACATCTGTCTTTAGTATAATAATCATTGCGTCATGAAATGGCGTGTCCGGAGAAATACTCAAGTGGCTGAAGAGGCGCCCCTGCTAAGGGTGTAGGTCGGGTGACCGGCGCGAGGGTTCAAATCCCTCTTTCTCCGTTCTTTTTTGCAGGAAAGTTAATGTCAAAAAAACTTGAAAAAAAGTAAAAAAAGGTGTTGACAAAGCAAAAAAGATTTGGTAAGATATTCAAGTCGCTGCAAGAGCGGCGGCGAGAAGAAGCTGAACCTTGATAATTAAATAGTGCTTTTAGAAAGTCTTCGAAAATTCTTTAAATAAAAATTTTTGAGAACAGCTTTTGAAAAGAAGCGACCTAGAAACAGTAACGGATAGAACAGCCAAGTGTTGTTCTGAACGGAACAAACTTATATCGAGAGTTTGATCCTGGCTCAGGATGAACGCTGGCGGCGTGCTTAACACATG
>CAJTTI010000038.1 GCA_910579225.1 uncultured Lachnospiraceae bacterium | reverse complement strand
TCCACATGAATACCTAATCAAAACATATCCCCACAAAATCACGGAAATATGAGCAATATTTACACAGTACTAATACCGCTCGTGCAACCCTTTTCCCACAAAATATAAGTTCCGTTAATTTTACACCACCTTTTAACATACAAATATTCAATTTTTTTCTCAAATCCTTAACTTATTTTTAGACAACAATTATTATCACGATAACATACTTCAATAAATTTTTCTAGGAGATTCCTTTCTTCACTTGACATCGCTACATTTTCTAAAATCCATATATGTAACGCTTTTCCTATTGCATACGACAATATTCCTTGACAATCAGCATTTAAATTATCTCTAGATACATTTGGCGAAAAGTTATCATTAGTTATATTAATTATTGCATCTTTTAATATTACTCCATCAATCAAAAAAGGAATGGTAACTTTGAGACGAGAAAGCAAAACATTTTTTATATATGTTTTATCTTTTTGTTCAAAGGAATATTTTCCTCCAAAATTAGCTCCTTTTATATATGGAAAAATTTTTTCTTCCTCATTGCAAATAATAAAATATTTTGAAATAAAAGTATGTGTTTGCACAGTATCACAATGTTCAAATTGCTCACAAAAATCTTCAAAAGTGTAATCCCCTATTATCATGTCACCGTATTCTATCTCTCTTTCATACTGCTCTTCATCGCAATCAATTGATAATATATTAATGGTTTCATAATCTATTTTATCTAATGCTTGTTCAAAATCTTCCAAGACATCGTATGCCTTTTCAAATTCGTCTGCTTCATCATACCCAATAATAGGAACACTAAAAAAGTTAATTTCTTCTTCTTTAACGCAATCTCGAATATTTATACCGCTATCAGATTCCACAACTAAGCGATTGTTATCTGAATCGTAAAAATAACTTTTATTTCCATTTAAATCTTCTAATTTATCTGTGAAATTAATGTCTCTATAATTACAACTTATATAAGCCTCAACCCCATCCAAATAATCATTTAGATAAATACAATTTTCCAGCACCGTTTTTATCTTCATAAGATTACAGTTTTTCTCTTCCGTTTGACCATTCTCTTGAATTACAATTCTAATTGGTATTCCACAATTTAAGAAATTATTTTCAATAAACCTTACTATTTCATTGTAATTATTTTCAAAAGTCTCCATAAATTGTTCATACTCCAAAACAATTTCCGTTCCCTGAACTTTATATTTATCCTCATATGTCAAACATATATATTCACTACTTTTTTCAAATTCTATTCTTGTTACTTTATTTTCTTCAAAATGTCTTGTTATTACTTCAACTGTATCGGATAGCATAAAACATGCCAAAAACCCTATTCCATAATAACCTATTGGCGAATATTTTCTTCCTTGCAAGACATAATCATCAGATTTATAATATGAAACACCTACGTTCAGAAAATACTTTTTTAATATATCAACAGACATCCCACTTCCATTATCCAAAATAGTAACTTGATTTCTATCCTTATCTATTACAATACGAATAAATGGTTCATATTTTTGCAATCTAAAATCTGAATGTGTTTCCGCTGTTTCCTGCATTGTTTTACAAGCATCAATGGAATTTTGTATTATTTCTCTTAATCCATATTTTTTATTTCCATATATATGCTCACCCATAAGTAGATTGGTAACAGCATTATAGTCCAATGAAAGTCTAAAATCTGAAAAACTAAATCCCGTTGTATATATTTTATTTATAATATTAGTTTTTAAATTTAACATATATCTTTCTTTTTCATATTTCTCACTTAAAGTTACTGCATTTAACAACTCCAAGTTAATACCATCAAAATACTTCAACAATTTTCGATGAACAGATGGCGTGTCACTTTGCCCCTGAAAGACAATTTCTTTTAAACCAGTTTTTTTATTTATATAAATTTTATTATAATTTTCTATTACAAAATGTTGTTGCCACTCTAAGTTACTGTAATCATTGGGCTTTAAATATTTATATAAACATAACGGTGCTCTTTGTTCATCAATATCTAAATAATCACCAATGCGTAACAAAACAGCTATAAATTGTTCGTTCAAATAATACTGTTTTTTTACTGTATCATGTTTTAAATTAATGGCAATCCAGCTAAAGTCTTCATTATGTGCTTGACATATTAATGCTAACTCTTTATGGAAAGATATATTTGTTGTTTCTGGAATCAAAAAAATTTTTCTATTAACTTTCATTAAATGTTCTATAAATTCATTAACACGAGAACCATGAACTGGTCTTACACATTCTTGCAAAGCAATTTTTTCATTTTTATATTTTTCTAATACTTTACTATATCTTCTATTCCCTAGTAAAATTTTATCATCCTTTATTCCTGCCATTTCATCATCAGAAACAATCATTCCCGAATCGTGAAAAAGTGTTGCATAGATAATCATAACCAATTCTAAGTCACTCATTTCTTCTGCATTCTCAATCAAATCAAACATATACTCAGCCACATTAATTGAATGTTTCATTCCATGAATTGTATATGTGTTAAATACATTATTAATTTGTGGCAACATATCATCCGCTATATTTATTGCATCTTTTACTTGATTTAAAAAAACACTTTCCCGTTTCTCCAGTAATTTATACACTTTTGTTTGATTCATTAGTTTGGTCATATACTTCATCCCCTCTATCAAATTACCTTATAATACCTCAGTGCATCTTTTATCGCTTCCACTTTCTCCGCTGTCGGATGTTTCCTCGGATGTTTCAATTCCTCTGCCGCATTAGAAGCATCGTACATCGGCAAGCCTAAATCCCGTTTTACCTCTGCGATATATGCGATATGTACTTTAAATCCATATTTCGCTTCTATATACTCCTTAATCATTTTGTAAGTAACCCGCTCTTTCGGCTTGTACGCTGCGGCTCTCTTAGCAATATTATCGAGTGGCACTTTGCCCTCACCCTCGCCAAACTCCACGTTTACGTTGATTACGCTGTCGTTTTTTTGCGAGAAAGCATTACTACTGTCTCAACTTGTTCTTCATTGTCCAAACTGATATTCATATCTTCCTCTATGATAGGCAGCCTGAACTTGATTGATTTCAGCCACTGCCCGTTTGGCCGCCGCTCTTCATAAATCTGGATTTCGGAAATCAACGCCTCCATAATCTGCCGCTGTTCCTGCTCATTCATGGCATTATACAGCTTATCAAAGTAAATCAACACTTTATAGATATTGTCGCCGGTCAACTTTTCCGCTTCAATGGCCTGCTTTTTGGCTCTGGCCGCAATCAACAGAGATTCAGTATCTTCGATCTTATCATACATCTTGTAAAGGCGGTCATCCAAGTCTGCCTTACGCCGTACATAGTGCCGGTCATCTGGATCAAGAGAATCAATTTCCTCCGCCAGCTTTGCCTTGACAGAATAATGCTGGCGAAGCTGTTTCTCGTAATTTGCAATCTCCTGGTCAATAGCAGCAGTATCCACTTTTCTATTGATCTTTTCCTGTATCATGGCGGCAAACTTCGGATTACTCACCAGCTTTACGATAACTTCCGCCACGGCATCGTCCAGCAGTTCTTCCCGAATCTGTTTTTTGTAATCGCACTTATGCCCACGAATCATGGAGCGATGTTTGCATCCGTAATAATAAAAGTCTTTATACTTGGTGCCATCCTTCTTGTACTTGATGCTTTTGTTCCCATACATTCCTGCACCGCAGACAGGACACTTTACAATACCGGAGAGCAAATGCGTATGCTCGTCCTTCCCACGGTTGACATGCTCGTATTTCTTTGCCTGTGCCAGCAGCTTCACCTGCGCCGCCTGCCATACTTCTTCCGAAACAATCGCTTCATGCTGCCCATCCGCCAGCAAATAGTTGTCCTGCTCCACCAGCTTATACTCATTTCTTGTGCCTCGAACTTTTTCTGTCTTGCGGCGGCCATAGGCGATCTTCCCGCAGTACACGGGATTTTTCAAAATCAAGCGGATCAAATGTGCGTCAAACAGGGGATTCTTCCCGTTCTGCCGGGGAATTTTGCGGATACCGTGATTCTCCAGATATTTTGCAATCCCATTTGCGCCGATGTCGGTATGGACATATTGGTCATAGATGATACAAATTGCCTCTGCTTCTTCCTCATTGATAATCAGTTTTCCATCCGCCAACTGATACCCATAGGGAGCAAAACCACCGTTCCAGCGGCCCTCTCTTGCTTTCTGGATACGGCCTTCCATCGTTTGGACACGAATATTTTCCCGTTCAATCTCCGCCACAGCAGACAGGACAGAAATCATCAATTTGCCGGCGTCTTTGGACGAATCAATGCCATCCTCCACGCACACCAGATTGACGCCGAAGTCCTGCATGACCTGAAGGGAAGAAAGCACATCCGCCGCATTTCTGCCGAAGCGGGACAATTTGAACACCAGCACACAGGATACGCCGTCTTTGCCGGATTTGATGTCTTCCATCATCTGACTGAACTGTGCCCGCCCCTCAATGGATTTGCCGGACTTGCCAGCATCCTCATATTCGCCAACGATCTCATAATCATTATAGTCTGCGCAGGCTTTCATTTTGGCCTTTTGCGCATCCAGAGAATAGCCGTCCACCTGCATAGTAGTGGAAACTCTGGTATATGTGTAAACTTTTATCTTTTCTTTCTTCATCTGCCTGCTCTCCATGGGGCCACTACAGCCTCTCATTTTTTCTCTGTCTTCTGTTCCAATACCTTAATAGAATCCAGATAGTCTTTTTCCACTTCACTAAGCGTTCTGGTCTTGTATTTCTTATATTCAGTGGTTGCTTTCTCAACAGCCTGCTTATGGCTCACGCTTCCATTCCCTTGTAATAGCTGCTCACCACTCATGGTGAGAATCCGATCCAGATGTTCCGCCCAGTCTTTCATGGTCATAACCTGTTCCCGTTCCGCCTGGCGTTCTGCAAAATCCAAATAACCAGATACAAGCTGCCCCATTGCCCGGAGTTCCTTTTCATCCAGATAATTCTTAGCAATCACTGCCTCCCGGAGAGTCGGCTGGGGTCCCGCAAAGGTAGTAAGCCCCATAAAGTCTTTTTCTGCGTCGGCTCTTGTGTAAATAACCTCTGCCGCAGTTTGACCATGAACCGCATAATGAATCTTGTTCTGAACTTTTTTGAAAAATTGAATGGAAATTTCAGCTTTTGGGTCATAGTCAATGCTCGTAGCGTAAATCTCCAGAACCTGCCGGTAGAATACCTTTTCCGATGCACGGATGTCTCTGATCCGTTCCAGCAGTTCCTTGAAGTATCCGCCTCCGCCCAGATTTTTCAAGCGTTCATCATCCAAGGCAAACCCTTTCCGCATGTATTCCTTCAAAATTCCGGTTGCCCAAATACGGAACTGAGTGCCTCGTTTGGACTTTACACGATAGCCAACCGAGATAATGACATCGAGATTATAATAATCAACCTGATAGGTTTTTCCGTCCGCCGCAGTTGTTGCAAAATTTGCAACAACTGAATCGCGCACAAGTTCACCTTCCGAAAAAATATTCTTAATATGCCTTGAAATCGTGGATTTATCCCGTTGGAACAGCTCTGCCATCTGATCCATTGACAGCCACACTGTATCGCCGTCGAAGGTGGTTTCAATTTTTGCCAATCCATCTTCTGTTGTATAAATAATTATATCTGATTTTTTGTTTGGTGCATCGTTACCATTCATATCGTTCACCCCGCCAATCTTATGTATCTCAGTTCAAGAAGGTTTTTCCTTCTTGAACTGAGTTTGGACACTTATTTCACGATTATTATATCATGCGGATTTTCTGTCTGCAATACCAGATTGTCCTGACACCAGCGCATATAGACCTTATAGAAATCCGTGGATTTGCATTTGGTTCCTGTTTTGACCTCAAAATATCCCTCGGATTTCAAAAACGCCAGAATATTATTTCCCTGTTCCATAGCTGCTTCCAGGTTATCCGCCGTCCTCTGGCTGATGGTAAACCGATAGTTATTCTTTATCAGCCGGTGCAGCCCCTCCAAAGCCCACAGAAAAATGCCGTCACGCTCTGTCCTCAGTTTATCGATTAGAAACGGATCGTCCTTTCTGTCTGCCGGTTGTTCTCTGGTGGTGAGAAGCAGCTGCCTGCGGTAAAAGCCGTTGGATTTATCATGAAGGGCGTGGAGACTGCAATTGCCAAAGCAAGCGAACCGGGAATACAATGTTCCCTGAACGCTCTGCACGCCTTTCCGCTCAAGCAGCGCATCGGATGCCGCTCCAGAAAATAATCAGCAAACAACGGTTCTATCACCCGGCCTTTTTCATCCAGCCAATTCACGGCTTCCATCTCCCCGCCTGCGCCTGTTTTGTTGATCTCTGGCCTTGAAGCCTGACACTCGCCGTTCAAGCACCGCCACCTCCTTCCTTGTGCCAGAGCCTTTTCTGCCTCTGTGCCGGTCAGCAGCGTGTCCAGCAGATATTCCACATAATCCCGTTTTTGATAATAGGCCCATTAAAAGCGAACTGATCTCGGAGGATGTAACCGAGGCAGTTCCTTAAGCCATAGGTGGTGTATCCATCCGTGTTGAGTGCAATGCCGGCGCATTTTTCTGCAATCAGCTGCATCAGTCGAACATCCGTAATATAGCTGTGATAGCTCAGTTCTTCATTTATCAATGAAGAAAGATGTGCTAACTCATCTGCACTGACCGGCAGATTTGGCGCATAGAAATAGGTCTCAGCTGCAACATTCACGATGGAAGCTGTCGTAACCAGAATGGTTTTCATCCTTTCATAAGGAAGAAACCATGCCTTCTCATGAATGGCAGTATAATCCTGCGGCTGGTGGAACTTCTTCATAATGTGAAGCAAATCCTCCTGGGTATTTGCACCAGACCAGTTATTCGTCAGAAAAGAATAACGCTGGGTGTATTTTCCGTTGGCATGGGCCAGCAATAGCGATGCCAGGGCATCCTGATTGTATATGTGCAAATTGTCTGCAAGCGGCTGCTGGTATTTATCATAAACCGCCCACGAAAAATAGGTCGCCCCGTCTGGTAGCCATCCTCGCCAAAATGCTCTGAAAGAATCTCCGTATAGCGGATTCGAGTCTCCTCAGGAAGGCCTTGCGGCTTTATAACCGACTCAGCGGCTTTTAATTCCGGAAGTTTCTCTTCTAGTCGGGTATGGGCTATTATCGTCCCTGTACTGGAACGGTAAGCAACGAGCTTGGATACAGCTGCCCGGAAGCGGTTATGCTGCTGGGCGTTTAAATCCCGGAAAGCCGAGATCTTCAAAAGGTTTTCCAAAATCTGTTGCAGTTTATTGGCATCCTCGATCAGGAACAGATCTGTATCACAAATGCCATATTCATTGGCAGCCTTGCCAGACTGTCCGATAGCAGAAATATAGCTACGGATGGTGCCTGTTGCAGAACCGGTCTGCCACATCCAGCTTATAAATTGTTCCTTACTGCTTTCGGCATCCGAGCTATCGGTGCAGTCGTCTGCTCTTGGCATCAAAATTGTTCGAGACGCTGTGGTGCCTCGCCTCTGGTAATACACTTCCAGATTTTCATAATCCACATTACAAAGGTCAAGTAGTTTTTTTATCTTTCCCGCAATATCTGTAGCGCTGATGTTCGTTTCCAGATAGAAATTATCCTGTACCTTTTTGGGAGCCGTCATGCTACTTATTCCGGCTTTATCAGCGAAATCGCACCAGCCATGGCCACTGATGTTGCAGTTGATATAAGAACGCAACACATCTGGATAATCACCCAGCAGGCATTTGACAACCTGAACATACAATTGCGTCCAAGAGTTGACCTTGTCCTGATCCTCTCCGAAATATGAATACTCCGTTGGCTGTGTAAAAGCCAGAGATTGAATATTAGCGAAATCAATCTTATATAAGGCAGTGTCAACAGTGGAAGGCGCTGCTGTTTCTCTATACTCAACCATCTTCGGAGAAGGTTCTACAGGTTTCGTCTCCATAGGAGTTGCATTCTTGATAGATTTTATCGGTGCTGCCTGAGCAGGCAGCTCAGGGTGCTCCTTCACAAAGCGGTAGTAAAATCGCATTGCAGAGCTCATTTTGCTCAGATTTTTCTTATATGTAAAACGGAAGACCTTATTGGAATCAACTGTGTTCATCACCTTGCGAATATCAGCGAGGTCGGTCAATGCAAATAACTTCTTCTTAATTATGCTGCGTTTCAGACAAAAATCCTCGATGTCAGTGTACACCATATATAATTCCGACAGCTGTGCCGGAGATACTTGTGTTTTCAACCATGCAAAATACTGGTCATGTATTGATTTGGTATCCGGCACGTTCCTTGCCTCCCTCAGCGTTTTTTCATAGGTTGCTCTATCATTCCGATACATGGCGACCACATCCTGAAATAACTTAGACATGGAAGATTTCTTCATGCCTTTTTCGCCATCAGTCAGGATGTATTCCATCGTAGACATCTGTAGCGTAATGTCATTTACGTTACGAAAAATGTCGTCTACTTCGATACCTTTTTTCTTCGCCCGTGCACGAAGCTCTGAAGACACCGCTTCAATCGCATCTTTCCGGGACGTCCTGCCCTCACGAGCGGAGATCAGCGCATTCAACATAATAACTGCTTCACTCATATCCCAAGGTACTCTTTGCGCCATCTCACCACTCTTTTCTATCCGTATTCTATCCCTCTACGTTAATAATTTAATATGTTCTCTTTTTCCTCCAAAATAACAGAACATATATCTCCAATATCGCAACGCAAATACTGACAAATACGCATCAGAACACTCAAAGCAACCTCTTCGCCCTTATTCAGCTTAGCCATAGTTCCAGTAGCCAATTTCAACTCTGTACGTAACGTAGCTTTACTGATGTCTCGCTCTAATAGCAGCAACCACAGCTTTTTATAACTAATTCGCATATTATATAACTCCTTGCACTGTGTGATTCGACAAAACCTCTTATATTCTGACCGGAAAAAACAGAAAACGCAACGGATTTCTTTGAAAAATTGCACACAAAATTTGAGTTCTTGAATTTTATAAAAACACCTGTGCCAATCAAAAACCGACACAGGTGTTTTACATCCTACTATATGCTAAACCATCCCAAAGTGCTTCAGCGCCTCTTTAATTGCCTTCTCTTTCTCCGGCGGGCATTGCGGCTGCTTAGCATCTTCAGACTTTGGCTTATTATAATTCTCACGCTCAATGATACCGCACTTCTGCTTCACCTGTGCGATATACAGACTACTGACCTTCAGGCCGCTATGCTCCAGAACATAATTCTTGATCTCTTGATAGGTAGCTTTTTTCTCTGCGCTGGTCAGATCCAACTCGTCCATGTCCAAGTCAATCTCGATATATTGTTTCGCTCGAAGTTTGGACAATAAGCATACTGTCTCAACATTCGCACTCCACGGAAACATATCTACACAGCATGCTTTCTCCACCTGATACCCACATGCCTGCAAAAGTTCCAGGTCTCTTGCCAGGCTGGTGGGCTTACAGGAGATATAGACCATCCGATCCACTCCATAATCAATAATCTTCTTAAGTGCTTTCGGGTGCACGCCGTCTCTTGGAGGGTCCAGAACAATATAGTCAGGCCGTTCTTCCATTGTATCCAGCACCTTCAGTACATCGCCTGCTATAAAGTCGCAATTTGAAAGTCCGTTTTGCTCTGCATTTTCCCGGGCTGCCGCCACAGCCTCTTCCACAATCTCCACACCGATTACTTTTTTAGCCACCGGAGCAAGTATCTGTGCGATGGTCCCGGTCCCACTGTACAGATCAAATATAACCCGTTCTTTCGTATCCCCCATATAAGACCGGGCAGTTTCATAGAGAACCTCTGCACCCACAGAATTGGTCTGAAAAAAGGAAAAAGGAGTGATCCGGAAACGAAGCCCAAGCAGTTCCTCGTGAAAACAGTCGCTTCCATAGAGAACCTCTGTCCCGTCATTTTGTACCACATCTGCCAGGCTGTCATTGCGGATATGAAGAATCCCTCTCAGTGTCCCTTCCAATGTAAGTTCAAGCATGCTCTCCTTCCACGTTTCCAGCAGACCAGCTTCCTCTTCTCCCGCCTGTGTCGTTGTCACTAAAGCCACCAGTATTTCTCCGGTCTTGAAGGCCTTGCGTACCAGCAGATGACGCAGATACCCCATATGCCGCATCTTATGATAAAAAGAAATGTTCTTTTCCCGGAAGACCGTCAATGTCTCTTTTAAAATCTTCCCGAAATCCTGATCTGCAATCCTGCAGTTATCCACGGTTATAATATCATAAAAGCTTCCCCTTTTATGCATACCAAGTTCCAACGGTCCATCCTTCTCACTATCTCCAAAAGAAAATTCCATCTTATTCCGATATCCATAGACGGCGGGACTCTTTTTGATACCCTCAAATTCATAGGGATACTCCGTTATCACCTGATCCAGCAGTTCTTTTACCTGCTGCTCTTTCAGACGAAGCTGTTCCTCATAAGGAAGATTCTGATAAGTACATCCGCCGCACTCCCGAAAATGCCTGCAAGCCGGCTCACATTCCAAAGGAGCATGCTCCAGTACCTCCAGAATGCGTCCTTCTGCTTTTCCCTTCCGGACTTTTGTTACCTGAAACTGAACTTTTTGACCTGGTAGACCATTCTTTACTGTAACCATTCGGTCTTCCAACATGATCTGTCCTTTATTTGGAAACAGGACTTTCCATACCACACCTTCATAAATCTGTCCCTTTTTCATTTTCCCTCTCCCACTTTATATTCTGCTTCCGCCTTTATGGTATCTGAGTTTCCGCTTCTTACCAGCCACTCTTATTACCTGTATACAAAATCTTTATCAGCAACATACAGCCCCCTGTTTCCGGCGCGTACGCTGTGCAAAACAGGGGGCTGTCCATTGCATCAAACCACTTAGAACTTACTCTTCGGTCTTCTCAGTTGTCTCCGTCTTTTCTTCTGTCTCTTCCTCATCGTCGAAGAAATCATCATCAAAATCATCGTCGAAATCTTCATCAAAATCTTCCAGATAATCCGGAGTAAAGAAACGGTAAACGGCATATGCAATACCCGCTACCGCGATTACTGCACCGATGATAATCAGAACCCACATCAGCGCGTTCTGCTTTTTCTCCTCTTCCTTCTTGATATGAAGCAGTTCTCCAAGCATTTCATTGGTTTTCGCTGAATTAATAAAATCTTCTACACGGCTCATGGCGGATACCTCTTTTCTTGTATTTTATTTCTCTGCGGTACGTATGACTCCACCGGTCCCGGTCCGGGCGAAAATCGTTCCCTCAAAAGCCTGTCCGGCATTATCCTGCGCACTGCTTACTGCATATGCGTAGTATACCATACTTTCAAAAAAAATACTATAGACTTTCAACTTTTTTCAACTTGGCGAAGGAAGCAAACATCTTTTTCACCCCTGCACAGTCAAAATCCACTTTTACTTCGTAATCTCTGCCTCCTTCTGTAATCTGAAGAACTGTCCCTTCTCCAAATTTTACATGGGAAACTCTGTCGCCCACTCCATAGTCCAGTTGATCTGCTCTGACCACTTGAAACTGCTTCGGATCAAAAGTCTTCGTCCTGAATGCCTCTTTTGCCTTGGCATAAGTATTGTCCTGAGGCACCTGCTGTACCTTGGGTTCTGCCAAAAGCATATTTCTCTGCCCCAGCAGTTCTCTCGGAATCTCACGAACAAAGCGGGAGACATTGTTATAGTGATTCTCTCCCCGTACCATACGAACTCTCGCAGCCGTCAGTGTCAGTTCCTTCATCGCCCTGGTGATTCCCACATAACAAAGTCTTCGCTCTTCTTCAATCTCCTCTTCTGCATGATCGGCCGTGATAGACATATAACTTGGAAATATCCCATCTTCCATTCCTGCCAGACAAACATAGGGAAACTCCAGACCTTTTGCACTGTGTAGCGTCATCAGAAGCACCCGGTCATCGCTGTCATTCATACTGTCAATATCTGCCACCAAAGCAACCTCTTCCAAAAATTCACTTAATCCCGGTTCCTCAGCTTCTCTTTCGTAAGCAACTGCCTTGCTGACCAGCTCTCCAATATTATCCAGCCGGGCTTCTGCTTCCTCTGTCCCTTCTGCTTTCAGCTCCCTGACATAACCGGTTTTCTCAAGTATCTCATTGATCAGTTCTTCCAGCGACAAGTCCGAAAGCTTCAGTCTGCATTCATGAATCAGATGTACAAAAGGCTGTATTTTCAAAAGCGCCTTCCCGATTCCCGGAATCTCTCCCGCCGCTTCCAATGCTTCAAAGAAACTCAGGCCCATGGAATCCGCATAGGTCTGTACTTTGTTGATCGTCACGGCTCCGATTCCACGTTTTGGTACATTGATAATCCGATGAACTGCCAAGTCATCTTTTCCATTGTCGATGGTTTTCAGATATGCAAGAACATCTTTAATCTCCCTGCGGGAGTAAAAATTCACGCCCCCCACAATTTTATATGGAATATTTGCCATCAGAAATTTTTCTTCAAATGTACGGGATTGAGAATTCGTGCGATAAAGTACGGCAAAGTCCCTGTATGCTGCATTTTTCGTATTTACTTTCCGCTGAATAGCCCTTGTAACATACTCTGCTTCCTCATACGCCGTCTGTAAAAGTTGAAATACCACCGGCTCTCCACTACCGTTCTCTGTCCAAAGCGCCTTTTCTTTACGTCCAAAATTATTGCAGATCACTCCGTTGGCGGCGTCCAGAATGTTCTGTGTGGAGCGGTAGTTCTGTTCCAATTTAATTACTCTCGTATTCGAAAATTCTTTCTCAAAATTCAAAATATTTTCAATATTGGCTCCCCGGAATTTATAGATAGACTGATCATCATCCCCAACTACACAGAGATTCTCATATTTTCCTGCCAGCAGACTGATGAGCTTAAACTGCACCATATTTGTATCCTGATACTCGTCCACCATAATATATCGGAATCGTTCCTGATAAGAATCCAGTACATCCTGACAGTTCAGAAATAAGTCCACAGTTTTCACAAGCAGATCGTCAAAATCCAGCGCATTGTTTTTCCTCAGTTCCTTCTCATATTCCATATAAACCTGCGCAACCATTTCCTGACGAAAATCTCCCTTTGCATTCAGGCAAAATTCTTCCGGCGATATGTACTTATCTTTCGCATGGGATATGGCGTTCAGAAGCATCCGTTCTTTGTACATTTTTGTATCTACCTGTAATTGTCGGCATATATCCTTGATAACTGTTTTCTGATCCTCTGTATCATATATGGTGAATCTCTGATCGTATCCCAGACGGTCAATATAACGGCGCAGAATCCGCACGCAAGCAGAGTGAAAAGTACTGACCCAGATACTCTCCGAGCCATAATCCACGATTTTGTCCACTCTCTCCCTCATCTCTCCAGCTGCTTTATTTGTAAAAGTGATTGCAAGAATATTCCAGGGGTTCACTCCGCACTCACTGATCAGATGCGCTATACGGTGCGTCAGCACTCTTGTTTTCCCCGAACCTGCCCCCGCCAGAATCAGAAGAGGTCCCTCTGTGTGCATCACTGCTGCCTGTTGTTCTTTATTCAAACCTTCCAAATTGTCCATCCTGCTTCTCCTTTTTTCAAATATGCACATCTGCCATGTATAACTATTCCATCCTTCAGACTTTTATCCGGGGCCATGCAAAACTATTTCTGCACAACAGAACAAAACTGTTCCAAACTGCCGCCATTATAACACAGGAACAAATGTTTGGCAAATAATTTACTTTTTCCTGCACTTGCTTTCCTGCCCCATCCCTTTTATAATATAAACAATTCACTTTTTCCAAGGAGGAACCCTCTCATGTATCAGAAAATCAAACGCATCCTTGCCATCTTCGCTGTCTTTCTTATCCTGGCACTTTACCTTACCACTTTTGTCCTGTCTTTTCTGAAGAGTGAACAGGCAAGCGAGCTTCTGTTGCTCTCTTTAGTGGCGACTGTGGTGATCCCTGTGCTTCTCTACCTCTATCTATGGTTGTTCCGGCTGTTTCATCGCAAAAGTGAAAATGACAGCGATGACTCATAACAACCTATGCACACCAAGGCAGTTGTAAAGAATCAACTCCTCTTTCTGTATTTTTCATACGTTCGAGTCCCCAATTCCATATATCATATCCGTAGCGTCTTTGCTGTCTGGCGTTATTGTATCAGAATCCTGCCATGTTGACAAATCTTTTCCCTCTGCATATATTACACTATAAAATTTTGCGGAGGTAACACATCATGAAAAAATGGATCTGTCTGTTCCTGGTCGTCGTTCTCGGCCTTATGAGCGGATGCAGCAAGCAGGAACCGGCTGCTGATCTGACCCCTGTCACTTTAAATGAAGTGGCACATTCTATCTTCTATGCACCTCAATATGTGGCAATTGAAAACGGATATTTTGCAGAGGAAGGCATCGACCTGACGCTGGTTACAGGCTTCGGCGCCGATAAAGTAGCAACTGCCCTCGTATCCGGAGAAGCTGACATCGGATTTATGGGCAGCGAATCCTCCATCTATATCTACAACCAGAACCCGGAGGATTATATCGTGAATTTCGCCCAGCTCACCCAGAGAGCCGGAAATTTCCTGGTTGCAAGAGAACCAATAGAAAACTTTACATGGGAGGATCTGAAAGGCTCTTATGTGCTCGGTGGCCGGAAAGGCGGTATGCCCCAGATGGTATTTGAATTCATTCTGAAGAAGAACAATATTGATCCGGCGACGGACCTTTCCATTGATCAAAGCATTGACTTTGGTTCCACTGCTGCTGCCTTTACCGGGAATGACGCAGAATATACGGTGGAATTCATTTAAAAAATACACTATTCTATTGCGGATGCAATGCAATTTATGGTATTATTTATATAATTTTTACGAAAAGAGAAAATAAAAATTCAATTACCGGGTATCCCGCAGATATCTAAAAACCATGTATCAACCAACGCTTTGTCGGTGTCGTTTATACTCTGCCACTCTATGCAGATATTTCCCGCCTCCATGCTCTCATATAATCCCATACAGGCGATCTCCTTCAGCCCCTGGATAAGTAAATCGCCGCACAGACGATGTCAGCGACCTGCGGAGCCGTGTTTGCATGGCCTGACATATGGATTTTGTCAAGTGTTACTAAGATCGTAATCATATTTACCTCAAATCATAAGCATAAAAATACCACCTGCCGTAAGACAGATGGAATCAGTACCAGGCTATCATATCCTTGGGAAGATAATCCCCCTGTTTTTGATATTCTTCTATTCTCCTTAAAGCGTGCGCTGCATAAGTTGATCCGTAACCCGCAACCTGTTTTTCAAAGACCCTTTCTTTACTTTTTCTGTTCAACATAACGATTCCGTAATCCTTTGAATCTTCAGGGAAAAATTTATATCTGGCAAGATCTTCTGTCAGTTCCAACAATTCTATTCCTACCAAATTCAGCCCCCTCCTTTCTTAAAAGCCTCCAGTGCCTCTCTGTAATTATATTTTCGCTCTGCCAGCCTGTGCGCCTCTTCGTAAGAAAATCCAAACTTTTTCATAAGGCCCTGCTCCAGATGTTCATGTCTCACTAATGTCAAATCATGTTCCCGGATATCTCTTTCCTCACGCAGTCTTCGAAATGATTCTGCCATGTCATAATCTGAATCAAACCTTCGAATTCCTCCATACTGTTCATGCTCATCAATAAAAACATGGTCATATACTTTGGATACTGCAGCTTCTGACATCCCCGTATTCTTTGATATAATCCGCACAATATCCGTCTTTTGGGAATTCCTGACAGCTTCGTAATACATTTCAGCATGTCTGTCCCTTCTAATATGCAAAGGATCATTCTTATCATTCAGTGCTCCATAGCTGGATCCTGACTTTATTATATCAGATTTTACTGCTTTGTCCATACGTCTGACAGCCTGTTTCTCTTGCCACTTTTCATAAGTGCGCTTTGAAGGAGTCACACGCCCACGCAGATCTGCGTAGATCCGTTCCCGCTGCTATGGACGACCAAACTTTTTGCTGAATTCTTTATATTCGTCCAGCATTGCCTGATATTTACATCTGGCATTCAGAACATCATCCGGATCCGCATCTCCCTGCTGCAACAACTGTGCTTTCTCCCTCTGCGCACGCATTGCTGTTTCCATTTGACGCTGTTTCTGCGTGGCTTCACAGCGACTTGTTTATGTTGAAAAGTTCGTCATTGGATTGCTGAATCAGCGCATTGGTAAGCTGCTACAATTTTTCCGGCTTTCTGGATCCGGCGCACTATATCCTTTTCAATTTCTTCTTCCAGCATCAGGTATTTCTTTTCAATGCCGCTATGCAGGATTGACTGGTTTCCTGTTTCATATCTTAATACCTCATCGCCACCACAAAATATTCTGTCTGCACGAATTACAGACATATTAGGCGGTATACCATCTTCCATCTGTTCTCTAATCTTATCAAATTCCTCTTTTATTACTGGAATGTAATCAAAATGCCAATCCTTCGAATTAATTTTATTATTTCTCATTAAATCACCTCATACATAATTTTTGAAAAATCCGCAAACACTGTTTCTGGAAAGGATGGTGTAGCATGAAAAAAGATAATAAAGATAACACAGCATCAAATTGTCAAAATATCTCTAATTCCAGTAACTGCCATCGGGAAGACCCCCCGAAAAAAGTCATACCCGATGAAATACCAAGAAAGGATGGGCCTGGAGGGGAATAAGCAATTTCCCCTTCATGAGCCATCTTTTCATTTATTTTCTCTTTCCACCAAAACTTAAATTAACATACATAACCTGTCATATCTTTCAGCTCACACAGCTTCCGATCCCGGATCTGCTTCAGATAATATTCGAACTTGACTTTATTGACAAGAGGACCGGGTGCCTGTAGCTGCACCCAAATGACACAGGCCAGAGTCGAACCGGTATATAAATGTTGAGGATTTTGTTTCTGAAGACCTTGGTGCCCTCCGTGAGCTTCCTGTGCCTTATACCTGTCCGTCAAAGGCGCCTATGCAGACGCCCCATCCTTTTTCTCTGTGGCCCGGACCAGCTTACAATTGTACTGGTCTTCATACAGTTCCTTCAGAATGTTCTCTATCTTCCTTGCTCTCTCTTCTGTGACTTCCATGTCATACTGTTGCTCCATATCAACCCTCCTCTGTAAAAAATATGTAGATGGATTGTCCTTGTTTCTTACTTTTTAAGCCCCATTGCATATGCTTTACAATGCATGTACATCTTGTCCAGACTTTCAGGAGCCATACTTTGGACTTCAACTACCATGTCTTGCATAAAACCATTGCGAGAGCTCTACTAATGTAATCTTCAAGTTCTTTAATGTTCACTACTCGCTCGGACACATACATGGGTAGCACCCACTTTCTTACTGAACAATGCATTTGCATCAACTCCAAGAGCCTTTTCAGCTACAGATTTTATCTTCAATCCACTACGGTCTATTGTTCTGATTACATTGGTTGCGACCGGCTGATTATAATTACGAATACTTAAACATTTTCACTCCTTTCTTCCAATTTTTCGAGTTTATCAACAACGTTTTAACAAAAAAGTTCAAGTTATTCGAGCTTTTTATATTGACATTTCAGCATTTACCGATACAATAATAGAAAAGGTGGTGTTTTTTGTCATTTGGAGAAAGATTGAAAGAAGCCAGGACATTAAGAGGGCTTACGCAAAAACAATTAGCTGAAAAGCTTAATATAGGAAGCACAACTGTTACTGGATATGAAAAAAATAACAGTGAACCAAATATGCTTACGATAAGCAAAATAATGGAAATATTAGAAGTAGATGCAAATTTTCTATTCCGAGACGAAACAAAGGAATTATATAAGAACAAAGCAAGCCCAGAGGAATTTGAAAACCTTGTTAAAAAATACCGCGACCTGGACCCCCACGGAAAAGAAATGGTAGACTTCACGCTTCTAAAGGAATGGGAACGCTCTACCGCAGAATCAGAGAAATCAAATGTTGTTCCTATGGCTTTAAAGGAAGATACTACATATTACATCAACGCTGCCTGCGCAATCGAAGATGCTTCCAAAGAAGAAAAACAGTTTGATTAAAAAATCATGAATGATAAAAATTTCTAGTTCTTTTTATTGGACAGGTTTTCTGCCATAATATTGTAAAATGGGGATGGTATTTTGAATTCTTATGAAGATATTCTTATAGAAGCGGACAGCCCTGAGCTCATTACCAGAGAAAAGCCTCTCCAGGCTCATAAGGGACGTATTAAAGAGAACCGTATTGCTGTTAATAATAAAATGACAGAAAAAGAGAAGAAATATATCCTGGCAGAAGAGCCAGGCCACTATTATACAGGAACGGGAGATATCTTAGACCAGTCCTCAGCTTCTAATAGTAAACAAAAGCTTCACGGAAGAATCCATACATATACTAGACTTATTGGCCTTAAGGGAATTATAGATGCTTATAAAAATCATTGTATGAGTCTTTCGGAAAAGCAGAGTATCTTGATATTCCGGAAGCTTTCCTGAAAGATGCCTTAAGTTATTATAAAAGTAAATATGGAAAATATACTATTATTGATAACTATGCTATCTTTTTCGAACCGTACATTGCGCTACTTGAATTATTATGATTAAACTGCTACGGCGTTTTAATAAAAATCTAAAGAAAAGAGGATATAATAATGATTAATTTTTCAAACAATGCTGTATTTAATTTAAGCCCAATCAAAGAAGAACAAGTTCAGGAGAATGTCAAGAATCTGTTCGTTTCCGACGAAACCATTATTGGGGCGTATAAAACAATACGTGACCAAGTTGTCTTTACTAATAAGCGTATTATAACCATTGATGTGCAGGGATTCACTGGAAAGAGAAAAGATTACTCTACCCTCCCATATTCAAAGATACAGTACTTTAGTGTGCAGACTCCCGGATTTGCAGAACTCGTTCCTGACTGTGAAATGGAACTGTATTTTACTAATGGATTTGTTGCCAAATTCGAATTTAAAGGTAGTTGTAACATTATAGAATTAGGACAACTTATATCCAGTTACATTTTATAGCAAAAAAATATTTCCATTTAGAACCTTGACAATATAATATACTTTACCGGACAGCCGATAGGGCGACTATGCTCCCGTTCCGAGTCTTGTGGAAAGGGGCATATCATGGTAAGCTGACGGCTATTCCATAGTCTAATGCTCCGGAGCGGTAGGATTCGTCTACCTTCCGGTTGTCTCTCTAAGCCTATTATATCAGACACTTTGATTTTGTCAAACAAAGAAAACCGGCCCTCCGTACCACCAGAGAACCAGCTGACCAGGTACCATGAGGTTCTAATAAATCTACGGTTGCAATAGCTTACTGCTGCTACAATATATTATGGATGTTGTAAAAACCACGGAAAGGAAATTATTATGAAAAAGAAACTGATTACATTACTGCTTACCTCTGCTCTCACGCTTTCTGGATGCGGCGGGGCGGATACTTCTGCCGCAAATGTACCTTCCGAAACGGATACTCCTGCTGTTGAAACACCGGAAGATAACGTTTCCGAAGAATATTCTGAAGACCTGTCAGAACTGGGTTCCCTGGGAGACGTAGAAGTCGAACAACAATTATTTGATGTTACGATCACCATACCTGCTAATTATATGAAATCAGCCTCCCAGGAAGAGCTGGATAAGTCCGCAAAGGAACATGGGTATAAAGTCACATTGAACGAAGATGGCAGTGCAACCTATGTCATGACCAAAAGCCAGCATAAAGAAATGATGGAAGAACTTACTTCCAATATACAGGAATCACTAAACAGCATGGCAGAGTCTGAAGAATATCCAAATATTACAAGTGTAACAGCAAATTCTGACTTCACAGAATTTACTGTTACCACCAAGAATTCTAAACCTAATTTGGCTGAGACCTTCAGCGTTATGGCTTTTTATATGTATGGTGGAATGTACAACATTTTCAATGGTACGGAAGTTGATAACATTCATGTCGATTTTGTCAACGCTGATTCCGGTGAAATTATTTCGTCTTCTGACTCTAAAAACCTTGAAGAATCTGAACAATAGATAAGAACAAAGCTTACGAACCAATGGATTCAGGAAACGAAGAAAAACCTTTAAAAAGTCACCACCTGCACAGTGGTGTAAACTGAAAGAAACAAATATGCCGAGCTAAAACCGAATAATTTTCCCTCCCGGGGACATATTGCAAATACAAGCTGCATATGCTATAATGCCAATAGGCAAATGAAGTCAGTATTCATGTTGGCACAAAGTGAAGATCCCCGGAGGGCAAGTCCGGGGATCTTCTTTTTGGTTAGTTGTCATCGTCATCGCCATCTAACCATTTGCAGATGAAGTGGCAAGCAACACCTGCCGCGACAGCGACCAAAAATGAAGTCAGTACATTCATATCAGCACCCCCTTTCCGTTGCCGGATTGGGTATGACAACAAAAAAATTATAACAGATACACGAATTTTGTCAAATAAAGAAAACCGGCCCCCTGCGCCAACAGAGAACCGGCTCACAGATACTGTGCCGGATGTCTCCAGATAACAATATCTACCTCAACACGGATATTATACACCTCCTGGACACATCTGGCAACAGGTGTATTTTTTATACACTTTTTGCTGTTGCAATATCACAACTATGCATAGATTGTAATACAGGAGGATATCTATCATGAAAGACACCCCTCTGCGCTGCGCACTCTATCCCAGAGTATCTACCGAAGAACAGCACATCAACGGACTCTCCCTGCCGGCACAGAAGCAGGCACTTCAGGAATATGCCGAACGTATGAGTTACCAGATCGTCGGAATCTATGCGGACGAAGGCATCTCCGCCCGAAAGCCAGTCAGCAAACGGCCAGCCCTGCTCCGGCTGCTGGAGGATGTTCGACAGGACAAGATTGATATCATCCTTGTCACAAAACTCGACCGCTGGTTCCGGAATATCAAAGAATACCAGCTTACCCAGGAAATTTTGGAGGCGCACAACTGCTACTGGAAGACAATTTTTGAAGACTATGACACTTCTACAGCCAATGGACAGATGATTGTCAACATTATGCTTGCTGTCGCTCAGAATGAAGCTGATCGGACCTCTGAACGGATCAAAGCCGTCTTCTCTTACAAAGAATCCATTGGAGAAGTCAAAACCGGCATGTGCGCTCCATACGGATATCGGATTGTCCAGAAAAAGATTCAGAAAGATCCGGATATTGCTCCTATTATCGAGGAAGCTTTTGCCCATTATTTTAAATGTTATTCCATCCGGAAAGTATATACGCATCTGCAGGAACAGTATGGAGACCGCGCACCTTCTTTCAACAAAGTGGATCGACTCTTTAAAAATGAAAAATACTGCGGCCGCTGGCACAAAAACCTGCAGTACTGTGAACCGTATATTACACCCGAGCAGTTCCAGCAGATCCAGTCTGTCAAGAACAGCCGCACCTTTGCTCTGTCCGGAGACGCCTATATCTTTGCCGGACTGATCATCTGTCCGCTCTGTGGGCGCCGCTATACTGGATCCAAAAACACTCACAAGTTAAGAGACGGCTCTGTCAGCCAAAGGAAACAATACCGCTGCATGCCCAAATACAATGTTCAGAACGTACATAAAGGAGGAACCCCAATTCTCACTGAAACCTATATTGAAAAATATATGCTGGATCATGTGATGGAACAACTAAATCAGGAGATTCTGAAGACTGAACAGCGTGAAAAAAAGTCCAAAGCCCATAAAAATGTCTCACAGGCTGCTATCCAGGCGGAACTCGACCGGCTGAACATCATGTACCAGAAGGGGCGTATATCCGAAGCCTACTACGACCATCAGTATTCCATCCTTTCCGGACAGCTAAACGATCTGCAGGCCAATATCATCACTGTAAAATCTTTTGCTCCTCTGCAGAAAATTTTTTCCGGAGACTGGATCGCCGTCTACGAAGAACTGGATGCAGAGCACCGCAATGCCTTCTGGAAGAGCATTGTCAAAGAGATCCATCTGGATATGACAACCCGCAAGATTGCAAATTTTCAGTTTCGTGTTTGATAGTGTATTTTTTTTCGTACTCTGTGGAATTCGAACCCTCTGCAACTGCTCTGGAAAGCGAAGGTGTGGGCTATGTAGTCGCGTCCCTTGGAGAAGCCTCCGGTTATGTTCCCTATACAGCCTACAGTGTCAAGCAAAGCTACCTGACGGAACACCCGGAGATTTTACAGGCTTTCACCAATGCCCTGCAAAAAGGTATGGATTATGTCCAGACACACACACCGGAGGAGATCGCCAAAGTTATCCAGCCTCAATTTGAAGAAACGGATCTTGAAACCATCACTACCATTGTCACCCGCTACTACGAACAAGATACCTGGAAAGACAATCTGATCTTTGAAAAAGAAAGTTTTGATCTTCTGCAGAACATCCTTCAGGAAGCCGGTGAACTTCCTGCATGGACCCCTTATGAAGACCTGGTTAATACTGATTTTGCAGTCAAAGCCGCTGAATAACCGGCTCTGATTCTGTATCCCTTTTCCTGCTTCAGTATCTGTCGGGCAGACAATTTCGAGAGAAATTCGTCTGCCCTTTTCGTTTTTGTTTCCTTTTTACATAGTTTTCAATACTATTTCTATTGACACACAAAGTCAAATGTCTTATAATTATTTTGATAATCAAACTAATTGCAGGGGATTTTCCCGGAAAGGTATACAGATGAACAGACAAGGATTGTGCATTGGCAATAAAATTGCGGCTCTGCCGCTGATTCAGGGAGGTATGGGAGTAGGAGTCAGCCTGTCCGGACTGGCAGGAGCCGTCGCCCGGGAAGGCGGCATCGGAATCATCTCAACCGCACAGATCGGTTTCCGTGAACCGGATTTTCAGACAGACTCCAAGGCAGCCAATCTGCGCGCCATGGTAACAGAATTCCAGAAAGCAAAAGAACTTGCTGCCCGACCAGACGGGACCATAAGCGGCCTCCTCGGTTATAATATTATGGTTGCTACCAAAGATTACAGCGATTATGTACGGACAGCAGCCAAAACCGGAGCAGACGTAATTATTTCCGGCGCAGGACTGCCCACAGATCTGCCTGCATATGTAGAAGGAACCGATACCCGGATTGCCCCCATCGTATCTTCCGAAAAAGCTGCACGCATTCTGTTAAAGCTATGGGACCGGCATTATCACCGGACTGCCGATTTTGTCGTCATAGAGGGCCCTCATGCCGGAGGACATCTTGGATTCTCCTACGAAACACTGGAAAATTTATATAAAGAAAATTTTGATGCAGATTATGACCAGGAAATTCAAAAAATCATCGCCTGTGTCAACACCTATGCAGAAAAATATAAAATTTCTGTCCCCGTCATCGTAGCGGGAGGAATTATGGACGCCTCCCAGGTCCGTCATGTCATGTCTCTTGGAGCAGACGGCGTACAGGTCGCAACTCCTTTTGTCACCACTGAAGAATGTGACGCCTCGCTTCCCTTTAAGCAGGCTTATATTAACGCTTCTGCAGAAGATATTGAGATCGTTGCAAGCCCCGTGGGAATGCCAGCCCGTGCCATCCATAATCCTTTCCTTGAAAAAATGAAGCAAGGCAAAGAAGCGATCCACAAATGTTATCGCTGCCTGGAAAAATGCAGTCCTGCAACTGCACCCTATTGTATCACTCAGGCTCTTATCCGCGCGGTGGAAGGCGACACAGAAAACGGGCTGATCTTCTGCGGTGATAATGTAAAATATCTGGACCGAATCTCCACTGTTCCGGAGGTAATCTGGGCTCTTTTTCCGGAATTCTCATAACCTTTTTCTGTAACTGCCCAATACACATGCACAACGTGGCTCATGGTTGTAAAAACAGCAAAAATGCTGTCACAAAATGCGATCTTATCCGTGTGCCGGGCAGCACCATGTAAATCAGCCGCAAATTAAAGACTGGCTTTGCCTGTCTCAGATGGAGATACAATCCATACGAAACAGACAAAACCGGTCTGTCAGGATTTCAGTTCCTGAAGCTGCTTCTTCAGCTCCACCATCTGATCACGCAGCATGGCCGCTGCTTCAAAATTCAAATCTGCGGCTGCTTTCTTCATTTTTTTCTGGACATCCCCAATCAATTTTTCCAGTTCTTTCTCGCTCATGGACTCCGGATCTTTTTCAAACTTCAGTTCTTCCTGGGCCACTTCTTTAGAGATCCGAATCAAATCCCGCACCGCTTTTTGAATAGTCTTCGGAGTAATTCCATGTTCCTCATTATATGCTTTCTGGATCTCCCTCCTTCGGTTTGTCTCCTCAATTGCCAGACGCATGGAATCCGTCATTTGATCCGCATACATGATCACATGCCCCTCGCTGTTGCGCGCTGCACGGCCAATGGTCTGGATCAAAGAAGTCTCTGACCGCAAAAAACCTTCTTTATCTGCATCCAATATGGCCACCAGCGTGATCTCCGGAATATCCAGGCCTTCACGAAGCAAATTGATACCCACCAGTACATCAAACACATCCAAACGCATATCCCGTATAATCTCTGTCCGCTCCAACGTATCCACATCCGAATGCAAATACCTCACCCGAATCCCAAGTTCTTTCATATAGTCCGTCAGATCCTCTGCCATCCGTTTGGTCAGCGTCGTAATCAACACTTTATGATGATTCTCCACTTCCTTATGAATCTCCCCGATCAGGTCGTCAATCTGACCTTCCACAGGACGCACGGATACTTCCGGATCCAGAAGCCCGGTAGGACGGATAATCTGCTCTGTCCGGAACAGTTCATGTTCTGCCTCGTATTCCCCTGGTGTGGCAGATACGAACATCATTTGATTGATTTTGCTTTCAAATTCATCAAAACTCAAGGGCCGGTTATCCTTTGCCGACGGCAGACGAAATCCATAATCCACCAGTGTTCCTTTGCGGCTCTGATCCCCAAAATACATTCCTCTTATCTGCGGAATGGTCTTATGAGACTCATCAATAATGATCAGAAAATCATCCGGGAAATAATCAATCAGTGTATGAGGCGATGTTCCCGGAGCCAGACCGGCAAGATGGCGGGAATAGTTCTCAATGCCGGAGCAGAAACCGGTTTCTTTCAACATCTCAACATCGAAATTGGTTCTCTCTGAGATCCGCTGCGCTTCCAGAAGCTTGTCCTCCCCCTTGAAATAGCGGACGCGTTCCTCCAGCTCTTCCTCAATATCTTTGACCGCCGCTTTAATCTTCTCCATGGGAACCACATAATGGGATGCAGGAAAAATCGCCGCATGGTTCAGTTCACTTTTGATCTCCCCGGTCAGCACATCAATCTCCAGAAGCCGCTCAATCTCATCCCCAAAAAATTCCACACGAATAGCCGTATCAGAAGATTCTGCCGGGAAGATCTCCACTACATCTCCCCGTACCCGGAAAGTCCCGCGTTTAAAGTCCATCTCATTCCGGTCAAACTGGATATCAATCAGCTTGTGTATCATCTCGTCCCGGTCGCGCTCCATACCAGGACGCAGAGAAATCACCATGTTTTTATAATCTACCGGAGAACCCAAGCCATAGATGCAGGA
This sequence comes from uncultured Lachnospiraceae bacterium, assembly GCA_910579225.1. Classification (GTDB taxonomy): domain Bacteria; phylum Bacillota; class Clostridia; order Lachnospirales; family Lachnospiraceae; genus Hominiventricola. Next base: position 156 of record CAJTTI010000038.1, on the reverse strand, counting down.
AACACTGGCCACAATCACCACGTCCCGACGCTCTGTCAGCGCAGAAGTTGCCGAGAGGCGCAACTTATCAATCTCATCATTGATGGAAGAATCTTTGGCGATATACGTATCACTGGAAGGCACATAGGCCTCCGGCTGGTAGTAGTCGTAATAGGA
>CAJTTI010000037.1 GCA_910579225.1 uncultured Lachnospiraceae bacterium | reverse complement strand
CGAACCCCCATAAGCAGAGCCACAATCTGCCGGACTACCATTATCCTATAGCCACTGGTCATTCGGAACTGATTTTCCGAAAGCCATTCCACACCAAACGATACGGTTTCCATAAAGCCGCTTTTCGGATAGGTCCAGATTTCCCGCTTCCCGTACCAGGTCTTTTGGTAGACATACGGACGGCATACATGGTCGTACTCGATGATGATGGTGTTCGTCCCATGGGGCGAGACAAATTCCTCCCGGCTTGCCACAAACAAAGCGTTGCAGCAACTCAGAAGCAGGCAGATCACAAGGAGAAGTGACGCCAATCCAACTATGTATTTAAGTCGCTTACTCTTCATCTTCATCGTCCTCGTCATCCTCATTCTCAGTCAGGGCATTGATAAACGCCGTGATGGATTCCGCCAGCCAAGTTATGTGCTCCTCCGGGTCCTCGCCGTATTCAAACTCGTGATCGTAATAATAGACAGCGCCAAAGTCGGATTCTCTTACGCTGAAACAGAAGAGGTTCCCCCCGTCTTCATCGGCAAAGGGAATCAGCCACTCCGGAATGACACCGTCATCCTCCCTCAAAAGTCCCAGTGTCTTTTCGATAGACCGTCCTTTCCCGCGCCGCACAGGAATAAACCAGTCTACGATGTATTCTTCACCGTTTTTGTCCGTGAAAACAGGCTTTTTCGGGTAACCGCCATTATACATCCGATAGTGTTCCCGCACCTCCGCAGGGATTTTTACATGAAATTTCTGCTCAATGCGGTCTAAATCTTCTTCCTTCGCCGTTCCATTGGCGTATAAGAATGGATTGTCGTACATGGTTTTCAGCTCCTTTTCAGAGAAAATTCTATGATGAAATCTAATAGCTAATAGGAGATTTCATTATTAAAGTTTTATTATAAAGGGTAATTTCCAACTTTTTATCTACTTTTGAAAAAAACCAAACAATTTATACCGGAAATGTCAGCACAGTTCTAAACCCCTTCTGCGGTGCGCTCTCCATGGTCATGGTTCCCTTGTGAGCCTCTGCAATCTGCCGGACCAGCAGAACACCTAACCCATGCCGCAGGTTCAGCTTTTCATCCATACTCTCCAGGCGGCGGTGGTCTGTGGTCAGCTCCTTCAGCTTTTCAGCTGATACCCCCGCACCATCGTCTGTAACCTCGACCGTTATACCGGCTTCTCCACACAGAATCGAGACAGAAATCCGACAACCTTGTGGGTTATGAACGATGCTGTTTTGGATTAAATTACCCAGAGCACGTTTCAGCAGAGCCTCATCACCCAGGATGGGCAACGACTCGCTTTCCTGGTCAGCGCAGAACGCTATCCCATATCGCTCCTCCAAACCACCGTCCAGAAATTCACAGACAACCTGTCTGGCCAGTTCCACCAGACAGACTTTCTCCATCCGGAGGGGCTGCATGGAATATTCCAGCCTTGATGTGAGGTTCAAATCGGAAATCAAACTCCGCAGGCGCTCTCCCTGTTTTCGGATGCAGGCCGCCTGCTCACGGGCGGATGCCGGGAGGGTCCGGTCATCCTCCAGCTGTCCGGCAAAGCCCAACATGACTGACAGAGGCGTCCGCACATCATGGGAGACACCGCTGATCCATTCAGCCCGGGCAGTGTCCTTTTTGGCAATAAAAGCCCCTGCCTTGTTGAGCTGCCGGTTGATCTCCGCCAATTCCCCCTTCTCCGGGAGGCTGACCGGCTGGCCGGTGGAAACCGTTTCAATCCCCCGCAAAATGGGTGTGACTGCCTTTTCAATATGCCGGGTGTTCTTCCAGATCATCAGAATCACTACCATGATATTCGTCAGAAAAACGGCAGCCAGCCCGACAAACAGCTTTCTTACATAGCTCTCATTGACGGAAAAGTAATATTTCGCCCGGCTGCCTTTTTCACCGCCTACTACCAACAGCCCCTGGGGATGCTCCCGCACATAGACCGGATAATCTTCCAAATACCACCGGCTAAATTTTGCAACATCTGTTGTTGTGTACCGCCGTGGCAGCTCCTCCGGCAATCCTCTTTGAAAAATGACGGTTCCCGCATCATCCAGAATCATGGCCCAGGCATGATTTTCTTCCAGCAGCCCGGATAGTCCCTCAGCCGTTGTAAAATGGCCTTCCCCGTCCATTATGATGTTGTCACAGATTTCGTTTATAGAAAGGTCTGGCGTTTCCGAGGTCGAAGTCTGCCAGGCCCAGATCAGCATAGAGAAAAACAGGATAACATTGAGCAGCAGGAACAACACAATGATGCCTGCCATAGATAAAAAGTATTTCCGAAAGAAACGTTCCACAGGTTTCATTTCTCCAGCTCCTTTACTACCAGCTTATACCCCAGACCCTTCACAGTCAGGAGCGATACAGGTTTTGACGGGTTTTCCTCGATCTTCTCCCGCAGGTGCCGGATATGGGTCATCAGCGTTGTCTCATATCCCTGCCAGATGTCCCCGCACAGTGTCTGGCACAGGACGCCGATGGTGACAATCCGGCCCGCATTCTCCGCCAGCCTTTCAAAAACGCTGTACTCCCTGGCAGTCAGGGGTATCCGCTGCCCTTCTTTAATAACCTCCGCCCGGTCCAGATCCACTGCAGCCCCATCCAGCATAACGATCCGATTCTTTTCCGGATAGGCCCGTTTCAAAATAGCCTGAACCCGCAGCAGCAATTCCCTGGGCAGAAAGGGCTTGACCAGGTAGTCGTCCGCACCCAGCTCGAACCCGGCGAAACGGTCCTCGGCTTCTCCCTTTGCGGTGAGCATAAGGACAGGGACCTTGCTGACCGCCCGGATCTCCTGGAGCAGTTCAAACCCGTCCATGCCCGGCATCATCACGTCCAGAATGATAATGCCGGGTATTTTTTTTGCGATCAGCGCCAGTGCCTCCTCACCCGAAACCGCTGTTGTAATCTGCGTATATCCGGCGCTCTCAAAAATGGATCGGATCATCATCCGCAAATCCTTTTCATCGTCTACGACAAGTATCTCTTTGTCCAACATAGGAACACCTCCCGTCCGCACTCATTATAACGCGGAATCCTCAAATTGTATACGCTGCCGGCGCAATCTCAAGGTTATCTCAAGGTTCCCTCAAGAATCGCTCAAGGATGGCGTTGTATACTGCTTTCACAAAGGAGGTAAGCGCCATGAGCGAAATAGTAGTTGAAACGAAACAACTGACCAAGCAGTACGGAACACAAAAAAGCGTGGCGGAGCTGAACATCCATGTGAAACAGGGCCGCATCTACGGTCTGCTGGGCCGGAACGGAGCCGGAAAAACCACCACCATGAAGATGCTGCTGGGCCTGACCCAGCCCACATCCGGGGAAGTGGCAATCTGGGGAAAGCCCCTGCCGGGCAACGAGAAGAAGCTGCTGCCCCGCATCGGCAGCCTCATCGAGTCCCCCGGTTTCTATCCCAATCTGACAGGAACAGAAAATCTGCGCATTTTCGCCGCCCTGCGGGGGCTGAAAAACCAGAACGCCATCCAAAGCGCCCTGGATCTGGTGGGCCTGCCCTACCGGGACAAAAAGCTCTTCTCCCAATACTCCCTGGGAATGAAACAGCGGCTGGCCATTGCCCTGGCGGTGATGCACGACCCGGAGCTGCTGATCCTGGACGAGCCCATCAACGGCCTGGACCCTATTGGCATCGCGGAGGTGCGCTCCTTTATCCGGGCGCTGTGCGATGAGCGGGGCAAGACCATCCTGATCTCCAGCCATATTCTCTCTGAGGTGGCGCTGCTGGCGGACGACATCGGTATCATCGACCACGGCGTACTTTTGGAGGAGGAGAGCTTTGCTGACCTGGAGGCCAAAAGCAGCAAATATGTTTGTTTCGCGGTTTCCGATACGGAACGGGCGGCGGAGATTTTGCGGGGCATTTTCCACGAAACCCAGTTCCGTGTGCAGGACGGCCATACCCTGCGGCTGGATGCCAACACGACCCCTGTGGCGAAAATCGTCTCCGCCTTTGTGCAGCACGGTCTGGAGGTATGGGAGGCCGCCACCGTGGAGGAGAGCCTGGAGGACTACTTCAAGCGGGTGACTGGGGGTGAAGGGATTGCTTAAACTGATCTCCTGCGAGCTGGCGAAGCTGAAGCGGAAAAAGTTCATTCCCTTTGTGATCCTTTCCGCGTTCCTGTTTCCTCCTCCACTGGCTATGATGATGCTTACCCCCCGCATGATGGAGCGATACGACACAAAAGCCGAACTCTTTGATGCCTTTTACCAGTTTGTCATAGGCTACGCGGTAGAGCTGCTTCTGCCCTGCGTCATCGGCGTCATCGCCGCCATGCTGTTCTTCATGGAGCGGGACAACGACACCTTCAAAAACCTGCGGACCATCCCGGTAACAAGTACCCAGATGATCTTCGCCAAGATCATCGTCCTGTTTCTCTTCGGGCTGACCTTCAGCCTGTCCTCGGCTGTTATCACCATCTTCTGTGGAAGCCTGATCGCCGAGGTGGGCGGGCTGGGCTATAAGCTGTGGGTGGCGGTGGAGATGGGGTTCTTCATCACGGCGGGCACCCTGCCCCTGGTGGTGCTGGTGGTCTTTTTCAGCAAGACCTATATCTTCTCCATCCTGCTGTGCGTCTTTTACAGCGTCCTGAGCCTGACCGTCGAGAGCTGTTATGAGGTCCTGCCCAGGTTCCTCTGCTGGATGATGCCGCTTCCCCTCTTAAACATCTGGTGCGCTGGAGATATGGTCCGCCATGGTGTCAGGGAGAGCGTGGGTCGGCTGGAGTATCTGGTTCCCACCACCACGCAGACGGTTTTGATTCTGGGCGTGATGTCGGTGCTGTCCATCTGGCTGATCGACCGGCTATATAAAAAGAGAGGAGGCGATTGAAATGCTGGTTACGATAAAAACGGAAGCCTGGAAGCTGAAACGGTACCACATGATCTGGGCGGGCGTCCTGCTGATGCTGCTGGCCGTCCTGCTCACTGTCTTCACCACCACCGCTCTGGACGGCACCGTCTGGACCTTCTCCCATTTCGCGGAGCAGGTGATGAAGGAAAATATCACCACGATCTTCCCCATGTGCATTGCCCTGATCACCGGATATATTATCAACCGGGAAGGGACGGATGATACGCTGAAAAGCATTCTGACGATACCCGTGTCATTCCCTGCACTGCTGTTTGGCAAGCTGGCCGTCTGCGGTCTGCTCTCCCTGTTTCTGGGGTTTGCCAGCACCGTGTTTACCGTGTCCGCATCCTTCCTTTTGGGGTTCCCCGGCGGAACTGTGCCGGCCATCCCGCAGGCCGGGCTGCAGATCACATGCAGCTGCCTGTTCCTCTATATCGCGGTCCTGCCGATTATCGCCATCGCCGCCCGAATCCCCAACGGGCATCTGATCGGGGCAGTTGTGGCCTTTGTCTACGGCTACGGCGGGATGTTCGCGGCAGGAAATATGACCCTGGCGAATTTGTATCCTGTGACTGCAAGTATGGGACTGGTGGGATACCGCAGCTATGATGAGGCGGTTCATTGGAATCCGCTGCTCTGTATGCTCAGTCTATTGGTTGCTCTGCTGGTCTCTGCCATTTTTGTAGTGACCGCAAAAAGGAGCGCATCCAAAAAAACAAATAAAAAGCCCAAACAAGTGATTACGAAAAAGGGCTGGTAAGGAGTGTAAAATAACATGAAGAAACAAGTGAAAATTGCCATAGGCGCCACCGCCGTTGTACTCATTGGATTGATTGGCTTTTGTGCATGGTTCCTCTCCGGCTCCGGCAGTGCCGAGTATTATTCTCAGATCGACAACACCAGGGTGGAACAGGTGGATACCAAGGGGGGTGTCATCAGTTTCAAAGGCAACCTGCCCTATTCCTACACACTGACGGCCTATGATGAAAAGGGCAGCGAGAAGGAGATCACCTTCGGAGCCTCCCGGGAACTGAAGGAAGGGGCCTTTATCCGTCTGACTGTCATGCCGGTCCGTGGCGTCCTGGATTGGAGCGAGGTACAGTATGACGAGCTTCCTGCCGCAGTACAGGAACATTATGTGGTCCCGGCGAGCGAGTAAATCCATCACAACCTGTCAGCCCAGCGGCAGCGAGACCGCCGCTGGGCTGACAGGTTTCCTTGATTGCTGAAGCTATAACTATCCATTCCTTTTTCTTTATAATATTTCATCGCATTTTACATCATTGTATCATCTCTGAGAACCTCTGCCAAACTGATTTTGCGTACATTCCGCCACGCAAGATAATATGCCAGTGCTACACAGCCCAGGATAGCCAGCATGAACAGGGAAATGGGGAGCCATGGTGCTTCTGCCATAAATTCCCCCGCTTCAAGATAGCTGGCCTTCAGCATATACGCTACTGCAATGATTACAAGGGGAAGGCTGATTAAAATTGGTTTTCCGGCTATCACCAGCGCTTCCGTGCAGAACATTTTCCTAAGCTCCTTCGGAGTCATTCCAATCGACATATATCTTGCAAATTCCCTTTTCCTCTGACGCACAAATCCCAACGTGTTGGAAAATACATTGCCGATGCCGATAATCGCAAGCAGGATACAAAAGCCTCCAAATATCGCCATCATTCCCTGTATCTGCTTATCATTTGTTTCATATTCCTGAATGCGGTTTTCAGATCCTATGGTATATTTCCCACTGAGGATCCGGCCAAGTTCATCCTGAAGCATGTTCAGTTCTTCCAATGACGCATTTTCTTTCCCCAGGGCGCAGATATAACTGTCTTCTTCCACGCCGCCGATCTGTCCTTTGATCTCTTTCCATAAGGACACCGGGATAAAATGCACCAGCTCATAATAATCAAGCGTTGCGTATTCCTCCCGTAAAACAGGGACTTTTTCGGTATAAGCCAGGACTGGTATCTCCGCCGTCTCCTGTTCATTCCCTGACTGCCTCAAAATACTTGCAGCGTCTTCCCCTGCGCCCGCCTCCTTTATATAAGGCATAAGATCAGGATGCCTGAAATCAGGATTTGTCACATCCCGGATCTGGTTTAATATGACTGCCCCATGAAGCTGCGGTGTAATCCCAATCTGTTCACAGTAAGCCAGAAAGCTGTTGTCATCCAGTATGATGACCGGGGCATTTACCAGCCATCCGCCATCCGCCTGTGTCACATAATTACCGGGTGCATGGGAAAATCCGCCGAAGGATTTCATCTCTTCGCTCATTTCTTCCTCAGTAATCATCCGTTTTGCCATTGCTTTCTGATACACAATGGCGCTTCGCAGCCCGTCGATTCCCTGGATCTCGCCCGTTTCTTCAAGTGCTTCCACATCCGCATCCTTCACGGTGACCATCACATCCCACGTTCCCTGGTACCGTTCGAAATAGGTCTCTCTTGTGCTGATCCCGGAAAGGGCAAAGAAGCACTGCATGACCGCAAACGCCAAAAATGCAGATATTAGGGATAAAGATGCCGTCCGCAGGGCCTTTCTCTGCGCCTTTAACGCATTGCCGGCCAGCTCCCCTTCCACTCCAAACAGCATCGAAAGGAAATGTGAATTTTTCCGGCGCTTTAGCTGCAGTTCGCCTGTGTTTCTGATCGCTTGAAGCGGCGTCAGCTTACTTAATTTTCTGGCTGGCAGCCATGCGGAGATCCATATGGTAAGTACGATCACAAGCAATGTCAGTGCCAGTACCAGCGGATGATAACCAAAAACTGATTTATGCCGTCCTGGAATGTCGCTTCCCAACAGAACATTGCTTAACTGAATCAGGCCCATGCTGCCTGCAATGCCCATCAGAGTCCCTGCCAGTATGGGAACAGCACTAAGCGCCGCCGCTTCCTGTAAAAGGCATGTCCTGATCTGCTTTGGGGTGGCCCCAATGCTGGAAAAAATACCAAACTGATGGATCCGCGCGTTCATGGATACCGCAAAGGAATTGTGGATGATCACGATCAGTGAGAATGAGGCCGCAAGCGTGATCAGGATAAACATCGGAAACAACAGTCTGGGCGCTGTATCACTGGCATCTCTGACCAGGTACATTGCCAGAAGTTCATAATTATAAACGATTTTTTCCGGCGAGGCTCCTGTCTGCTGCGCAATACGGGGCGTGTCTGAAAAGACGGAGCCCATATCATCAAAATAAATATCCAATGCCGTCTCTGCACTGTCAGATTCTTTTTCATTTACCACAGCATCTTTCACATGTGCAAAATTTTTTACGGCTTCTATGTCCTTTTCCGTAAATTCCCCGGAAATCCGGCTGTGCCAGCCGCCTTCCTCCAACAGGGTCCGTTCCACCTCGTATTTCCATAAATTATAAAACAACCCGCCCAACAGGGATAAGAGCAAAGCGGAAATAAATGCAGCGACTATGACCGACAGGCTGGAGGAGCGGTTGTTTTTCAGAAAACCTGCTGAATAATCTTTCCACATATCCATTACCTCCGCCATTCATCACTGATAATGCAGCCGTCTTCCACCGTTATAATGCGCTCTGCTTCCAGAGCAACCTTTTCGTCATGGGTGATCAGTAAAATGGTCTGCTCCAGATTGCGGTTGGAAAGTTTCAGCATGTCGATAATCTCTTTGGAATTTTTTTGATCCAGGTTCCCGGTAGGCTCGTCTGCCAGAAGCAGGGCCGGGCGGTAGATCAGGGAACGGGCGATCGCTACCCTCTGCTGCTGGCCTCCGGATAACTGGTTTGGTAAAGCGTCAAGCCTATCCGCAATACCAAGCGAATTTACCACCTTGTCAAAATATTCCTGATTAGGCTTTTTCTTATCCAATGCAAGAGGCATGAGGATGTTTTTCCGCACCGTAAGTGTTGGGATCAGATTATAAAACTGATAGACAAGCCCCACTTTCCTGCGCCGGAAAATTGCTGCCTCTGTCCGGTTTAGTTTGGAGAGATCGGTCCCGTCTATCAGCACCTTTCCCTCTGTGGGCTTATCCACACTGCCGAGAATATGCAGCAGGGTGGATTTCCCGGAACCGGACGCCCCGATGATCGCTACAAATTCTCCTTTGTCCACTGACAGGTCGATCCCGTTAAGGGCTGTCACCCGACTTCCACCGGAGCCATATACCTTCTTCACTCCCTCACATTTCAAAATTTCCATTTTGGGTTTTCTCCTTTCATCTGTTTGCATCAACTTTTACAATATCAGTATAGCAAATGAAAGTTACAACTCAGTGACTGTAAAAGCGAATTTCAAAAAGAGCTCCCCCGTCCGGTTTATTTTTTGCCCGTATGGTTCCATTCTGGCGTTCGATCATCTCCTTTGACAGAGCTAACCCGATCCCAATACCGCCCTCGCATGCGTTTTTCCCACGGTAAAACCGTTCAAAAATATGGGGGATGTCTTCTTTTGCAAACCCTTCCCCATCATCCCAGATCTGAATTTCTGTATAGAGCGGATTCTGCGCATAAGAACAGTGGATTGTTCCTCCGGGATTATGCTCCATACAGTTTTTCATCAGATTCATGACCGCTTCCATGGTCCAGTCCAGATCCGCAGTGATCAGCATTTCCCCCTGCTCCGGTATATCAACGGCAGTGTGGGAACTTACAAACAATTCCTGCAGGTTATCCGCTGCAAGGACAAGAAGCGTAAAGACATCTACCTCATCCCTCTGTAAGCGTAAGGTTCCGGCATCAATCCTGGAAAGGAGCAGCAGCGCATCTTCAAGATGTGTCAGCCGTAAAAGCTGTTTCTCTACCTGTTCCAGATGTTTATGATCCATGTTCTGCTTCATCATCTGGGCAGAAAGGGAAATGGCTGTGATCGGTGTTTTGATCTGGTGGGCAATATTGGACAGGTTTTCCGCAAAATCATTCTTTGCCTGTATTGCCTTGTCCTTCGTCTGATAGAGAAATGTCACTGTCTTATAGATCTCATCTTCCAGTTTTGAAAAATCATCCTCCCCCGAAGCGGACAAAATGGCAGCCTTGCCGGTATTTACCTGTTCCAGATACTCCGCCAGAGCCCGGATCCGTATGGCTTCCCTTTTATTCCGATACAGAAAGGTAACGATAAACAGCAGTATCCCTGTCAGAAAACTCGCTGCAGCAAACAAAATATTCTGCTGGGAGGTGGCGCCTGAAAAATCAGAGATGCGGTATCCCAATGCAGACAGCACATCTTCCTCCGCCACACCGTCAGGGTTTCCCCCCGTGTATTCCTTTAATGCCGCGGAAATGATAATTTTTGTTTCCGGCTCCTCTTCCACCACTTCTCCGCAGATCACATTCAGCAGTTCAAACTGAAGCCGGCTGTAATGGTAAGAAGTAACCAGGACAGAAACAGCCGCAGCAACCAGGCCAACAGACAGGACGAATCCAAAGGTGACCAGTATATTTTTCCGCCCGCTCATAGGGTTTCCTCCATACGGTAGCCTACACTTCTGACAGTTTTCAGGCATTCCGGTTGGTGGAGCCTGTCTCTCAGGCGTTTCATGGTGACCGTTAATGTATTATCATTCACATAATTTCCGTTTGCATCCCATACCTGCTCCAGTATCTTTTCCCGGGTAACCGTCTTTCCCTTATTCTGCATCAGACACAAAAGCAGCTGGTATTCCGCCTCGCTTAAAGGAATTTCCTCCGAACCATAGAAAACCGTGTGGCGGTTTAAATCCATCCGGATCCCGTCACAGGAAAGATACTGCTTAGCCACGTTGCCGGTTCTGCGCAGTATCGCCAGGATCCGCGAATACAACACCTCCAGTTCAAAAGGCTTCACAATATAATCATCCGCACCATTCCCAAAGCCCGAAACAATATCCGCGCAGTCTCCCCGGACAGTCAGAAAAATAATGGGCAGCTCTTTCCAGTCCCTGCGGATCCACCGACATAAACCGTCCCCGTGTCCATCCGGCATGTTCCAGTCCAGCAAAACAAGGGTTGGGACATGCTCCTTTAACGCCTGCCCTGCCTGTGCAAGCGTTTCACAGATCGTTACCTTAAAGTTCTTCTGTTCCAGATATTCCTTTACAATCCATGCAATACCCGGATCATCCTCAATATAATACAGATCAACCATGTCAGTCTCCAGTCCTCTCTTCTTTACCTTTTTCATTGATATCACCTGCTGTAAAACAGCTGATATGCCCAGGAAGTCCGCCCTTGCAGACAAGCGGACTTCCTGTAACTTATATTTTACCAGACAAAAGTGACAATTTAATGACTGTTTGATCTCCTGCCGCCACAAAAACTGACAATCCCTGATTCTTTCAGATCGTCAAGTCGATTGCTTTTTACGTTGAGTGGAAAGTAAAACATACAGCGCAAACCATGCGATGCAGTGAATCGCAAGGATACCGACATCCTTTATCGCCGTCCCCATACTCCCGGCGGACAGGGCCATGATGCCCTCAAAGGCCGGCCGGGATGGAACGATGCTGCAGATAACCGCCAGTGGTCCGCTTACCCCAATCAGAGCACACACAAGAGGGACGGCCAAAAACAGTAGCATGACAATCTTGATATAGACCACTCCAATCATCAGTCCCTCGGAGAACCTGCCGATAAACAGACCAATCAACGCTGCCACAAAGGATGACAGCACGATCAATGCCAGCATCAGCCCGAAATTCTGCAGGGACAATCGGAAACAGATACACGCAGTCACAATGGAGGACAGGCTTCCAAAGAGGAATCCCACCACCACCTTCTGCAAAATGTACTGGCTGGACGTCTGCGGCAGGATTTCGTTGACAAAGGCCACACCATCCTCTTTTTCGGAAATGATGTTCATAGCGTTGAATGTACAGCCCATAAACATAGCGCCAATCAGCACAGCAGGGATAAAGATGCCTTGCAGACTTTCCATGATGTCCGGGCGCTCCAATGTCTGGATTTCTGCCTGACCCGCCGCTTCCCGCCTCTCATAGAGGGTGGGCAGGGTCGCCGCCGCCTGCCGGAAAATATCCAGCTCGTCCCCGCTGATCGCGGTTTTGAGGCTGTCACCATCCGCCCTCACGCCGATCACATTGGTAGACGGCTCGTTGATGGCGGCGGTCAGTTCTTCCTGTGTTCCATAAGCCGTTACCGGCCCATACCGCTCCAGCCATGTGACCGTCTGCGGGGACAACTCGTTTTCCAGCACCCCAAAATGCAGTTCCCCCAGGCTGGACATATCAATGGAACCCATGAAATGCAAAGCCACAGCCACCAGAATAGGGAGCAGGAAGGTCATCAGGCAGAATTTATCCCGCAGAACGCTTTTCATCTGATATTTTAATCCTTTCATGCCTCACCCCTCCTTTCCGATCTCCCAATAAAACGCAAGCCGCACCGCCTGCAACAGCAGCACGATCGTACCGACAGCACCGGCATAATAGACTGGCGAAATAGACGTTCCAAAATAGGCGTTTTTCAGCCCCATGTAGACATGATAGAACGGATGATAATGAATCCATTCAAACTTGACCGATGTATTGGCGGACAAAAATACAGGTGTCGCAGCAAAAATGGCAATTACCAGATAAGCCAGTGTAAATTGCCGGAAGTCCTTCAGCAGCAGGGCGCAGAGCAAACCCACCAGGGCCATCATCAACGACAGGATGGCCGTCTGGAGCAGAACTGCAGGCAGCAACACCGCCCCGTCCGAAAATCCCACATTCAGCAAGGTGAGCAGCGCCGCAAAGACCAGATCGGAGAGCAGGAACACCGCCAGCTTGGACAGCAGGAACAGGTCTTTGCGCAATGGGAGGATAGCGTGGACGCGTATCACCCCCATGCCCTTTTCCCTGAACAGCACGGCGGCAATTCCCAAAAATCCCACAGCGGCCAGTTCAAAAAACAACAGCTCGCAGGTGATCTCTTTCCTGGCTTTCTGTTCCGGCGTGTTTGTGCCAAGCACCTCCGGAGCGCGGCTGGCCGAGGCTTCCAGCAGGGACAGGGCATAGTCCGCCCGGTGGTTGTCAATGCGTTCCGCCCCTTTGTAAATCACCACCCGCACATCCCCGGCGCTGGCGTCCAGCCCCACGCCGTTGGCATCGGAGAGCAGGGCGGCATCCATAGCCTCCATGGAGGGAACGGCCTGCACCAGGGAGGATTTCAAGACTTGTGTTTCCGCCGGGTCATAAAGATATACATTGTAGGGCTCCATCTGCATAAAGCGGATATAGCCCAGGTTCACATAGACCGTATAGAGGACAAGAAAGCCGATCGCCATCAGGAAGAATTTTCCCGATGCCAGCATCCGGCAGTCCTTTTTGAACAGAGCGCAAAAACCTTTTCCCATCAGGACAGCCCCCTTCCCGTGTATTGTATGAACATATCCTCCAGCGTCGGTTCCTGGGAGTGGATGCTGATGATCTCATCATGGGCAAAAGGGATGCCCGCCTCCAGCTCTGGAGCCTCAATGGTTTTCGTCTCCCGCTGTCCCTGGTACAGGTAGTCGATGACCACCCGGTGATTGCTGTTTTTCTCCTTCAGACGCCTGGGCGTGTCCAGAGCCACCAGGTTCCCGTTAGAGATGAATGCCACCCGGTCGCACAGGAGGTCAGCGTCCACCATATTGTGGGTAGTGACAAAGACCGTGGTCCCCTTTTTGCGCTCCTGCTCGATGATTTTGCGGAACAGCACCGCTCCGGAGGGGTCAAGGCCGCTGGTGGGTTCGTCCAGGAACAGCAGCCGGGGATTGCTCACCAGCGCCCGTGCCATACTTACCCTCTGGCGCATTCCCTTGGAGTAAGAGGACACCGGCTTTTTCAGAAAGTCTGGCTTAAACTCCAGCATGTTAAGCAGCTCCCCCACATCCCGCCGCTGCTCCTTTGGATAGAACGAGGCAAAATAGTTCAGATTATCCACGGCGCTCAGATTGGCGTACAGATAGGGAAACTCGAAGAGGACGCCAATCTTCTGAAAAAATTCCTGCCCGTGGGCGGCGGAGATGTCCTGCCCGAACAGGGAGACATTCCCTCCATGCCCCTTCAAAATCCCGGTGAGTATCTTCTGCGTTGTGGACTTTCCGGAGCCGTTGGGCCCCAGGAAGCCAAAAATTTCTCCGTCTCCCACAGTGAAGTCCAGGCCGTGAAGGGCCTGCTTGTCTTTGCTGTAGGAGAATGTCAGGTTCTTTACCTCGATCATTCGTCATCACCCCACTTTCCACGCTGCCCCTTCTTCTGCTCCTGCTGGCGCCTGCTCCACCATTTCATAAATTTTACTTTGAACGGAACAGAGACGATGAGAACCACCACGATCACAAGCCACCAGTACCATTCCAATCCTGAGAACATATCCGTCACCTCCTTTTTGAGGAAAATTTTTTCCTCCTGATGGGATAACAATAAAAAAGCGCGTTGAAGTCCATGTGAAATCGGTGTGAAATTGATGTGAAATCTTTTCATTACAAAAAGAAAAAGCCTCGATTCCTTTTCAGTAACCAAAGCCTTCCCCGTGAATTGATTTTTATTTTACAATCGGAATGGAAAAATAGAATTCCACTCCGTCCGGACGGTTTGCTGCGCCGTATGTTAAATGCTGCATGGAAAGGATCTGCGCCACGATTGCAAGCCCCAGTCCAGAACCGCTGTATTTTGTATGTTGATCGCGGTAAAATTTCGTCCAGATTTTTGAAAGGTTTTCCTCCGGGATGTGATGCCCCTGATTATAGACGGAAAAGTCCAGAACACCATCCCGTTCTGTGAGCGAGAGTTTCAACACGCCGCCCGGCCGGACATTCCGCTTTGCATTGACGATCAGATTGTTCAGCACCTGCTCCATTCTGCCCTTATCTGTATGGACATAAACAGGCAGCCTGGGCAGTTCATACTGAAGCTCAAAATCAGCATCCGGGATATCCATCAGCAGACGCCCGGCTACGGTCTCCAGAAATTCCACAAAGTCGAAGCGCTCCGGGGTAAGCTCTGTGACCCCATTTTCCAGTGCAGACAAGTCAAGCAGTGTCATGATCAGACTGCCCATACGTTCTGTTTCTGCCATGATGACCTGGTAATAATCCTGCCTTTTTCTTTCATCTGTTTCATCCTGCAGCCCTTCGGCATAGGCCCGGATGACCCCCAGGGGCGTTTTCATTTCATGGGAAAGGTTATCCACCAGTTCTTTGCGCTCAGCCAGCAGGCGTTTTTTCTGCTCCACATCCAGTTCCAGCTTCCTGTTTGCCTGTTCCAGCTCCACAAATGCCTTCTGAAGGTTCCCGGCCATAACGTTCAGACTATGGGAAAGCTCCCCAAACTCATCACGCCCTGTTACCTCACAAAGATGTGAGAAGTCTAAATCTGCCATCCGGCCGGCGGCTTCATTCAGTTCAGACACCGGCTTTGAAATAAACCGGGCCATCCACAGGTCAATCATGCAGATTAAGACGGCAACAAATATCAGCCAGATCATAAAGGAAGCATCTTCGTTTAACGGCAGCCTGGCAGAAAACACATAAGACAACACCAAAATGGCACCCATCACTTTGGAAGCCATCACTATTTTTTTCCGGATGGTAAATAGGTTCATATGGCCGCTTATTTTCATGCTGTCACCTCAAATTTGTATCCGGACCGGATAAGCGTAACGATATGTCTGCCCTCCCCGCCCAGTTTTTGCCGGAGGGTTTTAATATGCGTATCTACGGTTCTGGTGGTTCCCTCAAAATCATATCCCCATATCCGATTCAACAGCTGTTCCCGGCTGAAAATCTGTCCCGGGTTTGACATAAGGAAATAAAGCAGTTCATATTCCTTGTAAGTCAGGGTAATCTCCTGCTCCTCCAGAAAAACCTTATGGGCAGACGGAAGGATGGAAATATTTCCCCCGCAGACAGCGTTTGCGGTGTTTATGGTATCTGCCGGAAGAACTAAGGAACGGCGCAGTAAGGCGTTTGTTTTTGCCAGCAGCACCTTCGGACTGAAGGGCTTTGTCATGTAATCATCTGCGCCAAGGTCATAGCCTTTCAATTTATCGTCCTCATTGCTTTTGGCCGTCAGCATAATAATCGGGAGACTGCTCATTTCCCTTGCCATCCTGCAGACGGAAAACCCGTCGAGATGGGGAATCATAATATCCAGTATCATCAAATCCATAGGGTGATTCTTCAATACCATGATCGCGTCCATTCCATCGTCCGCCGTAAAACAGGTATGTCCGCCGCGCTGCATATATTCCACAATAATTTCCTGCATCTTCTTCTCATCTTCAACAACCAGGATATTGGCCATGAAATCCACTCTCTTTCGTTTTTCTTTTTGCAGGGTTTTGCCCTTTCGCCCTATTATATTTCTTCTCAGAGAGGAATACAAGACAAAGAAAGCGGTACGGATTTTATCACATACGACAGACAAGGGCATCTCCTTCTTAGCGCAAATCCATCTTCTCTGCCCATTTCAATCCTTCATTCTCCTTCAGAAGCCTTAGGTGGTACAGTGCCTGCACACAATCCACATAGCCCTGAATGTAAGCTCGTTTCTCCTGGGCAGACGCAAAATCCTCCAGGCGCTCTTTCATTTCCTCCACCTTTTCCTGTTCGTCTGCGGGCAGAGTTTCCAGAAATATCCCCCATTCCTGCTCCGTTTCCTTCCATTCCTCCAGAGCCGCTTCATACTCCGGGGTGCACACATAGCTTTTCCTTTTTACATTTTCCCCGTTCAAAGTTCCTAAAAACTGTGCTATCTTCATCCATACATCATTCATGCCATGCATCTCCTATCTCACTTTTTATATCCAGTATTCCCCGATTCCACCATTATTTCATTGCAAATTTTACATACTTCATCTTTAGAAGGGGGTGTCTATGAAAATCTACTGGAACGGTACTTCCAAAAACATCATAGGCCCAAAGATAAAGCAGCTCCGCACCAGTCAGGGGCTCTCCCAGGCCGCCCTTGCAGGCCGGCTCCAGCTCCTGGGCATGGAGTGCAGCGACCTGACCATCCTGCGCATCGAACAGGGCAGCCGTTTCGTTCCGGACTACGAGGTGGCAATCCTTGCCGAATATTTCCATATATCCACGGACGAACTGCTGGGAAAAGGGGAGACAGGACAGTAATCCTCCTGTATGCTCCCCTTTTATGTTCCCTTCATCTCTTAAACGCCTCCAGGGAGGACAGGATCCCCGCCATGGCACCTTCGTCCAGTTCAAGCTCCATCCCTCCCGGCATCTCTTCCGTTTCCTGTTCCATCTGATTTTCCATGTGCGCTTCATGGTGGTTCCCCTGCCGCTCACGCTCATCCAGCACCTGCAGCACAAATCGCCGGATTTTTTCATAATCGAGAGGCAGCCCTACAGAGCCAGCCTCCCCCGGATTTCCCCCGTTCTGCCATGCCAGCACCGCATTGACGATATACTGGGCCTTCCCCCGTTTCATGCTGTTTAACAGCTCTGCTACCGCCACATGGTTTGGATCATTTTTATTGAACCCTATGGTCGTTACAAAAGCATTTTTCTTCCCCATGGCAGTTACCTGCCTTTCCTCTGGATCTGGTAAAGGAGCCCATAGCCTTTTGCATTGGCCTGGATATCTTCTATGAACACACAGCGTCCGATCTTCTCGGAATGCTCCAGATATTCCCGGAGCAGAAGGGCGCCTCCTCCGATAAACACCACACAGCCTGTCTTCAGGTCGATCCCACGTTCCCTGAGCGTCCCCAGCAGGTCGTCCACATAGGTCCTGGTCATTTCCCGGACTGTTTTCTGGATCTGTGCGCCGTAATCCGTTTTCTCCTCCCGGATGATCCGGTCCACATCACTGTCCTCCAGCAGGATATCATGCTCGGAATTGATGCGGGAGATCATCTTATTATACAGCGTGATCACGCCCTTTTCCAGAGAATCGCAGGCAGACAGATCCGGTTTCCCGCTGCGGATCAGCAGATAATCCAGCGTAAAGCCCCCGATATCCACCGTCACCACTTTGTTAAACTCCGATATCTTCGGATAAATGGTCATGGCAGCCGCATAGTCCTGGGGAAACGCCGATACCTGTTCTATCTCTATGGTATAAGCCTTCCCTTTGTATGTAAAGCTCTGCCGGCCCCGTCCGCTGAAATATTTCTGGAATTTCTGATACAGCGCTCCATAATGTTTTGGGGGCAGGCCAACGGGAAGCGACACCTGAAGGATGGTATCTTCTTTACAGAACGCCTGCCTTTCCGCTTCCATGGCGATCCCGAACAGCGTAAGGATAAAGAACCGGTCATCTGCCGTCTTATCCCTCATGTAAGGGATCCTCTGCTCTGTCAATGCATAATAGCGCCCATCATAATACAGGTATTCCCCCAGCGCAGGCCTGCTGTCACTCTCCACCAGGCCGGAGGTAAAGATGAACTGCTCTGTCTTCATATTGCGGTTCCCATGGTCTATGGGTATCATCATTTTCTGGTACATACTCCTCGTCTCCTTTTCTTTTATTCCCGCGATCAACGAGCCAAGCAGCCGCACTTGTGCGGATATTTGGCGACTGCCGCGAGGGTGGAATACTCCGTAGCTTGCTGCGGGGTATTTCACTTGTTATATACGCACAGATTAAGTAAAAGCCAACAACTTTTTACACATTCCGCAGATTTTACTTATTGTCTGCATAAAAAAGGGAGTGGAACCCCGTTTCGGGAAGACCACTCCGGTTCTCATATATTTTTATGAACTCTCTTTTTTCTTCTGTTCCAACCCATACAGGTAATCATCCACGCCTTTGACATGCTCCGCCCAGTCGCCTTCCACGTCGCAGTCCCAGGTCAGCATCTTCATGGGCATCCCAAGGTCCTGGCAGATCTCTGCGAGCTTATGGCCGCCCCTCTGGATATTCTGCCGTTTGATGCCCTTCTTTTCGCATGGGATGCGCTCCTGCTTCCAGCTTTTCCGGTAAGTTTCGCAGTACCTGCATTTCTCGTTGTAGTCGCCCCTGCAGACAGGCTTCAGCAGCTTGTCCATATCGTAGGCCTCATACACGAATTCCGTGCCCAGAAGTTTCATCTTCTGGAGAAACGGGGGAAGGTTCGCATACTGGTTGGCCCCTGGGATGCAGCCGAAGGTCCTGCCGGATAATGCGTGGGCAAGGTCCCCCTTCAGAGGCCCTTCCGTGATAAAGACTGTCCCGTCCCCCGGCTTTCCTGCCAGATGGGTAGGGCTGCCCGAAGAGGTCCCCATGGGATAGTTGGTACTGGAGAGCCACATATACTTCCTGCCGTCACGGGGATGGTCCAGACGGATCTGGATGCCAACGATCAGGCCGTCCAGGTTCCGCACAGGCACCATAAAGCCCGAAGACTTTGGATAAAAATGTACGCTCCACCCACCATCCTTCTCCTGATAGAAACCCGGAACGCCTTCCACCGTGCACCCGCTTTCCAGCAGGCGCTCCGTCAGCTTCCGGAAACCGAAGACCGGCGTGCTCCTGTAGCCGTTATCCTCTATCTGCTCCATGGTAAACCCTCTTTTCAGAAGATTTTCTTCATGGGGCCTGGCTAACGGCAGCATGGAGAGCAGCATCGCATAGGTTTTGTCCTTTACTTCATCCGCCGCCTGCGGGACATTGGGTATCTCCGATTCTTTTGGCGGTATCTTCACCTGCCTTACCCGGTATTCCGGTGCTTTTTCATTCCGTCCCAGCGCTTCCTTGATCTCTTTACAGGCCGTGCCGTTATCGACGC
This sequence comes from uncultured Lachnospiraceae bacterium, assembly GCA_910579225.1. Lineage (GTDB taxonomy): Bacteria > Bacillota > Clostridia > Lachnospirales > Lachnospiraceae > Hominiventricola. The sequence continues at coordinate 6,661 of CAJTTI010000037.1, read as the reverse complement.
CATAGATCTTTCCGTACAGGGAAAGCATGCCGCCGCTTTCCCCGCACCGGTTGCATTTGAATACGTTCTTTGTCAGATTCAGGTTCAGCTTACCCTTGTGTTCTCCGCAGAAAGGGCAGTCCACATCCAGACTCGCCGCATTCTTATGCCTCACATGGAGGTTCAGAATCCCGGCCACCTCCCGGATGGTAAATGGTAAATCCTGATACAAGCCTCTCCTCCTTTCTGCAGTCCAGCTTTTACACCGGACTGCTCCTCTTTAACATAAGGACAGCCCGTAACGTGTGCCGTCCATTGTTTTTTTACTGTCTCCTCAGCCTGCCTGTCCCAGTGCCGCATCCAGCAGGAACTTTGCCGCTGCGCGGAGCAGGTTGTCGGGTAACATCAAAAGGCGCCAGATGTGCCGCAAGGTCACGGACTGTCCGGCTTTCCTGATAGGAGTCCATGATGGCATCCAGCTTTTTCTGCGTGATCCCCCGGATCTCCAGAAGGCTGTCCGGATACTGCTCCATGATGTCGAAGGTCCTTGTACCGAAACGCTCCACGATCAGCTTTGCGGTCTGCGGCCCGATCCCTTTTACCATCCCGGAAGACAGATAGGCCTGTATCCCTTCCTTTGTCTGGGGCCGGATCTCCTGCCAGCTGTCTGTCTGGAACTGGAGCCCGTATTTCCCCTTGATCCATCTTCCCTGCAGGTCGGCTTCTACCGCATCCGTGTCGGGCAGGCTGTCCCCCTTTGCGGTGAACTCTGCGCCTGTCCCCGTATAATGCGGATCCTTTGCCTCCTTTGGGATCTCCTCCATCGTATGGAATACAAAGACACAGTATCCGTTATCTTTGTTGCAGAATATTTTCCTCACAAATCTGCATCTCATCTGTCCTCCTCCTTTCCTCTGTCCTTGCCAGGGCAATCCCGTCCGGGCGTTCCCAGAGACTGTATACCGGGATACTGCATTCCCGTGCTGTCCTTATCTCTCCTTCCATCCCGCTGCTGATGCGGTTCCCGCAGACGATCACCGCCCTGCACAGCTTCAGCACGGATATGCCGAATGCAAGGCAGGCTTCCCTTTCCTCCGGGATCCGGTCATCCAGATACGCCGGAAGGAAGCTGTGGGGCGCAATGGCCCGGCAATGGAACTGCCGGACTACAAGCTTTGCATACTCGGATGCTTTCTTCATGTTCTCCCGCATCTGCTGTTCTGTGGGCGCAGACAGCGGGGAACAGATATATACCAGTTCATTTTTCTTTATCATGCTGCTCCTTTCTTCTTTACGGAAAAGCGCCTGCTCTCCGTCGTATTTACATAGTCATCATAGATATCCGGGTACTGCACCTTTAAGCGCTCCAGTCCCTTTTTGTCTATGCCTGTGCGGTAAACCGGGTTATAGGAGACAAGGTATTCTACCGGCCCGTCCTTTAAGACGCCTGAACAGCTTACCCCCATCTCCTCCACGATCCCCGCAAAGGCTTCCTTCATCAGGCCGTCCAGCTTTTTGGCCTCCCCTTCATGCTGCGCCTTTTCCTCCTTCAGCTGAAGATACCTTTCCAGGCTGAGGATATGCTTCCGGTCAAGCTTTACCTGATCCGCATCCTTTTCAGCGGGGCCGCAGTGCCTGCGGATGCTCTCCAGTACCAGGTCCGGTTTCTCCGTATAAGGGGGCTCTACGGCTTTTTCCACGTTCTCTTTCCAGAAATATTCCTCTTCTGCAATCAGGTCCTCCTCAATGTCAAGGTCACGCTCCACACAGCGGATGAAAAACTCAGTTTCGTTGTTCCCGTACAGGCAGGCAATCATTGCCCTGTCCAGATTCAGGACTGCCATGTAGTGCCGCACCTGATATTCATAATTAACAGGGAGGGAATCATTGCTCCACTTGTTCTGGCAGTTATAGTTGGTGGTCTTACATTCCAGGATGCCTGTTGTCCCGTCAGCAAACTCAATGAGATAATCCACATCTGCCAGCATGAACGGATAGAGCGGATGCTGGAACATCTTCCGGACAGCGTAAACCTTAAACCCGGTCTTCCGGCCGAAGATCTCCGCTACCAGCTCTTCCAGGCGGTGGCCGACTTCCTTTGCCACCCAGTTGCCCTCTTCCTCATCCACGACCGGCCGGATGTCCCGTTTGTCATAGTACAGGTCACGCTTCGTACAGAAGGGCGACAATCCCATGACTGCGGCAGCGTCACTCCCGCCGATCCCTCTGCGGCGCCAGGAAAGCCAGTCCTCCCGGCTTAAATTTTCCGTATCTACCAGTACCGCCGCCTCATAATTTAAGTTCAAACCCATAAGTGCTCCTTTCCCGGCAGAAAAAAGAGAAGGGCTGTTCCTTCTCCATCCTGCCTGCTGTATTTAACTGTTATTCTGTTCCTGTGCCGCTTTCTTAGCAGCATTGCGCTTCCGCCTGGCTGCCAGGACCACGGCATCCTCCCCCACATCTTCCTCTTTCCTGTGGTTTTTCTTCCTGCATTTTTCAATCGCTGCTTCCCGGTCATACCCGATCTGCTCCGATATGAGCTTCTGGATCTTCAAACAGCGTTCGATATGCAGCTCATACTGGATCCGTCCGCAGGCATCCATCTGCCCGCCTTCCTCCTCCAGGTATTCGGACAGGAGCCCGGCATAGTCTGCCAGTGCATTACAGATGACGACCAGGTCTCCCTGACAGCTCTGCACGCAGTCAAACTTACCCCGTTCCAGATGGTAGTAGCGCACCGGGACCCCGGCTTCTTCATCCTGGATAACCTCTCCTGTAATCTCCACTGTCTCTCTCACCATTTGTATTCCCCCGGAATGTCATAGTCTGTCCAGTGGATGGATAAAGCCCTTGCTATGTTCTCCTCCATCCTGGCAATCCTGCTTCCTTCCTCTCCTTCACAGGCCAGCATGTACAACACCTCGGAGATGCCGAAATAAATCTCATGGGCCGTGCAGGGATCTTCCCCGTACTGGGCCCTGAACAGCTCTACAGCCTCCGCCTCGTATTTCCTTGCAATCCCCAGTCTGTCCATAACGCCTTTCATGCAGTTGACCGGATTGAAGATTTCCGTCGAAAGCAGCTTTACCAGGTTCCCGGCCGCCAGCTGGTACTTTCCATAAAGCATCTCCAGCTGTTCGTCAAAGTCGCTGATGCGCGTTCCGTTCCTGTGGCTGAGCCGCAGCGGGCTCCCCAGGTTGATGGTTGTGTTCCCGTTTCCGGAGATGAGCATGGGATAGATGTTCGCCCCGCCTGATCCGGTATCCGAGGTCGTGATCCGCACTGCGGGCTTCATTTCCTCCGGTTCCTTCCCATGCAGGCGCAGTTCCTCCTGGTACGCCTCCAGAAGCTTATCCTCCCCGGACAGCTCCCATAAGGCAGATGCCATATCATGCTCATAAAATCCTCCCAGCCAGGTGCAGCCCTTAAATTCCGTATTAAAATATTCCACGGAATGCATGAAGATCTGCTCCATGTTCAGCACTGCATAGTCATGGCAGTCTCCGCCCAGTACGGCGCTCACCTTTCCTTCCGAAATGCGCAGGAGCGCTTCTCCCTTCGCCACCTTCAGGCAGTCGTTCAGGATACGCGCATAGACGTTTTTTTCCACCCTGCGAAGCCCGGCCCCGGAAATGCCTGCCCGGTCAAGGATGCTTTTAATCGCACAGCACCTCACCGGATAATACTGGTTCCTTACTTTCAGGAGAAGCCCTGTATTCAGAATGGTGTCTGTGATGATTCCCTCATCCAGTCCTTCCTCGGCATACTTCTCCCGAAGCTCCTCTGCTACCCTGCTGTCATCAGTGATGGGCACCAGACGCAGGTTTTTGGATTTCTTCCGTTCCCAGAAGGAATTCCTTCCGATGCTCTCAAGGCACTTCAGAAATTCATCCTGCTTTGTGAAGACGCCGCAATAGCTGTCTTCAAAGACCTTTGTTCCACTCATGTTTCTTTCCACCTTTCTTTTCTCTCCGTTTCACGGATGATTTTTATCCAGCCGCTTATGCGGGCAAAGCCCATCCGGGCATTTCTGGTATGTTTACGGCACAAAAAAAGGAATGGTTCCATACAGGCTTCCATTCCTTACTGCGTGTGGCTCTCCCACAAATCAATTTCCTGTCTCCGGCATCTCTGTCGGAAAACAAAAAAGTGCCAAAAGACTGCCATGCCGCATCGGAAAAATCCTCTGTTCTTCCTGATGCCCGGACAGCTCCTGACACAAAATACAATCATAAACAGCGTATGCATCCCGGTTTCTGCCTCACAGGGCAGCACCGGAACCTGCGGTTTACGAAAAGCCGGCAGACATATCGGTTATGTCCTGCCTCTCCCCGTTCCCCATAACAGGTCTCGCACAAAAATCAATTACGAATTTATCTTAGCACAATATCTTGTATCATGTCAACTTTATTATACTATATCTATTATTTTGTCCTTACCAAAATTTTTTTCAAGTATTTTCCAACTCATGGGATATTTCTGTATAAAACCTTCTCCGGACATCCGGATGAGGTTTCCCGCTCCTTGAAAACTGAAGAGCATACGCCATCATGTATATGGGTTCTGATGGCCGGGTTCCTGCACAGGGTATGCCCGGCCCGGATGAAATCGCACACAGTGCAGCCAGTCAACGCGGCCAGGAAGGGCGCAGGAAACGGTGGTGGAAGGTATGTGTAATGATACTCGTATACTTTTTATCAAATGAGGTTTTTATTATGGATACGAAAAAGAAAGAATTAGACAGTTATGGGGATTTCCGCAAATACTCCGTAGAAGAAATTTCCTCTATGCTTGGAGTTGGAAAAACAAAAACCAGAGAAATGCTGCAGAGCAGATTGTTACCTGTAACCAAAATCGGACGGGACTATTTTACTTCCAAAACAGCAATACAGGAGTTTTTATCAGATAACGTGGGAAAAGAACTATTCTTCTAAAGTCAGAATTTCGTTGTCACCTATGCATTTCTATAATATAATGAGGATGCGATAACACTGGCTTTTTCGCAATAGAAATAGTTCTTTTCGTAGAAAGGAGCAAAGTCTATGTCGAATCAGACCACCACAAAAAGCCGTCGAAGTAAAGGAGACGGCACAATTTTTAAAAACAGCAAAGGGAAATGGATCGCACGCTACACAAAGAAAGGAGTGACAACGAAAGAATTTTCAGGTAAGACAAAGGCAGAGGCCAAAGCTAAACTGGATGAATACAGATTTATGGTTCTGTCCGGAGAAGCCGTAAACACAAAACTGACCGTTGCTGAATATTCTAAAAAATTTCTTTTTTACAAAAGTCAGCAGGTCCTGCGTAAAAAGCTGAAACAGACTACCTATGATCGGATTGAACGGACTTTTGAGTGCCATATTGAAAAGCATCCGATTGCGCAGGTACTGATGTGCAATTTGAAATCCAGGGATATTCAAAATCTGCTGGATGAACTGCAGCCGAATTATAGCCTCTCAACAATCAATAAGGTTTATCTTTTCTTACATTCCATGATCAAACATGGAAAAGAAGAAAAAGATTTTCCTGAATCCTATAATCCTTTTGCTACAGTGGAACTTCCTGACGAAACTGCTGTAGGCAAAAAAACCAAGGAGATACAGATACTTCCGTTAGAATGTCTTGAACGGTTTAAGGAAGTCGCTCTGGGATATAATCCTGACGGCACTCTCGCATACCGTTATGGGCCAGCGCTGGTTTTCGCCCTGAATACAGGACTCAGGGAAGGCGAACTGCTTGCTCTCTCAAAAAACGGAATCCTGGCAGGCGAAGACGGGCGGAAAAGGGTCCATATCTCCGAAACTGTAAGTATCGTCAAAAACAGGGAAGAAAATGCACAAACCAGATCCACACAAATGATAACACCACCCAAGTATCCCCGCAGCAACCGCATAGTTCCGCTAAATCGGGAAGCTGAAATGTGTCTGGAGCTCATGCTCAATACTTATGAGCCGAACAAAATCCGAAGCGATTTTATCATAAGTACGAAAACAGGGAATATCCCTACCAAGAGGAATATCCAGCTTTCCCTTGATCGCATTTTGAAAAGGATTGGCGAAAAGCATTATGGCACTCATGCCATGCGCCATACTTTTGCGACACGGCTTCTGAGTAAAACCTCAAGTCACCAGGAAATCAAAGCTGTCGCAGAGCTGTTAGGGGATGATTATAAGGTCGTCGTAAAGACTTATCTACATACAGATGAAGACGGGAAACATAATCTGGTAGACATGTTAAATGATTAGGTTTTACATTTGGCGACCACCTTATAACCACTTTATGACCACCTTATGAACCAATTTTATTCGATTTTAAACGGTTTTAAACGGAGCATCAAAATTTTGAAAATTTAATGAAAATAAGGAAAGAACTGACCAGAGGCAAGGGTGTAAAAGTGTCATGTCAAAAATCAGGACAAAGGAAAAACCCCGAAAAATCAATATTTTTCGAGGTCTCCGAAGAGGCGCAGACCGGATTTGAACCGGTGAATAACGGTGTTGCAGACCGGTGCCTTACCACTTGGCTACTGCGCCATATTTAATTTTTTTAACTTTTGGAAGGCGGTGAGCAAGGAGTTGCAGACCCACGCCTTACCGCTTGGCTACTGCGCCGTATATATGCTAAAAGCTCCCCGAGTAGGGCTCGAACCTACAACAACTCGGTTAACAGCCGAGTGCTCTAC
>CAJTTI010000036.1 GCA_910579225.1 uncultured Lachnospiraceae bacterium | reverse complement strand
CGATGAAAGCGGCTAAAGAAACGGAGGTCGCGTTTTCTTACGCTCCCTCCGTTTCTCTGGCTTTTCTGATACCCTCTGCGGCTCCCTCTATGATGATAAGCTCCTTTTCGTCCATTCCGTTCAGCATCCGGTCAATGTGTTTCCGGCGCTCACTCTCGCCGCCCAGCTTGTCCGGGTAGAAAAATTCATCCACGGAAATATCAAAAAGGGTGACGAGTTTGTAAAAGGCGTTGAGGCTGGTGTGCTGGCCCCGGTTCTCAATATACATGATGGAGCGAGGGGTGAGGTCTACAAGCTGGGCCAGATGCTCCTGCGTCCAGCCTTTGGCTTTTCGTCTGCGCTTGATTTCTTGGCCCAGGGCATGACAGTCCAGGCGTTTTTCATATTGGTACATTCTCACATCACCCCTATATTATTCTACATTTCGGGGTGGAATATGAGAACGAAATAGAATTTTATATTTTAGTAGTATTTATTTTCGTGTTACATGATTGCAAGTTGAAATGAGCAGAGATATAATAGTTGCGTGGAAAATTTATGGAACTCCACAATAAATACATAATTCTCTGCTACAATAACGCTTGGAAGGGAGTGTGGCAATATGCAAAAAATCTTGATTGTTGAGGATGATTCGGATATTCAAGAGTTGTTAGAAAATCATTTAATAGGTGCGGGTTATAGTGTAGTTTCTGCCAGTGATGGAGTGGAGGCACTTTCGCATTTTTCACAACACGCAATAGACCTTGTGCTATTAGATATCATGTTACCCAAAATTGATGGATATGGTGTCTGCGAGTTAATCCGAAAGCAGTCTCAAGTTCCCATATGATTTAAGACCCATGAGCAAAGACCGTGAAAAACTTGCAATACGTAATGCGGCTTTGCTTGTTAAAAATTTCCTGCTTGAAGGATTTGACGTTGTAGCAGATTATGTTTTCGATGATATCGAAGATCAGCGTCAGTTTATGGATTTTATCTTCGGGGATCAACTTGGAACGCTGGATACAATATATGTTCAGCAGTTTTATTTAGATGCGCCAATTGAAAAAATTGTAAAAAGAAATCAGTCTAGAAGTGGAAAGCGTGGGGAATACATGAATGTTCCGTTATTAAGAAAATTATATGCGCGCACATCAGAAACCAAGGGCATGATAGAGCACGAGGTGATTCTTGATACGACAAAATATAGTGCAAAACAGTGCGCAAAATATATTCTTTCTTACAGAGATGCATATAAGAACAATGAAACACTGGAAAACGTGTTGCTTCCTGAAAAGGACCTGGCAAGAGCATTGGAGGAAGATTAGTGATTGATTTGCATTTGCATACAGTTTTTTCGGATGGAAAAATTACAGAGATCGAAAAGATAATACAACATTGTGAAGTTATCTCGATAACCGATCATAATTCAATTCAAGCCTGTAAATATTTTTCTGACAAATTAGAAGGAAAAAAACTGATTGTTGGCTGTGAAGTAACGGTTGACAGGGCCCCAGATTATCTGTTGTATTTTCCTAATCTGTTATTTTCCGAAGAATTAGAAAAGGAATTTGAATCAATTCGTATTGCTGAAGAAGGTGTGATTAAGGAGTGTTATAAGAATTTAGGATATCAGCAGTGGGAAAAAGATATTGAGGCGGCCTTTTCGCAAAATCAGAAAGTCAAAAATGCCAGAACGAGAGATCTTGCTGCAATCATTCATCTGCGCAACAGTGGCCTGGATTATGACAATGGTAAATTTGATTTTGAAGATTTAAAGATTGCCCGTAAACAAAGGCGGATCTATGCAGATACGGTTGGTAATCCTGTTCCTGAAGATATGGCGTATAATATTGCAGAAAAATATGATGGTAAGCTGGTTTTGGCTCATCCTGTTCATACGGCTATGAAACGATGTCTAAGAGATCATACAACAGTATCAACTATTATTGAGAAACTAAATTCTTTATTAAAATCCTTTGTAGACAAAGGTGGAAAATATTTAGAGTGGGAATATTTTAGTGAAGAGCATATGGACAAGTATGGACTAACTATGGATGATCTGGAACAAATTCGCGGTATTATTAAAAGGACAGCAGAGGAAAATAATTTAGAATATACGATTGGAACGGATTCTCATACTTTGGACGGATATGATGCTGCATTAAAATGGCTTAAGGATAATGAGGCGATTATTCTTGAGAAACTTGCAACATGGATTAGAAATTAAACAGGAGGTGCTTATATGCCAAAAAAGAGTGCATTGAGGGAAACAACTTGTCTTGTTGCATCCTTAAAACCAGTTATGTTATCACAAAAAGAAAGCGATATAAAAAATGCCCAGAATGTAGAAGGATTGTACAGATATGTCGTTGAGTTATTTGACGGCATTGCGAAGAACGAAAGCAATAGCTTTAATGGCAAATTTGATTTTTCTGTTTCAATTAACCCGCAGCGGTTTCTTATTTATAAGAAATTAAAAAGCGATACGGCTTCCGAACAGGAGTATGAGGAATTTTAAGGAAGAAAAGGGAAATATGATGAGACATATTGTCAATCCTATCAATTCTGTAAAAAAAGAGAATGCGGAGTTGTTAGCGGAACTGATTACTTATTGCTGCGAATACATTTCAGAGAAAAATTTTGGACTGGAGTTGTAGTTCATGCTTATATTTTTTAGAAGGAAGAGCGGTACATAGAATCAAGGAAAGAAAACTGTGCCAAGTGGTAAATGAGAAGCAGTAACAGACCGGATAAGCACTGGAACAATCATTAGGAAGGAAAGCAATGAAAAAGAAAGCCGTGATATTTGATATGGATGGAGTTCTGGTTGACAGCGAATTGGTATACCTTCAGATGTTTCGCACTTTTTTGGAAGAAAATGAATGCGAAATAGATGAAAAATTGCTGTACAGACTGGCAGGAGCCAGTTCTCAGAGAACATGGGAGATTGTGGCGCGGATGTGGAAGGAAGAGATTACCCCGCAGGAAATGCGAAGGCTTTACAAGAAAGACCACCCTTCTTACGAAATACCATATAAGGAACTTCTGTATTCCGGAGTTAAAGATTTGCTTCTCTGGTTAAAACAAGAAGGTGTAGTTGCGGCCATTGCTTCGTCATCGTCGGAAGAATCCATCCAAAAGATGTTGAAGGAGACCAGGCTCTCCTGTTTTTTTGATTATTATGTGAGTGGTAAATGGTTTAAAAACAGCAAACCGGATCCGGAAATCTACCTCTACACACTGAACAAACTGGGTCTGCTAGCAGAAGATTGCATAGTAGTGGAGGATTCGACTTATGGGATTCAGGCGGCGAAGGCAGCAGGATTGACGGTTGCAGCTGTAAGAGATACGAAGTTTGGCTTAGATCAGTCCATGGCGGACTATCTGATTGATCAGACCTGTGATTTAAAAGGATTGCTGGAGCATATGACAGACGAATAAATTCTTTTTTTACTTATCAAACAGGTAAAATATGCCGATATATCTACGGGAATATCATACAGAAAACATACAGTATGGAAAATAATAATTATTTTTGCAGACGACAATTATGAGTAACAAAACATAAAAGGAGACTGGAGACATGATTCACTACATACAAAATTTAAAAATCAGATTAAAATTGTATATTCTTATAGGAGTCGCGCTGATTGGCATGTTCATAATCGGCGGGATGTCATTTTATCTTATGGGCCGCATGAATGAAATGACAGATGATATTTCAACAAGCTGGCTGCCCAGCATTGATACTGCAAGAGAGTTGACCAATACTCTTTCGAATATCCGTTTGAATGAATTAGGATATCTTACTGCAATTTCTGATGAAGTAGAGGCGTCCAGCCTTCAGTATCTCCAAAAGGAAAAAGAAAATATGGATACCCTTTTGGCCACCTATAAAGGATTGATTGACGAAGAAGAAAGCAGTTTCTATGATAATGCAAAGAAACTCTGGACTCAGTATGATAAAGCGGATGATGAAATGATGGCTTTAGCCGGACAGGGCCATACTGACGAGGCGCGTGCTATTCTGGAAGGCGAATGCGTGGAGCTTTATAATTCTCTGAACAGTGCATTTCAGGAGATTATCGCCTACAACACAGACGGCAGCGACGCTGCAACAAAGGAAAGTTTTTCCCTTTACAGAACGGCAATCTGCCTTATGTCAGCAATTATCATTGCGATCATCCTTGTGGGAGTATTTTTCTCTTTTGTAGTTATACGCCTGATTAAGATTCCTATTTCTGAAATCGAGAATGCCGCTGTCAAAATGGCAGAGGGGAATTTGGATGTGGAAATTTCTTATACCTCCAAGGACGAAATGGGGGTTCTTGCAGAGCAGGTACGCAGACTGATTCACAAACTTCAGGTGATCATTGATGATGAGAATAAATTCCTTGCTAAAATGGCGGCCGGAGATTTTACGGTAGATTCCATCTGTGAAGAAGAATATACAGGCGGCTTTCACCCACTGCTTGTCTCTTTCCGGGGAATTGCGGAGAAGCTCAATGATACTATGCTGCAGATCAGCCAAAGTTCTTCTCAGGTTGCAAGCGGATCCGAGCAGGTATCCAGCGGCGCTCAGGCGCTCTCTCAGGGAGCAACCGAGCAGGCAAGTTCTGTGCAGGAACTGGCCGCTTCTATCAGTGATATTTCCGGCAAGGTGAATGAGAATGCAGACAACGCGCAGCAGGCTAATGCAATGGCAGGCAGTGTCAGAGCGGAAATGAATGTGAGCAATGAAAAAATGCGTCAGATGATGCAGGCAATGGGGGATATTAGTAAATGCTCCAGTGAAATTGGCAAAATCATTAAAACAATTGAAGATATTGCCTTTCAGACCAACATTCTTGCCCTTAACGCTGCAGTAGAAGCCGCTCGCGCAGGCGCTGCCGGAAAAGGGTTTGCCGTAGTAGCTGATGAGGTCCGCAATCTGGCAAGCAAAAGTGCAGAGGCCTCCCAAAATACTTCCATTTTGATTGAAAATTCATTAAAAGCAGTGGAAAATGGAACTCAGATTGCCGACGAGACCGCTCAGTCTCTGCTTCAGGCAGTAAATGCAGTCAATGAAATGACAAGCATTATCGGGCAGATTTCAGACGCCAGCAGCAACCAGGCGGAAGCGATCTCTCAGATTACGATGGGAATTGACCAGATTTCCAGTGTGGTACAGACAAACTCGGCAACTGCAGAAGAAAGTGCAGCTGCAAGCGAAGAGCTGTCCAGTCAGTCCCAGCTTATGAAGAGTCTTGTGGGAAGGTTTAAATTAAAAAACAGTTTTTAGTATGAAAAAAGAAACGCTGTAAATGCCGTGTTTATGGGCACTACAGCGTTTTTCATAGCGGGACGTCATGTGGTAATTTTTCTAATAGGGCAGCTCTTCTGAATCTTTTTCGTTATCGTCTGACTCCGGCGAAGTTTCAATCTCTGCTTTTTTCTCTTCTTTGTCCGGAGCAGTTCGTTTTCCGGCATTTATAGCAGCTTTTTTCTCTTCGATATTTGCCAAATGCACAGAGATTGCTGTACAGAATTCAGTTACCTCCTCCTCAACGGCTTCTCCGGCAGCAAATTTTTTGTAATAAAAAGCGCCGATTTTTGTTTGCAGTTCCCGGATAGATTTCTCATCATTGAGAATCTGGGTTTTCAATCTTGTATCTTCAAGGACCTCTCCTGTTTTGGTTGCGGCGCTTTTGGCAAATTCATTCATTTTATCAAATAATTCCATATAAATATTCCTCCTTGATATCTTTGTTCTGCAGGCCATAGAAGGTCTTCAGACGCGTGTTTTTATGCATGGGCAGCGAGGTAGTCCTGAACCTCTTTTAGAGTCGGCATAACCCGAAGAGCCCCTTTCCGGGTGGTGATAATGGAAGCCGCAGCATTGGCAAACGTCAGCATTTCCCGAAGCTGAGACTCTTTCAGAGCTGTAAGACCGTGCTCCAGTATATAATTGATGATGCAGGCACAGAAGGTATCTCCTGCCCCAGTGGTTTCAATGGTGTGTTTCTGAAGGAACGGGGCCACTTCCACATAGCCGTCTCCATAATATGCCCGGCTTCCGTCTCTGCCCATGGAGACAAGAATCAGCGGAATCGGAAATTCCCTTCGGATCTCGGTAACACCTTCTGTAAAGTCTTTCTTTCCAGTCAGCCACTGGATCTCATTGTCAGAGATTTTCAGGATGTCACATTGTCCAAGACCCCAACGGATCTCTTCTTTTGCGTGATCCAGAGTATCCCACAGAGGTTCCCGGAGATTGGGATCAAAACTAATCAGGGCTCCGGCTTCTTTTGCCTGGGTAACCGCCTTCACAGTTGCTTTCCTGACACCTTCATGAGTCATGGAGAGTGTGCCGAAATGAAACAGCCTGGTGTCTCTGAGTAATTCTTCTTTTACTTCTTCTGCACGGAGCATCATATCTGCGCCAGGATTGCGGTAGAAAGAGAAGTCACGGTCGCCATCTTCAAAAGTATGTACCAAAGCCAGTGTTGTGTGGATCTCTTCATCCATCATCAGATTATCTGTACCGATACCTAATTCTTCCAGAGATTTTTTCAGCGTTATTCCAAATTGATCTTTACCGACTTTACCAATAAATGCCGTTTTCTTTCCCAGATTGTTCAGCATGGAGAGCACATTACAGGGGGCTCCGCCGGGATTTGCCTCAAACAGGCTGTTGCCCTGCTCACTAAGTCCGTTCTGGGTAAAATCAATCAGTAATTCGCCAAGAGCAACAACATCATATGTTTTCATAGAGAATGCCTCCGATCATTTAATGAATCTATTGTAGCAAAAAAGAGGAAAAAAGAAAAGAGGTTCCATAAAGTTGGCCGTCTAAAATGCCCGGATACTGTCATGATCTTCATCCTGTGTGTCCTCAATCTCCCGAATAATTACATCATAACTGTAGGTATCGCTTACCGGAATCGTAACAGTGTCGCCCACCCGATGATGAAGAAGGGCCTTGCCAAGAGGAGACTCAATACTGATCAGATTTTTCATGGAGTTTCCGCGGATGCTGGTGACAATCTTGTAAGTCTCGCATTCGTCGTCTTCTTCGATGTAGACAGTAACCGACTTGTTGAGCCCGACTTCATCAGAAGAAGAGTGATCTTCTATGATTACGGCATTTTTCAGCATCCGTTCCAGGTAACGGATACGGCTGTTATTGGTTCCGTTTTCGCGTTTGGCAGCATAGTATTCAAAGTTTTCACTTAAATCCCCCTGGGCGCGTGCTTCGCGGACTGCGTCCAGAATCTGGGGACGAAGGACCAGTTTGCGGTGGTCAATCTCTGCCTGGATCTTTTCCATATCCTTTCTGGTCAGTTTTTCTTTCATGTTTGAGTATCCTTTCTGAAATTAAAGTACCGCGCCTTCCTTTTGCTTTCCCGGTGCCGGAGAAATTTCCCGCCGCAAATATCGGGCAGGTGCTGTTTTTAGAGCAGGGTAATTCCGTGGGCGAGGGCTGCCGACCGGATGTGGTCCGGCCAGATGGAGGCCTGCACTTCCCCAATATGTGCTTTCCGAAGATAGAACATACAGATGCGGGATTGCCCGATGCCGCCTCCGATCGTATAGGGAAGCTTCTTCTGGAGGATTGCGTTCTGGAAAGGAAGTTCTGCACGTTCTTCACAGTTAGCCAGTCTGAGCTGCTCTGCCAGACTGTCTTCATCTACACGGATGCCCATGGAGGATAATTCCAGTGCATGCCCAAGGACAGGATACCATACTATGATATCTCCGTTCAGATTCCAGTCGTCGTAGTCCGGCGCTCTGCCGTCATGGGGCTCTCCGTTGCTCAGGCGGCCGCCGATTTGCATCAGGAAGACAGCGCCTTTCTCCCGGACAATCTGGTCTTCCCGCTCCTTCGGTGTCAGATCCGGATAAAGATCCAGAAGTTCCTGCGTAGTAATGAAAAAGATGTCTTTTGGAAGTATCTCCTCGATGTAATCATAGCGAATCGCCATATATTTTTCTGTTTTTTTCAGCGCTTTGTAGATTTTACGGACAATTTCCTTCAGATAATCCATGTTACGATCCTGCTTCAGGATAATCTTTTCCCAATCCCACTGATCCACATAGATGGAATGGATATTGTCAGTGTCCTCGTCTCTTCGGATGGCGTTCATGTCCGTGTAGAGCCCTTCTCCTACATGGAAGCCATATTGTTTGAGCGCATTGCGTTTCCATTTGGCCAGGGAGTGAACGATCTCCACCGGGCAGTCCCCTTGTTCTTTGATGCCAAAAGAGACCGGGCGTTCGACACCGTTCAGGTTGTCATTCAGTCCGGACTCCGGTCTGACGAACAGGGGCGCGGAGACACGGAGCAGATAGAGCTGTTCTGCCAGAGTCTGCTGGAAGAAATCTTTAACAGTCTTGATGGCGATCTGTGTATCATAAAGCGATAATTCTGAATGATAATTTTCAGGTATGTATAAATGTTCCATATGGGTTCCTCCGGATAAATATTTTAAATCAATCTTCCATAGTATATCATAAAATAGAACCGTTGGAATATTAAATTATCGTAAATTTGTGTTAAAAAATCGACAAACTGAGAATTTTCGTGTAAAATAGACAAGAGCAGAAGACGGGAAAGTGCTTTATCAAAAATTACGGGAAGAGTTGCGGGACTATGAAAGAAAAAAATGAACTGATTGGTATGGGGGAACTGGAAGGGATCGAGGTATTTCGCCATCTGACGGGTGGGCAGCTTGCAGACACTCCCATCAGAATCCGTCCTTTTATGACGCTTTTGATGCAGTACCGATGTGCGATTCGGGAGATTGAGACAAAACTGAATGTTTTAAATGAAGAATTTTCGCTGGAACATGAGCGCAATCCCATAGAAATGATTGAAAGCCGTGTGAAGGAGCCGGCCAGCATTATCGAGAAGATGAACCGGAAAGGATATGAACTGTCAGTAGATGGCATTAAAGCACATCTTAATGATGTGGCAGGTGTTCGCGTTATCTGTTCTTTTGTGGAGGACATTTATTATCTTGCATCTATGCTGTCCGCGCAGGACGATCTGGAAGTGGTGAAAGTGAAGGACTATATCAAACATCCTAAGAAGAACGGATATCGAAGCCTTCACCTGATCATTCAGATTCCAATCTTTTTGTCCAGTGAGAAGAAATATATGCGGGTGGAGGTACAGTTTCGGACTATAGCCATGGATTTCTGGGCGAGCCTGGACCATAAGCTGAAGTATAAGAAGCACGTGAAGAATCCGGAGCTGATTGTAAACGAACTTCGGAAATGTGCAGATATTATCAGCGGGGTGGACCAGCGAATGCAGGAGATCCGCAATATGATAGAAGAAGGAGAACTTTGATGATCAAACTGATAGCAAGCGATCTGGATGGGACGCTGATACCAGAAGGAACACAGGAAATAGAAGAAGGCTTTATGGAAGTGCTGGAAGAGATTCTGGATAGAGGTTATCTGTTCTATGCTGCCAGCGGGAGACAGTACGCAAATATGTACCGGATGTTTGAGCGCTATGCAGGGCGGATGGGATTCGTATGTGAGAACGGTGCTCTGGCCATGGAGCAGGGAGAACAACAGTATATTCTGGAGATACCAAGAGAGAAGGCGATGGAGATTGCCGAAGACATTCTGAAGATTCAGGAAGCGGATCTTTGTCTGTCCGGTGTGAGAGCATGCTATATCTGTCCCAGAACAGAATGGTTTAGAGAAGAGCTTTTGCATGTGGTAAAAAATGACTGTGTGATCTTCCGGGAGTTTTCGGAGATTCAGGATCAGATCATCAAGATTTCCATGTATGTTTATGATTTTGTGAAAAATATAGAGAGGATACAGACATTTTTTCAGAAAAAATATGGAGACTATGCAGATTTTGTCTATGGGGGCAACAGCTGGCTGGATATGATTCCAAAAGGATTCGGTAAAGGTGTTGCGCTCCAGACTGTTATGAAGCAGAAGGGGATTGTTCCGGAAGAACTGATGGTTTTTGGGGATAACCAGAATGATATTTCCATGCTGAAACTGACTCCGAACAGTTATGCCATGGCACATGCGAAGCCGGATGTCCAGGCACACGCCGGACATATCTGTGCCAGTGTAACATCCTTTCTGAAAGATTTTATGAAAAACTGCTGAGAATCTGTCGGAAATTTTTGACAAGTCATAAATGATACAGTATAATCGGATAAGACAGGGTATGTTAATACCGGAAAAGTTTTCTATAATGGAGGTGCAATATGAAAAAATATGTATGCGGACCATGTGGTTATGAGTACGACCCTGAAGTTGGCGATCCGGATAACGGAATCGCTCCGGGAACTGCTTTTGAAGATCTTCCGGAAGACTGGGTATGCCCAATCTGCGGAGTGGGCAAGGAAGATTTTGAAGAAGCGTAAGAAAGTAGGGAATGTCTGATGACATTCCCATTTTCCGGCCTGTACAATATAAATACAGGCCGGGAGTACATAAAGGTTTATGGAGGTTAGACAGATGAAAGATATAACAGTAACGGAATCCATTTTGTACGTAGGCTGTGATGACAAGGATATTGACCTGTTTGAGAGTCAGTATCATGTACCGAAGGGTGTATCTTATAATTCCTATGTGATTCTGGATGAAAAAATTGCCGTGATGGATACAACAGATCCAAGAGTGACGGATGAGTGGCTTTCCAACGTGGAAAAGGCGCTTGACGGCAGAGAACCGGACTATCTGGTAATCAATCATATGGAGCCGGATCATGCAGGAAATATCCAGAAAATTGCGGAGAAATATCCAAAGATGAAACTGGTCAGTAATGCAAAGGTATTTGCTATGCTCCCTCAGTTTTTTGATTTTGACCTGACAGATCGTACAGTGACTGTGAAAGAAGGGGAGACACTTTCTCTTGGAAGCCATACCCTGCAGTTTTTCCTTGCACCCATGGTTCACTGGCCGGAGGCAATGGTTACTTATGAGCAGTCTGAGAAAGTACTGTTTTCTGCAGACGGGTTCGGCAAGTTCGGTGCGCTGGACGCAGAGGAAGAGTGGGCGGATGAAGCGAGACGCTACTTCATAAATATTGTGGGAAAATATGGTGCCCAGGTACAGGCGCTTCTTAAGAAAGCGGCGACCCTGGATATAGCAATGATCTGTCCGCTGCATGGACCGATTTTGAAGGAAAATCTGGGTTATTATATCGGAAAATATCTGACATGGTCCTCCTATGAGCCGGAAGAAGAAGGAATTGTAGTTGCGTGTGCTTCTATTCATGGCAATACCCGAAGAGCCATGAAGAAATTTGTAGAGATTCTTCAGGAAAAGGGCGCAAAGAATGTAGTATTCTTTGACCTGGCAAGGGATGATATGGCCGAGGCCATTTCCAGCGCTTACCGCTATGACAGACTGGTCCTGGCAAGCGCCACATATGATGCATCCCTGTTCCCATGTATGGAGGATTTTCTGTATCATCTGAAGATTAAAAACTTCCAGAAACGTAAAGTGGCAGTGGTGGAAAACGGCTCCTGGGCGCCCATGGCAGGAAAGCATATGAAGGCTTACCTGGAAAATATGAAAGACCTGGAAATTGTAGACCCCATGGTAACGATTAAATCTGTAATGAACGAAAAGAATCTGGAGGAATTACGGACGCTGGCGGATGCATTGCTTGGATAGGAATTACACATAAAATAACAGATCACAGGGCAGAGTATGTAGAGATACATGCTCTGTTTTTTATGCTCTGGGAAATTTTTTTATTTTCTGTGAGTTTGAAAATGATACGGGTAAAATTCGTGAAAGAAAATGCAGAAATTTGTACAAATGTACCAAAGGTCAAAGAAATTTAGCCATTGAAAAAGAAAGTTGTTTAGAAATGGCTGAAAGTAATTTCTGCATAGTCTGAAAGTATTGAAAACGGCGGAGGCGCTGTTATACTTGGGCACATAAAAGATTTCAGAACTGTAATTAGGAGGCAAACAGATGGACGAGAGAATAGCTAAACTGAAGGGGAAACTAATTGTATCCTGCCAGGCGCTGCCTCACGAACCGCTTCATTCTTCTTTTATTATGGGGAGAATGGCACTGGCGGCAAAAGAAGGGGGGGCATGGGGAATCCGTGCAAATACCAGGGAGGACATACGGGAGATTCGTACGCTTGTGGATCTGCCTGTGATTGGAATTGTGAAAAGAGACTATGAGGACAGTTCTGTTTATATTACGCCAACTATGGCAGAAGTAAAAGAACTGATGGAGGTCAAGCCGGAGATCATTGCCATGGATGCAACGGAAAATATCCGCCCGGGAGGACGGACACTGGAGGACTTCTACACGGAGGTCAGAGAGCGCTTTCCAGACCAGCTTCTGATGGCGGACTGTTCCACAGTAGACGAGGCGGTTCATGCAGACCGACTGGGATTTGACTTTATTGGAACCACTTTGGTGGGTTATACCAGACAGAGCTGCGGGTTGAAAATTGAGGAGGAGGATTTCAGGATTTTAAGAGAAATTCTTGCAGCAACAGATCATCCGGTAATTGCAGAAGGGAATGTAGATACTCCTGCAAAAGTGAAAAGGGTAATAGAATTAGGAGCGTTCAGTGTGGTGGTTGGTTCTGCAATCACCAGACCCCAGTTGATTACAAAATCATTTGCCGGAGTGCTTCTATAAAACCATATCCGGTATCTGGAAATAAAAAAGAAAAGGAGAGAGAAGTGATGAGAGATCTGCAGAAGTACAAAGGGGTCATTCCGGCGTTCTATGCCTGTTATGATCAGGAAGGGAATGTAAGCCTGGAAGGAGTCCGTGCCCTGACCCGGTATTTTGTAAAAAAGGGAGTGAAGGGAGTCTATGTGAATGGTTCTTCAGGAGAATGTATCTATCAGAGCGTGGAGGACCGAAAGCTTGTACTGGAACAGGTAATGGCGGCAGCGGAAGGAAAACTTACGGTCATCAGCCATGTGGCCTGCAACAACACCAGGGACAGCATGGAGCTGGCAATGCATGCGGAAAGCCTGCATGTGGACGCCATAGCGGCCATACCGCCTATTTATTTCCACTTGCCGGAGCATGCCATCGCCGGATACTGGAATGAGATCAGTGAAGCCGCTCCGCATACGGATTTTATTATTTACAACATTCCCCAGCTGGCGGGAGTTGCTTTGACCATGGGGCTTTTTGCAGAGATGAGAAAGAATCCAAGAGTGGTTGGGGTGAAGAATTCGTCCATGCCAGTGCAGGATATCCAGATGTTCCGTCAGGTTGCCGGAGATGATTATGTGATCTTCAACGGTCCGGATGAGCAGTTCATCAGCGGCAGAGTGATCGGAGCAGACGGTGGGATCGGTGGTACCTACGGAGCCATGCCGGAACTGTTCCTCGAGATGGATGAGTGCCTGAAAGAAGGAAATCTGGCAGAGGCGAAAGAGATTCAGTATGCAGTGAACCAGATCATATATAAGATGTGTTCTGCACATGGCAATCTGTATGGGGTGATCAAAGAAATCCTGAAGATAAATGAAAATCTGAACCTGGGTGGAGTCAGAAAACCGCTTCCGGGTCTGACAGACGGAGACCTTATTATTGCGGAAGAAGCTGCCAGGATGATTCGGGACGCAAAAGAGAAATATATGCTGTAACATATGACATAAACACTCACAAAGTGAGAGAGGGGGAAAATATGCAGGGATTTACCACGATTGATTTTGTAATACTGGTTGTTTACCTGGCAGCGGTACTGCTTGCAGGACTTTATTTTGCCAAGAAGGAGATGAAGGGAAAGGAATATTTTAAGGGAGATGGGACCATTCCCTGGTGGGTGACGTCCGTATCCATATTTGCCACGCTGCTGAGTCCGATCTCATTCTTGTCGCTGGCCGGGAATTCCTATGCGGGTACCTGGCTGATGTGGTTTGCGCAGCTGGGAATGATTCTGGCCATTCCGCTGACCATTCGCTTTTTCCTTCCCATATACAGCGGTCTGGACATTGACACGGCATATCATTACCTGGAACTGCGATTTAAAAGCAAAGGCCTTCGGGTGTTGGGGGCGGTGATGTTCATCATCTATCAGGTGGGCCGAATGTCCATCATTATGTATCTGCCCTGCATGGTGCTGGGAAGCCTGACCGGAATCAATGTAAATCTGCTGATTATTATCATGGGTGTAATTGCGATTATATATTCCTATACAGGTGGACTAAAGTCTGTCCTCTGGACGGATTTTATACAGGGTTCCGTGCTTCTGATCGGCGTCACATTTGCACTGGTATTCCTGATAGCTCATATTGATGGAGGATTGTCTTCGGTGTTCCGGGTTCTGTCTTCAGAAGGTAAATTCCTGGCTTCGGATCAGCCTGTTTTTGAGATTAATTTTTTGAAAGACAGTGTGTTTCTGATGATTGTGGGGGCAGGATTCAATACTATGGGTTCTTATGTATCCAGCCAGGATATTGTACAGCGGTTTACGACTACCACTGACACAAAAAAGCTCAACAAGATGATGCTGACCAACGGGGCGTTGTCCATATTTATTGCAACAGTATTCTATCTGATCGGGACTGGACTGTATGTATTTTATCAGCAGAATACATTGCCGCCGGCAGCGGCTCAGGATCAGATCTTTGCATCCTATATTGCGTTTGAGCTTCCGGTGGGAGTAACCGGACTTTTGCTGGCAGCCATCTATGCGGCTTCTCAGTCGACTTTATCTACCGGATTGAATTCTGTAGCTGCCAGCTGGACGCTGGATATCCAGGCCAGACTGTCAAAAAGGGAGCTGAGTTTTGAGAAGCAGACAAAGATCGGACAATATGTGTCGCTGATTGTGGGAATCTTTTCGATTGTTGTATCTATGGTACTGGCTAACGGCGGCGTGAAATCTGCTTATGAATGGTTTAACGGATTTATGGGGTTGGTGCTTGGAATTTTGATTGGAACTTTTATTCTGGGGGCATTTACAAAGACAGCCAACACATTCGGAGCAACGCTGGCATTTATTGCTGCTTCGGCGGTCATGGTTGGCATCAAATATTTTGCGCCTTCAGGTAGTGTCTCAATTTGGTCCTATTCACTGATCTCCATTGCAGTATCTCTGGCAGTGGGGATTCCGGCCAGTCTGATCTGGAGAAACATAAAGAAGGACACATCAGTGCCGGAATCTAATACCACGATTTATAAATATCAGTAACAGGTGTGAGAAAGGGAACAGGAAGATGGTTATTGGAAATATCCGGGTTCCGGAAGCATATGGTTTTTTGGAAAAGGCAGTGGAAGAAAGCCTCTTTTATGCAAAGAGTCATGATCTTGCCGGGTTGGAACCAGGGGCATATAAGATAGATAAAGAACGTTTGTTCGTAAATATTGTGGAATATACAACTGCTTTACAGGAAAAACGGTTCTGGGAAGCGCACCGGAAATACGCAGATGTACATCTGATTCTGCATGGTACAGAACAGATTGATCTGAATTTTGTCTGCTGTATGGAGTGCAGAGAATATGTGGAAGAGGACGATTTTCTTCCCATGGATGGGGATAAAAACGTATCCGCAGTTTTGAAAGAGGGAGATTTTCTTGTCTGTTATCCAGGAGACGCTCACCGAACGGCAGTGGCAGTGGGTAAGCCAGAGAAAATTAAGAAAGCGATTTTCAAAGTGAGACTGTAAAAACGGATCCCCGAAGGTTGTCTTGGACTTCGGGGATTTTCATAAATGAAACAGGGAATCAGATAAAGCCAGGAGGAAAAAATGAAAAAATATGTAAGTATTGATATTGGGGGAACAGGAATCAAATACGGAATGATAGATGAGGAAGGGGAGTTCTTATCCCAGGGGAAAGTGGCTACAGAGGCCCATCGGGGCGGCGGCATGATTGTAACAAAGGTCATGGGAATTGTGAAACAGTATCAGAACATAGAGAAAATCTCCGGAATTTGCATTTCTACGGCGGGTATGGTGGATGCGGTGAAAGGAGAGATCTTTTATTCGGGTCCACTGATACCGGATTACACAGGAACCCGCTGGAAGAAGATGATGGAAACCACCTTTGGACTTCCATGTGAGGTGGAGAATGATGTAAACTGTGCGGGTCTCGCCGAAAGCGTAACCGGCGCTGCAAAAGGAAAACGGATTGCGGTATGCCTGACCGTGGGGACCGGAATCGGAGGATGTATCCTGATCAATCAAAGAGTGTTCAGAGGATATGGGAACAGTGCCTGTGAGATTGGGTACATGTATATGGATAACAGCGATTTTCAGAGTTTGGGGGCGTCAAGTGTGCTCTGCCGGAAAGTGTGCGAGCAAAAGAGAGCGGTGACAGGAGAATGGGGAGGCCGAAGAATCTTTGAAGAGGCAAAAAAGGGAGATGAAATCTGTATCAGGGCAATTGACGAGATGGTGGAAGCACTGGGAAAGGGAATTGCCAATATCTGTTATGTTCTGAATCCTCAGGTGGTTGTACTTGGAGGCGGGATTATGGCCCAGGAAGAGTATCTGAAACCAAGAATCAGAGAAGCACTGAACCGATATCTGATCCCACAATTGGCCAGGAAGACCAGTATTCAGATGGCGGTGCATGGAAATAATGCCGGAATGCTTGGGGCGTTTTATCATTTCCTGATTCGCCAGGGCGTTCGAAAATAATCACTGGCCGCAGAGGAGAAGGAAACATGGAATATTATGTAAAATCAGTGATTCCTATCATAGAGTCTAATTATGAGAATCTTACAACCGTTGAGAAAAGCATTGCGGACTTTTTTATTAAAAATCAGGAAAAGTCGGATTTTTCTTCCAGATCTATCTCGGAGCGTCTTTTTGTGTCAGAAGCTTCTCTGTCCCGTTTTGCCCAGAAATGCGGTTACCGGGGCTACCGGGAATTTATATATCAGTATGAGGAGACGTTTGTTGAGAAAAATCAACCGATAACAGGGCATACCCGAATGGCGCTGAATGCTTACCAGGAACTGCTGAACAGGACATACAGTCTGATCAATGAGCCGCAGATTATACGGATTTGCCGTTATCTGAAACGTGCGGGAAGGGTGTTTGTCTGCGGATTGGGAAGTTCCGGACTGGCGGCAAGAGAGATGGAGATGCGTTTTATGCGGATTGGAATAAATATTTATTCCATACAGGACAGCAATTTGATGCGGATGCGGGCAGTCTTTCAGAATGAAACCAGTGTGATCGTAGGTATCAGTATCAGCGGCGGAGGAAAAGATATGCTCTATCTTCTTAGGGAATCACATAAAAGCGGCGCAAAGACTATACTGATCACTGCAAGAAATCGGGGAGATCATGAGGAATTCTGTGATGAACTTCTGCTGGTTCCGGCTCTGAGGTATCTGGAGAACGGGAATGTGATCTCTCCGCAGTTTCCCGTACTGGTTATGCTGGATGTGCTTTATGCATACTATGTGGAGCAGGATAAATCCAGGAAAGAGATCTGGCGCGGAGATACGCTGAAAGCGTTGAAAGTTGAGAAAAGACAGTTGAAATGAAAGGAAAAAAGAAGTACAATCATAACCATAGCCGGAGAACAGGACAGATACGGCGGAAGGTGAGATGACAGTACAGCGTGAATAATAAGAAAAACGAGATTCTGGTGATCTATGGAGAAGAATATGTGAAGATGACGCTTCAACTTCTGGAAGAGGCGGGTTTGGCAGGGCAGATCGGAGACAGGAAGAAACGTATTGGAATCAAACCCAACCTTGTTTCTCCGGTGCCGGCTTCCGAAGGGGCAACGACACACACGGAGGTGGTGGAAGGACTGATTCTGTATCTTCAGGATCACGGATTCAGGAATCTGGCGATTATGGAAGGCTCCTGGGTGGGAGACAGGACGGAACATGCGTTTTCTGCATGCGGATACAGGGAGCTTGCCGGAAAATATCATGTGGAGCTTATTGACGCACAGAAAGAACAGTCAGTGACTGTGGACTGCGCGGGAATGGAGCTCCATATTTGTGCATGCGCTCTGGATGTGGATTTTATGATTAATGTACCGGTGATGAAGGGACATTGTCAGACTCATATTACTTGTGCGCTTAAGAATATGAAAGGACTTCTTCCCAATTCTGAGAAGCGGCGGTTTCATTCCATGGGACTGCATAAACCCATTGGGCATCTGGCAGCAGGAATCCGGCAGGATTTTATTCTAGTGGACAGTATCTGTCCGGACCTGAGTTTTGAAGACGGAGGAAATCCTACCGTGATGAACCGGCTCTTTGCTGCATGGGATCCGGTTCTTTGTGATGCCTATGTGTGCAGCCTTTTTCAGTATCAAACAAAGGAAGTTCCTTATATCGGAATCGCAGAAGCTTTGGGAGCAGGATCTGCAGATCCTGCACAGGCAGCAGTAAGAGAGCTGAACCATCCGGGAGGGAAAGTGAATTTTCCGGATCGGACAAAGGTAATGAAGCTGGCGGAAACTGTGGAGGAAGTGGATTCCTGCAGCGCCTGTTATGGATATCTGATCCCGGCTCTGGATATGCTGGATCAGGAAGGGCTTCTGGAAGGGTTTCCTGAGAAGATCTGTATCGGGCAGGGATACAAGGGAAGGGTAGGTGTGTTGGGGATCGGAAACTGTACAAAAGAGTTTACATGCAGCCTGAAAGGATGTCCGCCGACAGAAACCGAAATCTATGAATTTTTAAAGGAATATCTGCGAAGCAGGGAGAGATGTTGTGAAGACGGACAGGGAATATAATATGAGAGAGCGGCAGCAAAGGGAGACAGAAAAGAAAGAGCGGGCTTTGTTAATTGGAGTGGATCTCCACGACGGAGAAGACTTTGCGCGTTCCATGCAGGAACTTAAAAGTCTGGCAGAGGCATGCGGTATGACGGCTGCAGGTCAGGTGGTACAGAACCTGCCGAAGATACATCAGGCGCTTTATATGGGAAAGGGAAAGCTTCTGGAGGTGAAAGAGTACCTGGAGGGGGAAGAGGTTGATGTACTGATTTTTGACCGTTCTTTGACACCTACGCAGCTTCGGAATCTGCAGAGTCTCCTGGATTATCCGATTCTGGATCGGACGACCCTGATTCTGGAGATTTTCGCAGTACGGGCCAGGACCAGAGAGGCGAAACTTCAGGTGGAATCGGCCAGGCTCCAGTATGTCCTGCCCCGTCTGACCGGGATGCACAAAGCGCTCAGCCGTCAGGGCGGAGGAAGCGGCTTTGCCAATAAGGGAGCAGGTGAGAAGAAGTTGGAACTGGATCGGCGACGTATTGAAAAGAGATTGTCAGAGCTTCGAAAAGAGCTGGAAAAAATAGCCAGGGAGCGGCAGACACAGCGGAAGAAGCGGCAGGAGGGGAGCCTTCCCCGGGTTGCCCTGGTGGGGTATACGAACGCCGGTAAATCTACTTTGATGAACAGAATACTGGAGAGATATACCAGGGATGATTCCAGGAAGGTGTTGGAAAAGGATATGCTGTTTGCCACACTGGACACAACAGTACGCAGAATCTGTGTCAGTGCGCAGGACGCTTTTCTTCTGTCTGATACAGTTGGATTTATCCATCAGCTTCCGGCAGGCCTGGTTAAGGCGTTCCGATCCACCCTGGAAGAGGTAAAGGAGTCCGACCTTCTTCTGCACGTGCTGGACTATTCAGATGAATCCTGGAGAAAACAAAGAGAAGTGACGGAAGAGACATTGAAAGAACTGGGAGCCGGAGATATACCAGTTCTTTATATATATAACAAAGCGGACCGCTGCATGGATCCGGAGCAACTTCCGGCTGTGCGGGACCGACGGTTCTATATGTCGGCAAAGACCGGAGCCGGGATACCGGAGCTTGTGGATATGATTTTGAAGTGTGTTTGAAAATGTACGAAAGAAAAGAGGGAGGGTAGGAAAGATGGAGATTTGTAAAGCTTCCAATAAAGAATTGCGATGGATGAAGAGGACCTATCTGGAGGCATTTCCCCGGTCGGAGCGTAAGCCTTTTGGAATCATGAAGCAGAAAGCTGCGCAAGGGATTATGGAACTTCTGGTAATCAGAGAAAAAAATCAATTGGTAGGACTGGCGATTACCGTACTGCATAAGGATATGGTGCTTCTGGACTATTTTGCCATTCACCGTAAATTCCGCGGGCAGAATTATGGTTCAGATGCTTTAAGGCTTTTGAAAGAGAGGTATCAGGACCGGAGGCTGATTCTGGAAATTGAACTTCCGGATGAGGCTGCCCCCAATCAGGAAGAGCGGCTCAGAAGAAAGCGGTTCTACCTGCGAAATGGGATGCAGGAGACAGAACTTAGAGTCTGTGTGTTCCGGGTTCCTATGGAAGTATTGACGGATGGGAAGCCTTTGACATATGAGGAGTACCACGGACTTTACAGAGATTCCATAGGGACTGTATTTGCAAGAAAAGTGACGCGGTTGTCCGCATCATAAAAATGGGCGTGTTCTTCCCGGAAATTTTATGATATAATGTCGTCAGACATGATACCGCACTGAGCGGGGTGAGAGTGTCAGCGAGAAGAATGAGGAGCTTACGTCAATATGAGGCATAGAAAAAAGAGACTGATAAAAGTAGGGAATGTGCTGGTGAAGAGTCCGCATCAACTGGACGGGATTCGGGAGAGCGGAAAGATCAATACGGAGGTGCTGGATTATGTGGAGCAGCATATTGGCGCCGGGATTTCCACGGCTGAGATCGACCGGTGGGTGTATGATCTGACGAGCAGCCGGGGGGCAGTTCCTGCACCTCTGAATTTTGAGGGATTTCCCAAAAGCGTGTGTACTTCGCCAAACAACGTGGTCTGTCATGGGATTCCGGATGAGAAAATTATACTGAAGGAAGGAGATATCATCAATGTGGATGTGTCCACGATCTATCAGGGATATTATTCTGACGCTTCGAGGACATTTTGTATCGGAGAAGTCAGCGCGGATAAAAGACGGCTGGTGCAGACGGCAAAAGAAGCAGTCAGCGTGGGACTTATGGAAGTGAAGCCCTTGAAACGTCTGGGAGATATGGGGCATGCGGTTCATATGTTTGTACAAAGCAGAGGTTATACGGTCGTTGAGGATATCGGTGGACATGGAGTAGGACTGGAATTTCATGAAGATCCATGGGTCAGCTATGTGGCACCAAAAGGAAGCGGGGAACTGATGGTTCCTGGTATGGTGTTTACGATTGAACCTATGGTCAATATGGGATCACCGGGTTTTTATGTGGATGACGGGAATGGCTGGACGGTGTATACAGAGGACGGGATGCCGTCAGCTCAGTGGGAAGTAACGGTGGCTGTCACAGAGTACGGATATGAGATTATGTCCTGGTAGAAGACTGATAATACGGAAAGGAGAACAGGAAAGTGGAGTACACATATCCGGAATATTTGTATGACTTTCAGTGTGATGCTTCAGCCTGCAGTGATACCTGTTGTGTGGGATGGAACATTATGATTGACCCGGTATCTTTGAAAAAATATAAAAAGTATCCGGGCTTTTTTGGCAACCGGCTGAAGAATTCCATTGACTGGGAAAGAGGCGCATTTGAACAGTACAATGGGCGGTGTGCATTTTTAAATGAGGAAAACCTCTGCGATATTTACACGGAGGCGGGTGAGGAGATGCTCTGTAAGACCTGTACCCGATATCCAAGGCATTATGAAGAATACGAAAATCTTCGGGAAATTTCTTTGTCTCTGTCCTGTCCGGCGGCTGCAAGGCTGGTGTTGGGGCAGGAGAAAAAGCTGGTGTTTCTGAATGAATATCGGGAGACGCCGGAGGAAGAGTATGAGCAGTTTGACTTTTTCCTGTTTACCAAACTAAATGAGATCAGAGATTATTTCTATCAGGTGATTCAGAATCGCGAATTGACGGTTCCGTTCCGTATGGCGCTGCTCTTGACGACGGCACATGACCTTCAGAAGCGGATTGACAGAGAACAGCTCTATGCGGTTGACGATTTACTGAAGAGGTATCAGAATCCCGCTTTCAGGAAGACAGCAGAGCGCAAATTCGTTCCCTACCAAGGACATGGAGTTAAAAGCCGGGTACAGTGTTTTAAGATGTGGCAGAAGCTGTATCGCCTGGAAATACTCCGGCCCCGCTGGAGAGAATATTTAAAACAACAGGAGCAGGTATTATACCGTGATCTGTCTCAGGAAGCTTATGAGGAGGCGCAGAAGGAATTTGCAGAATATTATAAAGAACGTATGTTTGAATATGAACAGCTTTTAATGTATTATGTATTCTGTTATCTGTGCGGCGCGGTCTACGATGGGGATCTGTTCAGCAAGGTAAAGCTTGCGGTAATGAATACACGAATGATCCAGGAACTGGATGTTGCGGCATGGTTAGCGCAGGGGAAACAATTGTCATTTGACGATCAGATACAACTGGTTCATCGCTATGCCCGGGAGACAGAGCATTCGGATCTGAATATGGAAGCGCTGGAGTGTATGGCGGCGGAAGACGAGACATTTTGCCTGGATAAATTCCTCATGGGGATTTTGGGCTGACATAACAGGAAAAGAAAAGAGCAGAAAGGATAGAGAAATTATGAGTATCAGAATCGGAATATTGGGTTATGGTAATCTGGGACGGGGAGTGGAATGTGCAATCCGTCAGAATCTGGATATGGAACTTGTGGCTGTGTTTACCAGAAGAGATCCAAAAGAGGTAAAACTTCTGACAGATACTGCAGAGGTATTGAACGTCAGTGAGGCAGAGCAGTGGAAGGACAGGATTGATGTGCTGATTCTGTGCGGAGGCAGCGCAACGGATCTGCCTGTCCAGACGCCGAAATATGCGCAGTGGTTTCATGTGGTGGACAGTTTTGATACCCATGCAAGGATACCGGAACATTATGCAGCCGTGAATGAAGCTGCAAAAAAAGCAGGAAAGACGGCGATTATTTCTGTAGGCTGGGATCCGGGTATGTTTTCCCTGAATCGTATGTATGCCAATGCAATTCTGCCGGAAGGCAAGGATTATACTTTCTGGGGAAAAGGTGTGAGTCAGGGGCACTCTGATGCGATTCGCCGAGTTGAAGGGGTGAAAGACGGCAAACAATATACGATTCCGGTGGAGACTGCGCTGGAGGCAGTCAGGAATGGAGAAAATCCGGAACTGACCACTCGTCAGAAACATACGAGAGAATGTTATGTGGTTCTGGAAGAAGGAGCGGATGCAGAGAAAGTGGAGCAGGAGATTAAATCTATGCCCAATTATTTTGCAGATTATGATACAACTGTACATTTTATCAGTGAGGAAGAGCTGAAGAGAGAGCACAGCGGGATTCCCCACGGCGGTTTTGTGCTTCGAAGTGGAGTTACAGGCTGGGAGAGAGAACATAGGCATCTGATTGAATATCGTCTGAAACTGGATTCCAATCCGGAGTTTACCTCCAGTGTAATTGTTGCATATGCCCGGGCAGCATACCGGCTGGCAGCAGAAGGGCAATTTGGATGCAAGACCGTATTTGATATTGCGCCGGCATATTTAAGTGCCAGAAGCGGAGAAGAATTAAGAGCCTCCATGCTTTAGGAGGCTCCGGATGAGAGGCTGGTTTCCTGTATGGTAAGCCAGTCTCCAAAATGTTCTCTGATGAGCGCAAAAGGCGCAGGGCCGAAATCTAGAAGAAAGGTATGGAAATCTTTTAGATTGAACCTGTCCCGGAGCTGCTTTTCAGCCTCTTCACGCATCTCGGTAATCTCCAGATATCCCACATAATATTTCATATAATTTGCCGGATCTTCGCAGACAATCTGATAGAGATGTCTGGCAGCTCCGGGACTGTCAATGGAAAGAGCTTCCTTCATGAACTGTTGCAGTTCTTCAGGTGTCATGCCTTCATAGTTGACCTGATAATCCACCAGAGCATAGAGGGCCAGATAGATGGATTCATTGATGGCCAGCAGCTCAGCCAGCTCCGGGGTAATTTGATCGTCCCACCGGTATGCAAGATACTGGACATAGGTTGCCCATCCCTCTACATAACAGGAAAAACTCATCAGTGAGCGCAGGAGGCTGTCGTTCTTCCAGTTGAAATAATTGCATTGATACAGATGGCCTGGATAACCTTCATGTGCCATGACCGTATAGATATCATTCTGTGCAGCGGAGGAGGAGCGGTTGATATAGATGAAATTCTCATCCTGTGTGTCAATGGGTGGTGTCAGATAGAAAGCAGGGCTTGAGAACTCTTCCAGTGCTTCCGGGAGCATACGGATTTCATAAGAACACGCAGGCATCTCGGGGAAATCACTCAGAAGCTTTTTCTGCAGATCTTCCAGTGCTTCTGCCGGGTCCTGGATAAAAGGCTGGAATGTATAGAGATCACGTGCAAGCTCCGGATGTTCGGACAGCAGTTCATAGACGCGGTCCAGTTCTGACTGCATTTTTTGAGCAATCGCATCCCGGAGAGATTTTGGATTCTGGTAGGATGTGAAAGTGGAAGACTTAAGCAGATATTCATAATACTTTCGGCCGTCGGGAAGTGCGGAAGTTCCCACCGGGAGTTCCATGTGTCCTTTTAATTCTCTCAGACCGTCTGTCAGAAGCATATAGGCGTCGGTAAAATCGTGCTTCAGGATCTCCTCATTTTCTGCCAGATAAGAAGTGCGCTCTTCTTCCGTAAGGTCTGTAAGGCTGTCCAGGCGGGCCTGAAACGTCTCTGCCATGATACCGTTTTCAGGTTTATCAAGATAAACCTGGCAGGAATCCAGAATCCCGTCAATGGTGTAATCGGACAGATAGATGCCGGCTTCTTCTTGAGCCCGCAGATATTCCAGAAGCTGCGCACAGCATTCATCCATGTCGGCAAGCAGTTCCAGGTAATGATCCACATCTTCCGGATTCCGGAACGTATACTCTGCCAGAAGAATAGGAAGTTCCACCTGCATGCCGCTGACGGAGGACAGAGGATAATTGTAGAGACAGAACGGTTCCCCTTCCTTTTCTGTCTCCATATACTCTTTTAAAATGTCATAGTCGATTTGAAGTTCGGAGGACAGTGTATCCCGGTCTATGGACAGGAGTTCTTCATATTCTTTGTCCAGTTCTGCATAGTTGTTTTTGATCTCCTGTAAACTGTAGTTGCCCAACGTATCAGGAAAGTCAGTGATACCGTAGGCTTTCGGGTCGGACAGCATGGAGTGCATGGTCAGCCCGGAGCTGTTGACCGAATCGTAGAACAGATCCTGGATGAGCTGTTCAAACTGCTCCTGGCTGGAAAGGGCTGAAGGTTCGGAAGGATGGGTACTCTCCGCCTTAGATTCCGGTGTCTTGGCGCTTTGTGTACATCCTCCGAGAAATAGGGAAGCAGACAGCAGCAGAAGAGAAAACTGCCTGAGAAATGTTTTTTTATTATACATGAATGATACCTCCATAGTTTATATGTTTCATATTCTGCTGCATTTTTCTGAAGAAAAGAACTAGGGGAAATATTCAGCGAGACTGTATTGCTTTTATTATAGAGGATGGAGCAGGAAGATGCAAGCAGCAGGAGCCAAAAAAGGGACGACGGGTGTTCCGGCGTCCCTTGTATTCGGGAGTTTTAAGAGATAAGTTATCTTTGGGCAGGCAGCGCTGCACGGAGGATTCGCTGAAAGGCCTCCAAAAATACATAGACGATCACGATGTTTACGAAGAAATTCAGTGTACATTTGATCAGTCTGCTGGTGAGAAGCACCTGGAGCGGCGTTCCGTACATCAGGTACAGCCAGGTAGAAGTCAAAGTGATACTGATGAGGTATTCCACGAATGCACAGGCAACAGCGCGGAATTTGGTGACACGGGACTTATACAGTACAAATCCGCAAAGTGCGCCCACCAGACCATAGCTCAGGGAAAAGCCCGGAAAATAAGCAAAACCCCGTACCAGGCAATTCAGCACATCGCCTAAAAATCCGACAGTAAAGCCCATGACAGGGCCGCCCATCATGCCGGCAGCAATAAAAGCGAGGAATCCGATACGGATCTCCAGTGTGTCGGAAAGAACGATGTTGCAAAGGGAGAGAACCA
Organism: uncultured Lachnospiraceae bacterium; assembly: GCA_910579225.1. Taxonomy (GTDB): domain Bacteria; phylum Bacillota; class Clostridia; order Lachnospirales; family Lachnospiraceae; genus Hominiventricola. The sequence goes on along the minus strand of CAJTTI010000036.1, from coordinate 445 downwards.
CATACAGAGCAATCAGCAAACCGCACATACAAAGGTTCGGCACTTTGCGCAAGTTGTCAAGTTGTCCTCTGAAATCCAGAGCTTCTTTTGAAATATGCATAAAAAATACACCTCCATAGATGAAATGCAGGGTCGGGAGGAAAATCCTTCCTGTGACGAGGATAAATCCTCCACTGAAATGATACCTTATTAAAACGGCGTCCGTCTAATAAGAAGGTTACAAAACATAAATAATATCTTTCAGGCACCACATCTGAGATGTACTCATATGTAGCAACGGGTGCGAATCAAACATCGTAAGCCATACAGGCTTTTCGTTCCGTGACAACTCCCCATCCACGGACACTTGACGCGTAAGATTCTACTTCGCTATTATTTACTTGCCTCTATTATAGCACTTTTTCTGGAATATGCAAGATTTCACAGAAAATTTTTGGGCAAATTT
>CAJTTI010000035.1 GCA_910579225.1 uncultured Lachnospiraceae bacterium | reverse complement strand
TTTTCCTCTCCTTTGCATTAAAGCTGAATGTTTCATACTGAGACACAGATTCTGTCACGTTTATTTAAGTATCCGGAAGACGCTGCACCCATTGGATTAGATCCTGAAATCCAACACAGATTCCGTCGTACATTTTCGGATTCTCTTCATTGGCTGCAGATCTGGTAATATAGAGTGGAGTTCTATTCTCAAAATATAAGATGGCAATATTCATTTTCTGGTATAAATCCTTCTGATTCACCACATCGTATTCGAATGCCTCATAATACCGGGCGCAACCTTTAGCAAATTCTGTGCCAAAAACGGATAAAATCTCATAGTAATCGTCCCCTACATAGAAATCAAGATTTTCTGCTTCTTCTGCCATGACCTGTGTTGACGCATTATGAATCTCTGCATAATAGATTTGATAATTTACAGCGTTGACAATAAAAGAATAATCAAATCGCTGTTCATCTGAAAAGCACACATACCAGAAGTTTAAGAGTTCCTTTTTCTCTGGGTTCTCTTCTGATTCATAGGTCAGAGAATAATATTGGGCGGATTTTACATGATTGGACCAGTCTGTCCGAACACTCAGATCTGCGGTTCTTGATTCAGCAATTTTATAATTGCTATCCATTATCGACTCTGAAAACATAGGTTCCATCCAGGGAAGCATATTGAATTCATACGCTTTCATAGCCTGCAGATATATTTCTTGGATCAGATCGTCGTTTATCTGAACTGGCTCTTCTATAGAAGTCAACAGTACTGGGTTTTTGCCATCCTGTTGAAGATAACGAAATGCATGGACTGCATCAAATATACCATTGGAGCTTTGCTCTAAAAAAGAAAAGTTTTCTCTTTCTGAAGTTATGATCTGATTCATACTATTCATATCCAGGCTTCTGCTGATATAACGGGGGGAAAATATCACGCCCATGGTCAATAGAACCGTACCCGTCAGACATAGCAGGAACCGGTAATTTTTTATCAACATGTAATTGTAATCCCTGCCTTTCCCATCTCAAACTGCATGGCAACGATGGTACCTTTGTCCGGAATACTGAAGATCTTCCACCTGATTCCGTGAATTCCAAAGATCCGGTTGCAAAGTGTCATCCCCAGCCCGGCGCCGCCTTCTTTTCGGGAACGGGACTTGTCCACCATATAGAAAGCTTCTGTAATACGAGAAATCTCCTGTTGCTCCATGCCGCAGCCATTATCTATGATGCAGAGCAGATACTGATTCCTGTACTGCTTTCCTCGAATTTGGATGCTTTTATCTTCTCTGGAAGCTTTTCTTGCGTTATCCAGCAAATTGGTAAAGGCAGAGATCAGAAGATCTTTTTCACCTCTGATCAGACAGTCCGGAATATCCGTCTCAAGGCTCAGTCTCTTCTCTGCTCGTTTGATCTCCGTCAGATGTACAGCCTCCTGCACAAGCATTCGTATGGACAGAGGACGGAAGTCATATGCCTGTTTATCGGATACAATCAGCTCCAGCAGCTTAAAGGACAGGCTTTCCAACCTTTTCCCCTGGTGAAAGATATAATTGACAGATTCCATTATCTCTTCTTGACTGCATTCCATGGTCCGCAGCATATCTGCGTAACCAATGATTGAAGTCAGCGGTGTCTTCAGTTCATGAGCAAAAGAAGCAGTAAAATCTTCCTGCTTTTTAGCCTGCAGCATCAATTCGTCTATTTTCTCGGAAATCGTATCTGCCATTTCATTAAAATCATGTGCCAGCTCCGAAATCTCATCGCCTCCTGTTTCTGAAGCACGGACTCCGTAATTTCCTTCTGTAAATATTCTGGCAATCCGTGAAAGCTCTCCTATGGACCGGGTCAGCATATGAGTGATCAAAAATACCAGAACTGTAATGATTAATGCCATGATCAGCATGATGGTCGTATACCAGTCGTAGTAAAGTTCACGTTCCAAATAGATCTCCGAGATATTCCGGATGTTTTCCAGATAGTAAACATGATTTCCGATATCCGAACGACATGCAAACAACAGATATGTCTGTTCTGCAGTTTTCTGGAACTGATAACCGCAGGGCATATCTTTATCCAGTGAACTTCTGAGTAGATCATGAACAGGATCATAATTCTTACTTTCATACAAAAGCTCCTGATCACCGTTATAAATCAGAAAAGTACTTCCGGAATCTGACAGGTTTTTTGTAATAGAAGCAGCTGTGACCGGAATAATCCCATCATTCTGGTAAACTTCATCCAACGCATTCAGATTCATCTCAAAAGAAAGCTGAAACATCCGGTTTTCCCGTTCTGCTTCTTGTAGTATTCGTTGTCTGGATTTTTCAAAAGTAAGCTGTATCATCCAAGTACCAAATGCGCCAAAAGCCAGGAGAAAAAGAACTGTAAAAGAAAAATAGACTTTCCAGAAAAATTTCATGATGGTACCTCCAGACGGTATCCAATCTTGTAAACTGCACAAATATGGCTTTCCCAGGACAGTTTTTTCTTCAGGCGCTGTACATGAAGATCTATGGTCCGGCTGTCTCCTGTATACTCCTTTTCCCAAACCTGTTCATAGATCACCTCTCTGTACAGAGCAATATTAGGATTTCTGGAAAAAAATAACAGCAGTTCATATTCTTTTAAAGTCAAAAGCACCTGTTTTCCATTCTGGAGTACTGTTCTGGAAGTCAGATCAATCTCTACATCCAGAATCCGGATCACTTTCCCGATCTTGTTGAATCGGCGCAGAACTGTCTCCACTCTTGCCAGAAGCTCCACGATCTCGAAGGGTTTTGTAATATAATCTTCTGCACCCATCTTCAGGCCAGTTACTTTATGGTCTGTACTTCCCATGGCAGTAATGAAAATAACCGGAAGTTCCAGAGTTCTGGCATATTCCATCAGTTCGTAACCGCTGATTTTCGGCAGCATAATATCCAGGAGAAGAAGATCAAAATGTTCCTCTTCCATCCGGTCCGCTGCGGTTTCCCCATCATAAGTACAGGTGCAGGAGTAGCCTGCCTTTGTCAGGTTTAGGCGAATCAGATTTGCAATAGGTTCTTCATCTTCGGCTATCAATATTTTCAGCATGTTCTTTTGCGTCTCCCCTTAGGCTGATATAAGAATAAAATAGGTTTGCATCAAAATTGTATCCGTGTATTACTTTTCTGTCTCATCTGTATCTGTCACAGATACTTCATCATAAAATACCGGCCATGATTGCAAGGATTTTATGCTCCTGCTTCTTCTCCAAGAAAAAGAGCACCTGCAACCATGACCGGCTGATTCATACTAAAAGAGCGATGATGAAAGTATCTTTCCGGATGTTTCACAGAACAGGATTTTGCCCCCGACACCGGAAACTGCTTCACACAGCAGTAAATCCTTTTGTTTCCATACAGGATTCTATTTCATAAATATCTTCATCTTCTGCATGCATGATCAGAATTGGTTTACCAGTATCCCGATTAAAAGACAGATAAATATAATCTATATTGATATTGCTGTCGGAGAGCGCTCCCAACAGACTGTTCAGATTACCTACCTCGTCAGCCAGCTCAAATCCCATTACATCCACCAGTCTGCACATATAACCCGCCTTCTTCAATGCTTCATGTGCCCGCTCCGGAGCAGAGACCACCATTCGGATAATTCCGTATTCGGCGCCGTCGTTATTGACAGAGCCAAGGATATTGATTTCTTCTTCTTTTAAAATGGATGTGATATTTCTCATAGTTCCTTTTTTATTTTCCACGTACAGGGATAATTGTTTTAGCATATTGGTTCTCCTTTATGTATTGAATTTAACTGCCGCTTTATTATATACTGATGATTCGGATGGTTCAAGATATTTCTTTCACTTTCAGAAACAGGAAATAAAAACAGCTGCCTCCTTATGGAAACAGCTGAAATATCTGTCTGTTCAGTTTCGTCTCAGTGCTTCAATCGGACTTAAGTGCGCCGCTTTCCTGGCCGGATAGATACCGAAGAAAATTCCTACGCTGCAGGAGAACAAGGTTGCAAATATCACTGCTGACACGCTGACTTGAGGCGGAAATGTGACAATTGGAAGGGAACAGACTCCATACGCCCCGGCAATTCCCAGCGTGATTCCAATCATGCCTCCGATTCCGGTGATAATCGCCGATTCAGCCAGAAACTGAATCAGAATCGACTTCGTTCTGGCTCCCAGAGCCTTGCGGATTCCGATCTCTCTGGTTCGCTCTGTCACAGAAACCAGCATGATATTCATGACGCCGATGCCGCCTACCAGCAGCGATATACCGGCCACCAGCATAATAAAGATCGTAATCATATCCAGTACCTGCATGACGGATGCCATCTGGCTGTCGAAATCTTCAGACATAAACGCATCTTCCCCAAAGATTTCATGACGACTTTCCAGAAGAGAGATCGCCCGCTCTGTAACCTCTTTCGCATACCCGGTCTCTGCAAAAATATAAACGGATTCAAAATCATTATATTCCGCCCAGTACCAGTCTGCAGTCAAGGGCATGGAAATATCCAGATAAGAACCATATCCGGAACTGACAAAAGTGCCTTCAATGGCTTTTTTTACTCCTACAATCCGCACATCCTGAATTCCGCTCCCGTCGTCCATTTCAAAGGTCAGACCAACCACATTGGAAGTACCAAACATCCGGACGGCGTCCATCTCAGAGACTACTGCCACTGCCCGGCGGGCATTGTAATCATCCCAGGTGAACCATTGTCCATAGAGCATCTCCGGGCTGGTGGTATATTCGCTGTCAGGGTTGCCATAATCAATAATTGCATCAAATACACCCTTATCCGTAGAGATGGAAGTCCACTGATTCATAAGCGACGTAGCGCCTTTTACATGTTCCATCTCTCTTAAGGCATCCCTGTCTTCCTCCGTGATTACCGGCTTATCCCCCTCCAGATTGCTGTTGACTGAGATATAGATCTGACCTCCTGCCACACTGGTCAGCTCTTCTTCCATCTCCGACTTGGCGCCGTTGCCAATGGACATGATCAGGATCACGGAAGAAACGCCGATGATGATGCCCAGCATGGTCAGAAAGGAGCGCCCGCGGTTCATCCGGATATTGCTGACCGCCATTTTCAAATATTCCCAAAGCTGTGCCATCCGTCAGCCCTCCACAGCGGTTATCTGGGTTCCTTCCGGAAGCCCCATGCTGTTGTTCAATACAATCTGTTCGGTGCCATCCAGACCGCTTTTAATCTCCACCAGTTCCATGGAGGAAATACCGGTCTCTACATTCCGGACTGCCAAAACTCCATTTTCCACGATATAGACAAAGCTTCCGTCTCTTCCCACGTTGACTGCTTCAATGGGAACTGCAACGACATTTTCTGCGACAGCACCCTGAATCTTAACTTTTGCTTCTACTCCAAGGAAGATATCTCCATCCGGATTATCAATATGTATTTCGCCGGATACCACAGAAGCTCCTTTGTCGTTCTTGAAAGCAGATTTACTGATTCGGGCGACAGTTCCTTCGTATTCTTTGCCCACAATGGTGATCACTGCTTTCTGCCCTTCATGGACTTTCTCCAGATCACTCTTGCTAAGCGAAATCTCTATGCAGACCTCTTCATTGCTTTCAATGGTCAGAAGTTCTCCTCCTTCTTCTGTGACACTGCCTTCCACTGCTTTGACGTCTGTAACAACACCGCTAAAGTCTGCTTTCAAGCCTTCTGCAACCTGTGCCACTGCTGCAGTCACTTTCTCTGCTTTCAGTGCCGCCAGCTCTTTGGTTGCTTCGACCTGCTTTTTCCCATTTGCAGTCAGCATGGCGTCTTCTGTGGAAGTCTTGATTCCCTTCTGTTCTGCCAGATTGCTTTCAAATTCTGCCAATTCTTCTTCTTTTACAGCAAGTGTATTGGTAGCCTGATCAATCAGGTTCTGGTACTCTTCCATATCGTTTTTGCGTCCTTCATTGGTCGCTTCTCTCAGGAAACATCCCATATCGGTCAGATACTGCTTCAGTGCCCGTACCTCTGCTTTCCAGTCTTCTACCTGCTGTTCTAGGATCTCCACATCATGACTGGAACGGCTGTATTCTGCCGCATCCGCATTGCTCTTTCCTACAGTATCCTGATATGTATAGTAGGCTTCCTCATTCTGAAGCTTTGCTTCAGATTCCCGTTCCTTCAGATCTTCGGCATCGTAGACAATCAACACGTCTCCTGCCGATACCGCGTCACCAATAGAAGCTCTGCACTCGGAAATCTGCGCGCTCAGAGGAGAGAAATAGGTCTTTTTATTCTCGGTTTTTACAGTTCCGCTGGTGTCCACTGTCTGCTCAATGGTTGCAGTCTCAGCAGCCCGCACAGATACCACAGGCAAAACTTCCGGCGCCGTCATTCGGCTTACAACAAAAAGTACCAGACACAAAGCGATTACTCCAATCAGGATCTTTTTCTTTCTTTTTTTCTTCTCCGCGGGAGACAGTATTTTCTTCTCTTTTTTTACAGTTTCAGAGATATCAACTTTCTCTTTTTTCCATTTCATCTTCATTGTCGTCTGCTTCTCCTTCATTCATAAAATCTGCTTCGATTCTTCCGTCTTTGATTCTCACAACCCGCTTTACCTGCGCAGCAATTTCATCATCATGAGTAATCAGTATGACCGTTCTCCCACTTTTATGTAGATCTTTCAGGACATTCATGATTTCCTGTGTAGATTTGGAATCCAGGTTACCTGTGGGCTCATCTGCAAGAATTACCGGCGGCTTTGCTGCAATTGCCCGGGCAATTGCAACTCGTTGCTGCTGTCCGCCGGACATTTCACTTGGCTTGTGATCCATTCGGTGAGAAAGTCCTACCATATCCAGAGATTCTGCAGCCAATGCCGAGCGTTCTTTCTTTCCGACGCCCCGGTAGATTAATGGAAGTTCCACATTTTCCTGGGCCGTCAGGTTTGGAATCAGGTTAAATCCCTGGAAGATAAAACCGATTTCCAGATTACGGATATCGGAAAGCTCATCATCTGTCATATTGGATACATCTTTTCCATTCAGATAATATCGACCGGAAGTAGGGACATCCAGGCATCCAAGCATGTTCATGAGCGTCGATTTTCCGGAACCTGAATGCCCGATGATCGCCACAAATTCTCCTTTTTGAATCTTCAGGCTTACATGATCCAATGCTTTTACTTCATTCTCGCCGGGATTGTAGATCTTGCACATGTCCTGTACTTCAACCAGTGTTTCCAAAACGTCGATCAACTCCTCTCTATGTTTCTTTCACATTGTTGTATTAATATTTTACTGTCCTAGTCATCTAATACAATAATATATTTTTATTTGTTTGTCAAGATAACATTTTTATCCATTTCAGAACCACATTCCGGAACCTGCTGTTCTGCCCAGATACAACATATCATATTTTTTTCAAAAAATGTAGCACTTTGGAAATTCTTAAGAAAAGTTCAGGGGTTTTTAAGACTGATGTAAGGATTTGAAGACATCAGACAAAACCATCCATGAATTGCGACATAAGAAAAACGGGGAACCGACCGTATGATGTACCGCCCGGTTCCTCTGACAATTAAGAATCATCTTTTTAAAATTTCAAGTATATAATTCCACATCCGCTCTACAGACGAAATGCTCAGACGTTCTTCGGTTGTATGAATACCAATCATATCAGGTCCCATGGATATACAGTCCAGATTTGGTATCTTAGACGCCAGAATCCCACATTCCAGTCCGGCATGAATTGCCTCTACCCTGGGTTCTGTTCCAAATAACTCCTTGTAAATACGTATACAGTCATCCCGCAAAGGAGAGTCTTTTCGGTATTCCCATGCAGGATAATCCCCGTTGATCTCCATCATGGCTTCTTCCTGTCCGACCACCTGTCGAATCTGTTCCACCAGTGATTCCTTCTCCGTGCTCACAGAACTTCTTATGGAATAACGAAGCAGAAGCGTCTGATCTTCTGTTTTGATCACACCCAGATTCAGTGACGTCTGTACCAGTCCCGGAATGTCTTCACTCATACAGACAATACCATTTGGCAGTGCTGTCAACAGTGTCAGTGCATGCTCCAGATCTTTTTTTGCAAAAACCCATGTTTCCTGTGCGCCTTCTGTCCGGAGCTGTACAGAGAATTCCGGATCCGTAACTTTGTACTCTTGTTTCAGACGTTCATAAGAAGTGGCGCATATTTTTTCTACGTTCTGTAACTGATCTTCCAATAACAAAATTTCTGCATGACATTCTCTTGGAATGGCATTGTCCTTTTGGCCTCCTGAGATATGGATCAGGGCATAGCTTGCATCTTTATGAAGATCGGCCAGCACTGTGCCCAGCAGGCGATTGGCATTCCCACGGCCTTTATCAATCTCCGCACCGGAATGTCCACCCTTCAGTCCATTTACAGTCAGAGTTGCTTTTATACCTTTCTTTTTCTCTCTCTGAAACGGCAGACGGATACCGGCACTGCAGCCTCCTGCACAGCCTGTCAGGAGGACCCCTTCCTCCTCAGAATCCAGATTCAATACTGTATGTCCTTTCAGTACTGAGGTATCAAGCGCGGAAGCACCATTCATTCCCACCTCTTCACTCGTTGTAAACACTGCCTCCAGCCTGGGATGAGGGATGCTGTCGTCATCCAGAATTGCCAGTGCAAAAGCAACCGCAATTCCGTCATCCCCTCCCAGGGTGGTTCCTTCCGCATATACATAGTCTCCGTCAATCCCCAGACAGAGACCGTCTTTTTCAAAGTCAATTCCACAGTCTTGCTTTTTCTCACAGACCATATCCAGATGTCCCTGCAGAATCAACGGCTCTTTATCTTCATATTCGGCGCTTGCCTCCTTGGCAATCACCACATTCCATGCTGCATCCTGATGAACAAAAAGCCCGCGTTTTCTGGCAAATTCCACACAATAATCGCTGATTGCTTTCTCATTTCCTGAACCATGGGGAATCCCACAGAGCTCCTCAAAATATTTCCATACACCTGCTGGCTTCAATTCGCTCAATATACCCATTTTTCTGCTCTCCTTCTGCTCCATATCCGGCCGGAGTCCGGTCTTTGGTCAAGCCAGCCGGATCCGGCATATTATTATGTGGAACATCATACCACATTCTTTGCAGAATTGCAAAATTTAAGAATCATAATGGCTTTTGTTCAGTTTGCCTTTGCAGTGCCCTTCTCACCCATCAGCTCCCGCAGTTTTTGATATGCTTTGCTGACGCCTCCTACCTCATCAATGATTCCTTCCTGTACAGCCTGGGCCCCCACCAGAACACTTCCCACGTCCTTGGTCAGTTCTCCGGTTTCCAGCATCAGACTCATCAGACGTTCTTTATGGATCCGGCTGTGATCCACGATAAATCCACTGATCCGGTCCTGTATTTTCTGGAAATAGTCGAAGGTCTGTGCTACTCCAATAATCAAACCGGTCATTCGGACCGGATGAATCATCATAGTTCCGGTTGGAACTATGAACGAATAATCGGTCGATACAGCCAGCGGAACACCGATGGAATGACTTCCGCCCAATACCAGAGAAACGGAAGGTTTACTGATAGAAGCAATCATCTCTGCAATTGCCAGACCGCTCTCCACATCTCCTCCCACTGTATTGATCATGATTAACAGTCCATGGATCTCATCATTTTCCTCCACTGCGGCCAGCATAGGCAGCACATGTTCGTATTTTGTTGTCTTACTGTTTGCTGCCAGACTTTCATGTCCTTCCACTTCTCCGATGATTGTCAGAAGCTGGATATGTGATTTTTCTTTATTCTGTAACTCTGTGGGCTGCCCATATTTTTCCAGATCATCCTGATTTTCTGCCATATTAAAATCCCGCCTTTCTGCCATACTAAACTGGATTTAGTATAACAAAAAGTACGGGATTCTATACAGATGCTTCCGGTTCCTGTCTGACCTGATGCTTTAACTTATACTTCTGCAAGAGCCTGCTTCAGATCCTCAATAATATCCTGGGGATGTTCGATTCCCACGGACAGGCGGATCATACCAGGCGTCACGCCTGCTTCCCGAAGCTGTTCTTCATTCATCTGACGATGCGTATGGCTTGCCGGATGTAGCACACAGGTACGTGCATCCGCCACATGAGTGACAATGGCGCAGAGTTTCAGCGCATCCATAAAACGAACGGCATCTTCCTTTGATCCCTTCAAGCCGAAGGAAATCACGCCACAGGTTCCATTTGGCATATATTTCTGCGCCAGTTCATAATACTGATCGCCTTCTATCATGGCACAGTTGACAAATTCCACTTTTTCGTGGGATTTTAAAAATTCCGCTACATTTTTTGCATTGCTGCAATGCTTTTCTATTCGAAGAGGAAGCGTCTCCAGCCCCACATTCAGAAGAAACGAATTCATGGGTGACGGAATGCTTCCCAGATCTCTCATCAGCTGTGCAGTGGCTTTGGTGATAAACGCTTTCTTGCCAAACTGTTTCGTATATACGACTCCATGGTAAGTTTCATCCGGTGTGGTGAGGCCCGGAAACTTTTCCCCATGAACTTCCCAGTCGAAATTTCCGCTGTCCACAATACAGCCGCCTACCGCCATGGCATGGCCATCCATATATTTGGTTGTAGAATGAGTCACAATATCTGCGCCAAATTCAAAAGGACGGCAATTCACCGGTGTGGCAAAGGTATTATCCACGATCATTGGGACTCCATGACTGTGAGCCAGCTTTGCAAATTTCTCAATATCTAGAACTGTCAGTGCAGGATTAGCAATGGTCTCTCCCACAACTGCTTTTGTGTTTGGGCGGAACGCCTTGTCAATCACATCCTCCGGGTCGTCCGGATCCACAAATGTACATTCGATTCCCAGCTTCCGGATTGTAGCTGCATACAGATTAAATGTGCCCCCATAGACTTTTGCGGAACATACAATATGGTCCCCTGCCTGACACAGATTGGCAATGGTATAAAAATTAGCAGCCTGGCCGGAAGAAGTCAGCATGGCTGCCACACCGCCTTCCAGAGCCGCAATCTTCTCTGCAACCGCGTCATTGGTTGGATTCTGAAGACGGGTATAGAAGTATCCTTCATCTTCCAGGGCAAACAGACGGCCCATCTCATCCGTAGTATCATATTTGAATGTGGTACTCTGATAAATGGGAAGCACTCGTGGCTCCCCTTTTTTTGGTTTCCATCCTGCCTGTACACAGATCGTATCTGGTCTGTATGCTTTCTCCATATGGTTATTCTCCCCTCCTGCTGTCCGGTCAATGGACAGCGTCTGCCTGTTCATTCATGTATCTGTCTTTCAAAGTCAGCACCATCTCTTTATATCTGGCTGCACATGATTCATAATCCTGCTCTTCAATTTTTCGGATACAGGGCATAAGATAGTCCAGGTACATCTTTTGATAGATCTGCGCTTTATCTGGCTGTTTTTCAATTCGCTTTACAATTGTAGGCGCAACATTATAATATTCTTCCACCAGAGCATGTCCTTCCGGCGTTGTATCCAGATATTGGTCCCGATATTGTTTCAGAAGTCGAAGTTCATAACAATCGGTTCCCTTTCCCAGACTCCCGCAAATCGCTGTGGTAATATAGCACAGTTTCCTACGGAACCCGCTGTTGATATTGTCGTAGGTTGCTTTTCCGATGGAAGTCTTAAATGTTTCGTTCCAGGAAGCAATCAAATGATCTGCAAAAGGTTCCGATATTTCTGCCGGATATTTCAACATAGCCGGAACCAGATAAATACTGATCAGGAAATTATGATCCAGAAGCCTTTGACTTTTCTGATTTTTGGCTTTATAACTGTTCAGATCTTCTTTTGCCTCTTCCACCACACATTCTGTCAGTTTTTCAATCCATTCTTCCGGACGACTGCCATTCTGATAGACATACTCCATAGAATCGAACATTTGTTTATGTTCGGAATAAAAAGAGTCAAAGACTCCCTCATACAGATCTTTTTTGAAATTTTTCATGGGTTTCCGGCAGGTTCTGACCGTCTCTCTCAATCCTGCCAGTGCATCATTCCACTTCTCATGCAAAGCTGTCTGGTCAATTTCTTTCTCTTCGCCTAACGCTATCTCCACGCGGATCTCTTCGCCACAGAACATGCAGATTATCTTTTCCCGGTTATCCGGGACCTGTATTTTCTCATGACACTTCGGACAGGTTCCTTCTCTAAACATTCTGCACCTTTACTCTTCCCAGTTGTGATAAACTGCCTGAACATCATCATCGTCATCCAGAAGATCCAGTGTACGATTCAGGAATTTGATATCATTTTCCCCGGACAAGGTTGTATAAGTCTGAGGAATCATCGTCACTTCCGCCTCGGCCATGGGAATCCCTTCTTTTTCCAGAGCTTCCCGCACTGCCGAAAAATCTTCCGGCGAAGTCAGGATCTCAAAACTGTCCTCTTCTTCCGAAAAGTCTTCTGCTCCTGCATCCAGCGCTGTCATCATCAGATCATCCGCTTCCATCCCGCATTCTTCCCGGTCTATGATGATCTGTCCTTTCTGATCAAACATATAAGATACGCAGCCGGTCGTTCCCATACTGCCGTTTCCTTTGGTAAATGCGTTTCGCACATTGGAGGCTGTACGGTTCTTGTTATCCGTCAGCGCTTCCACAATGATTGCGACTCCCCCCGGTCCATAACCTTCATATGTAACATGCTCATAATTGACTGCATTGGCATCACCGGCTGCACGCTTGATTCCCCGGTCAATGGTATCGTTGGGCATGTTGTTGGCTTTGGCTTTGGCGATTACATCCCGGAGACGGCTGTTATTGTTCGGGTCCGGTCCGCCCTCTTTTACAGCTACTGCCAGTTCACGGCCGATAATTGTAAATATCTTTCCTTTGGCCGCGTCATTTTTTTCTTTTTTATGCTTTATGTTTGCGAACTTGGAATGTCCTGACATAAATTTTCTCCTTCTCTTTCTTTTGTTTCAATTTTAAGCTGGTTGCAGTGCCGGACTCTTCTTACCTGCTGCACTGCTTATTGCTGAAAACATTTTAGCATGCAAAATCAGGGTTGGCAAGCCTATGTATCCAATTCCAGGCTGATTTTCAATGCGGAATCTATCTTTTCCAGGATGGATGCATCCAGATGGCATACCTTATCCTTCAGTCTTTTTTTATCAATAGTGCGCAGTTGTTCCAGTAAAATCACGGAATCTTTGACCATATGATAGGCGGATGCTTCCAGCTCCACATGAGTCGGAAGCTTTGCTTTATTCATCTTGGATGTGATTGCTGCACAGATTACGGTGGGACTGTGCCGGTTTCCAATATCGTTCTGAATGATCAGCACCGGTCGGACTCCTCCCTGCTCTGAGCCGATCACAGGTCTCAAATCTGCATAGTAGACATCTCCACGTCTGATAATCAATTTCTTTCACTCCGATCTGCCAGACTTATTTTATGGCTTTTTCAGTCAGAGTATTTCCAGTCTGTTCCTGTTTTATTCATCTGCCGGACTCTTTGCCCGGAAAAATCACAGCTCTATAATTCCGGTTGCCTCGTAATAGTCCTGTTCTGCCACCACCCGTCCGTCTTTCCAGAACCTGCGGGGAACCCGTTTACCGATATCACAGGCAAGTTCATAATGAAAACGGCCGGACAGTTCTCCCAGGTACTCCATCGTAAGAGCCATACCCCCGTCTGCTCCGATTAACGTCACCATGTCGCCTTCCCGCGCCTGTGGAATGCCTGTGACGTCTACCATGAACTGATCCATACAGATCCTTCCGATAATCGGGGCCTTCTGTCCCCGAATCAGAACATATCCTTTATTAGAAAGCGACCGCGGGTAGCCGTCTCCATATCCCACAGGAACCGTTGCCACACGCATGGGGTGTTCTGCTACAAAAGTTCCCCCATAACTGACCGCAGTACCTGCTTCGATCTCTTTGATATATACCAGATGGCTTTTCAGAGCAAGTACCGGCATGATTGGTATCGCCAGTTTATTGACTTCTTCTGACGGGTACAGGCCATAGATTGAAATACCGGCACGCACTACATCCAGGTTCGCTTCCGGAAGATCAAAGATGCCTGCGCTGTTGGAACAATGCCGAAGTTTAATTTCCACCCCTTTTTCGTGAATCCTTTCAGAGAATTTAAGATAACGCGCAAGCTGTTTTCTGGCATCTGTCTTATCTTTTTCATCTGCTTTTGCAAAATGTGTGAACAGTCCTTCAGTATCTACATAGGGCAGCCGGCTGATTTCTTTTATGATCTCTGCACTTGTTTCGTCGTCTTTAAAACCGATTCTGGACATTCCGGTATCCACTTTAATATGTATATAAACTGTTTTTCTTTGTCTCGCCGCTTCCTCCGAGAACAGTTTCGCCGACTGCAGCGTAAAAACAGTGGGTCGAATCTCATAACGGATAATCTCTTCATAGGCGTCCGGAAATACATATCCCAGAATTAAAATCGGCTTTTGAATCCCGGCGCGTCGGAGCAGAAGCGCTTCCTCCGCAGTGGCGGTGGCAAATCCCCACAGAAAGTCATAGGATTCCGCCATTTTGGCAATTGGAACCGCTCCATGGCCATATGCGTCTGTCTTGACCACTGCAATGATCTTTGTACCCTCTGCGAGGTTTTCTTTCATGTTTCTAAAATTATATGCGGCTGCATCCAAATTAATCTCTGCACATATTCTGATATATGGTTTCATTCTTCTTCCTGCCTCTCTTTCATCGCCTCTGGAAGATATTCCAGCAAATGCCGGGCCATCATTCCATAAGGTCCTTCTCTTTTAACTGCAAGATCTCCGGCCCTCCCATGAAGCCATACGCCAAGCAGAGCCGCCTGAAGGGGCAGCGATTTCTGAGCCAGAAGCCCGGCGATGATTCCTGTCAGTACATCCCCGCTTCCGCCTGTGGACATGCCGTTATTACCAGTAGTATTCACATAGCAGTCTCCGGAAAGACTCCCCACAGCCGAAGGAGCGTCTTTCAGTACACAGATACATTGATGTTCTTCTGCAAAACGCCGGGCCTGTCCCGGGATATCCGCTATAATATCCTGCACTTTCTGTCCGGTCAGTCTGGCAAATTCTCCCGGATGCGGGGTCAGAATCAATGCTCCTTCCCTTTTTGTCAAAAGCTCTCTGTGCTCTGACAAATGATTCAGTCCGTCGGCATCCAGCACCACCGGTTTTATAAATTCTGTCATTGCCGCCCGGGTCAGAGCCAGTGCCCATGGCTCTCTGCCAAGTCCCGGTCCGACTGCTGCAGTATCCGCCCAGTCAAATGCATCTCTGATACACTTCCAGTCCATAACTTCCGGATCAAAGGTGGTAAGCACTGCTTCCGGAAGCAGCGTCTGCAGAATCACCCGGTTTACTTCCGGTGTCAGTATCCTGACAAGGCCGGCTCCGGTCCGATACGCAGCCCAGGCGCACAGGTACGCAGCACCTGCCATATTCCGGCTTCCGGCTATGCACAAAACTTTCCCGTATGTTCCCTTATTGGACCGGTTCAGCCGTTTGGGAAGCGCATATAAGACATCCTGTTCAATTGTTCTGTACTGATTATTTTGCATAAGCTGTTTTATGTCCTCCTGATTTGTTGGGCGTACATTTTCCAAAGTCTTCGAGCTCCACGCACAAAAAGACCTGTCATCTGCAGGTCTTTTTGTGTGCTTCTTTATCTTTGTTCCTCTTCATAATTGCTGATGCGGTAGGAAAGCTGCATCAGGCTATCTGATAAATGAACATTTTCTACCACCACATCTTCCGGTACATCCAGATCTAAATGCGCAAAATTCCAGAATGCTTTAATCCCGCAGCGTGTCAGGCGATGCGCTACTTCCACCACACGACTTTTAGGCAGCGTGAGAACTGCGATCTCCACCGGCTCCCTGGCAATGAAATCTTCCAGCTGGTCCATCATCATGACCGGAATTCCGCGAATCGCCGTACCATCAAGTTCCGGACGTACATCAAAAATCGCTTTTGTGACAAATCCATCTTTTTCAAAGTCATAATTTGCCAACGCATGTCCGAAATTACCTCCTCCAATGATAATCATCGGATGAATTCGGTTCACTCCCAGAATCTTGCCGATCTCGTCATGCAGATATTTTACATTGTATCCATACCCCTGCTGACCAAAACCCCCGAAATTGTTCAGATCCTGACGAATCTGAGACGCAGTCACCTGCATCTTATTGCTCAGCTCCCCGGAAGAAATGCGCTCCACCCCACTGTTCAGTATCTCTCCCAGATACCGGTAATATCTCGGCAGGCGTTTGATCACTGCTTTCGATATCTGTCTTTCTTCCATATGTAGCCTCCAAATAGATTAATCGTTAAATCTATTATAAATCTCTGTCAATTTCTTGTCAAATAGTTTCATAATCATAGTCTTATGACATCCATGAAAATAGGGAAGCTCCGGTATCTTTGATTCTGACTGCAAGATTTTCAAGTTCCCCGCAGAGGTATTCGTATAGGAGTTCATTTCCCTGAAACTGTTCTTCTACCAGTTTTTTCAATATCCCACACAAATCTTCCTGAACTGTCTCTTTTGACCGTTCAGTGCTCCACTGCTCCAGTCGCAGGAACTTAAGACTTCGCATACGCAGGATTCGTCAAAAGCTCCCAGAAATCTCTGTTCTAGTGAAATATTATTTAAATATTGTTCAATTGCATCAATTCCCGAGAGTCCCTCTACCGGCAGAAGTGTCGGATAATCCAATGTGAGTATCGTCTTCTGCGGAGCAAACAGCGGGTCATAACGGCGAAAAAATTCTGGAAGACCTTTTGTCATTACATCTTCATAATTCCGGCATCCATAGGAACAGAACCGACTTACCAATTTGTTGTAGAATAACCGCATTTTCTTTACTTTTCGGACCACCAGTTCATATCCTCTTCGGTAACATTCCGCCGCCGCTATCCCGAATTCGGACGTCAATTCGTATCCATATGTCTGATTCTGCTCATATTCTCGGACACAGTACAATACTGCTTCCATCAGTTCCTGTGCAGTCTCATAAGTTACGGAAGTACTGTCGCCCCCTGTATATTTTTCGGATAACTTTGCCACTATTGGCAGCAATTCTTCCATTCTGTTCTCTGTCCATATTCCCATTCTCTACTCCCAGAATAATTCTTTCAGCATTTCCTGATATAATTCATGGTCCCATCTTGGTACTTCATCAAACTGCTCATAGAGCCCCTTCCCTGCAGATTCTTTATATCCCCTGTACCCGGCTCTCACCGCCTGAGAAAAGATGGAAAGACAGGTCCCGGCCAGATAATCCAGATCGCCTTCGCATATGGTTTCAAACTGTTCTTTCATAAAATGCAGCAGTTCCTCATCTGAGATCTCATCCATCATTTCATTCTTATAATGAAAGAATATTTCCTGCAGTTTAGCCAGGGTCTCTTCATAATCACTTTGATGAATGTACGCGGAATCGCAGAATTCGTAAATTATCCGCGGAAGAATCCCCTGTCCAAATTCCACCCGCCTGGTCGCCTGCAGCGTGCATTTTCGCTTCTCCATCAGCTCCTGTGCGGCCTCCTCACTGAGAACAAGTCCATACTGCTGCGTATACTGATTTGTATCCAGAATCTGTGCCACCTGTGCGCTTTCCATCACCAGCTCCATCCAGTTCTTCTCTTTCAAAAAATCCCCCTTTCTTCCGTAGATATCATAGTTCCTGTTTACAGCGACTTGTTATATTATAGGAGCCGGACCTGATGATTACAATTCTTGAATTTGAGCAGGTTTTGTGGTATGATCCCAATAGAGGTTATACCTGAACAGTTGGATCTCTGATCAAATGAAGTACAATAATCAAAAAGGTGCAAAGTCTGTTACCATTCCCCATATCCTGAGTCAAAAAATATCATTTGTTGCTTGCCTTTTTTCATACTTTCGCTATAATAAAAAGCAGTATGCAGAAGAATGGAGAATCTTATATGATTTTGGCATGTCAGAATATTACAAAGGCATTCGGAGAACATGTGGTTCTCAAGAATGCCTCATTCCATATAGAAGAACGGGAAAAGACCGCCATTGTGGGCATCAATGGAGCAGGTAAATCTACTCTTTTAAAAATTATCATGAAGGAACTTGCCGCCGATGAAGGACAGACCATCATCACAAAAGGGAAAAGCATCGGTTATCTGGCGCAACATCAGGAGATGACAGGAGGCAGCAGCATCTTTGACGAACTCCTGACAGTAAAACAGGAGGTACTGGCTCTGGAATCCCGTATGCGAGAAATGGAACAGTCCATGAAGCATGCACAGGGAGATCAGCTTACTCAACTGATGGAGCAATATGCAAAGCTCAACCATGATTTTGAACAGCAGAACGGTTACGCATGGAAGAGCGAGATCACCGGCGTCTTAAAAGGACTGGGATTTGGAGAAGAAGAATTTGAGAAAAAAGTGGATACCTTGTCCGGCGGACAAAAGACCAGAGTTTCTCTTGGAAAACTTCTTCTGTCCAGACCGGATATTATTATGCTGGACGAGCCCACCAACCATCTGGATATGAATTCCATCGCCTGGCTGGAAACTTTTCTTATGAACTACCCGGGAGCAGTCATCATCGTCTCCCATGACCGGTATTTTCTGAATCGGGTAGTGACGAAAATTGTGGAAATCGACCAGGGAGTCGTCACTACATTCAAAGGAAATTATACGGACTATGCCCGGAAGAAAGCACAACTTCGTGAAGCACAGATGCAGGCTTATCTGAATCAGCAGCAGGAAATCAGGCATCAGGAAGAAGTGATTGCCCGCCTGAAGTCTTTTAACCGGGAAAAATCTATCCGCCGGGCCGAAAGCCGGGAGAAAATGCTTGATAAGATGGACATGTTAGAGAAGCCAACGGAAGCCCGTACGGACATGCAGATCGAACTGGAGCCGCGTTTTCCCAGCGGGAATGACGTACTGACTGTGGAGGGGCTTACCAAGTCCTTTCCCCCAAAAACGCTGTTTACAGATCTGAACTTTGAGATCAAGCGGGGAGAACGGGTAGCTTTAATCGGGAACAACGGAACTGGAAAGACCACGATACTGAAAATATTAAACGGTGTAATTCCTGCTGACTATGGCAGTTTCCGTCTGGGTGCACGGGTCAGGATCGGTTACTATGATCAGGAACATCATGTGCTCCATATGGAAAAAACCGTATTTGAAGAGATCAGCGATGCCTATCCGACTCTGACCAATACGAAAATCCGAAATGTTTTGGCGGCTTTTTTATTTACGAACGATGATGTCTTTAAGAGAATCAAAGACCTGAGCGGTGGAGAACGGGGACGGGTTTCACTGGCAAAGCTGATGCTTTCAGAAGCGAATTTCCTGATTCTGGATGAGCCTACCAATCATCTGGATATTGTATCCAAAGAGATTCTGGAGCATGCACTGAACCATTACACTGGTACGGTTCTTTTTGTTTCCCATGACCGGTATTTCATCAATATGACTGCCACCCGGATTCTGGATCTGTCCGAACGGACGCTAACCAATTACATTGGAAACTATGACTATTATGTAGAAAAAAAAGAAACCATAACCTGTTTCACGTCTGGTCCCGTTCTTTCTGAATGTGCCGATACTGCTGCAGAATCAGAGGCCAAGCTGGACTGGAAGCAACAGAAAGAACAGCAGGCACAGCTTCGCAAGAAACAAAATGAACTGAATCGGGTGGAAAAACGTATTGAAGAGCTGGAATATCGAAGTAAAGAACTGGATCAGCTTCTGTCCCAGGAAGAAATATTTACAGATGTGGCAAAAGTAATGGAGCTTTCCGGAGAAAAAGAAAAACTTCAGACAGAGTTAACGTCTCTCTATGAACGCTGGGAGCTGCTCTCTGAATAGAGAGCAGCCGTAACCGGAACTTATAATCTTATAATCCTGGTTTCCAGTCATAAACAGCGAACCCGCTTTTCTCCAGTTCCTGCATCAGCTCTTTTGATATTTCTGTTCCATCAATACTGCCATTCTCTTTTCTCTGGAACAATACCGGCATATTGTCTGCGGCTTTGGCGACAGTTTCAAAAGTATCTTTCAAATCTGCAAGATATGCATCCACATCTGCGTATATGGTCCGGTAATCCTGCCAGTCTCCATAGATACCAATGGTATGTCCGGCATCTGCAAGTTGTCTCACTGTGTCCGGATTTTCTTTCGCTGTTTTCCTGGTTACAAAGAAAACTGCTTTTATATTCTCTTCTTTCAGTGTTGAAAGCATAGTTTTTGTATCCTTTTCCGTCACTGCCTCGTCAAACGTCAGATATGTAACGTAAGGATGAAAATATGCATCAATTCCGGAGACAATTCCTTCTGCCATCAGATTTTGATAGGATGGATCTGACAGCTTTCTGCGTTCTGATGCATTGGTCAGAAATCCGGTTTCAATCAGACAGGCTGGCATCCGGGCTTCTCTGATCACGTGAATATCTTCCCATTCAAAAATTGATCTTGCCTTTACACCGGTATCCAGAAGTACATCTTTATGAATCAGTTCTGCCAGCCGTCTGCTGTCGCTCTGCGCATTCTGTGCACTGTAATAAATTTCAAGCCCATTCACTTTGTACAAGTTGCTCGAATTCTGGTGAATGCTTACAAAAATATCTGCCTTTACTTCACTGGCCGTCTGGACTCTCTCTCCAAGGCTGAGAGATTCATCGGTATCTCGTGTCATCACCACCTGGTATCCCAGAGTTGTGAGGCGCTTTTGTACTTCCAGTGCAATAGAGAGATTAATATCCTTTTCCCTCACTCCGCCTCTGGCGCATCCTTCATCTACTCCGCCATGTCCCGGATCAATCACAATGGTGATCTCATTTGGCTCTTTGATCAGCTCTCCGATGGGGCCTGCATAATAGTCCTCATCCATATTTCCAACCGGTACAAGTGCAAAAATCGGTCCGGTTCCCGCCCTCTGCATATTCACAGGAACCGGAACCTCTGCGGATACCGATTGTCCCTGGACTGCTTTCGGCAAAGAAGGTGTCACATAATTTCCTCTGTGCTGCGCCGTATCTTCATACCACAGAAACCCTGCCACTGCAAAAAGGCACAAAAGGATGAATTCGCTTATAAACCACTGAATCCGTCTGAATCTGTCTTTCCTTCTGTCCCCGCATTTTTCTGCATATCCGGCACAAGTTTCCTTTAGGTACATGTTCTGCTTTGTCATTCGTATCTGCCCCTTTTATCTAAAACGAATTCTGTCTGCCCCTGTCTTAACTCTCATTGTTACTATACCTACGCCTGCCATCAAAGTTCCATCCAAATTGCATCAAAACTGCATCATCCATAAAAGGAACCGATGGCTGCTCTCAATTTCTAATCCTACCGTTTCAGACATACTATACAATCTTAATAAATAACTCGTTAATCCCTTCATAAAAGCCGATGGTTACCACGGTGCTTCTGTCTTTCATCCCCGGAAACCGGTATTTCACATATTCAGAAGCGGTTTCCTGGAGAGGATTACCAGACTCATATATTTTCCTGCCGGCAAGTCCCAGATAGCTGCTCCATGCTTCTATCATCTGTTCCGGAGCAAGTTCTGCCCAGATCTTCTCCGTACGTACATAGAAACCATACATTTTGCCTGTCTCAGCATCCACATAAGCGTCAATCAACCGATTTGTCTTATCTGCATTCTGCTGGCTGGTAGAAAGACTTACTTTCCATACGGACATATTGTTCTGCGGCTCCAATATATCAATTGCCGAATAAAGCACTGCTTCATAAGAAGAAGCCGTCACCTCTTTCACACTTTCCGGAATCACCTGCTGTTCTTTCAGAATGGCAATCTCCCGGTTGCAGATCTCATAGATTTTATCATCTGTAATCTCTCTGCCAGAAGGCCCCTGCCGATTTACCACAAAGGCGTAAGTTCCTATCAGTTCTTCGTAATCCACATCGGCTGTCTCTACACGGGTTAAGGCGCTTAACTCGCTCTCTGGTATGACCTGATGATTCAGACATTCAGACAGGAGACAGAGTTTTTCATTGCTGTTCAAAGTATAGCGATAGCCGGCGCCAGAACTCTCTGCTTCTTCCACTGTAATCTGATTCAGCATCCCATGATCTTTATACCTCGACATTTGCTCCGGCCCAAAGAGTGAGAGAAGAAGCAGAAAGATGGTAAGAAACAGAATTGCAGAATTTTGTCTTTTCTTTCTTTCGGTCATAAATGTTTCCCTCCTGCTATAAAAAACCGAAAGCAGCTTCCCTCTCCCGGCGTACTCTCAATCTCAAGGCTGCTTCCATGGAGGTTCAGAATTTCCACACAAAGTGCAAGTCCCAGTCCTGCACCGTTATGACTTCTGGATCTGGATTTATCTACCATGTAGAATGCTTCTGTAATTTTTCGGCATTCTTCCGGCATAATACCTGTTCCCTGATCCCTGACTGCAAACCAGTAGCCCCCATCTCTGTTTTCTCCTGTAATTTCCACTGTGCTTCCAGGATCCGATGCTTTACACGCATTATCTGTCAGATTCAGCAGTACTGATTTCAGCAGATTTCCTTCTGCCCGAACTCTCCCTGGCTCATACCGGACGGTCACTTCTATATCTTTCTTTTCTGCATAGAAGTCCTGAAGATAACAGAACAGTTCCGCCACATCCATATCCTGAGGTTCATGCTGATATCTTTTGGTGACGATAATGTCCAGAAGTCTGAGAGACATTGTCTCCAGCCGTTTCCCTTCGGTATAGATATAATTGGCAGACAGGAACTGTTTTTCATCGTCCAGTTTCCGGGAACGCAGCATATCTGCATAACCGATCACTGCTGTAAGCGGAGTTTTCAGTTCATGGGAAAAGGCCGCAATAAAATCTTCTCTGGCACGGAGCTCCTCTTCCAGTTTATGGATATTTTCCTCCACCACTTTGGCCATATGGTTAAAATCCGTTGTAAGCTGTCCCATCTCATCATTGCTGATCTGTTCGGCCTGGTAACTGTAATCTCCGGCTATCATTTTTTTTGTAGCCTGTGTCAGTATTCTTATAGGTTTGGTCAGCCAATAAGAAAAGAAATACATGACAACAGAACTACATACCAGAATTAAAAGCATCAGCCCCCGATACACTGCAAATCCTCTCGTACGCTCTGCATAGACTTCCGTCACATCTTTCATAGTTTCCAGATAGAGCGCGCGGTCCAGAGCATTGACCATAATTCCGGTCTGCACATAATAATGCTGATCAGGATGGATGATCTGATAAGCGCGCACCTGATCTTCAATATCTGCCAGCAAAGCCGTATCTTCCACAAATCCCTCGCTGGCATACAGAACTTCCCGGTTTTCATCCGACAGCCGCAGCAGCCTTCTGCTTCCCTGCCCGCTGTTCTCCAGATTGGCCCCGATCTCACCGATAACCGAATTCTGAAGCATATCGTATTTGGATGGTATATTGAGTGCTGCCGTTTCAAAAGCAAATTTCATAATGCTGCTGTCATCGGTTGCCTGCTTGATCTCCCGTTCCAGTGAAGCCTTAAATACGTCATTGACGAAAAAATATCCGCCAATTCCGAATGCCGCCGCCATGGTAATCAGACTACACAACAATATTTTATATGAAAATTTCATAACTGCTCCATTAAATCTCCAGACGGTATCCTACCTTATATACTGCAACCAGATTCTTTTCCCAGCCCATTTTTCGCCGCAGTCTCTGTACATGCAGTTCCAGCGTCCGACTGTCTGCAATGTATTCATCTTTCCAGACTTTTTCATAGAGAGTTTCTTTAAAGAGCGCCACATTTTTATTTTGCATGAACAATACTAAAAGTCCATATTCCTTATTCGTCAGTACAATCGGACGACCGGATCTTGTTACCTTAAGCGCTTCCAAATCCACGGCCACATCTCCGGCCATCAGAATGTTTTCCGTTTTATGAAACCTTCGAAGCACAACTTCCACTCTTGCCATCAGTTCCATAATCTCAAACGGCTTTACAAGATAGTCCTCTGCGCCCAGCTTCAATCCCCGCACCTTGTCACGGACATCGCTTTTTGCAGTAATAAAAATCACCGGTATTTTCAGCGGTTTGATATATTCCATAATGTCGAATCCATCTGCTCCAGGCAGCATAATATCCAGAAGTATCAGGTCAAAATTTTCCTTTTCAATCAAATCAATGGCAGCTAGGCCATCCTGTACACTTTTACAGTCATAACCCGCCGCAGACAGGTTCATATCAATCAAATCACATATTGGTTTTTCATCATCCACAATTAAGATCCGAATCATCCTTCCACCTGCCATCCCCAATATTCCCGTATCTGTTTAATAATGTCTTCCATCGTATCTTCTTCCTGGCACTGATATGTTTTTTCAAAATCCGTATCAATGTCAAATCCTCCCGTTCTTTGATAATAAATCGAACATTTATTCTCTACCAACGCTTCACCATTTTCATCCTCAATACTGTATCTGGCAAGAACCACCAGATCTTTCATGCCGTCTCCGTCCACATCTCTTCCCATGATACTTCGGAGAGAATAAAGACTGTCGTAATCCCCCATGGGCTGAAAGCTCCAGACAATCTCTCCCTTTCCATTGATCAGATAAATCATAAAAATATTATAAGCAGAGATCTTCACCGTTCCAGGCACTACCTCCAGACGACCAAGTTTTTCAAAATCTCTCGTATAACACTGTTCCTCAATAATGGTAAATCCATGTTCCAGAAGTTCCTTCATCGTTGTGGCTGTGTACAAAAATTCTGCAGACTTCCCGTCCCGGACATAGGTAATAATATAATTAGCACTTTTATTCATACTAAACTGATTGATTTTATCAGAAATCCGCCAGTCCCTGTAGAAGATACCATCCCCCTGGAACAGCACATCACCCACTTTATAGGGAATTCCGGCATAATCTCCCTCCGGATTCACACATCTTGTAATTAGTATAATATCCGTTCTCCCATCCCGGTTTACATCTGCAAAAGCGATAGAAGCGATATCCTTCGTAATCTGGCGCATTTGTCCCGGAATGCATTCATTTGTTTCCAGGCAATTATATCTGTATCGAATCCTTCCGCTGGAATCTGCAACAAAAAGCGCCAGCCTTTGCCAGGTATCATCCATGGCCGGCATCAATATCCATTCTTCTTCGCCAAAAGATTCCAGCACGATTGGAAAAACCTGTTCCTCCAAAATCCGATAGCCGTATGTCTCTATATCTTCCACTCTTTCGATGGACAAAAACTGAGACTGAAATTCTGCATACTGTGCTGAAATCTCTTTTTCTGCCTCTGCCTGTTCGGATAAAGCTCCGGTGCCTGTTCCAAGTATCCGTTCAGCTCTGACAGACAGCCCCTGTGTCCAGGTGCCGTATACTATGCAGGCAGTCAGAATCCACAGTACCCCATTTCTCCATCTTCTGTCGCTCACTCGTATCCCACCTTATTGTACGCCTGATTCCATGGTTCCTTCTAAACTGGTTCCCCCGTTGTCCTGCTCTTCTTTCTCAAGCAGCTTACAAGTCAGAAGCAGGTATAGAACCTGATCCGGGTTCTCCAGGTCAATATGTACCATTTCTTTAATGTGTGCCATCCGGTATAAAAATGTACTTCTGTGGATAAAAAGTTTTTTTGCTGCCTTTACTGCATTCATCTGGCAGTAAATATAAGTGCGCAAGGTCTCAAAATAATCCGTTTTATGTTCCCTGTCATAATCGCGCAAAGTTATCGCTGCGCGGCTGCAGACGACTTTGGGTTTTAGTCTCTCCGTACATTTTCCGATCAGATAATCCAGTGCAATATCTTCAAAGCGGTTCACCCAGCGCAGCGGATAGCGCTTCATCCCTTCTTCCAGAGCAATCCGGGACTGGAGATAATACTGTTTTAATGTCTGCAGACCGGTAAATTCATAGCTGATACCTGCTTTCAGATAACTGTCCTGCAAAAAACCGGACATCAGCCGTACAGCTTCCTCCAGATTCCTTCCGTAATGATTCAGGTTTACATAGACCACAATATGATCCTGTAGGAGGAACGCACAACTTCCTTTTACCAGGTTTTCAATCTGATGGCAGATAAAGCGAATCACCGTAAGATTTTGTCTGTCCACCGTGGATACATGAATATTCATACAGAAATAAGTATGGCTTTCTTTCCAATGGAAATTCTCAAATCGCGCCCCCATGGATGCCAAATCCATATGCTCTTCCGTCAGTATATTGGACAGAAGACGGTCCAACGTGTAACTGATATCCGACTGAAGCACTGTGTATTTTTCCAGCATTTGCTGTACGTATTTTGCCAGATGCAGGAGCAGATATTCATCATAGACTTTTAGTTTTCTGGTTGCCTCCACAAGAATCACTCGGTATCCGTAGCGGTTCTTATCATAAATATCTACAAAAAGATTATTTCTCTGGGTGACAGAATCCTCGTAATGTTTGACTTCCGGAGGTTTCCCAGGCATTCCGTCTTCATTGATCAGTGCTGTTACCTGATTATTCTGCAGAATCTCCTGAAATTCCGGCATGGCGTCTATGAGGCTGCTGTAATCAATCACAAATCCTCCGGTTGTGCTGACCATAATCGGATTATGAAAAATGCGGTGGGAGCCATCCAGCAGCGTTTTTAACGTCCGCTCAGAAAGCGCCAGATTCTGCATACGCTCATCCCATGCATCATAAGTGTCAAAAATTCGCTGAACAATATTAAATAATTCCTCCGCATTGGTACACGATGGAAAAAAACACACTCCAAAAATACTCTTCTTCGGGTTGAAAAGAAGCTCGCCTACAATCAGAAGCAGATTGTCTCCATGATTATCTAACATGGCTTCTGTCGCATCTTCTTTTCTGACAATATATACTTTGTTTTTCTTAAAATCTGTCCCGCTTTGATAGAAAAGCGGGCGCTTCAGATTCATCTCATCCGACATCTTCCCAAGCTGGCAATCCGGATAATTCTGTCTCAGTCGGTCCGCCAGAATCTGCATGCTGATTCTCATATATTTATCCTCTGTTTCGTTCTGTATATCCTCTTTCAGTATATCCTCATCCGATATTTCTGTCAATTTCCG
>CAJTTI010000034.1 GCA_910579225.1 uncultured Lachnospiraceae bacterium | reverse complement strand
CCTAATCAGAATCTATTAACACATACTCATTTAATAGTTTTTTTACTTCTTCGCCAGAATTAAACATCATTACATCCAAAATAGATAAATTGGGTTGAAATTCATTTTCGTATTGTTTATAAATAACAGGCTTTGTTTTCAAAAATTTTAATTCTATTCCCCTGGCTTCAAAATCATGCGCCTGGTATAACATTTGCCCGCCAATCGCATTATAATACTCTGTCGCACCCAGGAGCTCACAAATATTTAATATCTTTTCCTGTCCGGATAATGTATTATTTTTGTCCAATGAGGAAGAAACAATCATCTCTGTTTCTATATCAAGATATCCACATATAGCGGAAAAAGTCTTCTGAATAAAAGAAACCAGTTTCTTTTCCCTGCAATTCCTTATCTCGTCTACGACATGTATGACATCCTTATAATATGGAGCCTTTTTATAAACATTTTCAATCATTTTCCAGTTTTTCTTAATTATTTTAGAAGTATCATCTATCTGGAGTTCATTAATTTTTTTGTTTTGGCTGGCCCCTGTCAGCGGTATCGTTATATATTTGGGAGTTCCATTTACTAAAATTCGATTACGATTTACCCACCCTCTGTTTATGTAATTCACATCGTCATATATAACATATTTATCAACTGCATTTATTAATTGCCAGTATCCTAAATATGGAATAAAATATGGCTGCATAACTCCAATTTTCATATCATCTATCCTCATTTTGCAGAACTTATCTCATATATGTTTCGCCTTCCACAAAATACTTCTATAATACTGAATATCTCAAAAAGACATCTCTGAAATGTTATCACAAATATAATGAACATTCTCATCTGAAAGCTCCTCATAGACTGGCAACACCAATACTTTTTCCGCTAACTTTCTCGCATGTTCCAATTCAATCCCGCGATACTTATTCTTAAAACAAGCCTGATCTGCTGTTACCGGGTAAAAATACTTCCTGGTATAAATCCCCTTCTCTCTCAGCCTCGTATACAATTCATCTCTGCTAACCGGATAATCCTCTTCCACCAAAACAGGAAAATACCCGTAGTTCTGTTCTGTCTCCGGTTTTGCACCAAGCATCTGCATCCCCGGAATCTCTCTAATCTGCTTCTCATACTTCCCGCATACAGCCTTTCTCCAGGCAATCGCCTCATCCACGTGACGCAGATTACAAAGTCCCATAACTGCACAGAACTCATTCATCTTGGCATTCGCTCCCACCTCAGTTACCAGTTCCTCTCCCCGAATCCCAAAATTTTTCAGATTATATAATTTGTCATAAAGCTTTCGGTCTGAAAACGTAACCGCACCGCCTTCAATTGTATTGAACACTTTCGTAGCATGAAAACTGAACACAGAAGCATCTCCATAGCTCCCGATTCCCTTTCCCTTATATGATACTCCAAAAGCATGAGCCGCATCATAGATCACTTTCAGTCCATATTTGTCTGCAATCCTTTGGATTTCCTCCACATTACAAACGTTCCCATATACATGCACAGGAACGATAGCCACCGTATGCTCGGTCACCAGGTCCTCTATCTTTGTCTCATCTATAGTCCCATCCTCCGGCTTCACATCACAGAACACCGGATTCAGATGATTTCGCACAATCGCATGGGTAGTAGAGATAAAAGTAAAAGGTGTGGTAATCACCTCTGCCCCTTCCGGAAATCCCATTGCCTGGATAGTCAGCTCCAGAGCCAGATGTCCATTTACCATCAGTGAAAGCTGTGGTACTTTCAAATATTCTTTTAATCTCTTCTCCAGCTCTTTGTGATATTGCCCCATATTGGTCAGCCAGCGGCTGTCCCAGAGCGGCTTGATTGCTTCTATGTATTCTTCATAGGGCGGCATGGAAGACTGTGTTACAAATATTTTATCTCTTTCACTTTCCATGTACATTCTGTCCTTTTCAACTGATATTATAAAATATAATATATATACTTTATATAGGGAATATATTCTGCTTTCATCGGTATTTCCTAATACCATTTTACTCCGCTTTCACATCCTGTATCATCACCGGCTTCCCCGTCTCCTGATACAACTTTACCAGTGAGCTCAAGTCTCCATAATACGCATCACTTAGTCCAATCGCCGCATGCATATCAGGGGTGTCATCATAGATTCCGATATTTTCCTGAATAAACTGCGTTTTCAACTTTATAAATTTCTCATACAGCTCCGGTCTCATAGATGAAAACGTGCTTTCCATCAGAGGATGCGGTCGCCAGAGAAGCACCGCATCTTTCCGCTTTGAGAAAAAGCGGAACACCCGCTCCATCTTTTCCAGATATCTCTCACTCTCATTCAGCAGCCCTCCCAGGCTGGTATTGTAGAGGATCACTTTTTTTCCCTCTGTCATCTGTCTCCACTCTGTCGGTATCTGCAAATCATCCCGGCCGGCAGACCGCACTTTATCAAATTTAGGCGAACCAAGTGGGAGCAGTTTACCGGAGATATCTACCCCTGGATAACGATTCTGAAAATGTTGAATATACTGTTCCTTTTCATTCTCATTCTGCACAATGATATAATCCGCATTACAGACCCCTTTCGTCAGCGCCATCCCTTCCGGAACTTCCTCTCCTGCACAGACGAAATACGGCACATACACCAGCTTTTCCGTATATTTCTTCAGATTTCCTGAATAAAAATGCGGATGTACCGTTGTGACATAATTGCCGTCATCATATGGATTGTGGATAAAAACTATATCCGGCCGCCGCATTTCCAGGCTGTATTCATGATAATCTGTGATCTTTACATCCTCCGGAAACAATGCTCCTTCATAATGCTCTTCCCCAAGGCTCAGTCCCGGCTTTCTGTCATAATAAGGAATCGGAACCACATAGGCGTCTGCCTCTTCATCCTCCTTTGCCGCCTTCCAGATACTCTCCAACGAATCCCACATGGACGCTTTATATGGAAGAAAGACTGCTTCCAACCGATCTGGTACATCTTTCCCGATCCGGCTCCGGATTCGGCCAAGCTGCTGTTTTAACTGCCGAAGCAATTCTTTCTGCATGGCTGGATTCCCATAAGACTGCGTAATCTGATAAAGCGTTTCACAATAATTCTCCAGTTCTCTTACGGTATCTGTACCTTCCCCGCAGATCGCCTCAATCTGCGTTCCCATGCTGACTGCCACTTCCTGGCTGTCCGCCAGAAGCCCTGTCAACTGTTCTGTATCTATCGTCTGCTTCCACAGATTTCCTTCCAAAGCCTTATAAGCCCTCTTCAGCAGATCTGCCATGGAAAACAGCTGTTTCCTCGCTGCTCGACTCATGATTTTATTTCCTCTCCTGTCTTACCCGGCCGCTTTCCCCACACTGTAGCACAACTTCGTCAGCTCCATCCTGAGTACTTGCCTACTCTTTAATCCACTCTGCCTTCCTGGCATTCAGAAGCGCCTCGAATATCTCCAAATCATCTACGGACGTTAATTTGATATTCTTCTCCGAACCGAGGGAAAAATACAGCTTCCGACCCAACTCAATAAAGAGCGTACAAGTTGCCACCGTGTTCGTAATTCCCTTTTCCAGCGCTTCTTTATGCGCTCTAACCAGAGTCCCCACAGACGCACACTGGGGTGTCTGTGTCACTTTTAGATTGTCTCTGGAAATCTGTGCTTCCGAAGTCTCTCCGTCTTCCGTACACAACATGGCAGAAGTACACTGTACCACAGAAATGGCGTTGCCGTACTCTCCTGCCACCCGAATACAGTCAGAAATAATCTCTTCCGATACCATAGGACGAATAGCGTCATGGATCAGGATCAGGTCTTCCTCTTCATGACAGGCTGCAATCTTGTATATGCCTTCCCGGATCGAATCCTGTCCGTTTTTCCCTCCTGGTATGATACTTTCCAGTTTGGTGATCCCGAACTGCCTGCAGTAAGTTTCCAGGATCTGTATCCAGCCTTCCACACAGACGACGACAATTCCATCAATACAGGGATGTCTCTGAAACGCCTCCAGTGTATAGATAATCACCGGTTTGTCATAGACATTCAGAAACTGTTTCGGAATATCCTGGTGCATTCTCTGTCCGGATCCGCCGGCAATAATCAATGCGATATTTTTCATCTGGAAAACAGTCCTTTCCTACACCATGCGGTAGAGCGCTTTAAACATCTCTACATCTTCCACCGCATTAATCTTAATATTAAAATCCGAACCTTTGGAAAAGAATACGGTCTCTCCCATTCCAGCCAGCAGGCTATTGTTATCCATATAGTGAAGAATCCCTTTTTCAATAGCCTCTTTGTGGATCCGTTCCAGGTAGTCCAGACGATAGGACTGGGGAGTCTGGATCCTCCGGATAGCATATCTGGAGATACTCTCCCTGCCGGTACATCCGTCCTGCGTCATCATCACATTGTCTGTGGAGCGCACTGCTGCCACACCCATTCCTTTCTTTCTACAGGTACGAATACTATCCGAGATCAAATCCGGCGTCACCAGAGGCCGGATAGCGTCATGTACCACCACCGTGTCTTCCGGACGATAATGCTCCGACAGCCAACGAATTCCTCTCCAGCTGGACTCTTGTCCGTCTGCTCCGCCTTCCACAATCGCTTCCAGTTTCGTAATATTGAACTGTTTTGCATAAGCCCGCACCATCTCCTGCCATCCCGGCAGACAGGCAACAATCATCTGGTCGATCTCCGGATGATTCTGAAATGCCTGCAGTGTATATACGATGATCGGCCGGTTATCTACAATCACAAACTGCTTGGGAATATCCATCTGAAATCCCGGATCCAGACCGGCCGCCAATATCAATCCTATATTCATCTTTCAGTCCATTCTTTCCATTTATAAAATATAATATATATACTTTCTTTGTTCACATTCCATATATCGGCGAAATTATGATAAAGTTAACGATTCGTCTTTTCCACTTTGTAACTCTTCCCTTCTTCCTTTGTATCGTATATAATAGTCTCAGTGTTTCCGCCTGCCATATATCCCGGAACCTCCCACATTATTTTACGGAGTTGATTTTATCATGTCCCGATCAAAATATTCAACAAAGAAAAAAAGAAGCCCCCTGTATCTCCTGTTGATTCCCTGTATCCTGGCCTGTGCTGTGACACTGGCTGTCAGCCTGTATCTGATGTTTCCTTTTACCGCCAGCGATGTCCTGCGCCTTGCCTCAGAAGCCCATACTTGTCTGTCACAGCAGATCGCATCTCTGGCAGATATCGCTGTTTCATGGCAGACTACTGCCCCGTCCCACACATCTGCAAATTCCTCTCCCGCACAGGAATCAGAGGACAATTCCTCTGCTCCCTATATCGAGACTACTGGTGAACAGGGAGAAATATCAAACCTCCAGTCCGAAAGCAGTGAGCCCGAAGACCAGGTCTATCTGTATATGTTGGATACTAGCGCCGGACCTATGCTTTACTATCACCAGGGCGATATCCGCTGGGGCGATTATCTCTATGGAGGCTACGATCCCATGAGCAGCTATGGCTGCGGCCCCACTGCTGCCGCCATGGTGATCAACAGTTTCACGGACCAGACAGTAGATCCTACAGACATTGCCGACTGGGCCGCTGAAAATGGATATTACGCACTTCACAGTGGTTCCTACCATAGTCTGATTCCGGATGTCCTATCTGCCCATGGACTATATGCAGAAAGCGTCACAGACCGTTCCCGCGAACACGTAACAGAACTACTCTCCTCCGGTCACATTCTGATCGCACTTATGGGACGGGGAGCTCTGACACAAAACGGACACTTTGTCCTGTTCACACAGCTTCTGGACAATGGGCATATCCTGATTGCCGATCCGGTCAATTATGAGAACTGCACTCTGGAATGGGATCTGGATCAGCTTCTCTCTGAACTGAAGAAAAGTTACGACAGTGGCGGCCCGCTTTGGGCCATACAACTGTAAAAGGCGGCGGGAATCCCCGCCGCCTTTTGTAATTCATCACAATTCCAACCCTATCCGATTGTATTCAAAAGCATACCTACCGCATAATAATTGGTAAGATTATAGGCTCCGCTTCTTGCAAAATTTGCAAATGAAGTCAGTCCATCAGGCATCGTCGCTTTATTGGAAGAAGCCTTGGACGAACTGGATGTACTGGTATTAGTCTTGGAAGTCTCTTCCTCAGAACTGGAATCATCCTTACCGAGAATCCGGTCAACCGGCGAATCCAATATCTTAGTCGCCTTGTTGCCCACGCGCTCTGCAATGCCATACTGACCGCCTACGGTCTCTTTCACAAAGTCATAACTTTCTTCCAGAGATTCTTTCAGCTTCTTCTCATCCACAGACAAGTAACCATCCTTATCTTTGCTGAGTCCAAACGTCTGCAGTGCTTTGTCTGTCAGTGTGGAACGCTCAAAACTTGCCAAATCCTCTGCAGCTGTGGCAGTCATGCCGTTATTATTCTTCAGGAAAGATACTGTGGTGTTATAATCACCCACGAACTTGTTGATCGCAGACACCATGTCCCCAAAAGCCTTCTCCACATCCTCCTGCGCGGCATCAATCTTACTCGAATCACCGCTTTTGCCTGCTTCCTCTGCTTTTGCCAATGCCTTCTCATATTTGTCGAACACATTGTCCTTCTCGAAGAGCTGAAGGGCGGAGGAAGATTTCTCCAGATCTGTAAGCGCCATCTGATAACTTCTCAGATACCCGGAAGCGCTGGTCGCTGTACCATACTTATTCGTAACAGAACTGCTGTTACTGGAACTGGACGTGCTTCCTGTACTGGAAGTACTTCCTGTAGAATCCACCTTATTCTTCAGTTCTTCCGCCTGCTTATTGGCATTCTCAACCCATGACTCATACGTATTGAGGCTGCTGTAGCCAGAATAGTTATAGCCATTATTATAATCCACACCAATGCCGCCGATTCCACTTGTTGCCATATTCTTTTTCTCCTTTCTGGTATTCAAGATACCTTTTTCTGCAGGAATACCTTAGGCTTCTCTGCATTTTGTTGTAAAAGGATCACTCCTTATGCAACCATGTATAGAAATAAACAATAAGCCTTGTTATCTAATATATCGCCTCTTTCTTTCCAAATATAAGCTGCTTTGGTAAAAATCGGCCGAAAACTGATATCCTGAGCTAAAACTCTTTTATTGGTATGCTTTCAACCGTTCCCTGGCAGGTTCATAACCTGCCTTTGCCGACATCCGATAATATCGGACCGCCAGCTCCTTCTGTCCGGACACTTCATACCAGGTACCCAGATTATAAGCTGCTTTGAAAGAACCGGTTCCCTGAACACCTCCCAGTTCAGGCCGTTCTCCCAACTCCAGACACCGTTTATAACTGTACTCGATATTGGGAAGCAACCCTACATAACGCTCTACATCAGACAATACTCTCTTCATATAAAAAAGCCCGCACACAAAGCAAAAGTCCGACCACTCTCCAAGAACTGCTTCCTCCCGCTCCACCACTGCCCCGGCTTCATCCAAACACTCAATCGTACCCACATCCAGAAGCGTATACAGGTACAACACCACACCACCCGGACGATATGCCTCTGACAGCCCCGAACAATGGTAAAATCTCCGAAACCAGGTAAGGCTCTCTTCCAGGCGCTTTAGGTTCCGAAGCGTTGAGGCAAGCTGGAACTGATAATATCCGTCCTCCGGATGCTCCTGAACTTCCTGAAACAGATACGGCAAATTCCTCTCTCCTTTGTCTGTATACAGATATCCGTCATGGTCCACTTCTAACGGAATCTGATAACAGGGCCAGTTTCCTTCTGGCTGTTCATGAATCCTCCCTGTATAGCGGATATCCCCCGGAAGTAGTCGGGGTAAAACTGAAGTGCTGACGCTGACATTCCCGTTGTCCGGATAGGAATCATACCGTAACACACCGCCCAGC
Organism: uncultured Lachnospiraceae bacterium; assembly: GCA_910579225.1. Classification (GTDB taxonomy): domain Bacteria; phylum Bacillota; class Clostridia; order Lachnospirales; family Lachnospiraceae; genus Hominiventricola. The sequence continues at coordinate 20,379 of CAJTTI010000034.1, read as the reverse complement.
CATGTTCCCTTCCGCCCCGACAAAGCCCTCTCCAGATTCCTGCGCCCACAAGGACGCACATATTCGTCCGCATCCAGGATCAGATTCCAGTCCCCGTCTGACTGATCAAGAGCATAATTCCGTGCCGCTGAGAAATCATTGATCCAGATAAAAGAAAAAACTTCTGCTCCCATCCCCTCTGCAATCGCTCTGGTAGCATCTTCCGATCCTGTGTCCACAATGATCATCCGGTCCACCAGAGGACTTGCCGCTTTCAGACATTTCTCAAGAGACCGTTCTTCGTTCTTCACAATCATTACAAGATTAATCTTCATGCTTCTTCAATCGCCAGCCCATGCTTTTTCTGTCTCTCAAGCTGCCCCTGAATCTGTCTTACATAAACAAAATTCCGAATGTCCGCCTCCTGGTTCTGTGAAAGCTCCCGAAACTGACAGCCGTAACCGTAGCCACCTCTCAGTTCCTGTATCCGGAGAATCCTGGCTGTTACTCTGTGAGAATCTGTCTTGAATTTGTATACGAAAGAAAGGTTCTGGCCTTTGATCAACTGCTGAGTCGTGACAAAATACAATCCTCCTGCACTGATATTTTGAATGGTTCCGGGAACAAAACGGCCGTCATCCACTACGAATTCCGTCGCAATCTGTACTTTCGCTCGAATGTCTTTCTGTCGCTGGAAGGTCTCATATATTTTTATAATCGTGCAATCTGCCATCCAGGGCTCCCCTGCCTCATAGGATTTGGGATTCTTCTTCAAGGTCATATCACATGCACACCGGACCAGTCCCTGTTTTCCGTCATAAAAATCCACGATTGTCTTCAATCTTGCATTCCTGAGCTTCGATGTACTAAAAAAAAGCTGCAGCACATTTTCCTTAACTTCATATACTCTCGCTCTGGACAGCGGTTTCTTATCTGATCCATAGACCAGACAGCTTTCGCAATCCTTCAATCTCATCTTGTGCGTCCCCCTTCTTATTTATAGTTCCGCATCTTTCCTCCGACCCCCATCAGCTGGAAGGTTTTCCGGTCACTTTCGTGCCCTGAAATCCTTCCGGGCCTCTTCCGGATAGATGCTGTTTATAGTTCCGCATCTTTCCTCCGACCCCCATCAACTGGAAGGTTTTCCGGTCAGATGCTGTTTATAGTTCCGCAGCCGGTCATTCGGCGCGGCAAAAAACAAACGCCACGGACTTCTGCAAAATATGCACATCCCGCGGCGCTGTGTCAGATCGTTATCATCCCCGCCTGGCCGTTCACATTCATCAGCATCTGAAGCTTCATCATTTCCACCAGGTTATAAAGTGCGTCTTTATCAACAGAATCTGCCTCGCCGTCCCCATCCTGATCCTGCAGGGCTGCGCCAAACAGCAAACTCATAAAATTTGTGGAAGAACCATATATGGATGACAGTCCATACATACTTCCCATGCCGGTCAAAGCAGAAGAACCGAACATTCCTCCAAGCCCTGCCAGTTCTGATGTCCCGTACGTATTTTCCGAAGAACTCAAATCACCCAGGCTTCCAATGGAGGAAGAAGCCCCCATAAGATTTCCAAACACAGAGGCGCTGGCGCTTCCCGGCATATAAGAACCATAGAGTCCCCCAAGCACCGAAGTTCCATAAAGCCCGCTCAGCGCAGAGGATCCGTAGAGATTACTGCCGCTTCCGGAAATCCCTCCCATCCCCAGCGTGCTGCTGACCATCGTTCCCGCGGTCAAAGGCGATCCGTCCATATAGGAGGCCACCTTTTTCACATAATTCTGTGTCTCCTTATAAGGCGGAACTCCTCCGTACTTTTCCACGCTCCCAGGTCCTGCATTGTATGCTGCCAGAGCAAGGCTGACATTTCCTCCATATCGTTCCAGATTGTTCTTCAGGTATTTAGCTCCGCCCATGATGTTCTGTCTTGCATCAAAAGGATCCGTAACTCCCAGAGAACTGGCCGTCCCTGGCATCAACTGCATCACACCCATCGCTCCTGCATGAGAAACTGCATCAGGGTTAAAATTTGATTCTGCTTTTGCCACCGCTTTCAGCAAATCCACGGATATATCATATGTAGAGGCCGCTTCTTCGAAGATGTCATCCATACTTTCCGTCACATTCTGATACACATTCCGAAACGAGCGCTCCCCTGCCTCTTTCTGCTTATATCTCTGCTCTGCCCTGGCGGCTGTACCGTGCAGGTCAACCGCCGATGTCCCATTCACCATATCTGTTCTTATTCTCCCATCTTCCAATATCTGTCAGCAGCCGCTGCATCATTCCTCCTGAACGGATGCCTCTGCCTCTATCGGCTCACTCTCTTCTTCTGCGATCTCTGTCTGTTCCGGCTCTCTGTCCGGAACATAGCCAAGAAAATAAATATAAATGTCAACAATCGCCTGATACAGCTCCGTCGGAATCTCTGCTCCCAACTTCAACTGCGTCAGAAGCGTTGCCAGGGAATCATCTTCATACACAGGAACCCCCGCTTCCATGGCGGTCTCCGTGATTCGTTCTGCCAGATACCCCATGCCAGAAGCAACAATGACCGGCGCACCATTTTTATTTGGATCATACTTCAGGGCAACCGCCTTCTGCCGCATCAAATCATCAAATTCTGACATTGATCGTTGTCTCCTTCTCACGTATTTCCGGAAATACTTCTGTTACCTTCCGATCCCGCACACGCCCGCGGATAGAAATCTGTCCCAGACGGATCCCGTTCTTCTTCAGAATCTCTGATACATCCGTCTGAATCTGTTTATCCCGCTTTGCAAGATGTGTCGGCACATAAAGCTGCATCTTCGATTCCCGGTCCTGCAGGGTCATCACAAGTTCAAATTTCCCCACGCTCTGGATATCAAACTTCAGAAAAAGCTTAATCTTCCTTCCTTCGTCCTCACTGTTCTTCTTGGCGTCCGGGTCCACCCACATCTCCGACACTACATTGTTGTCTTCATATTGAAATGGGATCAGAAAATGCAAAAGAGGCATATACACACTCTCATTCATCAACATCCCGTTCATAATCGTATAAAATTGCTGGACATGTTCCAGCCCTGCCTGCCCGTTGGCTCCCCTGAGAAGCAGATTCGCCAGATTATCGGCAAATTCCGCCATCACAGGCTTCTGTGAGGCTGCTGCGTCCGCTCCCATACTCAGGAGGCGGGAAAGGCTCTCCTGCTCTTCCCCCTGAAAAAGACTGGCAAAATCTCTATTCTCCATTAGCCGCTCAAAAAGCTGTGCCAGCCGTCCTTCTTCTCCATTCTGATAGCGTACGGCATTAAAAATCAACATCATTGTTGCATCACGGACTGCTCCATAATCATGCGTACGTGAAATATAACTGGAAAGAAACGGAATCAGTCTGCCGTTTAATATTCCTGCATTCCCTGCCGTATCTCCGTTTGCCGCATTCCAGTTCATGGAATCCGCCAGGCCACGAAACTCTTCCCTGAAAGATCTGAGCATCAACTGCTCAATATCCTCCGTCAGTGAATGCATCTGCTGCAGCAGATGAGAACCAGATGCATAATTATTATATCCCTTCAAAAAAGCCAGCACTGTGTCCTGAAAACTCTCCGATGAATTTTGCATCAGAAGGGAACGGAGTTTATTAAAAAAATCTCCTCCAAATCTGGCCTGCAGTTCCTGCTGTCCCTGGAGGAAGTTCAGCAGATCTTCAGGAGAATCCATCCGAAGAGACATAAGGAACTGATCTACCAGCGCACTGATCTCCGCATTTCCCGCACCCTGAAGTACAGAAGCATCTGAAAGTAACAGACGCTCCAAAGCCCCTGCCAAATCTCCGCTTTCTCCAAGTCCCTTGATAAACGCACCATAATTGCTCTCATAATCAATGACATTATAGATGTCATTCTGAGCCGTATTCCCGGTCTGTTCCCCGTCTCTGCCGTCTGCCCGAACCACACGGGTCGGGTCCACCGGATTGCGGATCGCAGAAGAATCACTGTTGTATTTCGGATCCGCGGGATTCGGCATATTCCGGTTGTCCGTATTCAGATTTGGAGTCGTCACCTGTAATATATTTGCCATATATCCTCCAGCTTCTGTCTTTTATAAATTCTATCTCAATTTATATATATCGACGTATTTCACAAGAACATTAGCACATCTGTGTATACTTAAACATATTATACTCCTCCGAAAGCAGTACGGCAAGTGGAAGTTCCTGTTTTTCTCTTTTTGATTTTCGTAAATACCAAAAATTCCAGCAAGATACCTTATCCATCTGCAAAAAATGCCGATAATATAGTTAGTGATAAAACATGAGCCTGATTCGGACAGAATATCTGTCTTGTATTTCCAGAAAGGAGGCTTACTAATGAATATTAAATTTCAGACCATAAGCCCTACTTACCGGGCACCGGTCACAGCTCCTGACAGGCGCGCACCGCAGACCGGCAAGGCCAAAGGGAATTATGATACGGTTACCATTCACAGAACCCAGACCGGCCAGGAGGACAGTTTTGCACGTATTCTGTCGCGCAGCGCCGCCGCACAGCTCAGTGAAGGAGCAAGTCCGGAGCGTGTACAGGAACTGGGACGACAGGTATCTGCCGGCACTTATTGCCCGGACGCAGACCGGATTGCCGGCCGCCTGCTGGGACTGAACTGACAACCAGATATTGTAATACAGGAAATCTGCCCCTGGCAGTTTTTTCTGTATGTAACGGCAACGGAAGGGAGCCTATGAAACATCCATGAGCCAGACAACACATGACCCATCGAAAACACTGAAGGACTACATTCTGATTATCAAAGACCTGATTTCCACAGCCGCCAGTATCGCCCGCACAGAAGAAATCAAGACAGCCGCGGTATCTGAACGTCGTCACGAACTGCTTGACGATTGCATTCAGGAGGAACAGGCTCTCCTTCTCAAGTTGCGGGGACTGGAACAACACCGGATCAAGCTTCAGAAAGAGCTTGGGTGGGACGGATTTACTTTAAGCCGGATACTGGAGCAGGCATCGCCGGAACAAGCGGAATCCCTGTCTCCTGTATTTCAGGAACTGGATCAGCAGCTCAGACGCCTGCAGACGTCCCGGGAAGCGGCAGAACAGATTCTGAAAGTACGGCTTCACGAACTGGAGATCTTCTCCGGCGGCGGCGCAGCCTACGACAACGGCGGCAATCTCAGTCAGAACAGCGCCCCCCAAAGCAGAATCCGCAATACCTATGGATAACAGCACGGCAGACATCCGGTCTGCCATCACATAAATTCTAATTTTGGAGGATAAACTATATGGTACGAGCAACATTTGCCGGTTTTTCAACCGCTCTGTCTGCAATTCAGGCCAACCAGAAGCGGCTGGACGTGATCGGTCACAACCTGGCCAACATGAATACCGTCGGATATACAAGACAGCAACTGGAGACTTCCAGTCTCAATTATACTTCTCCCGTTTCCAATTATATGAACGGGTCCGAGATTATCGTTGGTTTTGGTACAAGAATGGACCGGGTCTCTCAGATCCGAGATCCCTATCTGGATATCCAATACCGGACTCAGATGCAGAAATCCAGCTACACAGATGCACTTCAGACCTCACTCGACAGCCTGGCCAAGATATTTGATGAATCTGATATTCAGGGCATCCAGAACGCTTTTAATGATATCTATTCTTCTCTGATCAATATGCAGGATTCGTCAAAAGTCAATGACGCCATCTATGAGAGTGAACTGCGCACCAGGATCCAGCATCTGACCAATCTACTGAACGAGTCTGACCGGCAGATCACGGAAGCGCAACAACAGGAATTCCAGCGTCTGGATGGTACAAATACCACTGAAAACGGCGCCATCCAGGAAGTAAACGATATTCTGAGACAGATCGGTAACCTGAACCGCCGGATTAAAGAAAATCAGATTCTGGGTCAACAGAGTCTGGAACTGATGGATGAGCGTAACGTCCTTCTGGATACGCTGTCCAGCTACATCCCCATCGAAGTGACCTATTACAAAGATCAGGCTCATGACGGGGTCGATGTCAACGGAAAGGAAGATCTCAGCGAGACCTATCATCTTGACAGCAACGGCAAACCCATGTTCAAGAAGGAATGGCCCGACGACCTGCGTGTGGAGATGCTCTACTATGACGAACAGGGCAACACTCAGCGCCTTACGCTGGTGGAAGGTACAGAAGGAACCGGAGCGCAGAATTATGGAAAGCTGACCCTGAACAACGGCAACATTATGGATCCTGCCAACTTTACGCTTACCATTACCGGAAGCGAAGCCAATCTTGCAGACCCCAAAGCACAGGAATCCATTACCTTAAACCCCAATATCGTAAATGGTGCTGTTGCAGGTATCGCACCAGGCACTGCAGATAACGGAACAACCGTCGCTCAGCTTACCGGAGGCTCCATTCAGGCCAGTCTTGACATGCTCTGGAAATCTGGCAATACAGAACTTGTACCCAACAAGGAAGTCAAGGGCTATCAATATTACAGGGAGCAGCTGGATAACCTGGCCAATTCTTTTGCCGGTGTTATGAATGCGATCAACCGCAACAATAATCCGAATGATGCCACCATCCCTCAGAACCTGATGACTGCAAAAGACGGAGGTACTACCATTACAGCTGCCAATATCGGCATCAACGCCGACTGGGTAAGTGGTAAGGTTCATATCAATACCGGTGGCCCCGGAGATAATCCGAATACAGCTATATTATATATGGAGGAAGCACTGAAGAGCACTTACCCGTACAAGAGCACTCAGCTGACACAGATTCTGCAGAACGCAGGTATAGATCCCGATTTGAAAAACAATACATTTTCGGATTTTATGAACCATGTGTCAACGGTACTGGCCAACGACTCTTACAGCAACACTCTTTCTCTGAAAACCAACGTAACCGTATTGAACGGAATCCAGAATTCCCGTGATTCCATGTCCGGAGTCAGCCTGAATGAAGAAGCATCCAACATGATGATGTTCCAGTCAGCTTACCAGGCGTCTTCCCGCCTTATGACTGCTCTGGACCAGGTATTGGATGTTCTGATCAACAGTACCGGAACCTGCGGACGTTAACGAAAAAGGAGGCAATAAAAGCATGCGTGTAACCAATACATCCATATACAGGAACTATACCAGTTCCATGAATGACGTACAGTTAAGACTGAATAAAAGTTTTAATAAAGTTTCCAGCGGCCGGGCGTATGAATCCGCCGCTGAAAACCCGCTTTCCTATTATAAAGGGAAAAAGATTGACAGCCAGCACCAGGAACTTCTCAGCAAATCCACACTGCTGTCAGATGTAAAGGCCCGTCTGGAGCAGCAGGAAAAAGGGGCATATGACATTCAGACTTCTCTTTCCAAAGATGCGAAGAACGCTGTTATCCAGGCCCGGAATGCCACCACGTCTGATGCCGCTTTGGCCACTCTCCGCGACAAGCTGCTCCAGACAGAGCACAATATGGTGAATGACCTGCAGGCACAGTATCAGGACTTTTATGTCTACGGCGGTAATGATGTAAGCACTCCCCCGTTCTCCCTGAGTTCCGACGGTACAGTACTGACGTTTAGTCACAAGTTTCCTGGAGATTCTTACACGAGTAAATTTGAGATGACCTTTGAAAATGGTGCATTCACTCTGACAAATGCTACAACAGATGACCCGAATGTTGCCACCCCTGCGCATACTCTGGCAGACGCCATGTCAGAGCAGGGCTTTATGGACCTTGGATACGGTGATATCCGCGACCATGAGACGCTTCTGGATACCTTCACCGGAGGTATGAATGTCCTTACTGGTCTTACCTCTCAGCACGTAAAAGAATCCAATCCTGCCATGTCTGATGCAGAGATCATGGAGAAACTGACAAAAGGTCCTCTGGGTCTTGTTGCCGGTGCGATCGAATCCATCAATAACTACCTGGATGAGGGCAATACCGCTTATACCCGTGATAATATGGTGGAGGATCTGGGTGTTATCCTGCAGGACATGATCGTGAGTGAGCATACAACTACCACCGTCTATTCCGATCTCGGTAACAAATACAACCTTCTTGAGAAGCTTGACACCAAGATGGGCAAGATGATGGATTCTTTAAAAGAACAGTATACTGACGCCGTAGGGGCCGATCCTTATTCTGCCATCTATGAAATGTTTAATAATCAGTATTCCTATAATGCAGCGCTTCAGGTAGGTTCCAATCTTATGAGTTCTTCTTTATTTGATTTCGTAAGATAAGATCTCTGCCGACCGTTCAGGAAAGGAGGAGCTATATGCAGCAATTAATTAAGATTACTTCTGTACCTATGCGTACCATGAGTTATACACAGAACGCCCGTCTGATCAGTTCGGATTCTGTGGATATTGAGAGAAGGAAAGCACTGGCACGCCAGATGTCGTTTCAGCGCAGTGCAGGCAGAAACACTCTGCCTATGAAAGATATAACCAAAATTAATCGGACTTTTTCCCGGCGTAATGTAGCTGCCTCGCCAAAAAGTCAGACCCTCTCCAAACAGGAGACTGCTTTCCGTCAGGCACAATCCTCTGCCGCTTCGCAGGTCAGCAGCCGACAGTCCTCTGCTGCTTCTGCATTGGTATCCGGCAGTCCGGATATGGCTGTATCAGATGCCGCTTATACAGAGGTTGTTGCAGCAACTGTACCGGCGTCGGTTGCCCCTGCAGATATTTCTATGGAGACCAGTTCTTCCTATACTGCAGAGAGAGGCGCTCTGGAGATGCGTGTGGCAAAAGGTGAACTTACCTTCCTTCCCCCCATGGTGATGACGATTGTTACCCAGTATCCGGAACTTCATTTTGAATACCTGGGTGATTTCAATTATGTTCCGCCGCTTAGTCCGCAGACAGGCGGAAGTATCAATTTATTCACATAGGAGTGTTTAATAAGATGACAATAGAGACCGATTATGGCAGTGTGGATTATGAGGAGGAGAATCTAATCATATTTTCTGATGGATTATTTGGTTTTCCTGATCTGAAGAAATATCTTCTTCTGAGTCTTGACGAGGAAGATGATTCGATGCTCCTGATGATCTCTGTGGAAGAAAGCAAGATTGGATTCGTTCTGATCAATCCTTTTTTCCTTGCCCCTGATTATTCCCCCGGGCTGACCTCACAGGAACTTGCCTGCCTGGGAGCAGAAGATGCCGGAGAACTTTCCTACTATTCAATCTGTGTAGTGCATGATAACTATCTTGACAACACAGTTAATCTGAAATGTCCTCTGGTCATCAATCCAGATACCCGCCAGGGCATCCAGGTAATACTGGAGAACAGTTCCTACGAATGTCGACATGAGCTGCGCACATTTTCTGCTGTAACAGATTCTGTTGACATTCAGGACGGAGAGTGAGGAAAGCAATATGCTGATACTTCGACGAAAAAGAAACGAAAGTCTTTTAATTGGCGATAATATCCGTATTACCATCATTGAGTGTGCCGGAGACGGCGTTCGGCTTGCAATAGACGCACCCAAACAGATCTCCATTCTCAGAGAAGAATTATCTGAAGTTGAGCAGAGCAACAAGAAAGCCTCTGCACCTGATATGGGGTCTGTTCTCGCACTTCAATCCATTCTGAAGAAAAAGAACAGTGCAGAAAAATCAGTAACTGCTACGGAATAATTAAAATAAAGGGTCTGTCACATAACTCGGCGATTCTACAATATGATTGCATGAATCTGTCGTTTTGTGACAGCCCTTTTTATTATGCGGATATTCTTATTTCCTGATCGCTCTTCCCAGAAGACGGACTCCTCTGATCACCCAGAATACCGGCAGAAGTACCGGTAATTTCTCCAGCGTCAGATAAATGGAAGCCATATAATGATAGTCCGGAAACACCCATCTCCATACTCTCTTCACATTTTCCCATCGTTCTCTGATCTTCTCTTTGAGCTGACGCAGCTTCTCTTCCCTTTTCTCCTTATCCAGTTCCTTGCGAATTAAAGCCGCCAGCTTTAATGCCTGCTCGTCTGTCTCATGATTGATCATACCTCTTGTGAGCAACCGTTCTTCCAATATATCATATTCAGACATATTTTCCGGAAGTCCGTCATAATACAGATCTTTTCTGTCTGCAAACCACATATAAGAGATTCTGAGAAGCTTCTCAGACAGTTGATCAATCTGCAAGTCTTTCAACCATCGGGCCATGCTGTCTGCACGGAGCCTGTCCCTCAAAACTCCATGATAAAGCTGCAGCTCCAATACTTCCCGTATGGTCAATTCGTCAGTCACATACCGATAGACTGCTGAAGCCATACGAAAGAGATATTCTCCTTCAATCGTAAGCACACGAATACGATTATACGATTCTTTTACACAGGCATTCTCCAGCAGTTTCTGTATACTTCTGGCATATTTTCCGGTACGAAAAGGAAGTTTATAGTAAAGCATAACAGAAACAGACGCTTCCCGGCTGAAACGCTCTCCCAGTCCTTCACAGATCTGATCCACCTCGTACCCCAGATCCACCAGGTATCCTTTCGCCAGATTATAGCTTCCTTCATTCAGATAGATTGAAAGCGGACTGGTATCCGCTGCTTCCGGTATCCGGTAAAACTCGCGCATAACCTCCGAAAACAGTATCACACAGGACACATTCCGTTTATCCAGCCATTCCAAAACTTCCTGGACGGACTCTTTATAATTTGTTCCATACAGCAGCGACTCCTGATAACGCTCAAAAAAGCGTCCCTGCCATTTTTCAGGCAAGGACTCTCTGTAACCGAGAACTCCCAGATAGACAATATTAGCTACCTTATGATAGTCCGCAAGCCGATAAATCCGTTCCCAATCGAGACGGCTGTAGGTCAGACGCAGAGGTTCCTGGCGGATAATCGAAGATACGATCCCCTCCATGGTGCGTCCGTCAGTTAACAATTGATTCATAATTCCGGCATCCCCTTACTTTGCCGCAGTCTTATAATAGGATTTCTCTCCCGCCATTCTCCGGTTCAGCCGCTCATCAAGAATACGCAGCTGATCTATTACAGCCTGGGTTTTCCTTCTGATTTCATAGATTTTCTTCTCTTCCAGACTCTCTCCGGCGCCTTCTGCAGGCTCTGAAGTGATAAGAAACCGGATTCTCTGTACAATCTCCACGTCTGCGCCTGCACACATCCCCCAGATCTCCCCGGTACACTCATCAAATTTCGCCAGTTCTTCCGCCCGCATCTCAAGGACCATGCTGATAGACACTTCATCCTTCCGCGCAAGGGCATCAGCCAGCTGGTCGGTCAGCCGGCTGACTTCATATATAGAATTGTAACGTCTCTGGAAGAGGATCATCATCTTTTTCATATCCAGATCTGACTGTGCCATATGTTATCCTCTGATCTCTCTCTGAACTGGTATATGCATATCATTTACCTGTCTGCTGGCGCCGTCAAAAGCATCTCTCAGCTCTGAGAGAATATGACGGATACGACCAATCTCTTCCTGTCTCCGTTCCCTTCCGGCGCTCACCACACTGATATCATAGACCAGATATATATAGATGCGTCTCAGGTCCCGGCTGATGGGATAATTCATATCCAGGATATCCGTCAAATACCGGATAATCCTCGTGGTCCGCTTCAGGCAATCTTCAAAATCACCATAATTCTTGTCCTTCAGGGACTGCTCCGCCCGAATCAGACGCTTAATTGCCTCATCAAACAGCAGCAGAAGCTGCTCTGCACCAGACATTGAATATATGCTTTTTTCCTTATATCTACTGTATTCGTTCATTTAAATTCCATCCTCCAATAGATTTTCTGCAAACTCCTGAAGCGTGTCTCTTGGTTCCATTACCCTGTGATCTGAGACAGATAGCTGGCCTGACTGTTGAACTGGTTGATCATACTTTCCATATAGGAAAACTGTGAAATATACCGATCCTGTTCCACTTTCAGTCTGTCCTGGAGCACTGCAAGCGCATCATTCATCTGCTTCAGCTGATTGTAGATCTGATTATTAATCATAGTAGTCGGCTTCTTCTCCGTTCCGGCAATCTCGATCAGCTGACCATAGGAACCGGAAGAATTACCGCTGGCATTCTTGGAGGCATACCTGGTAGCATAAGGCGTGAAGGTCTCATCCACAATTGTCATCAGACCTTTCTTCACATTGCCGCCGCCTGTAAAGATATCGGACACCAGTTCCGGATCACTCTCCATAGCTTCACGGAACTTATCCTCGTTAAAGATAAGTACGCCGCCGTCCTTCTCATCCTCTGAATACGTGATTCCGATCTTCTCCAGATCTTCAAAGCTGGCTCCATTGCTCAGCATATTGGTAAAGACAGCCTGCACATCCATACTCAGCCCGCGAATCGTGGCATCGTTATACAGAAGCCCTTCTTTTGCTTTCTTCTCCCAGTTCTCAATGGACGTCTCATCCATCTCCGCTTTCTGCTCATCTGTCAGAGGCTTATAACTGCTGTCCGGACGCGTGGTCACCTGGGAATTGATGTCCTTTACCAGCTTGTTAAAGTCTTCGAAGAAGCCCTTCACTTTCTCCGTTACCTTATCCACATCTGCCCTGGCACTAAAAGTAACCGTCTCTGCAGAATCATACTCCCATATATCTTTGCCGTCTGCACCCTGTACTTTATTGCCGTCCGCATCTGTCTTCCAGTTGCCGCCGAACACGCCGGATACCGTGACACTCATGCCTTCCAGATTGAAAGTATTGGAAGAACGCTCCAGATCCACAGTAACTCCGTTGCCATAGCTGACAGAGACCAGTGCATTCTTTCCGTTGGTAACACCCAGATCAGCCTCATAATCTCCCGCTGCGTTCTTCTGTCCAAACAAATCCTGTGCAAGTTTGGAATCCAGATTGATCTCTCTGCCCTCGCCCGTCTCGTTGGTAACCAGCATAAACTGACCGGTTGCATCCAGGTAAGTCGCTTTGACACCAGCCTTGGAATTATTGATCTTGGTTATGATATCTTTAATGCTGCTATCTGCATTGATTCCCTTGATCTCCACACCATTGATCTTAAGATAAGCTTCTCCGTTTTTTGTATATTCCGGATCGGAGGAAAGATCAATCCCCAACGCAGACTGGTTCAGCTTCCCGTTCAGGTTTACCTTATTGGACTCGCCGTATACAATCCCCAGATTCTTCAGTAAAGCAGAATTATTGGATGTAATGGACACGGTAGAATCATCTTTTGTGGAAAAAGACAGCGCGCCATTCAATGCAGTAATCTTCCCGTCAGCATCCCTGTCGCCGCCAATCTTAACCGCATCTTTGCCAAACGCCTGATCCAGACGGCCCTGCAGCTTATTCGCAAACCAGGTCATCTTCTCTTCTTTGCTCATCGGACCATTCGTTTTTTCCAGCTCCGCCAGTTCCTTCGCATCCGCGTCCGTGATCAGGTCGATGGACTTGGCAGTTCCGTCATATGTAAAGGTCAGCTTCTGTCCTTTCATGTAAGAGAATCCGGTAGCAGGACTCACAGAAGCATCTGCAAATTCCCCAGTTACGTTTGCATTGAATGCGTCTAAGGAGATTCCTTTCTTATCATAATCCTTATTGTCACCGGTATAATCTGCACCTCCGGAACCTTTTACATACCCCAGTCCATTGAGTGCCGTGGAATTGGCAGCGATCACAAGCTTCTCCGTATCGCTTCCCGACGTCTTTGCCTGAAGTCCGATCTTTCCGTCCTTCAGCGTAAATTGCATATCTATATCCTGTTCATCCATTGACAGGTTCAGCTGCCTGACCAGTTCCGCCTTATTACTTCCAGTATAATCAATATTCTTGACTGTACCATCCGTATCTGTATAAGTACTCTTAAACTCAAACGTGCTGACCGTCTTAAATTTGTCGCCTTCGTAGGTTCCGAATACCAGTTTGCGCCCTTCCAGATTGGAAGAGGTCCAGTCTGCGTCCAGATCTTCTAAGGAAGTCTGCAGGCTTCCTCCGGTATACGCAGCGGACTGACGTACCGCAGCAGTCGCCAGCTGTTTCACCGCCGTCAGAGACACATTATCTACCAGAGAAGAAGTACCTGACGCTTTCACATACCGGGTAGCCTCGTCCAGGCCGTTCACCGTGATCAGACTCTTGGCAAATGTGGTCGGATCAATGAGGCTGCTGGAAGATGAATAACTGGTATATTTGTCCGACAAATCCAGAATCTGATCGGTAAGGTTCCTGTATGCCTCCTGTTTCCATTGAAGCTTTGTAATATCTGCCTTCTGATTCGCGATCTTGTTGGTGGTATGCAAGGTCATCGCTTCGATGATCTCATCACGGTTGATACCGGATACCATACCTCCGAATCCGCGCAGGGACGTATTGCCCAGACTGCTCGAACCTGATACGCTGCCTGTACTTGATAAACTTGCCATATCCTGTTCTCTCCTTTCACTTCACACACGGCCGCATTTTGCTGCGCTCTCAGTTCCCTCTTCCGCAGTTCCCGCGACCGTTCCATTGTTGCTCACAGTTACTGTCCACTATATCGGCGCATGATCCAACTCTGATAGCGAACAGCAGCTGTTCCTTTTTATGCTTTGAAAAAAATCATTTTTTATCTATACTTATTTATCGACATGTTGTATAATAAAATTAATACTTTGGAAAATCATTTTTACTTTTTCATCATTTTGGAGGTACAGTTTTGGCTATTACTATTACCGTTTCAAACCAGAAAGGCGGCGTGGGTAAGACCACCACATCCGCAGCGCTGGCCTCCGGGATCTCCATGACGGGCAGAAGAGTACTTGGCATTGATCTGGACCCTCAGGGCAATCTGGGGTTCTGCCTCGGCGGCGGCACAGAAAGCCGCTACACCATTCTGGACGTCCTGAATGGCTCTGTTCCGGTTCAGGAAGCACTGATCGAGAGCGAGACCTGCGATCTTCTGGTATCCGATATCAGCCTGAGCAGCAATGGCCTGGAGAATATCCCAGGCAGGCGTGAGTATATTTTAAAGAATGCCATTGCACCCATCATCGACCAGTATGATTATGTGATCATTGATACGCCGCCGGCGCTGAACCTTTTGACGGTCAACGCCTACGCCACTTCCGATCACCTGATCATTCCCATGGCGTCCGATATTCTGAGCCTGGTGGGGCTGGCACAGCTCAAGGAAACCATCGAATCGGTACGAAGCTCTCTGAATCCGAATCTCCATGTGTTGGGGATCCTGCTTAACCGGTTCAACAAACGGACGCTTCTGGCCCGCGACGTACTGGACATGGCTAATCAATTGGCAGTCCAGATCGATTCAAAAGTATTTCAGACCAAGATCCGGCCCGGCGTGGCGATCGCGGAGGCTCCCGCCCATGGCGAGAGCATCTTCACATACAATATCAATTCCGGAGCCGTTTTGGACTATCTGGAATTTATCCGGGAGATCGCACCGGAGATCCAATTAGACTTAAACAAGGAGGCAGCTGATAATGGCTAAGAAAACTAATAAAACTTCACATGTACTTGATCTTCTCACAAATGGAACCTCTTCTGAAACAGGAAGCACAGCAGGCGCATCCGCCAGAACCACCATCCCTAAAAAAGTGACCGTGGTGGATGAGGCCAGCCGCAATGACCGGCTTTCCCAGGAGATCTTAAACAGTCTGTCTGAAGAGCTTGGACAGGAAGTCCCCCAGGAGACAGACGAGGCCTTCGAGGAAGAGACTGCCGCGTCCGCATCGGTTTCCCAACCGGATATTACTCCTGATACGAGCACTGCCGAAGAACCTGCAGAAGTTCAGGCCCCAGCACCACAGACCGGGACTCTCCCGCCTGCTGACGACAGTACCATCGCCGAGCTTCGCAGTCCTTTCGGCAGACAGGAGGAAGATGGCTTCCATTTCCTCAATGTTATGGAGCAGCTCCTGATGCAGCAGGATCTGGACGGACTTCTGAAAAGGTATAATGTCTGCACCTGCAGAAGATGCAAAGCCGACGTGTGTGCTCTGACTCTGACTGCACTCCCGTCCAAATATGTGGTGATCAGTAAGACCTCTCTCTCTCCGGTTCTCAATTACTATGAGAATAAGTTTAAGATTTCCATGTTAACAGAGCTCAGCAAAGCCTGCGCTATCGTGCGGGAGACACCACATCATTCCAGGTAAAAAGAATGTCTTAGGAAAGAATCTTCCATCCGATATTTGTCAGAAAAGCGTATAAAATCTGCGGAGTATCAGCAGATTTTATACGCTTTTTTCTATGCCAGAACAGAATCCATCCGATATTTGACCTTTCTGCCTCTATAGAGCAATCATATCTTCCACTTTTGAGCGTGCCCCGGCAATTGCCTTCAAAAACCGGTCTGCATATGCAGCCGTTACACCATCCGTACAAGGCAGAACCGATACATTTGATATGGTTTTCCCATAATTCTCTTTCACATAATCTGCTTGCTCCTGTTTACTGCAGAACAAAAGATAGTTTGCAGGATGCTTTTCCAACACAGATGCAAAATGGAGCGGAGTATCCGTCAGAATCTCGGCAACTACAATCCGGTGGCGATTCCATAACGCAATCTGTGCTTCTTCTCTGCAGGCCTCCCCCTCAAAGCTGATGACCGCGTCTGCATCCTGCACTGGCAAGGATTCCGGATTCTCTGTCCAACCCGTTGTCTGTTCAGCCTCTTTCCCAGTACTATATGTAAATACTTCATGCCCCCTGCTTTTCAATACTTCTGCCAGCTGATTTGAAAAGGCATGAATACCTTCTCCGCCGGGACAGCACAGAATCAACTTCATCTTCCGCTCTTTCCCACACTGCGCCAGATCCTGTTCGACTACTTCAAGCTCTTCCGGCGTAAACAACCCTTTCATCACTGTGACAAGATCCTGATATTCCACCCGTACAGCTGCCCGCAGCACAAAGAAACGATCCTTCAATGTATTGAAATCATAAAACGACCTTCCCAAAAATGACGCCACTGCCACTGCCCCGGCTTCACCTTTTTCCATAGTCTGCGGATCTTTACAGAATGCGTAGAGAAGCACCACCAGGGTATTCAGCAAATAATGATTTTCCTTCAAAAGCATCGTCGCATATCTGACACATTCCGCCAGTTCCCCATTATTGTAACAGCATGCCGCCAGCAAATCATAAGTCCCCAAAAGACTCCCCGATAACGCCGCAGATTTTCCGCTGTTTCCATAGTGTTCCAGAAGCTCCAGGGCACGTTTCAGATGCTTTTCCGCCATCTGATAGTTTCCTCCCATGGCATAATACCGGCCCACCACATAATCATAGTCTGCCTCCTTTGGCACCAGCTGTGTTGCTTTTTCATATACTGCCAGAATATCCTTTTCATCCGCTTCCATATGGAATGCCAAAATCCGGAGCAACTGATAAAATGTCCGGGCACTTCTCATGTCGTACTCTCCCAGCTGCTCCCGCATCAATGAGACCGATTTGCGAAGCGCTTCCACTGCTTCTTTATACTCTCCCCTGGAATCATACTCTTCTCCCAGATACGCCCACATCTCGCCGTCCTCCGGAGACTGCTCCAATTCTGCCTGTATCAGATTCAGATTTCTGTCATTTTTATTCTTTTCTTTATTTATCAAATCCCCGTAACCGGTATGAAAGATCGGCAACTCTCCCACTGCATCCGCCACATGGACCATACTGCCGTCCAGGGAAACCAGATGTTCATGAATCCTTCTCTTATATCGAATATGAGGGCGATTCCGGAATACACGGAACTGACTGTCCGCTGACATCACCTTCCCCTCATCATCCAGATTCACAAGGCCGGTCAATATCCCGTCATACGGAGTATTCTGCAATCTTTTCACATGTCCAAGAAGTTTCTTCGCATCCTCCGGCGTAAAATATTCATCTGCATCCAAAAAAGCAATCCATTCGCATTCCGCTTTGCCAATGGCATAATTCTTCGCCGCCGCAAAATCGTCAATCCACTGAAAATGATGAACCTTTGCCCCCATCCTCCGGGCAATCTCCACTGTCCGATCTGTAGAACCCGTATCCACTACAATCTGCTCTGTTACAATTCCCTTCCCCCAGGACAGCGCCCGCTCTATATTCTTTTCTTCATTTTTTACAATCATGCATTGAGAAATACCCGATTTTTTCTGCTTTTTCATGCCTTTTGGTCCTTTCTTATCTATATACGATCTGCATATTTATCTCTCACCCCAATATCTTCTCGCCTGCCTCGCAATCTCCTCGAATTCTGTCCGCCCCACAGGTACATAGAGCGCCTCCAGAAGCGCACGATAAAAGTCTGTAAAGTGCACCAGATACGGATTCGCTCTGTAATCAGGCACCATCCCCCTGATCAGGGTCCTTCCCAGCTGAAAGAATGAAAAGGGCGGTTCTTCATACCGCAGAACAATCAGCTTCAGAAAACCAACCGCATCGCGAAGACAATCGAACTCCAGTTCTTCCCTATAGCGCTCCAGAAGGCCACGGCGACGGTATTCCGCCCATTTCTCCACCTGCACCGTAAGCCAGTCCATATGCCATGTTTCATTCATGGAAAGGGCTGTGGACTGATAATTGGCAAAATAATGATACAGCTTTTTATTCACCACATAGAATCCGGATGCATAGATATGCAGCATCGTATGCCAGTACATATCTTCGTAGACCAGATCTTCCGGAAAACAAATCTGCGCTTCCAGAAGCGTCTTCCTGCGTACAAGTTTTCCCCATACTGCTTCGCCCCCTGCAAGACTTGTGATCATATACTTTCTTGCCTCTTCCGTTTCTGTTACAATATACCGGTCCTGCCCGGCTTCCCTGGTCTTCTCATCAAGATAAGAAAGTGCATCCGAGAAATCCCGCACCTCCCCACAACAGACCACGTCACAGGGATATTCCATGGCGGGTTTATAAAGCTGCTCCAGATAATCCGGTTCCAGCCAGTCATCCGCATCCACGAAGGCAACCCAGTCCGCCGACGCATATGTCAGTCCAATATTTCTGGCTGCTCCCTGCCGGCGGTTCATCTCCTGCCGGATCAAAAGGATATGATCCGGATACTGTCTCTCCCATACTTTCAGCCGTTCCCAGGTGCCATCCGAGGAAGCATCATCTATACAGATAATCTCCAGATTCTCTGTCCCTATGGTCTGGGAGACCACGGAGGTCAGGCATCTGTCAAGATAAGCATCCACATTATAACATGGTATGATAACACTGATCGCTTTCATCTACCTGTCCCCCAGCAAATCCATCATCTCACGTACCCGATGACGGAAGGTATGACCTGCCGCTACTTTATCGTGTCCGTTTCTGGCAATAGCTTTTCGTTCTTCTTCATGTCTCAGATAATAATCTATTTTCTGCAGATATTCTTCCTTGCTTCCATAAACTTCAAAATCTTCTCCCGGTACAAACAGTTCCAGAAAATCGGCCTGATAATTGCTGAGCAAAAATCCGCCGCTTCCCATAATATCAAAAGCCCGAAGGGGTATCCCGCTTTTAATGCTACGAAGAGAAATATTCAGATTGATCTTGCTCTGTCTGAAGATCTGCGGCATCTCCTCTCTGTAATCCGCCTTGCCGTGATTCTGCAGATTCGGCGCCTGAAAGCTCTGATCATAAGTAAAAAGATCCACCTTGCAGTTTCTGGCCGCAGACATCAGCAGATCAATCCGCTCCCACGCGGTGAGCTTCCGGTTGATCACATACTGCGCATAAAAGTATTCCTTCGGTTCAATCCCGTCTTCATTTGTCTCCATAGGAAAGGCCTGATACAGCTCCCCCATAACCGGATTCAAAAGATCCTGAATGAAATTAACCCCCTGCACTTTGGACTGTGCGACCATAAGCGCATCCAGATATCCTCTGGCATAGTCAGGAAGTCCGGCGGCCATCTTGTCAAAATAGTTCCACCGTTCCACATACAACGATCCGACAAAGGACACATCATAGAGAAAGGAATCCCCCAGAGCCGCATTCTTCTCATCCAGCCGTCTTGTATTTGCTGCCAGCGGCATATAGTGTACAGTCTGAATCCCGCCGTCATGAAATTCCTGGTAAAGTTCCCTGTCGAATACATAGATACAATTACAGGAATTCAAAGTGGTATAAGAATACAACAAAACACAGGGACTGTCATAGACCCAGGAGATATATCTGATACCCTCCTTCTGACATACTTTAGAGATTACCGGAAAATAATTAAAAGAAAAGACAATATGTGGTCCTTCTCTGTGCAGCGCTAAAGACAGCTGCGCCTCCACCTCCGGGTCGTGGCGAAGCTTTCCTTCAAGAGTAAAAGGAAAACAAATTACACTGTGTCCTTCTTCCGTAAATGCATCTTTTATATCACCATTTCCAAAACTTTCCCATTCAATAAACAAGACTTTCATTATATTTCTCCAAAAACAATATTTTTGCCTGGTCAACGATCTGTGCATAGCTGTCTCTGTCCAGAGAAGCGTACATC
>CAJTTI010000033.1 GCA_910579225.1 uncultured Lachnospiraceae bacterium | reverse complement strand
ACATCATAATACTCATTATGTTGTAATTTTACTGCGAAACCTTGTGTAAGGAGGAGAGGTTCATGAAAGGGAAGAAAATCTTAGAGAGAATCGTTGTGTCTGTTCTGATCCTGGCGCTTACGCTGTCCAACGTATCGGTGGCGGCCGACAATCAGAATGCAATACAGACGCAGGAGGTTCAGAATCCGGATACTAAGGCGGATTCGGGGCCTGAGGATCATGCCTCGAATCCCGGCAGGTCGCAGGAGAGCGATGGAGCGGGGGGCGATGTATTCTCCGTATCGTCAGAATCCGGCGACGCGAATCCGGCGGATACCGGATCGGATCATACGGAACAGGAGCAGTCCGGGCAGGAAGACTCAGGCCAGGCTGCTACAGGCTCTGAAGATGTCAGCCAGGATACGTCCGGCACAGAAAATGGCGGTCCGGATGGATCGGAAGACAACCAGAATGTGACCGACACAGATGGTAACCTTTCAGATACATCTGGCACAGAGGATGGCAATCCGGATGAGCTGGACGCCGATCATGACAACCAGGATGGACCAAACGCCGACAACGGCAGCGATACGCCGGACACCGGTGATGACAATCCGGATACTGAAGGGCCGTCTGCGGGCGATACCAATCCGGAGACGCCTGATACAGAGGATCAGCCGGCAGATACTGACCAGGAGAACAAGCAGCCGGAGACGTCCGAACAGAATCCGGACGCAGAACTTCAGAACCCGGATGTACCCATAGTGGAACCGGAAGAAAAGGAAGCGGAGGAAGAAGATCCGCTGGATTTCTCAGGAATGATTCCGCTGGAAGAGCTGACCGGACTTCCGGAAGACGAAGTGGGCTTTACCATGTGGGAGAGCGAAATCTCCTCCGGCAGAATGTTCCGGGCAAGAGCCAGAAATTCCTGGAGCTTTGATTCATATTATGTAAACCAGGGTGACAGCCAGTATGATGTGACCATGGAGAAAGACTTTAATCTGAAATACCAGATGGAATTCCACACGGATCAGACCCTGTTCAAAGGCGCCCTGATGATCAAGATCGAGAAAAATCTTCTGACAGACCGGGATGGCAACCTGGTGATGCCAGACGATATCGGCGTGTCCGAAGGAGATCCCTCAGAGAGCGGCAGCGGTCAGGCACTGTTCAAATATTTCACTGTGGAAGACGAACCGGTGATGGTTCCGGTATTGGATGAAAACGGCGAGATGGTGACCGACGAGGACGGCAGCCCGGTCATGGAGCAGTTGACGGAACCGGTCACAGATGCAGAGGGAAACACCGTGGAAGTACCCGTATACAAAGACTATCTGGTGTTCTACAACTGCCGTTCCATCCCTGCAGGTACCAATGCTGCCTGGCAGGTGCTCTACAAGAATAAAAAGATCATGGACCTGATCGGCGGTTCGGAGTGGATGCTGACTCCCCAGATCTATGTGGACCCGGATGCGGGAACAATGCAGGAAGAAGGAAACGATGCAGAGCCCCTGCCGGCTAAAAACTATGAGGAAGTGATGAAACTGGGACCGGACGGTTTTAGCAGTGATACCCGTCAGTCTCTGACCGGACGCATAAAATCCGGCGTATCTCTGACCAGTGTTATAAAAACACCCTGGCAGGAACCGGGGTCCAACTATACGCCCGGTTTGTATACGGTAGCCCAGTTAAATCAGTATATAGAAGGAAAACTGCCGGAAGATTCTCCATATATTGATCAGGATAATCCCAGCAGACTGAGCAGCGACTGGCGTTTTGTAGTCTGGGATGTAAAGGTAAAAGGAACAGCCACTCAGCCATGGGATCTCTATATTGTGGATGAACCCACGATGGATGGAGCTGAAAATGATAAAACTCCGGCAGTCGTCGGATACCGGGACAATTCGGATCGTCGTTCTGTTTACGCTTTGCCAATCAGCGCTCCGGATCCGGAAGACCAGGAAGGAGCGTCTTCGAAAAATCAAAGAGAGTCCTCGTGGGGAAGCCGTTTCTACGTAGTGACGGCCTATCCGGCAGAGCAGGTGCAGGAAGGGACTCCCTTGTATAATAGGATTACTGTCAAATTACATCCGGTGGACCATACAGATGATGCAGAAGACGCTATTCTCATGTCTTCACTTTCAACATGGAACTATAAAGACTACGACTGGACCTACTCCGGCAATGTGATCGGGGTCCACAAGAGCACGGATGAGCAGATCTATACCGGATGGCTGGACGCCTACAAAAGCGCCCGGAATCAGGGAGACGACTATGGAGATCTGCCATACAAGACCCAGAGTGTCATGTACGGCTATTCCAGCACCCATGAAACCTCCGGATCTGATGTGGGAGTTTATCGGGACGGTACATACTATACGCTGACCACAACAGATGACTATCTGTATGCTCATTTTACGGCAGACGGCACCGTGGACGGAGCGCTTACCAGCAAACTTCTGAGCGAAGAGGATTATTATTTCTCCAATGTAAGCATCAGGCAGAGAGACTACGGTTATGATGTCTGGGAAGATAAGCGGGCAGACTCCGATCTGCAGAAGATAGACGCCGGGAGACTGCCCCAGGGAATCTTCCATGGGGCGGACGGCGCAGTACAAAGTCCAGTACGGATCTGGGCAAAATTCGCAGAACCCGGTGCTGGACTTGGAAGCCCTGCAGACGGCTGGTATCTGGTGGATACGGTGTATCTGGACGGAACGGGCCGTATGGAGTCCTATACCTTCGGGGCAGATCTGATCGCTCAGAAGCCCTATCGGATCAAAGTAGAGCATGACTCTATTGACTATCAAAGTGAATGTGAGATTGATGTAAACGTTCGTCTTCGGGCAGGCTCTCCGGTGATGGGAGAGGTCATCGCGGCCCGTCAGGATGCAGGCAGAAATATTGTCAGTCCTGTGGTGCAGATCGAGAACCTGTCAGGTACCATCGGCGTATCCCATGACGCCAGCGGCCGCGAGGTCTGGTACGATCACAGCTCCGGCCAGATCCAGAATGACAACAAGGATTTCCAGTATGGCATCTACGACAGCGGAACAGATTCTCTGGAGGAATTGACGAAAACGGCTTATGACAATCATCTTCTTGTCCGCGATAACGCTTATCGAAAACTCACGTGGCTTATCGAGACTGCAGATTCGGCGAAGACGGCGAAAAGTCGGAATGATGTGGCCAACAGCCGGGTTCAGGTGGACTACTGCCTGACCGCTTACGACGGTTACGAGATCTATGACAAGAGTTGTCTGGACTACCTGACCGGTATGGGAGCTGAAGGACTGGTGCGGGAAGACCTGCACAGAAGCAATGTGGTGTTCTATGACCTGCTTCCCCATGGGATGTCTTTCGATGCGTCTGTGCCGGTGACTGCCGGCCGCATCACGAACCTGGATGAGAACCGCAATTATGAGAGCAGGCCCAATACCTGGGATCCGACTCAGGTGACCGTGGATTCGTCGGAGATCGTGCCGGACTATCGGGGGACGGGACGCACCCTGGTGGTCTTCCGTATCGCTTACAGCGGTGCAGACGCCACATCCTATACCGCGGGAAAATGGATTGAAGGCTGGGGTGTCAGCTTCCGGGCTTACTACGACTGGAAAGACACAGACGTGATCAATGAAAATCTCATTAACGCCAACTTAAGCGCATTTATGCCGGATTTCAAGACCAACGACAGCAATAACAGCCATCCGGGGCTCCATGGCCTGAGCACGGAAGTATACAAAGATAACGGCGAACTGGGAGGCGTTCTGGCCGCTACCTATGAAGATCTGGTGAGAGAACCAGAGGGAGGTCAGAGAGGAAATATTGATGGAATTGATACATTTGACAACATTCCTCATGTACTGTACGCCCATAACGTACTGAAAGACGATGTGGCCGTCTCGACACAAAATAAGATTCAGACGCTTGTACGGGCGGATGCGAACCGTCTGGGAACTTTCAGCGAAAGCGCAGTTATTCCCAAGGATTCGAACCAGAAGGAGGACGGATACTATACCTATGAGATCACCGTATCCACCGCCAGCAACATGAAACATGTCGTTATTTACGACCGCCTGGAAAATGCAGCAGTAGACCGGAAAGAGGTACAGGGTGAGCCCTTTACATTTGGAGAGAATCCCTGGCATGGGACTTTCCAGTCTCTTGATCTTGGAGGCCTGACCAAGCTTGGAATTGAGCCAGTGGTGTATTATAACAGCCAGCGCGATGCAAAGATACCGGCAGGCGACGAAGACCCGGCCCAGATTCTTACAGAAGCAAACGGCTGGTATCCGGAAGAAGTATTTCTGGAAAAATTCGGTAAAGATCAGGTTCTGGCAGTTGCTGTCGACTTAGGGCAGCAGCAGCCGGATAAAGATGGAAATACGGAATTTATCCTCCAGTCTAATCACTCCGTATCTTTCGAGATTCGGATGAAAGCACCGGACGTGTCCAATGCGATGGATCGTTATACATTTAACAATGCGTCCTTCTCGTCCGTATCTGCAGGAACCAATACAAAGGCGACCGTGACCGGCAATTCGGTCCGGGTAGGCTTAAGCCTTCCGGAGAAGCTGGAAGTGGTGAAGCGTTTCGGTGGAGATGTACCTTCCTCACTTCGTGATACCACGTTTGCTTTCCGACTCTACGAGTCCTATGACTACCAGGTGTACGATCCGGATACGGGCAAGACAATTACAGAAACCAGAGAACAGCCGCTGGCTTATAAAGAATACCGCCTGATCCAGGCAGACGGCACAGCTGTGGAGAACCGGGCCACCGCCACGGACGGAGACGGATACCTGCATCTGCATGCAGATGAGAAAGCCGTCTTTGAGCTGGCAGACGCAGAGCGGATCCAGGTGAAGGAGACGGAGAGCATCTTCTGGAAAACCGAAGAGTCGACGGAGAAATCCAAAGAAGAAGATATGGACGTGCGCACGGTCACGGTGACCAATACTTACCGGCCCGTGCTCTATGTGGAGAAAGAGCTCTCAGGAGTTCCCAAAGGTGCGAAGACTCCGGAAGAACTGGCGGCATGCGAGTTTGAATTCCAGATTCTGCTCAAAGGAGCCGGCGGGGAATATGACAAACCGCTGGCGGATGCTGAATACTGGTACGTGGACAGCGCCCGCCTGGACGGAGGACTTCCGAAAAGACTCCGGTCCGGAACCACGGACGAAGAAGGAAGATTCCGGCTCCGTCAGGGTGAGATCATCGCTCTGTTCCCGGGGGTAGCCGGTGCAGAATATAAACTGGTGGAGACAGAACCGGGTACTGACTGGATCTGTACAGAATCGGAGCAGACCGGAAAACTCTCTTTGAGAGGAGACAGCAAAACTTTTGTCAATTATTACAAATGGAAAGATCTGTATCTGAGCAAGCAGATTGAGAATCAGCTTCCGGAAGATTATGATCAGATGACTTCGTTTACCGACGAAGAAGGACGTACCATTGATCCGAGAGAATTCACATTCCGCGTGGAGCTGATCACGGACGGGACAGAAGAGGGAGCAAAAGAATTCCGATCCAAGGTGCAGGCAAGAAGAGCGACCGGCAGAGACCAGGAGCCGGTGACACAGTCCGGCGAAAAGACCGGTGAGGCTCCCAAGGCAGAGAACCTTAATTCTGCGGATGCCGGAAAGAATACATCTGCGGCAGCGACCTTTGGCACGAAGCCGGTGACGGGTCTTACGTGGGTATTGTTAGACGGTCAGGGCAATGAAGTCCAGGGGACTCATGACGCGGAAGGAAATCTGCAGACCGGCGGCAACTATGATGCCGACGGAAATCAGGTCAGAGGAATCCTGGACAATAACGGCGAATTCTCCTGTGCGCTGGGATTTCGGACGGTACGGATCCGGGGCCTGGCGGCAGAGCAGAGCTATCTCATCCGGGAGATGACCGGGGAGATTGCAGAGGATCCGGCTACCGGAGAACCACTGTATATCCCGAAAAATGATACGGCAGAAGTGAAGATGCCTGTCTTCAGCGACAGCAAATCTGCGGAGATCGTCAATACCTATCAGCGCTGTTCCCTGTCGGTCACCAAGACCGTTGTGGAGGGGACAAAAGCAGAGGGTACAGATGGTCGGGAGATTCCGGCAGAGAATGTTTCGCCGGAAGCAGGCACAGACAGTGGGGAAAGTTATGAATTCCTCCTGCTTCTGGAGACCAGAGGGGAGCAGATGACCCCGGTTGGCAATTTTGCCTACACGGTTGCAAAGACGGGGGTTGAAGACCGTTCAGGGATCACAGGCCCGGACGGAACCTTTACCCTGAAGGCAGGAGAGACTGCCCGGTTCCCCTATGTGGGCATGCGTGGTTATGAATTTAGAGTCTATGAGAAGACGGACGACAGCCTGCAGTACCAGCAGGTATACCCGTCGGAAGGAATGTCAGAGGCAGATCGGGCAGGGTACGGAGTGCCCTATGCCGGTACCCTGAAAGATGCAGAGAACAGCGCATTCTTTATCAACGGCGCCGCAGGTAATCTGTATATCAGCAAGGAATATGTGGCAGCAGGAGAAGGAGAAAAAGCGTATGTGGAGTCCTTGCAGGAACTTATCCGCAATTCTGTACTCCGCATATTTGATGAAGGAGATAGTGATTTTCCGAAGGACGAACGGCTGGATGGATGGGGATTATACAAACTACCGGGGGAAGATGATCCTATAAGCAGTTACAGAGGGATCAAATATGTAAGAATGACACTGGAGATCACGGAGGCGGACGGCACCAGCTACAGCTGGCCGACAAAGCCGACAGAGGTCAGACTGATGAACTATCTGGTTTCCGGTCGGGAAGAGACCATCACGCTGCAGCCGGGAGTACCTATCAAAGTATACCCCTGGACGGCCATCGTGGTACCGCTTGAGAGCATCGGCGAAGGGGCTTCTTATACTCTGAAGGAAGAGGCCGCATATCAGCATGAGATCGTAGAGTGGCAGAGGGAAGAACAGGTAGTTGCCGACGATGATACAAAGGTTTACCTTGAAATCAGCCAGAGTGAACCTGCAGAGGACCGGGCTCTGACCGGAAAGGTGTCAGAGAACCCCAATGCAGTGATACGCAATCAGGTAAAGACAGTTGAATCCAATGGGAATCAGACTTGGATCGGCAAAGAGATGACCGGAGGTTCAGAAAAAATACCGGCAGGCGCAAAGCTGGTATGGCGTCTGGAACAATATAAGGATGGAAGCTGGGGGCCGGCTCCGGAAATACCATATATGACGTTTGCTGCAACAACAAATATATTTGGAGTGACAGGCCAGGTACCGATTTCCGACCGTGTGCTTGAGACCGGTGAAGATGGAAAGATTACCCTTATTCAGTCAGAGTTTCCTTTTATTGAAAAAAACATGCCAAGAGTATGGTTTCCGAAGAATAAGGTCTATCTGAACCTGTACAATAAGGACGATATTGACAGCCTGTTGTCAGAAGGCGGCGAACCGCTTCTTCGTCTGGTGGAAGTGCCGGAGGAATCGGATGAGGTATGGGGCAGACTGACCGCTTATGGATACATCCCGAACAGCGGCCCGGAAGGCTCAGCCGGAAGTTCTTTCAAGAGCAGTCTGGATGCACCGCCCACAGCCAACTTGTTCGTCAATTCCAATCAGCCCTCTGCCGTACAGGTTGCCAAGGAGATGACGGACGGTATGGGAGCGCCGGATGAACCTTTCACCATGATCCTCAGACAGGTATTGTCTATGGGTGGTGAGAACACACCCGGAGCAGGCGGTGGCAATGCGGGAGGGAACCCGGTGATTGCATCGGAACCCCGCAGCGGCATATCCTACACCACTTACGACGCCGACAACGTGCAGACCGGCAGCGGATACACCGGTCCGGGTGGAGAATTCCAGGTCTTCGCCGGCCAGTATGCCGTCCTGAACTTACCCATGGGCACCGTATGGACCGTGGAGGAGGACCTGAACGCCGTACCGAACTACACCCTGGCCAGTCTGGATCCAAGGCCCGGCAACGAGCAGCTCACATGGCTCTCTGAGAACCTGATGCTGATCACCATGATCGAGAGGGAGAACTATAAGGTGCGGTGGTATGAGATTCCGACGGATGAGTACGGGAATGCCACTGTGGATGGCGACTGGAAACCGACCTCGAAGGATTTGATCAAAGAAGAGACCCGGACAGGAACCGTCGGAGAATTGGTATTTATCGACGAATTGGAACCGGATGGATACTGGTATGATACATCCGATCCGATAAGTGCTGCTATTGCAAGCGCAGTGCTGAATGGCAGTGGGAAGACAGAGCTGTGGGTATATCTGAAGGAAAAAACGTATGGGATAACCTATGACAATACGGGAGGTTCCCTTTCAGGCATTGATCGCAGCTGGCCAGTAAAGAAAGGCGTAACAACCACAGTAAAAATGAAAACACCCCAATGGCCAGATAGTTCCAAGGTCTTCACAGGCTGGAACACCAGCCCTGACGGAACAGGACGCACTTATCAGCCTGGGGATGAACT
Organism: uncultured Lachnospiraceae bacterium; assembly: GCA_910579225.1. Classification (GTDB taxonomy): domain Bacteria; phylum Bacillota; class Clostridia; order Lachnospirales; family Lachnospiraceae; genus Hominiventricola. The sequence continues at coordinate 20,220 of CAJTTI010000033.1, read as the reverse complement.
GATCATGCCAAAAGGCGGTATCACACTCTATGCGATGTGGGAAGAGCAGAAGATGATATCGCTCAGATTCCAGTTCGAAGGTATTGATGAAAGTGATATTAAAATACCTTCGAATCTTAGCGGGAGCCTGCAAAGTCCTACTGATATATTGTACAAAATAGGAAAAAACGAGAAGAAAAATATTCCGTATTATCCGAATGGAAAGTATATTCTCACGTTAAGGAACTATAAAGTAGCGGGTTACGATGTGAAAATTTCCACGAATATTCTCAATGCTGACGTTAGTGGTAACACAGTGACCTTTGACACTTCAGAACCGCCTGAAACATATGAGTGGATCATTACGTTGAAATATGAGTATAAAGGGAAGTCCAGAGACTGACAACGATGGAAAGGAGGAGCGGGGATACTGCAAAACATACAGACAGATGCCTGATATCCTGTCGCAGCTTTTACAGTGGCCCCGCATACAGAATCATGAAACATTTCAAAAAACTGGTGTCCTTCCTGGCCATTCTCAGTTGTCTGGCAGGAAGCGTGGTACCTTTGCCCGCGGCGGCGAGCGGACGGACGGTTCCGCGGGTAACCTTTACCAATCAGCCGAATCAATCGCCGGATCTCTACGTGGCCAAACGGGTGACCGGCGGGACGCAGGAGCAGAAGTACGATCAGTTCCAGTTTGTCCTGAAGGTGGGCGGCGAGGTCGCGGCGGGCCGGGAGTACCGGCTGTATGAGCTTCGGGAAGGCGGCAGAAAAGAGATCGTCAAGACCGACAAAAACGGCAACCGGATTCCCTTCGAGACAGACGGAAGCGGCGTCTTCCAACTGGAAGCGGACCAGCAGGCTCATTTTGAAGTGCTGGGAGCGGGAATCCGCTACGAAGTGGAGGAGCTGGGATTTTACCGGACTCCGAAGACGGATCCTCAGACCGGAGAGATTCTTGAGGTAAAAGAGAAGCCTTACATTCTCCGGTATAAAGGCCCGGTGGATGAGAACGGCAAAGAAATCAGCGCCGGTGCCGTCCTGCACGGGGAGTATCAGTATCGGCCTGTATCTTTGAGTCAGGGAGGTTATGCGGTGACTTCGCCTTCCGGAGGGAAGACCGGCGTGCTTACCATGCCGGTGGCTGGAGATGCAGTATCCTTTACCAACCGGTACACACCGGTGGGGACCGGAGAGAAGACGACGCTGAACGTACATAAGAGCATCACTTTTCCGGATAACTGGAAGACTCCGGTGACACCGGATTTCCGGTTCCGGCTGGAGATTGATGACAATGAATACCTGCCGGCTACCTATACGGCTTCCAACGCCGCCACCGGGGAGACCAGGCAGGAGCATACTGATAAGGACGGATATTTTACCCTGAAAGGCGGCTGGACGGCGATCTTTGAAGAGGTACCTGCAGGCGTGGATTACCGGCTGTGCGAGATTACAGATGATGCAGGGGCCGATGAGAACAGTTCCGGCTGGCAGCCCACAGGTTCTGTCGTTCATCAGGGATCCACCACGGCTCCGGAGATGAATCTGGACTTTAACAATTCCAATCTGGCATTTCTGGTGACCAAGACGCTGGATGACAGCCAGAAGCCGGATGTGGATTTTGATTTCCGGCTGGCGGACGCTCAGAACAATGGTCTGGAAGGGGAGACGTTCTATCTGTACCGGACTACCGGAGAACCGGTTTACCTGGACGATCTGACACCGGAAGAAAATGAAGCCCAGGGCAACGAGGCAGGTCCGGCGGTCAACACGGAACAAGGAAAAACCATCATCCTGCGCCGTACCGGTCCGGACGGAACCTTCACCCTGAAACCCGGTCAGGCGGCCGTCTTCGTGGGCATGAAGGAAGGCACGGTCTGTCAGGTGACAGAGACCGGCGCGCCCGGTTATGTACAGATGCTTCCTCTTCCGGGGGACAACGACCCCATCACGATCAACAGCAGCGGAGAAGTACAGCGAGTGGATTTCGTCAACAAAGCTCTGGAGACGGACGGCACGTTGACCATACAGAAAAAAGTAATCAATCCCACCGGGGAAGGTTCCCTAACACAGCGGGATTTCCGCTTCGTCCTCTGTCAGAGACTGCAGACGAAAGCGGAACTTGTGAAAGCGCTGAAGCTTCCGGAAGGTGCGGACAGGAACACCGTGGACGACGCAGTGCAGGCAGGCCTGACAGACGGAAGTCTGACAGGGGCCGTCTCGAATGACAGGTCAGGAATGACAGACGGGAATCCGGCGGACGCCTGGGAGAGTAATTATTATTATGAAGCGGACGGGAACACTTATGAGATCTACATCCCCCTGTCCGGACAGATTTATCGTGTGCCGGAAGGATTGAATCCGGCTACTTACAAGACCGGTCCCAATCAGGAACTTGGGCTGGGAGCGGGAGAATTTTTCGTCAGAGACGGACAGACGGTGCAGTTTGACGGTCTGACCGGGAACGCCCGGTATCTGGTAAGGGAAGTTCAGATCCCTTCGGAGTATCGGGAAGTGATATCGACCAGCTCCGCCGGAGATCCCGGGTTGCCGACTTACGGGAAACTATATGGGGGAGCAGACGGTGAAGACATCTTCGCACAGACCCTGATTCTGACGGGCAGCGGCGTGCATGCTGTATTTACCAACGAGTATACGCCCGAGAAGGTGGACCTGGCCCTGACGAAGGTTAACGACAGCGGTGAGATGCTCTCAGGAGCAGAGTTCATGCTTTATCTGGAGAAAGGCCGGGAGCCGGCTAACAAAGTGTTGCCCCAGGTACTTCCGGATGGAGTGACCGCCGAGGAGTTCTGCTATGCCACAGAGGCGGACGGCACAGTCAACATCCCGGACCTGAAGCCTGGGACCTACTGGCTCTATGAGACCCGGGCGCCTCACACCTACAGCCTCCTGCGCGACCCCATAGAACTGACTGTGGAGCGTACCGGAGAGGGAACACTGCAGGTTCTGATAAATGGTGTTCTCTACACGGAAGACACAGAGATTCCGGACAGCAGCGTAAGCCGGGTGACCCTGACCGACAGAGGAGAAGGCCGACCAAAGGCACAGATCGGTCTCACAGTCCTGAATGTGGAACTCTATGACCTGCCCAATTCCGGCGGTATGGGAATCTACTGGTATCTGATCAGCGGCATCCTGCTGATGATGGCGGCTGCACTGATCTTATATAGAAATAACATACGGGGGAGGTGCTGAAAGATTCAGAACATAACCGTTCCTTCCGGCAGCCATTCCTGCCGGGGGAGACCAAAGGTGAGGATACCTGAACGGACGGAAGACACGAACTCGTAGACATGCAACTGTTCATAGTGCAATCATAGCTGCGTTCCTTCGCAGAGCCGCTAAGGGACGGCAGCCTGGAAGCAGCAAAAAGAAAGGAAAAAAGGATGAAAAAGATGAAGAAAATCATGGCATTGTTCCTGGCAATGGCAATGGTCCTCGGAATGTCAGTGACGACGTTTGCGGCGGATACAGTGACTGGAACGAGCGCAGACAAAGGTTCGATCACCATTACAAATGTCGCGAAAGGTTTGGAAAACGATGGAATCGCGGTATACAAAATTGTAGAGGCTGAATACAACAATAGCGGAAGCTTCAGTGGCTACAAGGTAGCAGATCTTTACAAAAGTATCATGGTTAATGAAGATGGTGAAAGTGATTATGTAACACTGACGCCAACAATCCTGGACCAGCTTGGGAATAAAGCTCTGAAAGCGGGTACGCCGATAGAGGTAACGGAGGGATGGACCTATTCAGATGCAGACAAAAAATACAGCACCACTCATGAGTTTGACGCCGGAAGATACCTGATTGTTTTGACCGGTGCAGATGCGACGATCTATAACTATGCAGTGGCATCTATCTACTATGTAAACAAAGACGGAAACAATGACATCATAGACGGAGATTTGGATATTGAGAACACGACTGGCATCACGCTGAAAGATGGGGAGGCTTATGTAAAAGCAAGCAGCCATCCGGAAGTTACGAAGAAAGCAGAAACCACGGTCAATGGTCAGAAAGTGCCGGCAGACACTGCAAATATTGGCGATGTGATTGAGTACACGGTTGAGATCAATCCGGTTCCCTACTATGGCGGTGAGAATCCGGTATTAAATGCAGTTGATACCCTGAGCGAAGGACTGAGCCTTGAGGATATTGCGGAAGATGGTAACCTGTCAGTAGTAGTTCGTGAAGCTGATGATACAAACAATACCGGAACGGTTGTTGCTACTTTGACAAAAGATACTGATTTTACTGCAACAGCGACTAAAGATGCAAGTAATAAAAAAGATATTCTTACGGTTGATTTTGTAACAGGTACGCCAGGCGCTTATCAGTTGAATGATTATGCAGGCAAAAAAATAGTGATCACATACAAGGCAGTATTAAACAATGATGCGAAACTGAACGAAGGTGGCAACAACAACGATGTTGTACTGAACTTTACCAAAGATTCAAAAGTTACCGGAGATGAGACCAAAGGTACGGATGAAGATAAAACCTATACCTACACTTTTGACCTGAGCGGAACGCTTACAGGTGATAGTACAACCAGTATCCTGACGAAGACCGGCGAGAGCACCGACACAACTACAGAAAAACTGGCAGGCGCTGTATTTGAACTCTATACAAAAGATGCAAAGGGTGAAAAAGTAGCATATGAGAATACGGTTGTAGTACCTGGAACAATTAAAGTAGATGGCCAGGATAAAAATGTTAACCTGTTTGACGGACCGAAAGGAACGATAACTTCTGATAACAATGGTAAACTGATCGTCAAAGGTCTTGCTGCAGGAACTTATTACCTGAAGGAGATTGAGGCTCCGAAAGGATATTCATTGAACACTCATGAGTTTGTGATTGTAGTGAGTGCAGATGTAAACGATGAAGGAAAGCTGTTATCCTGGAGTATCTCAGTAGATGACAAAGAGTTATTTGCTGTTGAAAATGGTGTGAAGAAGGCGGAACCGGTGGAAAAGAACGGATATATTCCGAATACAAAGATTACTACCCTTCCCTCCACTGGCGGTATCGGTACTACGATCTTCACCATCGGCGGATGCGCGATCATGATTCTTGCAGCAGCTCTGTACTTTGCAACCCGCAGAAAAACTGTGAAATAATCAATATTTGACGCATTCAAAGAACGAACATAACCTCAAAAAGGTCATTTCCCGCCTGCCAGGCTGCTTTCCAGGCAGCCTGGCAGGGGCGGAAGTTCTGATGCGTCCCTACACGAAACAACAACAAGGAGAGTCCAGATGAAAAAACACATCCCAACGATCATAGTCTGTCTGATGTTCACAGCCGGCCTGTCCTTGCTGCTGTATCCATTTATCTCCAACGAGTGGAATACGTTCCGTCAGTCCCGGCTGATCACCACTTATGACGAGGCCGTGGCCGAACTGGAAGAGGGGGGACTGATCGCCTATGAAGAAGAATGGGAACGGGCTTATGCCTATAACGATTCTCTCGTTCCGTACGTACTGCCGGATTCCTTCTCCACGGCGGAGATTCCGGAGGAGGGTAGCAGAGAGTATCTCTCCTGCCTGAATTTGACCGGAGACGGTATGATGGGTTATGTCCAGATTCCAAAGATCGGCGTGAAGATTCCCATCTACCATACTACCACGGAAGAAGTGCTCCAGAAGGGCGCAGGGCACCTGCCCGGCAGTTCTTTCCCCGTAGGCGGAGAAGGAACCCATGCGGTCATATCGGCTCACCGGGGCCTGCCCAGCGCGGCGCTTTTCACCGATCTTGACAAACTGAAGGACGGAGATTATTTTCTCCTGTCCGTGCTTGATGATGTGCTCTGCTATCAGGTAGATCAGATCACCACCGTGGATCCCACAGACACCAGCACTCTTGTATCGGAAGAGGGGAAAGATCTGGTGACCCTTCTGACCTGTACGCCCTACGGTGTGAACAGCCACAGACTTCTGGTCCGGGGACACCGGGTGCCTTATGAGGAAGCAGAGGACGGACTGATACCGGCGGCTCCGGCGCTTCTGGGTCCAAGCCTGCATACCAGCTATCTTTTGTGGGTAATCGTGGGACTTCTGGTCACCGGAACCTTTATCACGGTTTTGTATCTGTATGACCGCCGGCTGAAGCGGGCGAGGGCAGAATCACCGGGAGACCGAACCACAGGAACAGGAGCGTAGAGCGATGTTATGAAGAAGAGACTTCCGACGATCCTGTTTGGGCTTTTGTTCCTGAGTGGATTTTTGATTTTGTGTTATCCGACGATTTCGGACCAGTGGAATACCTACCGGCAGAACCGGCTGATCACCAGTTATGAAGAGACTGTGTCGGAGCTGGAGCCGGAGGATTATTCCAGGGAATGGGAAGCAGCCAGGGGATTTAACGATGCACTGCCGGAGAACAATCTCTATGGGGATGCATTCGGGGAACTGGAAGAGGGGCTGGAGCAGACGGAGTATTGGAAGATACTGAATCTGGCCGGAGACGGCGTCATGGGTTATCTGTCCATCCCGAAGATTAATCTGAAACTGTCCGTCTGCCACGGAACCGGGGAAGAAGTCCTGCAGACAGCGGTGGGACACTTAAGCGGTACGAAGCTCCCCATCGGAGGAGCAGGTACCCACAGTATACTGGCTGCTCACCGGGGTCTGCCCAGTGCGAGACTGTTCACGGATGTGGACCAGCTTATCAGAGGGGACCGGTTCTATATCCATGTGCTGGATGAGATCTTTGCTTATGAAGTGGATCAGATCCTGCCTATGGTAGACAAGGATGATACAGAGACCCTGCAGGAAGCCCTCCGGATTCAGGAGGGAGAGGACCTGGTAACACTTTTCACCTGCACGCCCTACGGCGTCAACAGCCACAGACTGTTGGTCCGGGGTAGAAGGGTCCCTTACGAAGGAGAAGAAGAAACCGTGAGTACACCGGTGGAAACCATGCTGAAAGCAGTCCAGAATTACTATATGCTGTATCTGATTCTGGGACTGTCTGTAACACTGCTGGCGATCCTGCTCCTGCGATTTCTACTGAAACCCCGTAAAATCAGAGAACCATAAAACTTTCATCCGCACCCGCGCAAGCGCAGCCCCGGAAGGAGGTTCAGACATGGAAGATGTCGGAACATCCTTCCAGACCCAGGGGAGGAGAGAGGCGGATGCGGAATTATAATAGGAGGACTAGTATGAGAAAGAAGACGGCGTTATTCCTGGCGGCCGCAGCTGTATGTACCATGCTGACAGCCGGGATACCGACTGCCTATGGAGCAGTGGGAATTGATCTGAAGAGAGAAGGCAAGATCACGTTTACACTGGACCAGGGGGCTTTGAGGCCCGGGGAACTGGCAGACGAGACCTACACCGGATATTATGAAGAACTGTCGAATGCATTTTCGGAAGGGACCTCTCTGAATGTTCGGATTTATCAGGTGGCAGAAGTGGACGCGGGGGGACAGTATACCCTGTTGCGTGATTATAGAGGAAAGGGCCTGGACGGCCTGGAAACAGCCGACAGTCAGACGGCGGCGGCCAGCTGGTCCGAGTGGGCGCTGGCGGCTGAGGCGGTCTCAGAGGCTGAGACGGGACCGGAGGCTGCGGATGAGATCCAGATTCAGAAAGGAGCGGACGGGGTGGTTGCCGGAGTGTCAGAAGGCCTTCTGCCGGGGATGTATCTGGCGTGCTTTGCATCTGTGGATTCGCCGGAATATACATACAGCTTTGCCCCATATCTGATTCCTCTTCCGAACAATTATTACAGAGGCGGCATGGGAGAAGACGAGTGGATCTACGGCGATGAAGAAGGAAAACCGCTGGCGGTGGGACTGAAGCCGGAGCGGAAAGACCGGTATGGAAATCTGGTCATTGACAAGACACTGACCTCCTGGCATGAGACCCTGCAGGGTGCGTCTTTCGTGTTTGAAATAAAGGCGGAGAAGGAAGACCAGGTTGTGTATAATGATGTCGTCTCTCTGAATTTTGATCAGGCCGGAACCATGAGCCGGACCATAGAGGGGATACCGGCGGGAGCAAAGGTGACGGTGACAGAGATCTACAGCGGCGGAAGCTATGAGCAGACCGGGGCCGGGATGCCGGAGGGAGACATCATAAGAGCGGATGGTGAGATCCACGCGGCTTTTACCAATCAGTACGACGGCCGGCTCAATCAGGGCGGTATCAGCGTGGTGAATCATTTTACTTATGAAAAGGATACGAACGGAAACGACGTGCTGAACTGGGAGAAGCAGTGACAAAGGGAGGATAAAGCGATGAAGAAAAGTTGGATCACGAAGACTTTTGTGCCGGCTTTGGCAGTCCTTGTACTGACGGCGGGAACATCTGCCGGAAAGGCCATGGCTTACTTTACCACCTGTGCGTCAGGAGCAGGCAGGGTTCAGGTGGACCTGGCGTTCGGAAATACCTCCACGGATGACAAGGTGGAGAGCCGAATCAAGCATATTTCCATCCAGAACAGCAGTCCTACAGAGGACTGCTATGTCCGCGTGAAGGTGCTGGTGGCAGATGCATATCAGGACAGTGTGAAATATTCTTCTGCCAGCGGGAAATGGACCCGAAATGAAGCGGATGGATACTGGTATTACGACACGCCTCTGAAGCCGGAAGAGAAGACGGATGAGCTTCTGGCGGGTCTGGAGCTGACGAAGCTGCCTGGCATTACGGATGAAGAAGACCGGGAGATTTTCAACATCATCGTGGTACCGGAATATACAGCGGTGGTCTATGACGACGAAAACCGTCCGTATGGAGACTGGGACGCAGAGGCAGTCCAGGAGGGGGTTGTGGAATGATGAGAAAGAACAAGATCTTAACGCCGGTCCTTCTGCTTGGCCTGTCTGTGACGTTGCTGCTTCTGAGCGCAGTAGGCAGTACAAAAGCGGCGCTGACTTATTACAGTGAAAATTATGGAATGGAAGTCCGGGTGGCCGGCATCGGCGTGACGCTTCTGGAGAACGGCGAGGCTGTGGATACAGGAAACGCAGAGCCGGCTTCCTCCGAAGGAGGCGGACAGCTTCTGGAGCATCTGACCGAAGCGACGAACGGAAAATTGCTTCCGGGGTACTCGTACCAGGAGGAGTTAAGCGTCCATAACAGCGGAGAGATCGACAGCTATGTACGGGTGACGCTCTATAAGAGCTGGCAGGAGGAGAGCGGTGAAGACTGGGTGAAGGATACCCGGCTGTCTCCGGAGCTGATCGACCTGCGGCTTTCAGAGGGGAGCGGCTGGGTCGTGGACGAGAGCGCTTCCACACCGGAACGTATGGTGTTGTACTATACGAGGATCCTTCCGGCGGGAGCACAGACGCCGGCTCTGAGCGACAGTCTGCGTATCCGGCCCGAGATTCTCCGGGAAGTGGAGCAGGATATTACCGGTGGCCCGGGATCGGAGACGATCAAGGCTTCTTATCGATATGACGACTGCTGGCTGAGTCTGGAGGCAGAGGTGGATGCAGTTCAGACCCACAATGCTCAGGAGGCTATCCGAAGCGCCTGGGGCGTGGATGTGACGGTACTGGACGACGGGAGTATAGGCTTGTGAGAACAAAGAACTCAAGGAGTAGCAGGAGTGGGCTGCATTTGACGGCGATTGGTTTCCGGATGATCAGTACCGTTCTTCTGGTCCTTCTGGTTCTGGCCTGTCTGCCGCTGACGGTCCCACGAATTTTGGGCTATCATATTTACTCGGTGGTCAGCGGGAGCATGGAGCCGGCCATCCCAACAGGGAGTCTTCTGTATATTCAGGAGGCGCAGCCGGGGGAGATGAAAGAAGGAGATATCATAGCCTTCTACGGCTCGGAGCATTCGACTGCAGTCATCACCCACCGGGTGGTGGAAAACCGGGTGGCTATGGGAGAGTTTATCACCAAAGGGGACGCGAATCAGGCGGAAGATCTGCAGCCGGTTCCTTATGGAGATTTCATCGGAAAAGCCGTGCGGATTGTACCGGGAGCGGGAAAGGCGGCTGAGATCTTTACCACCACAGAAGGGAAGACGGCTGCCGGCGCTCTGGTGCTGGTTGCGGTGCTGCTGCAGGTGCTGGCTTCCCTGCTGGACAGGGAGAGAGAGGGAAGAGATAACGCGTGAGGGGCAGTAATTTGTGAAAACAGCAATGGACCGTACAGGCCGAGGCCTGGAAGGAGAATTGCGGAACTTAATGGAGGAGTGGAAGATGAAGAAGAAGTCCTGGGGCGCCGTTCTGGCGGCGATCCTGTTCCTGGGCAGTGCGGGAATCGTGTATGCAGCGGAGGAACAAAGATGGCAGGTGGAATTTGCCGGAGATGAGATGAAGAGCAGTTTTAGTTCTTCGGACATTGCAGACGCTGTCTATGGGCTGCAGCCGGGGGACAGCGTGACAGTTCGGATTGATCTGAAGAACACCAGCGACAGGAATGTAGACTGGTATATGAATAACCGGGTCTTAAGCAGTCTGGAGGACAGCTCTGAGACGGCAAAAGGCGGGGCTTATACCTATGAATTGTCTTATACAGACGGTACGGGAACATTGACAACCCTGTTCAGTTCTGACAGCGTTGTCAGCGACCGGGGACTCCATGCGGCAGTCAGCGGCCTGGAGGATTATTTTTATCTGAGCAGGCTGGGGCAGAATCAGAGCGGTTATGTGACGCTGACGGTGGCTCTGGACGGAGAGACCCAGGGGAATTCTTACCAGAATACACTGGCAGATCTTCAGATGAGTTTTGCAGTGGACCCGGAAGCGCGGACTTCCGGCGGTTCCTCCCAGGGTTCCGGTTCTTCCGGCGGCTCTTCCCCGGGCGGCGCGTCTCTATCCGGAAGCGGCGGTTCTGTCTACACGACAGGTAGTGTGCAGACCGGAGACAACAGTCATCTGATCTTCTGGTCGGCTGCGGCTTTTGCCAGCGGACTGCTTCTGCTTCTGCTGGCGGTTCTGGGTTTCCGGAAAGAGAAGGGAGGGGAACGTCTGTGAAGAGATTTTGCAGGTTATGGACCGGATGTCTGGTCATGAGCCTGATCTTGTGTCTGTGTAATGCGGACAGTCGGGCGGCGTCGGAATATACCTATCAATTTACCTATTATCCCGGCAATCACGGGACCTTTAACGGAAGCGGGATGATATCTGTGGACAACAGCAGATCTCATTCTTCCTATCAGATTACGGAGTCGGGATCTGTGATTCGGGTGAGCGGCCTGAAGCTCGGAGATGTGGTGAGCTTTTCTGCCAATGAAGAAGGTGCAGTACGTCTGGAAGAGGGCAGCAAATATTATGCCAGAGGCATCCGGCAGAGCGGCAGGGACAACAGCGAAGCGCTGGGCAATTCGGCGGTGATTGTAAAAGAAGACCGGGATTTTGTGGTGGCTTACGGGATTGCAGGAAATATGATTGCCTATACGGTGAATTATCAGGACGCTGCAGGCAATACGCTGGCGCCTTCCCGTACATATTACGGAAATATCGGCGACCGGCCGGTGATTGCCTTTCTGTATATCGAGGGCTATCGTCCTCAGGCGTATAATCTGACAAAGACGTTGTCTGTCAATGCGGCAGAGAACGTGTTTACCTTTGTCTATACCGGCGCGTCTTCATCCGGCGGAGGCGGGGGAGGCAGTTCTTCCGGAACCGACGGAGGAGAAACCGGAGGCGGCGGTGTGGCCGGTACAGAAGGAGCAGTGGGGGCTCCGGGTGCGGGCAGTCCGGCCGGCGGTGTGAATGCAGGCGCTGAGGGCACAGGCGGCGGTACAGCCGGTACAGAAGCAGGTGTTCCGGGAGGAGGAGAAGAAGGTGCAGGACTTCCCGGGGAGGAAGCCATGGCCGATACAGAACCAGAAGAGCCAAGAGAGCTGATTGATCTGGATGACGAAGACGTACCTCTTGCCGGCGGCGATGAAGAAGCAGCCGGTCGGCAGCCGGGCTTTGGTATGCTGACCATGGCAGTCTTTGGGATTCTTCTGATTGTCATAGCAGCGGCGGCAGTAATATGGTATAATCAGAAACGCAGAAAAAACGAAGAGCGTGCCTAAACGACAACGCGGCGGTGTGAACGGACATCAGGACGGGGGACGGATGAAAATCATGACGGAACATTCAGGGGAAAACATTCTGTATGTAAAGACATTCGGCGGTTTTTCCCTGTCTTATCAGGGCAGGCTGATCACGGGCAGCGTCAAATCCAGAGAATCTCAGTTTGTCTATCTGATGCAGCTTCTGCTACATGAACGGGCAAGAGGGGTCAGCCGGGACCGGTTAGAGGAGGTGCTGTTTGGAGACAGGGATATTGAGGATATCCGTCACGCCACCAGGAGCGTGATTTATAATGCGAAGAAAAAACTCAGAGCGGCCGGGCTGCCGGATGTGAATTATATCCTGCAGCGGGAAGGGGTCTATTACTGGACGGATGAGATCCTGGTGTCGGAGGATGCGGAGGAATTTGAGCAATTGTGTCAGGAGGCGGAAGCAGAAGGGGATCCGACTCAGCGTCTGGGCCGGTATCTGGACGCCTGCTATCACTATACGGGAGAGTTTCTGCCCGCTCATGTGGGTGTTCTGTGGGTATCTCAGGAGGCAAGACGGTACCAGGGACTATTTTGCTCCTGTGTGAAGAAGACGGTTCAGCTTTTGCGGGAAGGGCAGAATTTCCTTCAGATGGAAGAGCTTGGACTTTATGCGGCAAAGATCAACCCTTTGTCCGACTGGGAAACCGTTACGATGGAAGCTCTGGTGTCCCTGGGACGGTATGAGGACGCCAGGAGATTTTATGACGACACGGTGGAGCTTTATTTTCAGGAGCTGGGTCTTCGCCCTTCGGATCAGATGATGGCGTTGTTCCGGAAACTGGGCTCCCAGATGGAACACCAGTATGGGGCTCTGGATGATATTCAGATGCGGCTGTCGGAGGAAGAGGAGGAGACGCCGGGGGGATATCTGTGCTCGTACCCGGTCTTCCAGGGTATCTACCGCATGGTAGAGCGGATGATGGAGCGGGGCGGCCAGTCCATCTATCTGATGCTCTGCATCGTAGTGGACGACCGGGGCAGGGAGATCAAGGACGAGCAGGTGCTTGCGGAACTGACCGGCCGGCTGGGAGATGCGGTTCGCAATTCGGTGCGCCGCACAGATGCGGTCAGCAAGTATGGCAAAGGCCAGTATCTGGTGCTGCTGGTCAATACGACCCTTGAGGACTGCAGTATCGTACAGGAGCGGATCAATCATCAATTTATCTCGGGCTTCTTGAAAACAGGCGTTCAGTACTATGTAAACAGTGTTATCTGTTTTCCGGATAAGAAAGACATGGTTCTGGGTCAAAGGAAATAAGTACATGGAGAGATCACAGTGGTACCTGGGCACACCAAATGGTATTGTGTTGTGTGTGGACCAGGCAGAAGCAGACCATATCAGCGGAAGATATTATCATTCTTACAGCAAAGAGGCCGTTATGTTCAGTAGTATGGACGAGGCGCTTGCGGGAATGGAACAGTTGTTTGACACATTGAATTTTCCCTATCCGGCTACCTGTACCCGTACATTTGGTGAAAGGAAGCACAGGGCAGGGTATGAACATGAAAGGACAAAGATGATGAAGGACGAGGAATTGTTAAATATGCACGGGGATCTTGGGACGTTCATAATCCGCGTCCAACATCGGCAGAACAGCAGCTGGCAGGGACGCATTACATGGATGGAGGAGAATAAGACGGTCTATTTCCGTTCCATATGGGAGATGATCAAGCTGATGGCAGGCGCACTGGACACAGTCAGTGTTCAGGAGGGAAGACCGGTAGAACCAGAATGGCCGAAGGACGAGGACAACCAGGAAAAGGAGAAGAACAGCCTATGAAAGACAGAGGACAGGAGAGAGGAAGTTTCCTGGTGAAGATTCAGTTTCGCCAGAGAGAGAGCTGGCAGGGGCAGGTGACCTGGGTGGAAGAGAAACGTACGGTGAGCTTCCGAAGTGCCCTGGAGCTGATCCGCCTGCTGGACGAGGCAGGGAACGGCAAGGGCAGAAGCTGGGACGATGTATATACGGGCAGCGCTTTGGGAGAAGGAGGCAGAGACAGCCAGGAGGCATGAGGGCGGTCCTGGATGGGGAAACTGTTTTTAAGGAAGGGAACAGCATTCTGTGTTGGCAGGGGCAGTTCCTTTTTTGTTGTCTGTATGCGCTGCCGGAGACTGGCTGCCGCTTCCCACCCGGTGTGCTGTTTTAGATTTATTCCCGCGGGCAACGAGCCAAGTGGCTGCTTGCAGACATTTGGCGACTGCCGCGAGGGTCAAATACCCCGCTGCTCTGCAGCGCTGCAAGTTTGATACCCCGTTGCTTGCAGCGGGGTCTTTGATTCCGTATGGACGTCTGCCCCGGACAGATGCATGGAAAGTATGATTTCTGAAAAATTGACATTCTACAATATGCCTGCTATCATAAGATACAGGTAAGTTGAGCAACATCATATATTGATAACAATGCAATCTGGCGGGAGATCCGGCCGGAAAGTTTGGCAGAATATAATGCAGACCATATACCGGAGCAGATAAAACGAATATTTCCGTATGCTGTGATGTAAGTTTGATGCAGTTTTGGGATATACTAAGGTACAAAAGGCAGCGCAGAGCATAAGGACAGGCTGCCGGAATGAGGAGATATGAGATGAGACACAGGAAAAAAGGGACGAAGAAAATCATTATGCTGTTTTCACTTCTTCTGGCGGTTTATATGACAGGATGTAAAGGGTCGACAGCACAGGAGACGCAGGAACCGGAGGACATGCAGATTGAGGCGGGGACGCTGCCGTCTGAGGTGGGAGCAGAGACGGATACGTCCGATCAGACAGCACAGGCGGGTTCCCCGGTGCCAAATGGAGAACAGACGGAATCTCCGGCCTCTGACGGGGAGCCGGAGTCTTCGGTTTCAGAGGAAGACCTGGAGCCGGAAAGGAAGACCCCTCCGGAGGGATTTGAACTTAAACTGGCTTCCGAAGACTGGGGACTCTCCTTTGGAGAGTCCGGCATGCAGCCAACGGGAAACGCTTCGGCAGAGGATCTGGCCTGGTATGATTCTTATTATGTGGGAGACGACAGTGAGAAGGTAATCTATCTGACTTTTGACTGCGGATATGAGAATGGAAATACGGAACCGATTCTGGATGCGCTGAAAAAACATGACGCAAAAGGCACTTTTTTTGTAGTGGGTCATTTTCTGGAGACGGCGCCTGAAATGGTAAAACGGATGGTGGAAGAAGGACATGCAGTGGGCAATCACACCTATCATCATCTGGATATGCCCACTATCTCTGATATGGAGACATTCCAGAAAGAGATGGACGATGTGGCGAATCTTTTCAAGGAGATTACAGGTACAGAGCTCGCTCCTTATTATCGCCCGCCTCAGGGAAAATGTAATGAGGAGAACCTGAAAAAAGCACAGGAGCTGGGATACTGTACAGTCTTCTGGAGTCTGGCGCATGTGGACTGGAACCAGGACAAGCAGCCCAGTCATGCGGAAGCATTTGACAAGCTGACTTCGCGTATACATCCGGGAGCCGTGGTATTGCTTCACAACACTTCCAAAACCAATGGAGAGATTATGGATGAACTTCTGACAAAATGGGAAGAGATGGGCTACAGCTTTCGTCCTCTGTCGGATCTGACGGGAAGATAAGCGCGGTAAAAGACCGCCCTGCGGAGATACTGAAAGACTTACGGGAAGGAAAGATTCATGAATAACAGAAGAGGAGCCGGAGATCTGACCTGCGGACCGATCACAGGAACTATGCTGCGGTTTGCATTTCCTATGATTCTGGGAAATCTGCTGCAGCAGCTTTATAATGTTGCAGATACCCTGATTGTGGGACAGTTTATAGGAGCGGACGCCCTGGCGGCGGTCGGCTCCTCTTACACGCTTATGACCTTTCTGACCTCGATTCTGCTTGGGCTGTGTATGGGGAGCGGGGCGGTATTCTCTATTCGGTGCGGAGAGAAGGATGAAGAGGGGTTGAAAGACAGCATCCTGCACTCTTTTCTGATGATTGCAGGACTGGCGGTGGTGCTGAATGCAGCAGTGTTTCTTCTGATGGATCCGATTCTTCATTTTCTGCAGGTGCCGGACGGTATCTATGGAATGATGCGGGAATACCTGTGGATTATTTTTATGGGAATTCTGGCTACATTTTTATATAATTTTTATGCGTCGCTTTTACGGGCGGTGGGAGATTCGGTGACGCCGTTGATATTCCTGGGAGTCTGTGCACTCTTAAATATTGTGCTGGATCTGGTCTTTGTAATCCAGTTCCGCTGGGGTGTGGCCGGGGCGGCCGGGGCGACTGTGATTGCTCAGTTTGTGTCCGGCGTGGGACTTCTGATCTACACGTGGAGCAGATTTCCGACATATCGGATTTTTCAGGAAAAGATACGCCTGAAGCGGCGGATTTTCCGGGAGATCGGGCAGTTTTCCTTTTTAACCTGCCTGCAGCAGTCGGTTATGAACCTGGGGATTCTGATGGTACAGGGACTGGTCAACAGCTTTGGCACGGTGGTCATGGCGGCTTTTGCAGCAGCGGTGAAGATTGATTCTTTTGCATATATGCCGGTACAGGATTTTGGAAATGCGTTCTCGACTTTTACAGCGCAGAACTATGGGGCGAGAAAAGCGGAGCGAATCCGGAAGGGAATCAAAAGTGCTGTGGGATGTTCGGTACTGTTCTGCCTGGTGATCAGCGCGGGGGTCTGGCTTTTTGCAGAGCCGCTGATGCTGCTCTTTGTGCGGCCGGAGGAGACGGAGATTCTTCTGGTAGGTGTACAGTATCTGCGTATTGAAGGAGCATGCTACTGTGGAATCGGCTGCCTGTTTCTGCTCTATGGATTTTACCGGGCGGTAGAACGACCGGGGATGTCCGTGGTGCTGACCATCATATCTCTGGGAACCAGGGTGGTGCTGGCATATGTGCTGTCATCGGTTCCGGTGATCGGGGTTACAGGGATCTGGTGGTCTGTTCCCATCGGCTGGCTTCTGGCGGATGTGGCAGGCTTTATATATTACAGGATCAAGAAGACTGTGCTTCTACGGACAGATCCGGGAGGAATGGAAGAGGGCGGTGGTTCCGCTCTTAAGTGTTCTAAGTGATAAGGCGGCGGCAGGGGGAAACCGGAGTCCGTTTGCTTTCTTCCCAGGAAAGTGCCTGTCATGGAAACATATTGAAAGGTTTCTCTGCATAAACTGTAAAAACAGTTCATTCAGGGGATTTCTTGGTGAAGGATTATATCTCAGAAAGAGCCGTCAGGATCGCGAATTATATCATACAGAACAATGCGACCGTCCGACAGACGGCCCAGAACTTCGGGGTCAGTAAGTCTACGGTACATAAGGATGTGGCAGAACGGCTTCTCTATATTAACCCCCACCTGGCGGCAGAGGCGCGCAAGGTGCTGGATGTGAATAAATCGGAAAGGCATATCCGGGGAGGGCTCGCCACAAGGGAAAAATACCTGCATCAGCATACATAAGAAGGGTGCGGTATGCCGCAAAAGAGGAAAGGCATACCGCTGAAAAACCTGTATGCATGCAAAATACATAAAAGCTTGACAGAGACAGGCTTATTGTGTATGATAGGCATAATAAAACTACACAAGATTGATGACAAGGGAGCTTGTATGGAAGCGGGCTGAGAGTGGACTGATACCGTCCTGACCTATAACCTGATTTGGATAATGCCAACGTAGGGATGCGTTATGAGAGATCTTGATCTCCTTTGTCTTTGATCGAAGATGAAGGAGGTTTTTTTATGTTTGAGTTGTTGGTAACTTCAGAGGGCGGACTCACAACTGCCGGTTATGCATTATGCATCATAGCAGGATGTATAATGTTCCTGCTTGGGATCTGTTTTGCCGGTAAAAGTTCCGGGAAAGCAAGAATGCCCACAAAGCAGCTGATATTCTGCGCAGTATCCGTGGCTCTGGCTTTTGTAACTTCTTATATTAAGATTTTTGAGATGCCCTGGGGCGGCAGCGTGACGCTCTGCAGTATGCTGTTCATTGTGATGGCAGCAAACTGGTATGGAGTGAAGACAGGGGTCCTTGTGGGACTAGCCTACGGGATATTACAGTTTATACAGGAACCGTACGTGTTGTCTCTGTTCCAGGTATGTTGTGATTATGTGCTGGCGTTTGCGGCACTGGGAATCGCAGGATTCTTTTCCAGAAGCCCACGAGGGCTGGTGAAGGGCTATATTGCCGCGGTGTTGGCCAGAGGAGCTTTTCATGCACTTGGGGGTTATCTGTACTGGATGAGTTATATGCCGGAGAGTTTTCCACAGACTCTGAGAAGTGTGTATCCGATTGTATATAATTATAGTTTTCTGCTGACAGAAGCTTTGATTACGGCGGCTGTCATCTCGGTCCCGGCGGTTGCGGCGGCACTGAACCAGGTAAAGAGGACAGCTGTCTCGTAGAGCAGGCGGCTGAGGGCTGCTTTTGGAAAGCCGTTTTTCACACATCGGTCAGAATGCAGCCCGGCGTGGGCACAGAAAACAGCTCCGGAAAGCGGAACCAGTAATTTCTTGCTGAAATGCTTGCCAGAAAATGATACATCACGTATAATATTTTCAAATATACCGAGGAGGAAAACGGTTTGGCAAGAGAAATGGTTATCGTACTGGACTTTGGCGGACAATATAATCAGCTGATTGCCCGCAGAGTCAGAGAATGCAATGTATATTGTGAAGTGCATCCATACACGTTAAGCCTTGAAAAGATAAAAGAGATGAATCCCAGGGGGATTATCTTCACGGGCGGTCCCAACAGCGTCTATGATGAAGCTTCGCCTCATTATCAGAAGGAGATTTTTGAGATTGGCATCCCGATCCTGGGGATCTGCTATGGTTCTCAACTGATCGCCTACAGCCTGGGCGGAAAGGTGGAGACGGCTCCGGTCAGCGAGTATGGGCATACGGAAATGGAAGTGGATCATTCTTCTGTGCTTTTTAAAGATGTGGAGTTTTCCACGGTGGCGTGGATGAGTCATACAGATTATATCGCACAGGTTCCGGAAGGATTCCGGGTGACGGCTCATACGCCGGTCTGCCCGGTGGCAGCGATGGAGTGCCCGGAGAGAAAACTCTATGCAACGCAGTTTCATCCGGAAGTCGTACACACAAAGGAAGGGCAGAAGATGCTCCAGCGATTTGTATACGATGTATGCGGGTGCGCAGGGGACTGGAAGATGGGTTCTTTCGTGGAAGAGACGATTCAGAAGATAAAGGAAAGAGTGGGAGAGGGCAAGGTGCTCTGCGCATTATCTGGCGGCGTGGATTCTTCTGTGGCGGCGGTCCTTTTATCCAAAGCCATCGGAAAACAGCTCACCTGTGTGTTCGTGGATCATGGGCTGCTGCGCAAAAATGAAGGGGATGAGGTGGAAGCCGTCTTCGGTCCGGATGGCCCTTATGAGCTGAATTTTATCCGGGTCAATGCCCAGCAGCGATATTATAAGAAACTGAAAGGCGTCACGGAACCGGAGCAGAAGCGGAAGATTATCGGGGAAGAATTTATCCGGGTCTTTGAGGAAGAAGCAAAAAAGATTGGTGCAGTGGAATTTCTGGTACAGGGGACCATCTATCCGGATGTGATCGAATCAGGCCTCGGGAAATCAGCCGTGATCAAGTCCCATCACAATGTGGGCGGCCTTCCGGATGTGGTGGATTTTAAGGAGATCATAGAGCCTCTCCGGATGCTGTTCAAGGATGAGGTGCGAAAAGCCGGCCTGGAGCTTGGAATTCCGGAATACCTGGTCTACCGGCAGCCTTTCCCGGGCCCGGGACTTGGGATCCGAATTATCGGTGAGGTGACGGAGGAGAAGGTTCGTATCGTGCAGGATGCGGATGCCATCTACCGGGAGGAGATTGCGAAAGCCGGCCTGGACAAGGGCCTGGGGCAGTATTTTGCAGGGCTTACAAACATGCGTTCGGTTGGGGTCATGGGAGACTTCCGGACCTATGACTATGCAGTGGCGCTTCGTGCCGTGAATACCAGTGACTTTATGACAGCAGAGTGCGCGGAGTTACCCTATGAAGTGCTGTTCAAGGTGACGAGCAGGATCATCAATGAAGTGAAAGGGGTTAACCGGGTGGTGTATGATCTGACGTCGAAGCCGCCGGGGACGATTGAGTTCGAGTAACGGATAAAATCCCGGAAATGCTGATAAAATGAGGGCACTGAAAAAGTCTGATTCTAAGAAAAAAGAATTGGGCTTTTTTCGTG
>CAJTTI010000032.1 GCA_910579225.1 uncultured Lachnospiraceae bacterium | reverse complement strand
TGTTTGTTGTGTGCTTAAGGTAATGGATACCCTCTACTTTTCATTTTCAATCTTCATTCTCCTTTTTGCATAATAATTCTGTCTGTGCTGTTATGGTACAAAAACTGGTTTTCACGTCATTTGTTGCACTGCCGACTGGTTACTGCATCCTCTGTACAACAAAAAAACTCTCATCCTTTCAAAGGACGAGAGTCATCATTTCCCGTGTTACCACCTTTATTTACAATACACTTACATGCATTGCCTCACCAGGTACTTGTTTCATACCTCTGCACAATAACGGGTGCGCCCGTCGCCTCCTACCCACGACTAATACATCCGCCGCTTCAGAGGGAAGCTCCAGGAGGTATTCATGTCTGCCTTCCCCCGCGCCTCTCATCTGCCGGCTGCTTTCTGTGGATTCTGTGCAGTCACTACTTTTTCCTTTCATCACTGTTCCATACAGGTATTTTATGCAGGGAACTGCCGATTGTCAAGTACAAAAATCATTTCGGCAGCATTTTCCGAAAATATGCCGCCCAGTTTCCTCCGATCACTTTTACAGCGTCCTGCGGATTCATTCCTCTTTGCAGAAGCGCCGCCGTAAGTTCTGGCACATGGCTGTGGTTTACCAGGCAGTCCCCATGGCTTTCCCTGTATTCGAATTTTGGTTCTGCTTCCCCGTAAGAATCACAGAAATCCAGCCCAAGTCCCACTTTGTCAATCCCAATCACAGTCGCTTCATATTCCACATGTCTGCATAAAATTTCCAGTGGATCCATTCCGTTTCTTAACCCGGCAATACAGTCGCATCCGTTGAGCCCCATCATGCCTCCCTGAGCCGCCAGACATCGCATCTGATCATCATTCAGATTCCGGTAATGAAAATAAACACTGCGGCTGTTAGAATGGGTAGCAACAAACGGCTTTTGGGCAATTCTTATCACATCCTCCAGTCCATCGTCATTCAGATGGCTCACATCCAGGAACATTCCCTGCCGCTCCATCTCCTCCACCGCCTGAACCCCCTCGTCAGACAGCCCACCTGCAATTTGTCTCTCCTGCCCGCCCCTGCAGCATCCATCTGCAAGGTCATTTCTCCGGCTCCAGGTCAGAGAAGCCCCTCGAACCCCCAGTTCCCATAAAATCCGAAGAAGCCTCAGATCTTTTCCGATACAGTCCAGGCCTTCCATGTATAACAGAATGCCAATCCGCCCATCCCGAAAGACCTGATCCATCTGTGCGGCAGTCCGTACCAGGCAGAACTCTTTGTTCTGATCTATCGCCTCCAGAAGCACACTGATCTGGTCCAGCGCTGCCCGGAGCCCTCCCTCCGGAAGCTGATCATCCCTTAGATAGATCGAGGATACGATCAGGTTCAAGCCCCCCGCCCGCAGATTCTCCAGATAATGGGTCCGCAGAGGATTCTCCTCTCCGTTCTGCTTCCGGAAAAAAAGTTCTCCCGCCAAATCCAGATGTGCATCTACCACTGGAAAATCCTGGTGTAGTTTTTTGGCTAGCTCTATATATTTTTCCTCAATTACCATTCACACCTCCAAAGTTCTGACGGACATAAACGCCCGTTCTTTTAATTAAATTTACAATAAGCCCTCTTGCTGAACCCCCGTTATACTCCTGCATATACTATAGCAAATTCTCTGTCAGGTAACTATATGCATATCCTCATCGCCGGCATACCGGAAAACACCAAAAACTATGAAAATGCTCTGGCCCGATGTCATATTTCTTATAAAACCACTCTTTATCCCTCTGACCTGTCTGCCTTCGACCGTCTTCTTCTCCCCGGAGGAGGTGACATTCATCCCTCTTGGTTTGGTGAAGAAGACCAGGGTTCTCTCTCCATAGACCGGGAACTGGATCAGGCCCAGTTCGCACTTCTTCACACTTTCATAACTGCCGGCAAGCCAATTCTGGGCATCTGCAGAGGTATGCAGATCATTAATGTCTATTTCGGCGGAAATCTGATTCAACACCTTCCCACTGCCGACAGACACCGTTACAATGGACAGGATCAGATTCATCAGGCAGACTGCCTTCCCGGCTCCCTTCTGTTCCGTCTATATGGTCCCTCCTGCCTGGTCAACAGCGCCCATCATCAGGGCTGTGGAAAAATCGGGGCCGGACTCATTGTCTCTCAGACCGCACCGGACCATGTCATAGAAGCCCTGGAACACAGAACAGGACCTGTCCTCGGGGTTCAGTGGCACCCCGAACGGACAGATCCTGCTCCACAACAAAAGGATATGGCTGACGGCAACAAGCTTATTGAATATTTTGCAGCGCTTTGACTATAGTCTTCACCACCTGGCGAATCTCCATATGCTCTGCATCTACCACAATATGCGCATATTTCTCATACAAAGGCGTACGCTCTTCCATCAGATCATGCAGAGTCTGTCCTGCTTTCAGAACCACGCCCCGTTCATGAAGATCTCCCAGCCGTTCCTCAAGACTCTCGCAGGACAGCCGCAGATAGACCACAACAGATATATCCCTCAGGTGCTCCATGGCCTCTTTCCCGTAGATTGCACTTCCACCAGTGGCAATCACCGAACGGGATACCGAGAACCCACCATTGACCCGGTTCTCCAGCTCCAGAAATCCTTCGTCCCCCAGCTCTGTGATCAGTTCATGCAGAAGCTTTCCGCTCTGCTCCTGAATCTCCAGATCCGAATCCAGAAACCCATATCCCAGCACTTTAGCCAGCACCACGCCCACCGTACTCTTGCCTGCTCCCGGCATACCGATCAGCGTAATGTTGTTCTTATTCATTGGAAACCGCTGCCTCCAGCGCTACTTTCATCATATTGGTAAATGCATTCTGTCGTTCTTCCGGCGTAGTCACCTCATGAGTGACAAGGGAATCGGAGATCGTCAGAAGGCAGGCTGCTTTCTTCCTGAGTATCTTCGCATTATGGAACAGTGCAAAACTCTCCATCTCCACGCACAGGCATCCCTTCTCTCCCCTGAAATACTCAATTCCCGGCTGCCCTTCTTCATAATAAAAGACATCTCCAGAATGAATCCTACCGACCTTCAGCGGCAGTTCCAGATCTCTCGCCGCACGCTGGATCCTGGCATTCAGACTTGTATTCGGATACTGTATCTCCGCCCGGTCTCCGCTCTGACATCTGGCATAAGAAGAACGGCTGAACGCACTGTCAGCCAGAACTAAATCAAAAAGTTTCAGCTCCTTGTCATAGGCACCTGCCGAACCAATCCGGATAATGCTGTCCACATCGTAGAATTTATACAACTCATAAGAATAGATCCCAATGGACGGCATCCCCATCCCGCTCGCCATAACACTGACCTGCTTTCCCTTATAAGTTCCCGTATACGCATACATATTCCTGACGGTGTTCACCAGTTCTGCATCCTTCAGGAAATGCTCTGCCACATATTTCGCCCGCAGAGGATCCCCCGGCATCAATACACACTTTGCAATCTGTCCCTTTCCAGCTTCATTATGGGGTGTTGACATATGTAGTACCTCCTAATTATAATTCCGCATCTGCCTTCCCACTGCCGTCTGACACCCGAAAGGCAGGTACTGTTTTAAATACCGCTCCCGCTGTTCTTATTTTCTCTCAATTCCGCCTTTCTGTCAACGACATTTATCAATCCGTATGCCGTCCTCACCTCCATATCCGAAACGTCCTCACCAGCCAGGCCGTCACCCGATAGCGCATATCCTCCAGCTCTCCTGCCGCCCGTCTCAGCTCTTCCCGGATTTCAATATGCTGCGGACAGAGTCTCTCACATTTCCCGCATCGGATACATCCGGATGCCGGGTTTTGATTTTTCCGAAATGCAGTCGTCATCATGTATTCCTTTCTGCCCACTTTCGGCCGCTCCGTATACATCTCATTGTAGCACCGAAATGTTCCCGGAATATCAATTCCCTGGGGGCAGGGCATACAGTATCCACAGGCAGTACATCCCACCTTGACTTTCCGGTTGATCTCCTGCCGAACCTTTTGATACACCGCCCGGTCTGATTCCGTCAGCTCACCGGCCGCGGCATCGGAGGCCGTCCTGACATTCTCCTGCACCATCTTCAGCGAATTCATACCTGACAGCACTACTGTGACCCCTTCCTGATCCCACAGCCACCGAAATGCCCATTCTGCCGGCGCACGCCCTGGCCTTGCCTGCTCAAAAAGATCCTTCGCCTCTTTCGGAAGAAGCTCCACCAGCTTCCCGCCCCGCAGCGGTTCCATAATAATCACCGGAATCTTCTTCTTCCAGGCGTACTGCAGGCCCTCTCTTCCCGCCTGGGTGTGCTCGTCCATATAATTATACTGGATCTGGCAGAAATCCCAGTCATAGGAGTCCAAAAGCTTCTTAAAATTTCCCGAATTTCCATGATAGGAAAATCCAATATTATGGATCTGTCCCAGACGCAGTTTTTCCTCAATCCAATCCTGTACGCCCTTTTCTCTTAGTGCATTCCAGGTATCTGCGTCATTAAGCATGTGCATCAGATAGTAATCCACATAATCCGTCTTCAGGCGGCGCAGCTGTTCCTGAAAGCATCTCTCCAGACCTGCCCGGGATTTGATCAGGTAATGGGGAAGTTTTGTCGCAATGTACACCTGAGATCTGCAGCCGCTTTTCTCCAGAATCTCCCCCAGCACCGCCTCGCTTCCATAGTAGACATACGCAGTGTCAAAATAATTCACTCCGCTTCGGATAGCCTCTATCACTTCTTTTTCCGCTTTTTCAAAGTCAATCTTCCCATTCCTTTTTGTAAAACGCAGACATCCATACCCAAGGATGGAGAGCTGCCTGCCTTTCCTGTCACTGCGATACTGCATCTTCGCCCCCTCCTGACCAACTGAATATTCATAGTCTACCAAACCAGTTTCCCCAAGTCAAGGATACAGAAACTGTGTCTTTTTCATACCTGGCAGCCAGTCCGGAAGCACTACCTGCAAACCTGATATGAAAAGATTATCTTTCTCCTGAATGTTTTTTGCAGGAAACATATTTATTTATCAGAAAATTTATTTTTTTTCAAAAAATAACTTGACAAATCTTTTTTAAGTGTTATAATAAACACATAAAATGAAAGAGAAAGAAAAGAAAACAAAAATAATCCATTAAGAAGGAGCAGGATAAGGAGGAGATTCCAATCAAATCTTAACGGTATACCCCATAATATGACAGAAAGGAAGGTACGGACCACCAGTATTCTAATATTTTTAAAACTGAATAATTTTCTTTTTAAATCATAATTACCAGATGGTAATATAAGAAATGCTTTGAGAAGGTAAAGGAACATACCTTGTTAATAAAAAACCCGCGTGAAAGACCATAAAGATTCTTTTAAGAATTGCATATGGCAGACAGGTCGTGAAAGACCAAAAGTCAGGGTCCACAGAGGCCATAAAAAATATAGATTATAGAAAGAAAAGAGGTTAAGTCCATTGGAAATAGCAGTATGATAGGCGATATAAGAGCTGACAGATCAGATTCTTATATCGCCTTATTTTTTATCTCAGTGTAAACTTTGGAAACTCTTTGTTCGGTCTTTAAAAATAGCCCATCAACTGTATCGGCGCTTCCAGCCCTCAAAATTCCAAGTGCGCAGAAAACGTCCGGCTGCACTCCAACCATTTTCAAACAATGCCCGGCTCTCTTCTCTACTAATATCAAAATCAACGGCGCTGATTCTGTGGCGATCTTCTCCCTCTCCCACTGCCGACGGAATGTGTATAGTTCTCTGAAAATCCCCTTCCAAGAGATGTGTACGATCAATGGCATCCAGACTGGTGGATATGATTGCTTTCAGATAGTCGATGAGATGAACCTTTTCACCGCATGAAGAAGGTCTGCATTTTTCTCTGTCGTCTGCAAATTTGAAACCAAAGGTCGGATACATTGACACATGTTTTGCATCTTTCAGAATCCACATAGGGTAATTGCTCAAGAGCCCTCCGTCCACTACCAGGTGCTCTTTCCCTGTCTGATCTTTCCAGCGGACCGGTTCGAAAAAAATCGGGATACTGACGCTCATGCGGACAGCCGGCGCAATGCAGAACTCTCCCGGCTCCGTGACAAATTCTTTCAGATCATCCGGAAATACTAGAAGACGCCGTTCTGTCAGATCGCTGGCAGTAATCTTCAGTCTTCTTCCACTCCTCTCCACATCCCCAAATCTTCGCATGCCCTTTCGATTCAGAAGTTCATCTATCCAGTCTTCCAGTTCATCTGTATGATAGATTCCAAGGCTTAAGAGCAGAGAAAGACTTTTCCCCATAATTCCAAAATGATCCGGCAGATCCATTCCTTTAAATTTCATGTAATCCAGCGTCTCTAGCTCTTTCTTCAATTCCTTCCCAGTATAGCCCGCCGCCAGCAGAGCCGCTACTATCGCTCCTGCAGACGAACCCGCTGTATCTGCAAATTGCCAGCCCTCTTGTTCCATCCGGCACACTGCCCCCACGTGTCCGATTCCTCTCACGCCTCCGCCTTCAAATACTGCGTTGCATGTCTTTAACATGAGACTCCTGTTCACATGTTTTCTCTATCAGTGTATGCAGAGAACGCACATATGGAAGCGAACCCCCAACAATTTCCCTACTCCCAAATGCCTGATTTTACGGTTAGTCTCCATGAAATATTCTACTAACGTGTTGGCATCTGAAATCCCACAAGCGCCCTGTTTAAAAAATCGTTAAAAGGTTTCATGATCCTGAAGATCTCTGCCGCTTTTGCCAGAAATGCATCTTCATGGTCCCATACTTCGTCCTTCAAGGGATATTCCACATACCAGCTCTTGAATTTCAGATATTCCGCCTGGGGATGTTCCTTCTCATACCCTTTTGGAACATTTTTCAAAGCCGTTCCCTGTACCATAAAATGTTTCTCAAATTCCTGTTCGTGCAGGATCCTTTCCCACTCTTCGCCGTTTTTCACAATATAATCCCGGATCATCGTCGTTGCATCCTTGAACATGTCTGCAAACAGTCCGCCGCCCAGAAAAGACTGATCGCCGGGCTTTATCATAAGATAATATCCAACCGGAATCGGTAGCTTGCCCTTAGAGGAAATATGAGCACGGAATGCAGGATTATAAGGCGATTTGTCATGACTGAAGCGGGTATCCCTTACCAGCTTAAACGTAAGATCTTTCGGGTTATTCTGTAGAATACTGTTGTCAAATTTTCCGATCTCCAGTATTAATTCCTCCAAAAGTTTCTCAAATTCGGCATTCGCTATTTTATAGTCATCTTTGTTCGCATGATACCATTCCCGGTTGTTATTCATACTCAAGGCTGACAAGTAATCCATCATAAACTTTGTATTCATCTTCTCTTATCTCCTTTATGATTTCTGAATAATGGAAAGTTGTGTGGAATCCAGAAATTCCTGTATCAGATGTCTGGTACGCTCCGGAGACCGATAAGGTTTGCAGAACGAAAAATCCTGCGATAAATCATCTATGTCTTCCATGGCATGTTTCACATCCATCATGGTTTCCATGGGAATTTCCGAAGCTGTCATGTAATCCGTCTGCAACGGGTTGATCCGGTGGTTCTGTATGGCATAATTCACCCGGTCTTTACACCTGCATCTGCCGTCGCCGTATTCTCCGCAATACTGACCAAGAAAGTTCGCCATCTTTCTGCGTACCCTGGAAAGCCGCTGGCGATATGCTTCCGGTGTCATCCCCAGAATATCTCCCGCCATACGGCTGTCCAGTTGGAACATCGTGCCCAGTATGAAAATGCACCTGCTCTCCACATCCAGACACTGCAGCATCACATTCGTGCATGACATTTTCAGTTCCTCTGCCAAAAGGTTCTTGTCCACATTCTGAGTCAAATCCGGCACATCCTGTATCTTTCCCTTTTCAATGTCATCTCCATAATATTCAAAACTAAGCGGGTAATGGGCAAACATATGTTTTTTATAATTTTTCAGATGATTCACCGCAATACGGAACACCCAGGTTGTAAATGAGCTGTCGCCTTTGAAAGAGGATAAGTGGGTAATCATTTTCAGCAGAATATCCTGGACGGCGTCCTCCGCATCCGCAAAGGTACCCAGCATCCGAAGAGATAAATTGAATACCATATCCTGCATGTCTGCCACAAGAGTTTCAAGGGCTTTCTTATCCCCGGCGGTAGCCTGATCAACCAGAAGCTGTAATTCTTCCTTTGTTTTTTTGTTCATAGAAATATACCTCCTGTTATATTAGACACCCTTCCCCCGTCTCTGTGACAGACAAAAAACTATTTTTTCCAGCGCTTCAGAGTGGGAAACCATTCCATCATAGCTTTTCTTGCATCTTCTTCACTCATACCCGGGTTGGCAGCCGCCATATTAGGGACACAAATCTCGATCATCTCCTCCATAGTTCCCGGAAAAGTAAATGCGCCGTTTTCAAAGCAGTACTTACAGTATTCTTCATTTTTGCTGCCATCGGCATTGGTTCCACACAATTCTTCCGTCTCCCCCATGGGCATCCCGCAGCACTGGCAAAATCTTTGATTCATTTCTTTCATGTTCTTTACCTCCGTCTTTCCAAATGTATCTAATGTTTGTGCATCACTTTCTGTGATGTATATATAGATTAACACACATACCCTGACACTCTATGTCAGGTTTTATTTTTTTCGTAGATTAATTTTGCATGCTCTGCCAGAACTTCTTTCAGGTCAACCGGAGAAAGGACATCCACTTGTGTCCCAAAGGATAGAAGAGAATTGATCAGCCATGCATCTTCCGGCATTCTTGCAGATACAATCAACGCTCCATCGCCCTGCCTCTGTATCTGCTCCTGGTCAAATTCATCATAGACGCGATACGCCATTTCTTTCGGGAAACGGAGCACAATCTCACGATACGCCCATTCGGCGGCATCCGTCGGCTCCGGACAATCACGATGAATAAAGTTTTTTTCCAAAAGCTCCAGATCCAGAATGCGATTCAGTTTGAAGACCCGCCAGTCCTGCCTTTTCGTACAGAACGCCTTCAGATACCACGCTTTTGATTTGTAGACAAGTTTACAGGGCTGCACAATCCTTTCATCTGTCACCTCGTTGGAACCGGCATAACGGATCCGAACCTCCCGGCAATGAATGACTGCCGATTTCAGCAGCTTAAATTTCTCATTGTCGGAGCCCTGATCGCCCCATCTGGAAAAATCCACCTCCAGCCAGTTTTCCGACTCAGTCCGAAAGATGGCCGAGAGCTTCTGCAGGATCTGGCTGTTATTCCCGTCCTGCGCAGTCCGGATACTCTGCAGGGCCGTCAGGATTTCCTGCTTTTCTTCCTCCGATAAGACCACGCGGTCCAGGACAAAATCCTTCATCAGACGGATTCCGCCATTTCTGCCTGCCTCCGCATAAACAGGAACACCTGCCCCGCTCAGGGCGTCAATATCCCGGTAAATCGTCCGTACCGATACTTCGAACTTTTCTGCCAGTTCCGGCGCGGTAGCCTGGCCCTGATCCAGTAAGTGGTACACAATCTTAAATAACCTGCTTTCCTGCATCGTCGTCTCCTTCTGTATTACTGCAGATCACCTTTTATTATTGCGATTGATGGATAATGTACTTTACACCTCCATATTCAGTATTTCTGTTTTCAATACCGCTCCCCTCATGGATGATTCCCCGTCTCAAAACACCACTCGGCGATCCTGGCGATCAGCTCCAGTGGAATTGGCTTTTTGTATGGAAACTGGATCGTCCCTTTACTGGTCTTATAGTCCTTCAACTGTTCTGCGAACTGTTCCACGGCCTCCGGTCCAGGATACAGGCCGATATGGTTTTTAAAACCTGCAAACTGAATGATATTGTATTTCTTCCAGAAGGTCGGCATACTCCAGGAGATCTTTTCTTCTGCTTCCGGTATGCCCTCTTTGATCGCCTCCCGAACCGCCTTCAGGTACGGTTGCACCTCTTCCGGCTGGGAAACGATATACGCATCAATGGTCTCAGGAGCTTTTCCACAGTAATGGCTCTGATTTTGTTTTTTAAAAGTACGTCCGCATTTGGGACAGGTCCATACAGACATTTTCTTTTATCCTTTCTTTATAAATTAAAAGTCTTTTCTGATATTTCGGGCGTCGTCGTTTTCCGCTCTGTATATGCCTAATTATAGCAGTATTTCTCTTCGTTTACAATTCTATCCTCTTTTCGTTCTCCTCCGTACATGTTTATACCTCTTGGTCAGTATATTGTCCCCTACAATCTCAAATACTCATTTCGGAATTCATGTTTTGCTTTACAGGTATATTATATTTTTTTATAATAAACCATAATGAAGTCTTCTGGAAAGGGGTAACTATGAGCAGTTCGTCCAAACGTAAAATACCAAAGAGAAAAAAACGAAAGAAAAAAGATCTGGGCAGTTTTTATTTCCGCCTGACTCAGATCGCTATGGCCTGCATCCTGGCCGGCGCATGCTTTCTTTTCTATCAGACTGGTTATATCCAGACGGTCATCAGTCTTTATAAAGAAGCAGATGCATTGATGGAGCATTCTTCCATTGAAGATTTCAGAAGAGATCAATCCGGGGAAGTCTATGACAACGACGGAAATCTGATTGCCCTCCTTCGAAATGAACGGAATATCGTCTATCTGACTTCTGATGAAATTCCCCAGACTGTAAAAGACGCTTTTGTCAGCATTGAAGATAAACGTTTTTACAAACATCATGGTTTTGACCCATTTGCAATCCTCAGAGCCGCGCAGTCTCTTGTTCGAAAGAACAGCATCACCCAAGGTGGAAGTACAATCACCCAGCAGTTGGCGCGAAATATCTATCTGACTCACACCATCAAGTGGGAACGCAAAGTCGAAGAGATATTCGTTGCCATGGCTCTGGACAGGAAATACTCCAAAGAAGAGATACTGGAATTTTATATCAATAATATTTATTTTTCCAACGGATACTATGGAATCCAGGCGGCCAGCCGGGGATATTTCAGCAAAGATGTGGACGAGCTGAGCCTCTCAGAAACGGCCTTTCTCTGTGCAATCCCCAACGGTCCGGGGAGTTATGACCCTCTGGTACATATGGATCATACATTGGAACGACGCGATCTGATCTTAAAAAATATGTACAAGGATGGTGTCATTACGAAAGAAGCATATGATCAGGCTGCTTCAGAAACAATCACGCTGAACCGGTTCCGTACTTCTTTCACACGTACCTGGGCTCATACCTATATCTATGAATGTGCCACACGTGCTTTGATGGAAGCTACCGGGCAGGATTATGATACCTGCCGCAAACAGTTATATACGGGTGGATATCGGGTCTATACTTCCATCGACATGAAAGCCCAGGCACTGCTACAGAGCACCATTGATCAGCAGCTTTCCGGTTATAATACTCTGAACAGCAACGGAACCTATGCATTGCAGTCTTCTGCGGTCTGCATCGACAATGAGACCGGCCTGGTAACAGCTATCGTAGGAGGACGCAGCCAGGAAGAGATCTCTGTGGACTACAACCGTGCTTTTATGAGCTTTCGTCAGCCCGGAAGTACGATTAAACCTCTGATTGTCTATACTCCGGCGCTGGAACGTGGTTACACGGCCTCTTCCACTCTTATGGATTCCAAAGAAGAAGACGGACCTGACAACGCCACTAACCGCTACGCAGGTGCCATCTCCCTGCGTACTGCGGTCGAGCAGTCTGTGAATACAACCGCTCACAAGCTGCTCCGGGAACTGACGCCCCAGACAGGACTCTCCTATCTTCTGGATATGAATTTCTCTGCTATCAAAGAGACAGACTATACGCTTGCCGCCGCATTGGGAGGACTGACCACTGGTGTCAGTTCCCTGGAAATGACCTCCGGATATGCCGCTCTTGCCAATAACGGAATCTACCGCCTGCCTGACTGTGTCACCATGATTACGGATATGGATGGTAACATTATCACTATGCCTGATCGCCAGGAACATCAGGTCTATGAGCAAGAAGCCGCACATGAGATGACAGATATCCTGGAAGGCGTCCTTATCCGGGGAACCGCCCGTGGCAAAACCATCCCGGATATGCCCTGCGCAGGCAAAACCGGAACCACTAACGATTACATGGATGGCTGGTTTGCCGGTTATTCCGCCTATTATACCACCGGCGTCTGGATCGGATTTGATACTCCCAGAAGTATCCGCTCCCTCTCTGCTTCCTCCCATCCAGTGGAAATCTGGCAGGCGTTTATGACAAAGCTTCACGACGGACTTCCTTCCAAACCATTAAATAAATAAGGGCTTTTGCAAAGTACTCCCGTCTGCGAGTTGCGATCTGCACAGACAGGAGCACTTTTTGCAAAAGCTCCTTTTTATTCACTGCAATATTTTAAGGTTGCGCTGCATCCCCCGGAATCCCCATGGTATTGGGATCCACCACATTTGGATCGTTCAGCATATTGGGATCCACTGCACTGGGATCTCCCGCCGGATTGGGAACTGCAGTATTGGGATCCACCGCTCCTGCATTTGGATCCGTTACTCCCCCCGGATTACTTCCGGACAATTCATATTCGCTTGGCACATAGACGCCTCCTGTGTGTAAAGTACATGTTGCAGAAGGCAAATTTCCACTGAGTCCATATGCCGTATCCAAAGTCACAGCCTCTGCTACTCCCGTCTGCATGGCAGGCAGCAGCACTTTCGCCTGAGGTACCCGGTTAGGACACATACTCGTGGCAAGAAGTCCTGTATCCACACAGATACTGACTGCCACATGATGATCACAAACTTCTTTCGGTTGTTTTCCCTCCACAAAATATTCATTTCGTACAATACCACCTCTGCCGTCACTGTCACACAGACCGCCTACAGCCAGTTTACCGGACTTGGTACAGATTACACACTGCACAATTCCTGATGGTTTTTCAAAGTCTTTATTGCTCATCCCTTCATGAACCCGGGTCATAATTGTCGCCCATAATTTTTTATGAAATTGCGTCTCTCCTTTCCCAAGCCCATGCTTGTACCCACTGTTGTCATAGCCTGCCCAGATACCAGCTGTATAATATGGTGTCATTCCTTCAAACCAAATATCCAGATCGTCCGATGTGGTACCAGTCTTTCCGGCTGTGGTGATTCCCTCCACTTTCGCAGCCGTACCCGTACCGCCTGTACCACTGACCACATCTTTCATACAGTCAATCAGGAGCCACGCGTTCTGTTCCGTAATCGCCTGACTTGTCTCCGGCTGATTATCCAAAACCACATTTCCGTCATTGTCCACCACTTTGGTATACAACCGGGGCTTAATATAAGTTCCTCCATTTGCAATGGCTGCATATGCAGCTGTCAGCTCTAAATTTGATACGCCATTTGTCAGTCCTCCCAAAGCTGCCGACTGGTTATAGTCTGCATTGGGACCTTCCAATACCAGCGATGTGAACCCAAAACGAAGCAAATAATCCACTGCTACGGTAGGAGTCACATCTGTAATTGTCTTTACCGCCATCACGTTCATAGACCGAGTGATACCTTCCCTGAGCGTGGTCCAACCACGATACTGGCCTTTATCCCAGTTCTTTACCAGACGTCCCTGCCGTCCATTCTCCGTATAGGCAAAAGGACCATCATACTCAACTGTTCCCGGACCATAACCCAGTGCCTCAAAAGCAGGTGCATATGCCGCCACCACCTTGAACGTAGAACCCGGATTGCGGTACGCTCCAGATGCACGGTTTAAAGTACGATTACCGGTCTTCTCGCCTCTGCCGCCGATCATCGCCAGCACTTCTCCCGTCTTTTGGTCCATAATTACCATAGATGCCTGGGGCTGGATAATAAAGTCACAGCGCTCATAAACTGTATCCTCATCCGAAATTCCAAGCGTAGACACATATTCATCAATCGCCGCCCTTGCTTCTTCTTCCGTGTCGTATAAAATCTCATAATTCTGATCTGATTTTTTAAAATAAGCGGCCAGCATTTCCTGACTGTAATTGGTCGACTCTCCATCCTCCGTCACCACACTCAGCGCCCAGTCAATACTCACTCTGCTTTTCTCCGGAAAATTTTCCGGTTTGGCAAATTCCTCATCCAGAATATTCTGAATCCGGGGGTCCTGGGTCGTATAGATTTTCAGTCCGCTGCTGTACAGCGCATTAAATGCCTGAGTCTCCGAGTATCCTGCCTTTTCTACCAGATCATTCCTGACTTGAGCCGTCACCTCGTCTACAAAGTAAGAATAAATCGTATTGGCAGATACGGTTTCCTCATTGTATTCCCGGATTCTGGAATACACATCGTCAGCCATAGCTTCTTCATATTTGCTTTGAGAAATGTATCCCTGCTCCAGCATATGTTCAAGGACATATGTTCTCCTCTCAGCATTATCCTCCGGGTGACTGATCGGATTGTATGAACTGGGACTTTTGGTGGTAGCAGCCAGCACAGCTGCCTCCGACAACGTCAGTTCGCTGACATTTTTGCCGAAATACCGGTTAGAGGCCGCCTGTACCCCCAGGGAATTCTGACCCAGATTGATGGTATTCAGATAACTTTCCAGTATCTCATCTTTGGTCATGACTTCCTCCAGCTTGACAGCCAGATACTGTTCCTGCAGCTTCCGCTCAATTTTCTCAATCATGTTACTTTCCGACATGAAATCAAATACATTATTTTTAAGAAGCTGCTGCGTGATTGTGCTCGCCCCTTCTGTCCTTTTAAAACCGCTGGCCACTCCTTTCACGCCCGCTCTGATGATTCCTTTGAGATCAATTCCGTTATGGTCATAAAAACGTTCGTCTTCTATGGCAATAAACGCTTCCTGCACATGTTTTGGAATATTTTCAATTTTTACATAGGTTCGATTAGTGCCC
Organism: uncultured Lachnospiraceae bacterium; assembly: GCA_910579225.1. Lineage (GTDB taxonomy): Bacteria > Bacillota > Clostridia > Lachnospirales > Lachnospiraceae > Hominiventricola. Next base: position 18,595 of record CAJTTI010000032.1, on the reverse strand, counting down.
TCTGCGATCAATTCTGCAGTCTTATTACCTTCCGCATCATATACGGTCGACTTGTAACCTCTTGGCAGCACACTTGCACTCGTAATATCCGGCGCATTCTCAATTACACCTTTCACGATACCAATACCGCCGCACAGGCCTGCGACGCCTACTGCAATAATCAACACCAGCAATGTCTTCAGAAAGACGACACCCACCTTTTTGCCCATACGGACCTTGTTGGATTTCAGTGCCTTCTGCTTTCTGGAGGTGCCTTTTTTACTGTAATTCATCTGTCAGCCTCCTTTATCTTGTCTATTATAGCAAAGTTGTCACTGCAAATAAAGTAAAAAGTTCTTAAATTTCCATATACAACCATTCGCATCCCTTTCAGTGTCAACCGATTCTCCGTCAGAAAAAGAGCCGGAAAGCTCCGGCTCCTGTCTTATTATCTGCTTTTCTTACCTGCTTAATACCTCAATTGCCTTTTGAAGCTGATTATCTTCTTCCGATTCTCTGTCAGCTTCCACCACTATATCCGGAGCAATGCCAACTTCATGAATATTGTTTCCGGCAGGCGTATAGTAACGTGATACGGTCATCTTCACCGCCGAACCATCACTCAGCGGAAACAGGCTTTGTACGATTCCCTTTCCAAATGTCTGAGTCCCTATAAGCGTTCCCACGCCATAATCTTTGATTGCGCCAGCAAAGATCTCTGAAGCACTTGCACTGTTCCCATTGACCAGAACTGCCATATCCCCGGCAAAATAATGTTCCGCGTCAGATGTCTCTTCCTGTCGATTCCCGTCTTTATCTTTTGTATATACAATCAGTCCTTCCGGAAGCAGACGATCCAGAATCGTACAGGTCACATCTACCAGTCCGCCGCCATTGTCCCTCAGATCAATGATCAGCTTTTTCATTCCCTGAGATTCCAGATTGTCAAATGCTGCCATAAACTGCTCATCAGTCACGTCATCAAACTCTGCAATTGCAATATATCCGATCTGTTCATCGATCATCCTGCTCTCCACTGTAGGAACTTCAATACTTCTGCGTGTCAGTGTCAGCTCCAGAACATCTGTTCCTCTCAGAATACTGACCTGAACCGGAGTTCCTTCTTCTCCCTTCAGATCAGTAACTACCAGAGACAGATCAATTCCAGTAACTTCTCTGCCTTCCACCATATAAAGAATATCATCTGCCTGCATTCCCACTTCCGCAGACGGAGAACCGTCAAATACTCTCACCACAGTGATGATCCCCGTGTTATAATCCTGCTGGAGCATGGCGCCGATACCGCTGTAGCTTCCGTTGGAAGATTCCATAAAGCTGGCATATTCTTCCGGCGTATAATATCCGGTATAGACATCACCCAGCCCTGCCATCAGGCCTTTGTATATCCCGTTTTCCACATCTTCTTCTTCGTAATCAAACAGATAATACTCTTCAATGTAATGATTCAGTTCCTGCACCTTGGCATTAATCTGCCCTTCACCGGAATTCCCTGTTCCGGAAAACCGGGGAAGAAAATATGCTGTTGTACAACCACCAAGACCAAAGACTGCAGCCATCAGCAGCATGCCGAAGACCAGTCCTTTTCTAAAGGAACATTTCTCTTTGCCGTCTTCCATCCGTTGTCACTCCTTTTCTATTCCTTCTATTCTATGTTCGTATCACTTCACATAATTCAAAGGATTTACATAACTTCCATTCACAATCACGCCAAAGTGCAGATGCGGGCCTGTAGAATAACCGGTCGAACCCACAGCGGCAATCTTCTGTCCCTGTGAAACCATATCCCCTTCTGCTACATACAGAGCAGACGCATGCATATACACAGTAGAGATTCCGTTCCCATGGGAAATTACAATATAATTGCCTGCCGAATAATGATATGTGGAAGTAGTTACTCTTCCCCCTGCCGCTGCCAATATGGCAGATCCGGAAGCCGCGCCGATATCAATTCCTCTGTGGTTGGCAGAAGCACCTGCTATGGGAACCTCCCGATTACCGAAACCACTGGTAATCCGATGACTGGCAGGGCAGGGCCAGAGAAACCCGGAGGCGCCTCCGTCTCCATCCCCAGCGGCTGCTCTTGCAGCTGCCACAGCTGCGATCTGGTTCTCTACCTGTTCCAGCAGCCTCTCCTGCTCGGCAAGCTGCTTTTCATATTCATCTTGCTCACCGGAAGCCGTATTGATCTGGGACTGATACGAAGCAATCTCCTGTGTCTTGGCACTGATTGCACGATTTACTGCCTCTTTCTGCGACTCCAGCTCTCCAAGGAGCGCCTCCTGTTCTGCCTCTTCTTCTTCCAGGATATTCTTGTATTCTTCAATAGTATCCCGCACTTCCTGCAAATTCTCCATCATCTGCCGGTCATAGAGCGACATCTGCATGGCATAATCCGCGCGGTTCAGCATTTCAGCCAAACTTTTGGATTCCAGAAGCAACACCAGAAAAGAATCCTCTCCCTTTTCATACATAAAACAGATACGCTTTTTCATCAATTCATATTGGGCAGCCGCCTCTTCCTCCGCAGCCTGCAACTCTGTTTCTTTCTGTGCAATCTCTTCTTTCTTAAGCTCTATCTCTGTTTCCAGTTCCTTGATCTGTGAAGCAATAGAATTCACCTGCTGATCCAACTGACTGATATAGGTCTGGAGATCACTTCTCGCTGTTTTCAATTCTTTGATCTTATCCTCAACCGTGCTGATATCTGATTTTAATGACTTGATTTCATCCAGCATATCCTGCCGTCTCTGCTCCAGCTCCCGCTCTTCTTTCTCATACTCATCTTCTGTCTTCTTCGTCCCTTTGGATGAAGAAGTTGCTGATACCTCCAGCTGCAGACGAGACTCCAGTCCACATAATATCAGAGAACATAGCAGACCAAAGACTACAAAAGGCCGAAAAACATATGTCTTCATAACTGTCTCCCTGGATCGTCTTATACTTTTAAATGCCTCTGGGCAGTGAAGATACTGCCGAAGAAACCAATCCCCACACCCAATACCATACCCACAGGTAAGAGCGTACGGAACAATTCATTCACCTGAATAAAATTCAGCACATTGGTCAGTATGCCAAATTTCACTGCTATGTACAACACCAGGCGATTATACAGATAATACAGAATTGCCAGAGGAATCGCAGCTCCTACAAGCCCGATCACCACGCCCTCAATCAAAAACGGCGCCTTAATAAAAGAATTCTTCGCACCGATCAGACGCATAATGGCAATTTCTTCCTTTCGGACAGAGATTCCAATCGCCACTGTATTACTGATCAGGAACACAGATACTGCCAGCAAAAGAGCAATGATTGCCACTGACACATAGCTGACCAGCCGATTAAACCCGGCTAACATATCAGCCACCACATCTGAACGGTTGATCTTCCGTACATGTTCTATTGAGGAAATATAGTCAACCAAATCCTGCTGCACTGCCACATCATTCATATAGATCTCCAGATTGGCGCTGTTTGCCAGAGGATTATCTTCCACAAATCCCTCTGCCAGATCCGGATTCTCTTTAAAGTAGATATCTTTATAGCTTTCCCACGCCACTTTTGCAGATACAAAGACCACCTGCCTGACCTCCTCCCGAGCCCCCAGACGGTCTCCAATCTCCTGGATCTCCTCTTCCGAAGTCCCTGGCTCAAAAAGTACCGTTATTGCTACTCCTTCCTCCACTTCCCTTACAAAGTGCTGGAAATTCTCGACAATACAGAAAAAGATCCCAAACATAAAAATACACGCCGCCATAGTTGCCGTGGATGCGAGAGAAAACATTTTGTTTCTCCAAATATTCTTAAAACCCTGCTGCAGACAATAACCAATCGTACTAAGTCTCATCCAATATACCCGCTTTCTCTTTCGTCTCCCACAATAATCCCTTTCTGCATGCGGATTACCCGCTTCTTCAGCGTATTCACAATGTCCTGGTCATGCGTGACCACCAGAACCGTCGTTCCCCTTGCATTGATCTCCTCCAGAAGCTTCATGATCTCCCTGGAAGTCTTGGGATCAAGATTCCCCGTAGGCTCATCCGCCAGCAAAATATCCGGACTATTCACCAGCGCTCGCGCCAGCGCCACTCTTTGCTGTTCACCGCCTGAAAGCTGTCTCGGATAGGATTTGTACTTTTCTGCCAGGCCCACCAGTGACAGCATAGCCGGAACGTTTTTCTTGATCTCCTTTGTAGGCGTCATAATCACCCGTTGGGCAAACGCCACATTTTCATATACATTCCGGTCCTTCAACAGGCGAAAATCCTGAAAGACGCACCCGATCTTTCTCCGATACTTGGGAATCATCCGCTTCTTCATACGAGCCAGATTCACACCGTTTACACGAACCTTTCCTTCCGTCGGCTCCAGTTCTTTTAACAGAAGCTTGATCAGTGTGGATTTACCCGAGCCGGTGTCGCCCACAATAAATACAAATTCTCCTCTTTTAATATGTAAACTTATCCCGTTGATGGCGCCTACACCATTGGGATAAGATTTGACAACATTTTCCAGTGCAATCATGGAATTCCTCCTAATTTCAAGTTCCGCATCTGCACCGCTCATACCGGAGACTGGAAGAATTTCCAGACATCGACATGTCTGGAAATCCTTCCGGCCTTCACCGGGCAGATGCTGTATTTCCTATTCTTACTCAGTAGTCCAGAGTCTCCATATATTTCATGTATTTCACTACCATCAGAGCAATTTTAAAGGTAATCGCATCCTCAAATACACGAAGATCCAAACCGGTAGACTTCTGAAGCTTGTCCAGACGATAAACCAGTGTATTCCTGTGGATATACAACTGTCTGGAAGTCTCAGAAACATTCAGGCTGTTCTCAAAGAACTTATTGATGGTGGTCAGTGTCTCCTCGTCAAAATCATCCGGCGATCTGCCATCGAAAATCTCCCGGATAAACATCTTACAAAGCGGAATCGGGAGCTGATAGATCAACCGTCCAATACCAAGAGAGCTGTAAGCAACAATGTCCCTTTCATCAAAGAAAATCTTGCCCACATCCAGAGCCATCCGAGCCTCTTTGTAGGAACGGGACACTTCCTTGATCTCACCCACAATCGTCCCAAGCGCCACATGGATGTCTTCTTCCTCTTCTACGAGCAGCACCGCGTCCTTCATCCCCTGCGCTACCTTCAGCATCTCCTCATAGCTCTCATTAGGCGCCAGTTCTTTGACCACAATGACATTCTTCTCATCCACAGCTGTAACAAAATCTTTTGCCTTACACCCGCAATGGCTTCGCACACTTTCCAGCGCTGCATTCACTTTCTCACGGCTGCTTTCTATAATAAATACCACACGGCGCACTTCTGTAGGAATGTGCAGCTTTTTTGCACGGTTATAGATATCCACCAGAAGCAGATTATCTAACAGAAGATTCTTGATAAAATTGTCTTTATCAAACCGTTCCTTATACGCAGTCAGCAGACTGGAAAGCTGAAAAGCAGCCAGCTTACCTACCATATATACATCATCACTCGCACCCTTTGCCAACAGAATATACTCCAGCTGATTCTCATCAAAAACTTTGAAGAACTGATATCCGTGAACCACCTGACTGTCCGCCGGCGATACGATAAACGCCGCCACTTCAGCGCTGTTGTTCTCCGGCTGCTTTTCTGTAGAAGCCAGCACCTGCCCTTCCATGTCCAGGACACATAAATCAACCCTGGTAATTTCCCTCAGTCCATCGATTGTGTTTTGAAGTATCTGGTTTGAAATCATAAGCCCTCTCCTTTACGTCATTGCATTTGTGCAAACTCCCCTGAAAAATCATCACCAAAAACCACACAATTTCTCTGTAGCTTCTAAATACCTATTTTATAGTGTAATGCAAAATAACAAAAAAAGAAAGAGGTTTTTTGATTTTTTTTATGCACAACCTCTCGTAATTTCTAATTTTTTCCTTTTTTTTCACTATACACAGTTCACAAAAAATAACTGACGTATCGCTCATAAACCATAAGACTGCTTCATAAACTATAACCAAGAATCTTCTCTAACAGGAGCTTCACCATGAGCGCTAAAACCAGAATATGGGTATTTCATATGAAAGAATTGATCTATACCGGCGTCTTTGTCAGTCTCGGTATCATCTTTCTTATGCTTATGATCTTCATGTTCGCTTCCGACCAAAAACAGGAGACCGCTGCAGAACTGCTTCCAAAATATACGGCAGGTATCTACACGGCTTCTCTGACTCTGGGCGGAAATCCGGTGGAAATCGCTGTCACTGTGGATGAAGATTATATCTCTTCCATCCATTTCCGGCAGCTTGATGAGACCGTATCTGCCATGTATCCACTCATGGAACCTGCCCTCGAAGCGCTTTCCGAGCAGATCTGTGAGACACAGTCTCTGGAAAACCTCTCTTATTCGGAGGAAAGCCAGTATACTTCATTGATCCTCATGAGCGCCATCCGCACTGCCCTCGACAAGGCGGAAAACTAGCGTACAGTATCCTCCTATCTCGAATGACGCCGTACGCCAGACGAGGGGCAGGGCTGTCCCTGCCCTCAGCCGCCCGCTTCTTTTATCTGACGGTATTCTCCCATCAGCAAATCCACCATACGTCCGTAGCTTCTGCTGCCTTCTTGCTGGGCATTGGCCCTCAGGTAAGTATCATTTACTTTGTCGGACAGTTCTGACACCGGTCCTTCGTACTGAGCCCAGTAAGTCCGGTGATATGCATAATCCAGATTGGCCTGTTCGCAGAGCAGCCCCCTCACTGCTGCAAACCGTTCACGGTCTGCCTGATAAAGCGCATTGATGCTATGGGTATAGGCAAGAAGCAGTCCGCTGTAATTCAGGTTGGGATCCTCTGCCCCCACACATGCCAGGTATGCGATATAATTGGCCTCATCCTCCCGCATAAACCCCTTCAGATGAGATAATTCATGGCACAATACCGCCGGCTGATTATAAGCCGGAATATCCGGATTATAATGCGCCTCCATGGTATAGGGTCCAAAGATACCTTCCAGAAACTCCAGGGAAAGCAGTTTCCAAGTGAACACCGGTTTTGCCTTCGGATACCATCCTGCCAGTTCCGGATACGTCTCTCCCAGCCTCTCCATGGCGTCTCTGGTTTTCTCCCTGAGTCCATCCGGCAGAGCCGTAAGCCCATTTTCCTGCTTTGCAGTGTCTTTCACTGTCTCTTCAATTCGTTCCGTCAGCCAGAGGCAAAGCTCCTCCAGCTCCTCTGCGGTTGAAGATTCCATGGGAAGACCGGCCAACTCTGAAAACGGCGTTCTGTGATAATTAATGCCGCAGGTTATTGTGAACGCAAAAAACCACAGGGTTCCCGCCTTCAAAACCAGACAGACCGACTTAAGTCCCCAGTCTTTCAGACGTTTTTTCTTCTTCCATATGCAGAAAATTCCCCATAATATGTAAAAATCCACACTCAATGTCAGGATGTAGATCAGCCATTCATCCAGTGCAAAAGGGACAAGGCTGCTGATGCCTCCCAGGATACGCATCAGCATCGGATAGACAGATTCTGCATACCACTCTGCGAACCCGGCTCCCCGTCTGGACAGAACCTGTAAAAGCACTGCCGCCAGAAACAACGTCCCAAACCATACAGCAGCGTTTCCTCCTATCCGCGCGTCTTCTTTGTCTGTCCGAAACATATCAAAACCGCTCCTGCCATGATAAAGAAATCGGATAGATTGAATACCAGCCGGTTCAGCCTCTGAAATGGGGTGCGAAAACTTACATAATCCACCACATACCCCTTTTTGCACCGATCATACAGATTTGAAAGCGCCCCTCCAGTCAGAAGCGCAAACCCTGCCTTCTGCACCTCATATCTATCTTTTCCAAGAAGATACAGGAACTTTCCCATACATACAAGCGTCATAATCCCGCTGAATTTTATGATCTCAGAGGTATGTCCCGCAAATCGCCCTCCTGCCATGCCATAATTGCGGAGTTTTCCGATCCGGATCTTTCCGCCACACCATTCATGTGTCTGATCAAAATCCGGATTATTATCTATCTCGTGTTTTACTGCCAGGTCCGCCTGGAACAGACCCAGCGCCAGTTGTATCCATATCAGTCTCATCTTCTATCCCTGCATTTCCAGAGCCGGTACGCCACGCATGGTAATCAAAGGTCCGCCCCTGTGTTCAATATAGTCTTCCGTAATCAGTACCTGCCCAATATTGTCGTCCTTCGGAATCTCATACATAATATCCAGCATAAATTCCTCAATGATCGCCCGCAGGGCCCGTGCTCCCGTATCCTTCTCCATGGCTTTTCTTGCAATGGCCCCAAGAGCGTCCTCTGTGAACTCCAGCTTTACTTCGTCCAGAGCCAGCAGCTTCTGATACTGTTTCAGAATGGCGTTCTTCGGTTCTTTCAGAATCGAAACCATCATATCTTCGGATAATGCGTCCAGTGTAAAAATTATTGGCAGTCTTCCGATAAATTCCGGAATCATACCAAATTTCCGGATATCTTCCACTGTCACCTGCCGAAGCAAATTTTTCTCATTGTCATACTTGTCTTTCAGATCCGCCAGGAAACCAATAGAAGAACATTTGTTCAGCCTTTCCTTGATGATCTCTTCCAGATCCGGAAACGCTCCGCCGCAGATAAAGAGAATGTTCTTTGTATTGACCGTTTCCAGAGGTACCATGGCATTTTTGCTGTTAGCACCTACCGGAACTTCAATCTCCGCACCCTCCAGAAGCTTCAACATCCCCTGCTGTACAGATTCTCCACTCACATCTCTTTGATGAGTATTCTTTTTCTTGGCTATTTTATCAATCTCATCAATAAATACAATCCCGCGCTCCGCTTTCTCCACATCATTATCCGCTGCCGCCAAAAGCTTGGACAACACGCTCTCAATATCATCTCCAATATACCCGGCTTCTGTAAGAGAAGTCGCATCAGCAATCGCCAGAGGCACATCCAGGATCCTTGCCAACGTCTTCACCAGATACGTCTTGCCGCTTCCGGTCGGTCCGATCATCAACATATTAGACTTCTCGATCTCAATCCCGTCTGCCTGCGCACCTGCTGCCACGCGTTTATAATGATTATAAACTGCTACAGAGATGACTTTTTTAGCCTGCTCCTGTCCAACGACGTATTCGTCCAGACTCTCTTTGATCTTATGCGGCGCCGGAATGGAACGCACGTCAAATACTTTCTGCGCCTCCTCCTGCTTCTTCGGCTCTTTCTTCTTCACCTTCTGTCGCTTTGGTATCATATTCTGAAGATCCGCCAGATTAATCATACTGATGTTCGGCATTCTGGAGAAATCAATCTTGCTGTAATCCACATTGCTTCCGCTCATCATATCCATGGTTCGCTGCATACACTCCGGGCAGATATGAATATCTTTGGTAAGCTGAATCATCTTCCCAGTCTTACTCTCCGGTCTGTGACAGACAAAACAGACATTTTCATAATCATTCTCTTCCGGCTTCTGTTCTTCCTGTTTCTTTTTCTCAAGTTCCAGATCTTTATTTTCAATATCCATGCTTATGATCCCCTTTTCTCATTCGTACTGATTATATAATACCCCCACATGTCCTGCAAGTAAAGTTTTTATAAACCTGGATGACGACCTGCGAAAATTTATGGAAAAGTTTCCATAACATACCGAACTGCCGCAGGCCAGAGTTTCCTCTGCAATCTGCGGCAGCCGAATCTTCATCCTTTATTCTTCATTGCCCACTCCAATCTGAGCTCCGCTGCTAAGCGTAATATCCAGTACCTTTTCCACATATTCTGCATCTTCCAGTCTCTGAATCGTGACGGAAATGGTCTCTCCTGCAGAATAATAGCCAAGCGTATCTCTCAGCTGCTGATAACCCGTAATGCGGGTGCCGTCCAGCTTTGTAAGAATATCGCCCTTCTGGATTCCTGCCTGATCTGCTGCGCCTCCTTCTGTAATCGTGTTAATATAGACGCCCTCCGGCATCCCATAGCTTTGGGAAGCATCTGAAGTCACATCCACACCATTAAGCCCAAGATAACCTTTGTCCTCTTCTCTCACCCTGTCCCTGGTTACCTTATTCATCAAATCACCAATGATGGATTCCACATCACTGATCGGAATTGCATATCCCATGCCCTCCACATCTTCCGAGATAAATTTTACGGAATTGATACCGATCAGCTCCCCTTTACTGTTCAGGAGCGCACCTCCGCTGTTGCCCGGATTAATCGCCGCATCTGTCTGAATCAGACGATTGGTAATGGTATTTCCATCGGAAGTTACACTCACTTCACGGTTCAGAGCACTGACAATACCAGAAGTCACGGAAAGCCCATATCCATATGCATTGCCGATGGCAACTACCGGTTCCCCCACTTCCATGGTACTGGAATCACCAATCGCTGCAATCTTAATCATGTCCAGAGTCTCCTTCGGAATGTCCTTTACCTGAACTGCAATGACTGCCAGATCTTTACCGGGATCCGTTCCCTTTACCTTTGCTGAGATCACATTATCCTCGTCTGCATCTTCCCCGTCGGAATTGAAGTAAACACTGATCTCCTTTGCTCCGGATACCACATGATTGTTGGTCACAATGACAATCTCTGAATCGTTTCTTCCTATTATAATGCCCGAACCACTGGACTGACTTTCCTGTTCGTAAGTTCCGAAAAAAGTCCGGAATTCCATAGTACCTACATTGGTAATAGATACTACTGACGGCATACAGTTCTGGACAATATCTGACACATCATAAACATCCGAACCGGCGTTTGCCACTGTCGTTGTAGGCGTTACAGTCTCTGTATTGCTGCTGCCGGCATTCTCTGTTGTTACCTTGTCTCCAAACATCTGTTTCCCAATATAGTTGGTTCCCATAAACGCCATACTGGATGCGCTTCCAAATACCAGCGCCAGCACCAGACATTTTGCGACCGTCTTTTTGAATCCGCCTGTTTTCTTTTTCTTCGGTTGATTCAGATGTTCTGAAGAATCATAGTGAACATAGCCGCCGTTTGTATTATAGTAACTGCCTGATCCTGCATTATTGTTGATTTCATCATACATAATTATTACTCCTTTCTGTGGCTCTCCTCCTTGGATAAATCTACTATAGCAGGGAATTGTGATAAAATTGTGATTAAATCTTTAAAAATCTCTGAAAGTAGTGTATACTGAGAACGTCTTAAAGAAAAACGAAAGAAAGGATTTATTTTAAATGAAGAAAAAAACTTTACTGCTTTTCTTATCTGCCGTACTGACCTGTACGATGTTGACCGGATGTGGCGGCAAAGATGATGATGTCGCACCTGTTGTCACGGATATTTCTGAATCTGATGAAACTTCTGAAGAAGAGCCAGAAGAGGAAGAAGCACCGGAAGTCGTGGAGGAGGAAACCCGCGAAGGAATGTACCGCAGCGAACTCACCAACGAATGGATTGACGAATCCCTCAGAAACCAGAGACCCGTTGCAATCATGGTAGACAATGAGAAAACAGCTTTGCTTCATTATGGACTGACCCAGGCAGACATTGTCTACGAAATGATGAACAGTACCGCTAATGGAGAGATCACCCGTTTTATGGCGCTTGTAAAAGACTGGGATAAGATCACGCAGTTCGGCAGCATCCGAAGCGTACGTCCCACCAACTTTATGATTGCTCCGGAATACAATGCAGTGCTTATTCACGATGGTGGTCCCTTCTATATTAAGCCCTATCTGAATAATCCGTGGGTAGATCATCTGAGCGGAGGCTTTGCCCGGATCAATAATGGAAAAAGAAGTGAATTTACTGAATATGTCACCACTGGTGAGATCGCCAGCAAGATGGAATCCGCCAAGATTGCCACTGAATATACTGAGCATTACCCCGGAGCTCACTGGCAGTTCGCAAGCGAGGCCAATCCGGCAGACTTGTCTTCTCTGTCTGATTCCTTCGACTGTACACTGGTGGACCTGCCCTTCGATCACAACGGATCGCAGCTGGACTATGACGCCGCAAGCAATACATATCTGTATTCGGAATATGGCATGAAGCATACAGATCCGGCAAACGGCAACAAACAGCTTGCTTTCACCAACGTCCTGATCCAGTGCGCTCCCCATACCCAGTATGACAACAACGGCTATATGCAGTTCAACATTCTGGATAAGAGCGGCCTCAGCGGATACTATATCACCGGAGGAAAAGCCATCCCGGTCACCTGGTCAAAGGGACACGATATGGATCCGACTCGTTTTTATGCCGCAGACGGCAGCGAAATCGTTCTGAATACAGGCAAGACTTATATTGCCCTTGTATCCGATACACGCTGGGAAGAACTTGTACTTGAATAAATCTGTCTTGTAATGAAAAAAGGGCTGCCGCAAAATGTGATCCCGCCTGTGTGCTCAGTGTACAGGCAGGGATACATTTTGCAGCAGCTCTCATTTATATTACCATTCCAGTTTCCGTTCTTTCATCACACTCTTATAAGAAGGACGGATGATCTTGCTCATGCCGATGATCTCTTCAATCCGGTGAGCACTCCATCCGACGATCCTGGCAATGGCAAAGATCGGTGTATACAGTTCCACAGGTATCCCAAGCATCTCATATACAAACCCGCTGTAAAAATCCACATTGGGACTGACACCCTTATAAATCTTCCGTTTTTTCGCAATCAGCTCCGGGGCAATCGTCTCAATGTTGTTATACAGTTCCATATCTTCTTCCCGGTGTTTTTCCACAGACAGCTGCTCCACGAACTCTTTGAACACCCGCTCACGGGGATCAGAAAGAGAATACACTGCATGTCCCATCCCATAGATCAGGCCTTTCCCGTCAAAAGCTTCCCCGTCCAGAAGTTTCCCCAGGTAAGCTGCTATTTCTTCCTTGTCCGAATAATCTCGTACATGTTCCCTGATATCGCTCATCATCTCCATAACTTTGATATTCGCTCCGCCGTGCTTCGGTCCCTTCAGAGAAGACATGGCTGCCGAAATGGCAGAATACGTATCAGAACCGGAAGAACTGACCACCCTGGTTGTAAAGGTGGAGTTATTTCCTCCTCCATGTTCCATATGGAGCATCAGCGCCACATCCAGCACCTTTGCCTCCAGAAATGTATAGTTCTTATCCGGTCTCAGCATCATAAGAAGATTTTCCGCCGTGGAGAGCTCTGGATTGGGCCTGTGAATATACATGCTCTCATCCCGCTCATAATGGTTGTATGCATGATATCCATAGACTGCCAGCATAGGAAATACACTGATCAGATTCAGGCACTGACGAATCACATTCCCCACCTCATTAGACGCCATCTGCTCATCATAAGAAGCCAGTGTCAGGATACTTCTGGTCATGGAGTTCATAATGTCCTTATTAGCCGCCTTCATAATCACGTCTCTGGTAAAATTCGTCGGCAGCTCTCTTCCGGCCGCCACCAGATCCCGAAACTCTGCTTCCTCTTCCTTAGAAGGAAGCTCGCCAAACAGAAGAAGATATGCTGTTTTCTCGAACCCGAATGCATCTTTTGGAATGCTGCGGACCAGATCAATCACATTATAACCTCTGTACCATAGTTCACCGTCACATGGAATCTTTTTACCATCCTCCATTCTGGAAGATTCAATCTTGGATATATTGGTAAGGCCGGTCAGTACACCATTACCATTGATATCCCTTAAACCTCTGTTTACGCCGAATTCCTTGAACAGCTCATCAGAAATCGTGTCGTTTTCACGACACAACTTCTGATATTTCTCCGTAAATTCACTCCATTTTTCGTAATAACCCATTCATTTCCCCCTTATCTCTTTTTCGTATGGTTATTATGTTAACATAACTTTTCTTTTTTTTCCATCATTTTATATTTTTTTTAGAAAAAGAGCACTTTCTGGTTATCGTCCACCCGCTCACTTCTCCATCACGGCGGCTTCTGTCCCAGGCAGCTGATAACAGATCACCGCCGTCCCTTTCTGAACATTTTCATATATTTCTCTGGCAGCAGAAGGAGGCAGGTTGACGCAGCCGTGAGAACCATTGGTCTTATAGATTGTACCTCCAAAAGTTCTCCGCCAGCCCGCATCATGCAGGCCAATATTCCGGTTAAAAGGCATCCAATAAGAAACTGGTGTCTCATAATCCTCATTTACCAGTGTGGCATTTCTCTGTTTATATGTGATCCCGTATACCCCCGGAGGCGTATCGTCCCCCCGGACAGAACTGCCGGACACAAAATCAGACTCCAGAATCAGATTACCGTCTTTGTACAGGAAAAGGTGCTGAGCAGTCAGGTTGATCTCCACATACGTATCTCCGTAGTCCGGTTTTCCGTACCGGGCTGCTGTCTGATAGTAAACAGGTGTTCGTTCTCCGCTCTCTCCTCTCCGGATCATCTCCGACAGTTCCTGAATCTCCCTGGTATAATTCATCCACCAGCCATAGTCTCCCTCTTTGATGGTAACCTCTTTTCCATAGCTGGTCATAAAAGTACGAGGGCGAAAGATTGAGTCATAACGTTTTCGAAGAGACACCACAAAAGCTTCCACCTGGCTTTCATCCAGCTTCACCTCCGTACCATCCGTCGAAAGCCAGCTGCTGACGGTCTCTCCATCCAGCACCTCTGTATGTTCTCCGAATGTATATGTAATCTGAAAATCTGTATACTGTAGAAGTTGTTTTAATATCTGCTGTAAGTTCTCATCTTCCGAGGTCACAGAAGGAGTACGGTAGCAACCCGCTTCTTCCAGATCCAGCCGCTGAGCCAGGGCTGCCACCGCTTCTCTGACTGCCTCCCCAGTTCTGTCTCTGTCCAGCTCGTTCCCCTGAGTCTCCGGAACAATCGTGAAGCCTTCTTCCGGCATATATTCCGATATGTATGCATCCGTAGGAGCTGTGGCAAAACCTTCCGTAAATCCCTGCAATCCGTCGATCTTCCTTTCCATCTTCTCCTCATCCCAGGCAATCAGGCCTTCCGTCCGGTGATTTTCCGTCTGAGGCAAAAACCATTGATACCGGTTCTGTTCCCTGAGAATCTCCCGAATCGGTTCCTCTGATACATAACCCAGTCCAATCTCCTTGCCTTGAATATCCTCTTCCAGTACGGAGCCGTCTGCCTTCCTCTCTGCAATACACAGAAGATAATCCCTGATCTGTTCCCCAAGTTCTTCTGTAGTCATACCAGACACATCTATCCCGTCAATCTGTGTACCAGGCAGGAAATGACTCTGATAATAGAGAAAACCTCCGGCATAAACTGCTGATACTGCCAGTAAAAGCCCGGCAAACACTGCCGGCAGTACAGGAAAGCTCTTCTTATCATGATTCTGTTCCTTCATTAAAACCCCTCTTCCTTTCCCATATCTCATCCACAGATTTCAGTATAACGGGTTATCTCTGCAAAAACAACCGAAGGATGTCGGATTCCTTCGGTTGCGATACTGTCACTGCAGTTTTTCTGTCTGCGCTCCGTCCGGTATGGAACGATACTCTTGAAAGCTCTGCGCTGCCTGGATCAAAGCAGCTCCTTCAGCATCCGATTCACCAGTCCCGGATTTGCTTTCCCCTTCATAATTTTCATGGTCTGCCCAACCAGAAAGCCCAACGCTTTCTCTTTGCCATTTTGGTAATCGGACACAGACTGCGGATTTTGTGCGATCACTTTCTCGACTGCCGCCCGGAGCGCCCCTTCGTCACTGACCGTCTGAAGACCCTGCTCCTTCACATACTGCACCGGATCTGTATCATCCAGAAATATTTTCTCAAAAACTTCCTTGGCTACAGAACTGTTGATCGTTCCTCCGTCAGTCAGTTCAATCAGCTTTGCCAGGTTTCCCGGTGAAAATGCCAGTTCTTCGGCCTCCACCCCATGTTCTTTCATCAACCGCATAGTCTCCCCCATAAGCCAGTTGGACACTTTCTTCGGCTTTCTGCAGATGGCAGTTGTTTCTTCAAAGATATCCGCCATCTTCTTTGCGGACGTAATAATCTGTGCATCATATTCCGGAATATCAAATTCCTTCTTATACCGGAGTAGTTTCTCTGTCCGGAGTTCCGGCTGCTTTTCCCTGATGGAGGCCAGCCACTCATCGCTGATCACAATCGGAACCAGATCCGGCTCCGGAAAATACCGGTAATCCTGTGCGTCCTCCTTAGAACGCATGGCATGAGATGATTCCTTATTATCATCCCATCTGCGGGTTTCCTGAATCACCGGCCGTCCCATCTCGATCCGTTCAATCTGCCGTTCTCTTTCTCCCTCAATGGCCCTTGCAATAGCTTTAAAAGAGTTCAGGTTCTTCATCTCTGTACGTGTTCCCAACTTTTCAGATCCCAGTTCCCGCACTGACAGATTCACGTCTGCCCGCATGGAGCCTTCCTGCAGCTTGCAGTCAGAAGCCCCCAGATACCGGATAATCAGACGAAGCTTATCCAGGTAGGCAATCACTTCCTGAGCATTTCTCATATCCGGCTCCGATACAATCTCGATCAGCGGCACCCCGCTCCTGTTAAAATCTATCAGCGAACAATCTTCCCACTCATCGTGAATCAATTTACCCGCATCCTCTTCCATATGGATCTCATGGATTCCGATCTTCTTCGGACCGGCAGAAGTATCGATCTCCACGTACCCGTCCCTGCAAATCGGCTCATAAAGCTGAGAGATCTGATAGTTCTGAGGATTATCCGGGTAGAAATAATTTTTCCGGTCAAACCTGCAGCGCCGGTTAATCACGCAATTAGTAGCAAGCCCAACTGCCGCTGCATATTCCACCACCTTTCGGTTCAATACCGGCAGAGCCCCCGGCATACCGGTGCATACCGGGCAGGTATGGGTATTAGGCGCGCCGCCGAACTCTGTACTGCAGGCGCAGAAGATCTTTGTCTTCGTCGCAAGTTCCACATGGACTTCCAATCCGATCACAGTCTCATACTGTCTCATCCTCTTCCCTCTCCTTCCTGTGCTGCCGGACAATGTTCATAGGTCCTGGTCCGTTCAAACGTATAGGCTGCCCGAAGAATCTTCTTCTCCTGAAAACAGTCTCCAATCAATTGCATGCCAATAGGAAGTCCCCGACTGTCCCTGCCGCAGGGCACGGTAATTCCCGGCAGACCGGCCAGATTAACAGCAATGGTATAGATATCCCCAAGATACATCTGTATGGGATCCCGCAGGGACTCTCCCAGCCTCGGCGCCGTGTCGGGGGCGGCAGGGGCCAGAATCACGTCGCATTCTTCAAAAGCCCGGTCAAATGCCCGGCGAATCAATGCCTTGGTCTTCAATGCTTTCAGATAGTAGGCATCATAATAACCGGAACTCAGGACAAAAGATCCCAGCATAATCCTGCGTTTGACTTCTGTACCGAAGCCTTCGCTTCGGGATCGCTTATACATGTCATGGAGCCCTTCACCGGCTTCTGTACGATAACCGTATTTGACGCCGTCAAACCGAGCCAGGTTGGAGCTCGCCTCAGCAGATGCAATAATATAATAAGCCGGTATGGCGTACTCCACCAGACTTAAATCGAATTCTTTCAGAACCGCACCCTTTTCTTCCAATACTTTCGCCGCTCCCAGAATACGTTCCCGGACCTCCTGGTTTAATCCTTCCCCAAAATAGTCCTTCGGGATACCAATCCGAAGTCCCCTGACATCCTCCCGGAGTGCATCTGTAAAATCACAGTCTCTGCGCTGCACAGAAGTACTGTCCTTCGGATCATAAGAAGCAATAACCTCCAGAAGCGCCGCACAGTCCGACACGTCCTTCGCCACTGGTCCAATCTGATCCAGAGACGAACCATAAGCAATCAACCCGAAACGGGATACGGTCCCGTATGTGGGTTTTATGCCTGTCACTCCGCAGAAAGAGCTGGGCTGCCGGATAGAGCCGCCGGTGTCCGATCCAAGGGCGCAGCTGCATTCCTCTGCCGCCACCGCGGCGCAGCTTCCCCCGGAGGAACCGCCGGGTACATGTTCCTGATTCCACGGATTCTTCGTAGGGCCGAAGAATGATGTCTCCGTGGTGCTTCCCATTGCAAATTCATCCATATTTGTTTTACCGATGACCACTGCACCGATATTTTCCAGATTCTTCACTGCCTCCGCCGTATAGGCGGGTTTAAAATTATACAATATTTTTGAACTGCAGGTAGTCAAAAGCCCTTCCGTGCATAGATTGTCCTTTACCGCCACCGGCACGCCGGCCAGCGGACTAGTCAACTCTTTGCGCCGGATCCTCTGATCCACTTCCTCCGCCCGTCCAAGGACTCTTTCTTCATCCACCGTCACATAACAGTGGTATACCGGCTCCAGTCTGTGAATCTGTGACAGGGCCGCCTCTGCCGCTTCCACGGCCGTGACTTCTCCGCCCTGTATCTTTTCTCCCAGTTCCAGGGCAGTCAAACTCATCAGCTCTTTCATAACGCCCTCCTATTCTACCGTCTTTGGCACTTTAAATGCGCCGTCTTTCTCTGCCGGTGCATTGGCCAGAATCTGTTCTCTCATATCCTCGTTCACAACCACATCTTCCCGAAATACATTGCTGACCGGAAATACATGAGGCATAGGTTCCACCCCGTCTGTATCCAGATCGTTCAGCATATCCATATATTCCAGCATATTTCCCATATCCTT
>CAJTTI010000031.1 GCA_910579225.1 uncultured Lachnospiraceae bacterium | reverse complement strand
AGTTCTGAAATACAATATTTCAAAAATAAAAATTGCTCGAAATGCCGTTTTATTTCCTTTTTTTGCCCGGAAAAAGCTGATGTTATATAAACTGTAAGATTGGAAAAACAGCAGGAAAGCACTGGAAACAGTACTTTCAGACTGTCTTCAGCCTGTAGAACAGATCAGAAAATAGTGATATAATAAGCATAAGCGGGAAGAATGAGCCTGCGCATTCGTCGGTCGGCGAATGCCGGTCATGAGTCGCAGATTTATAATACAAGGAGAGATGAGTATGCCGGTTTACGAATCGAAGGATTATGAAAACGTGATCAGACGGATCCGGGAGAAGGTAAGTGCACTTCATATTAAAATGGGAGAATGTCTTTCGGAAGAAGCCATTGCGGCGTTTGAAGACTGCCACAAAATTAAACTGCCCCGGACATATCGCATGTTTTTGAAAGATATCGGAAATGGATGCGAACATATGTTTGAAGGACGCCGCCTGAACGATCTGGAAAGCAGTCCGTGCCAGGACCTTGCCGCCCCCTTTCTGCTTGATCAATTCTGGATTTGGGAAGACGATGAAAGGGACTCGGATATCATCGAGGCTGACATGAAACATAAAGTTTATCGGGGAAATATGGAACTGATCAACCTTGGGTGCAACATAAGTTATCGTCTGATTGTAACAGGGAAATGCCGGGGGGAAGTCTGGAACTTTACGGATGTGGGCGTCCAGCCCTGCTGTGAGCGGCAGGACTTTTTGGGGTGGTTTGAATTATGGCTGGATAATCAGAAGCAGACAGACTATTTCAAGGACTATGTATATGAGGAAACGGATTAGGAAATTTTTGCAGTAGAAAGTGTAAATATGAAAAGAAAAATCCAACTGATTTTACGATATTTCCATGGCTCCAAACGCTATTTTCTGTGTGCGGCGGCGGCTTCCTTTGTGACCACGGGGCTGAATGCAGTGACGCCGCAGATCTTTCGATTCGGTATCGACAAAGTGCTGGGCGGGGGCGGCTATCCATATCTGAGAGAGCATCTGTGGGTCTTATCGCTGGCCATCATTGGGGTGGCTGTGCTTTCGGGGCTGTTCATGTTTCTGACCCGCGCCTGCACGGCCCGTGCGGGAGAAGATTTTGCAAGAAACATGCGGAATGCCCTTTTTTCCCATGTGCAGCGGCTTCCCATGAGCTGGCATGATCAGAACCAGACCGGTGATATTATCCAACGTTGTACATCGGATGTGGAGGTGATCCGCAATTTTGTCGTGACGCAGTTTCTGGAGGTGTTTCGGACGGCGTTTCTGGTAGGGATTTCCTTTGCGGTGATGGCATCCATGAACCGTAAACTGGCTCTGGTGGTGCTGTTATTTGTGCCGGTGGTAATCCTGTATTCGGCGGTCTTTTACCGGCTGATTGCCAGGCGGTTCACAGATGCAGACGAGGCGGAAGGGGAACTTTCCACAGTGGTGCAGGAAAATGCCACCGGCGTGCGGGTAGTGCGCGCCTTTGGCCGGGAACAGTACGAGATGGACCGGTTCCGGGAGAAAAATGAAGCATTTGCAAAGCTGTGGATCCGGCTGGGAACCCTGTCCGGTCTGTACTGGGGCGTGGGAGATCTGATCACGGGGTTGCAGGTGACGGCAGTGGTGGTACTGGGTGCCATGGAAGCAGTCCACGGCCATATGTCCGTGGGAGAATTCGTGGCATTTGCCTCCTACAATGCAGTGCTGGTATGGCCGGTCCGGGGGCTGGGGCGCATTCTGTCCGACATGAGCAAGGCGGGGGTGTCTTTTGAGCGTGTGGGGTATATCATCCATGGTGAGGAAGAAGCATATGGCGGCCTCATGTCCGGAAGGGAGAGAGCGGATGACACCGTACCGTCAAACGCGCCCGGTCAGACGGGAGCAGAGGGTATCGGATCGCCAAACGTGTCCGGCGGGGAAAAAGCGGATGACACCGTACCGTCAAACATATCCGGCCAGATGAGCACAGAGAGTGCCATACCGGCAGAAGCCGCAGGCAGACCGGCTCCGGTGCTTCCGGGGTCCACGGACATTGTCTTTTCCCATGTATCCTTTGCCTATGAGCAGGGAAAACAGGTGCTGGATGATGTGTCTTTTACGATTCCTCAGGGAACGACGTTTGGGATCCTGGGCGGGACCGGAAGCGGGAAATCCACGGTTGTTCAGCTTTTAACCAGGCTGTATGAACTGGAAGAAGGAACCATCACGCTGGGCGGTGTCGACATCCGTAAATTTCCTCTGGCCTGGCTGCGCCGCCATGTGGGCATGGTGTTGCAGGAACCCTTTCTCTACTCCCGGACGATCCGGGAAAATATCGCGGCGTCTGCGCCCGGGTCCCGGATGGAGGAAATCCGGAGTGCGGCCCGGACTGCCTGTGTGGACCGGTCCATTATGAATTTTGCAGACGGCTACGAGACACTGGTTGGAGAGCGGGGCGTGACCCTCTCCGGCGGGCAGAGACAGCGGGTGGCCATTGCCCGGATGCTGCTTCAAAAAGCATCGGTCATGGTCTTTGACGATTCCCTGTCCGCGGTGGACACACAGACAGATCATGAGATCCGAAAGGCACTGGAGGAACAGCAAAAGGATGCCACGGTGATCCTGATCTCTCACCGGATTACGACCCTGATGGGAGCAGACCAGATTCTGGTGCTGAATCAGGGCAGGGCACAGGAGATGGGAACTCATGAAGAGCTGATTCAAAGAGACGGGATTTACCGGCAGATTTATAAAATCCAGATGGACCGGGAAGAGAGGTGAGACCATATGGCAGCATACGAAGAGCAGGAGTATCACAAACCGTTCAGCTTTCAGATCTGGGCGAAGATGGTTCCATTTTTTAAACCCTATAAAAAATATTTTCTCATTACCATGGGGCTCAATATCTTTCTGGCAGCAGTGGATATTCTGGTGCCGCTGTTTCAGAGCTATGCCATTGACCGCTTTATTACGCAGCATACACTGGACGGTATCCGGCCGTTTACGGTCATCTATGTGCTGATGATCGTTATCCAGACCGTCAGTGTGTATTTTTCCGTCCATGCGGCCACAACCATCGAGATGAATGTGGGGCGGGATCTGAAATGGGCACAGTTTGAACATCTGCAAACCCTGTCCTTCTCCTACTATAACACAACACCCGTGGGCTATATCCACGCCCGGGTCATGAGCGATACGCTGAAAATTGCGTCCATGGTCGCCTGGGGGCTGGTGGATATGTTCTGGGCCTTTCTCTATGTGGTCACGGTATTTGGAGTCATGTTCTTCTTAAATGCAAAACTGGCCCTGATTATCATGCTGGTGGTTCCGGGGATCGGATTTTTGACCGTGTATTTTCAGAATAAAATTCTAAACTGGAACCGGAAGATCCGCCGGATCAATTCCCAGATTACCAGTGCCTACAATGAAGGAATCACCGGAGTCAGGACCTCCAAAAGCATGGTGATCGAAGAAAACAATGACCGGGAATTTTTTAAAAAGACCACAGAGATGCATCAGGCTTCCAGACGCGCGGCAAAGCTGAATGCAGTGTACATTCCGCTGATCCTCTTTTTCGGCTCCGTAGCTTCCGCCATTGTGCTGACAAAAGGGGGCGGCATGGTGCAGGAAGATCTCATGCAGCTTGGCACGCTGTCCGTATTTATATCTTATGCGGTTGTGATCTTTGAACCGATCCAGCAGCTGGCCAGGCTTTTGTCGGAACTGATTTCCTGCCAGGCCAATATCGAGCGGGTCATGGACCTTCTGGAGCAGCAGCCCAATGTAGTGGACCGGGAAGCGGTTACAGCCCGGTACGGAGATGCATTTACGGCGAAAAAAGAAAACTGGGAGCGGATCCGGGGAGACGTGGTGTTTGAGGATGTTTCTTTCCGGTATCCGGACGGAAAAGAGTATGTGCTGGAGCATTTTCACCTCCATGTGCCTGCCGGCATGAATGTGGCCATTGTGGGAGAGACAGGCGCCGGCAAATCCACGCTGGTGAACCTGCTCGGGCGTTTCTTTGAACCGACAGAAGGCCGGATCCTCATTGACGGTGTGGATTACCGGGAGCGGTCCCAGCTGTGGCTGCACAGCCAGATGGGCTATGTGCTCCAAAATCCGCATCTGTTTTCCGGAACCGTGCGGGAAAATATCCGTTATGGGCGGCTTTCGGCTACGGACGAGGAAGTGGAGGAAGCGGCCAGACAGGTATCTGCGGACACGGTGGCGGCGAAACTTCCAAAGGGATACGAAAGCAATGTGGGAGAGAGCGGCGGAAGGCTTTCCGTGGGGGAAAAACAGCTCATCTCCTTCGCCCGGGCGATTCTGGCAGACCCGGCGATCTTTGTCCTGGATGAAGCCACTTCCTCCATCGACACAAAGACCGAGCGTCTGATTCAGGATGCCGTGGAACATCTGCTGAAAGGCCATACATCCTTTGTGATCGCTCACCGGCTGTCCACGATCCGAAAAGCAGATCTGATCCTGGTGGTGAAAGACGGGAAGATTCTGGAGCGGGGAACCCATCGGGAACTTCTGGATCAGGGCGGGTATTACCACGAGCTGTATATGAGGCAGTATGAAGAAGAGGCGGCCATGGAGGTATTTGCAAAAGAAAAGGGCTGAATTATTTTTGGCAGAGAGATGCGAGGCGGCGGTGATCCGAAAAGAGGAGCGGTTATGGAGCAGGAGCTGTGCAAAAACTGTATCCGGACCCGCGGCATGCGAAAAGCGGTCTGTCCAGAATGTCATGGAGAAAACGTACAGGCATGGCTGGAAGGGCCGTGTATGTTCCTGTGCTGTCCGGACTGCTTGTATGCTGCGCGGCCTCTTTTTCCGGCAGGCGCTGACCGGTCTGGATGCATGACTTTCTCATAAGAAAGAAACAACAGAACAGGATTTCTGCAGATCAATGACAGAAGAAAGCAAGAAGAAGGGAGACGGTGTCCCGGGTGCTCTCCAATCATCCGTCTGTGACCTGTCATGTGCGGGACCCCAAAGTGTGGAAAGAAGGGGACCGCTATTACATGATCCAGGGGGCCAGAACCAGAGAAGATCAGGGTGTGGAGCTTTTATTCGTCTCTCCGGATAAGGAGCACTGGACGTATCTTCATCAGGTGACCACCCGGGAGAAATTCGGCTGTATGTGGGAGTGTCTGGAATATATGGAAGTCGGTGGGAAAAGTATCAGTGAAAGATACGATTTTCACTGAAACGGCCCAAAGCCTGCTGTGAATGAAAAAGGATATCACTTTATTACCCTGACGGGATGGTTTTGTGGTGTCCTTTTTTGTGTGTTGGGCCTGCTCTGGCCATAACCGTCCATGCGCTTTCCTGTCTATTGATTTTGCAATGAAATTGCGGTATATTAATAAATAATCATAAAGTGACGGATTCAGGTATTTTCACCAATTGCAGGATTATGAGGGCATGAAAAAGAAGAAAAAAGTATGCGGCATCTTTAGAGGCAAAAGGCATACCGGCCGGACGCATCCGACAGTATGGCTTTGCGTTTGAGGGCAAAACGGTGCTGACTGGTCAGGGACCGGTTTCTGCTTCCGAATAGCAGCACAGGTGATTGTGCTTTCGATAACTGCGGTTTCCCCGGTGAGACCAAACATCATAGGTGCCGATGACAGGGTCAAAGACACCGGCAAAATCGGCACATTCAAAAGAGCAGAAAAGAATAAGGAGGGACGATGGAATGGATTCCAGAACAAAACAGATCGCGGAGAGCTTTGGCTGTGAGTACACCCTGTTTGAAAAAGGCAGTGAGCCATGGGAGGTGGAAGAGGCTTACATGGAGGCTCTGAAGGAAGGAGAGAAGGGCGGTTTTTGGCCGGCAGTTCTTCTGGTCGATGCGTATGTGGAGGAATGGCTGGAGATCGTCGTACAGGATGGGTACAACCGGGAGCAGACCATTGCAGACTGCGGCAGCAATGGAAAAGAAATCCTGACAAAACGCCTGGAGGAATATCTGGAGGATTACGAAGCAGAGTCCCGTGACCGTCTGATCGGGGAAGAAACCGAAGGGGAAACACTGCATCATTTTATCGGATACTGTTCTTTTCAGGATGATATGCTGGAGGAGGACGTGATACTTCTCAAGCTTCCGGTCCGTCATCCGTGGGAAATGATCGGATACCTGCCCATGGGAGGCTGGAACGACTGTCCCGGGCCGGAGGATATGATGGCTGTGTGCAAATACTGGTACGAAAGATACGGCGCGGTTCCGGCGGTCTTTACCCATGACGTGATGGAATTCTACGCACCCCGCAGATTAAACGGCGCAGACCGTTTGGAGGCGGCAAAGGAGCACTATGCCTTCTGTACCGACCGGGTGAACCAGGGGACACGGACCTGTCAAATATCGGAGCTGGCAGCAGGGCTTGAAAATTCAGATGTCTGGTACTTCTGGTGGGATTGAGTCCGGCGGGAGCGATGCAGTATAAGCCCGGAAACGAAACAGATTGAGAGCCCCGGAAATTTCATGAAAGAACTCGGTCCGGCCTGAATGTCTTCCCAATTCAGACCGGACCGAGTCCGCATTTTATCAATATGTCCTCCGTGAACAAGGGTGTGTTTTCTTTTGCTCCCCGGAGGGGATGGACCCGTTTTGCAGCAGTTGCATTTTACCGGTCCATATGCTATGATTATCATGATATCTTTGGCCATATATTCTGGCCGGATTTTCCAAACAACAATTTTAGACCGATTCTTTCCGCATGGCCGCCCGCTTGCGCATGGTGGGATCCAGGATCTTTTTGCGGATTCTGAGACTCTTTGGAGTGATTTCCAGAAGTTCATCCGTGTCGATGAATTCCAGGCACTGCTCCAGGCTTAAGACTCTGGGCGGCGTCAGTTTCAGCGCTTCGTCTGCGCTGGAAGAACGGGTATTGGTCAGTTTCTTGGTTTTGCAGACATTCAGTTCAATGTCGTCGGATTTGCCGTTTTGCCCCACGACCATGCCGGAATAGACTTTTTCTCCGGGACCGATGAATAAGGTGCCGCGCTCCTGCGCATTGAACAGCCCGTAGGTGATGGATTCGCCGGACTCGAAGGCGATTAAGGAACCCTGTTTCCGATACTGAATATCGCCTTTGTAGGGCTCGTAGCCGTTGAAAATGGTGTTCAGGACACCGGTTCCTTTGGTATCCGTCATAAATTCACCCCGGTAACCGATGAGTCCTCTGGAAGGAATCGAAAATTCCAGACGGGTGGAACCGCTGTTGTTGGTATGCATGTTCAAAAGCTCGCCTTTGCGTTCGCCCAGCTTCTGGATTACGCTGCCCGCATAATCATCATCCACGTCCACGTAGGCAAGCTCCATCGGCTCCTGCTTTTTCCCCTTTTCATCATAACGGTAAAGGACTTCTGCCTTGCTGACGGAGAATTCATATCCTTCCCGGCGCATGTTTTCGATCAGGACGGACAGATGCAGTTCTCCGCGTCCGGACACTTTGAAGCTGTCAGTGTTTTCGGTCTCTTCCACCCGCAGGCTTACATCGGTGTTCAGCTCCCGGAACAGGCGGTCTCTCAAGTGCCGGGAAGTGATGTATTTTCCCTCCGTGCCGGCCAGAGGACTGTCGTTTACGTTGAACTGCATGGCGATCGTCGGCTCGGAGATCTTCTGGAACGGGATGGCACTGGGTGCTTCCGGAGCACACAGGGTATCTCCGATGTGCAGGTCCGCAATGCCGGAGATGGCTACGATGGAGCCGACCGTGGCGGTGGTTACGGGTACCTTACTGAGTCCGTCAAACTCGTAGAGTTTGCTGATCTTTACCTTCTTGATCTTGTCCGGCTCATGGTGATTGACAATGACCACTTCCTGGTTGACGGTGACGTTTCCATTGTCCACCTTGCCCACGCCGATCCGTCCGACGTATTCATTGTAGTCAATGGTACTGATCAGAACCTGAGTGGGCGCTTCCGGATCACCCTCCGGGGCCGGGATATAGTCCAGGACGGTATCAAACAGGGGCGTCATGTCTTTTGCTTCTTGTTCCAGATCCAGAGTGGCATAGCCGCCTTTGGCAGAGGCAAATACAAAGGGACAGTCCAGCTGCTCATCCGAGGCATCCAGGTCCATCAGAAGTTCCAGGACTTCGTCTATGACCTCTGCGGGCCGTGCTTCCGGCCGGTCGATTTTATTGATGCAGACGATGACCGAAAGATCCAGTTCCAGTGCTTTTTTCAGCACGAATTTTGTCTGCGGCATGGAGCCTTCGAAAGCGTCCACCACCAGGATGACGCCGTCTACCATCTTCAGCACCCGCTCCACCTCGCCGCCAAAATCCGCATGCCCGGGGGTGTCTACAATATTGATCTTTACATCTTTATAGAAGACAGCCGTATTTTTGGACAGGATCGTGATGCCCCGCTCCCGTTCGATGTCACCTGAGTCCATGACCCGCTCCGCCACCTCCTGATTGGTGCGGAAGACACCGCTCTGCTTTAAAAGTTCGTCCACCAGTGTTGTTTTTCCATGATCTACATGGGCAATGATCGCTATGTTTCTCACATCTTCACGTTTCATAATAATCGCATCCTCATCTCTATTTTGTTACAGTTTACTTTTGTAACCAGTTACCTCTTTTTTCTTCTTTTTTATCTGTCTACAAGTTTAATAGTGTATCACATTTTCCCAGGAAAACAAGCATTTTAGGAAAAAATCCCTGCTGATCAAAAGACATTATGGAAAAATTTGAATAAATTTCAAAAAAACAGGAATATTTGAAAGAGGTGCTGAATATATATTATAGACAAAATACGAAAAGAGACACTTCGTCAAACAGAAGGGAGAACAAAAATATGTCAGATAAGATTATTGAAAACAACCAGGTATCTATCGTTGGGGAAGTCGTTTCCGATTTTTCCTTCAGCCATGAAGTCTTTGGGGAGGGCTTCTATATGCTGAATGTGTCCGTAAAGCGTCTGAGCGATTCCTGTGACGTGATACCGCTGATGATTTCCGAAAGGTTGATTGATGTGAACGGGGACTATCAGGGGGAGTATATCCGGGCAACCGGTCAGTTCCGTTCTTACAACCGCCATGAGGAGAAGAAGAACCGGTTGGTATTGTCCGTCTTCGTGCGGGAACTGGAATTTATCGACGAAGAGGTGGAGAATGCCAAGACCAATCAGATCTTTCTGGACGGCTTTATCTGCAAGATGCCTGTCTATCGCAAGACACCGCTGGGAAGAGAGATTGCAGATATTTTGCTGGCAGTGAACAGGCCCTATGGCAAATCCGATTATATTCCATGTATCTGCTGGGGGAGGAACGCCCGCTTTGCTTCCGGTTTTGAAGTGGGAGGGCATACCCAGATCTGGGGGAGAATCCAGAGTCGGGAATACATGAAAAAGATAGATGAGGAGGAAAGCGAACGCAGAGTTGCATATGAAGTATCTGTGAGTAAGCTGGAGTATCTGGACTGACAGAAGGTCTTGCATTTCTTCCTGTGCTGGTGTAAGATAGAAAAATATAGAAGATTCTATTTCGATTCAGGAAATGTGGAGAAGCTATGGACAGGGGAAATTTACAGATCTATTTTGGTAATGGAAGAGGAAAGACGACGGCTGCGATTGGCCAGGCAATCAGAGAAGCGAGCGCCGGGAAAACTGTTTTTATTGTGCAGTTTTTAAAGGGCAGGCAGCCGGAGCAGATCAGTTTTATTCAGCGGCTGGAGCCGGAGATTAAACTGTTTCGTTTTCAGCGCAGAGAAGCGGCCTTTGAAGAGCTGGATGCCAAGGAACGCGAAGAAGAGGTCATGAATATGAAGAATGGTCTCAACTTTGCCAAAAAGGTGCTGGCCACCGGGGAGTGCGATGTGTTGGTTCTGGATGAGATTCTGGGACTTCTGGATTATGGAATCGCTGAAGTTTCGGATATCCGGGCTCTTCTTCTGGAAGCTTCTGAAGACACAGAGATTATCTTTACAGGTATCCGTCTTTGCTCCGAGGTAATGGAATGGGCGAACGGAGTGTATCAGATTACGGCGCTGAAGGAATAGGTTCCTTATATTGACAAAGGAATCAGAAGATGCTATATTGAAAACAGTTAAATGAGAGATAGAGGTTGCGTGAATCATGAGTATGCTGGCAGATGTGTGCAGGCACAGAGGAAGACAGAGGAAAGGGAGGAACGCCGAAAGGACAGATTTCCTGTGGATCTGTTGCTTGGGCATGGGGTGAAAAACCACATGACTGTCATCTGAAGCAGATGAGGCGCTATCCGGTCAGAGATGATTCGAGTGAAATTGAGTCATTTTATGATATTCAGGTTCTGGAGAGGCGTACATTTGGCACGCCTCTTATTTATTCCTGCAGACAGTAGGCCAGAGTTACGCGAAGAGTGCAGGGCAGGTATCCTGCAGTCTGCTGAAAAGGTTTTTGACTTCAGATCATTTGGACAAAAGAATTTCAGGAGGGGAAAATTATGTCGATTTTTACAGGCGCGGGAGTTGCGATTGTAACTCCGATGACGGAGACGGGTGCGGTGAATTATCCGAAGCTTGCAGAGCTTCTGGAATTTCAGATTGCCAATGGAACAGACAGTATCATTATCTGTGGAACTACCGGAGAAGCGTCGACGCTGTCTCATGAAGAACATCTGGAAGTAATCCGTTTTACAATCGAGAAAGTGGCGAAGAGGATTCCTGTGGTTGCAGGCACTGGTTCTAATTGTACCGAGACTGCGATATATTTGTCGCAGGAGGCAGAAAAGTATGGAGCAGACGGACTTCTGCTGGTGAGTCCTTACTATAATAAGGCAACGCAGAAAGGACTGATTGCGCATTTTACGAAGATTGCCAATGCAGTGAAGATACCGGTGGTGCTGTATAATATCCAGGGGCGTACCGGAGTGAATATTGCACCGGAAACCATCGCATATCTTGCAAAAAATGTGGAGAATATCGTAGCTGTAAAGGAAGCCAGCGGCAATATCTCTCAGGTGGCAAAGATTGCTCAGCTGTGTGGAGATTCCCTGGATATCTATTCCGGCAATGACGATCAGATCGTACCTCTTCTGTCTCTCGGAGGGAAAGGTGTGATCTCTGTGCTTTCCAATATTGCACCCCGTCAGACCCATGATATTGTGGCAAAATTTATGGCAGGGGATCTGGAAGGAAGTCTTAAACTCCAGCTGGATGCACTTCCTCTCATTGATCAACTGTTCTGTGAGGTGAATCCAATCCCTGTCAAAGCAGCTCTGAATCTGCTGGGATGGGAAGTGGGACCTCTTCGGATGCCTCTTTCCGAGATGGAAGAAGAACATCAAAAGAATCTGAAAGCGGCTATGGATGCCTTTGGACTGAAAGCAAAATAAAAAGGAACATAAGATTGGAGGAACAGAATGGTCAGAGCGATTATGCATGGCTGTAATGGTTATATGGGGCAGGTGATTACCGGCCTGATCAAAGATGACGCGGAGATAGAGATTGTGGCGGGAATCGATCTGGCAGACTGCCGTGACAACGGATATCCTGTATATACCAATATTCAGGACTGCCATGTGGAGGCGGATGTAATCATTGATTTTGCGTCTGCAAAGGCGACGGATGGACTTCTTGCTTTTGGCGTGGAGCGGCAGATTCCTATGGTCCTGTGTACTACGGGACTTACGGAGGAGCAGCTTCAGGCAGTGGATGAGGCCAGTAAGAAAGTGGCGGTTCTGAAATCTGCCAATATGTCGCTTGGAGTCAATATGCTTTTGAAGCTTTTGAAAGAAGCGGCCAATATTCTGGCACCTGCCGGATTTGATATTGAGATCGTGGAAAAGCACCACAACCGAAAACTGGATGCTCCAAGCGGCACTGCGCTGGCGCTGGCAGACTCCATCAATGAATCTCTTGAAAACGCATATGAGTATAGGTTTGACAGAAGCCAGCTTCATGAAAAGCGGAATCCGAAGGAGATTGGAATCTCTGCAGTCCGCGGCGGCACAATCGTTGGGGATCATGATGTGATCTTTGCAGGTGCAGATGAGGTGGTCACATTCAGTCATACGGCTTATTCCAGAGCGATCTTCGGCAAAGGTGCAATTCAGGCGGCAAAATTCCTTGCAGGAAAGTCGGCGGGATATTATCAGATGAGTCATGTGATCGACGCCCAGTCATAAAAATTAAATTTTAAAAATTGAATAAAAATAAAAGAGTTGTCCATATTAGTAACAGCAGGTCAAATACTGTTTTGCATCTTTAATTTTAATTAAAAGGAGAGACATTTATGAAACAGTTGAAAAAGTATTGTGTCGGCATGCTGCTACTGGTAGCATTAATGGTTGTTACTGCATGCGGCAGAGCAGACAATGGAACCACCACAGATAACAACGGGACCACCGACAATAACAATGGGACGGTCACGGATGGCAATACCGGAGAGGGCGGAACGAATATTGACGATATCCTTTTCGATACCGATGGAGACGGAGTCTACGATCATACGGATGTAGACGGGGATGGTCTTCTGGAAGAGATTGGAAATGATGCAAATGATGTGGTAGACGATCTGGTCAATGATGTGACAGGAAATGATACCATGGTGGACGGCGACGTCAATAATAACGGCACAACAAACGGAACTGTGGAAAACGGAACCGGAACAGACCTGCCGTAAGCGGAGCGGAGGCTGCAGTTATGCAGTCTCCGTTTTTGAATGGTATTCCTCCCGGACACAGGGAGAACTGAAGAGAAACTTAAAACAAGGAGGACGTTCAATGGAATTTCGGCCATGTATTGATATACATAACGGGAAGGTAAAGCAGATTGTGGGAGGTTCACTGTGCGATGCAGGGAACCGGGCAGAAGAGAATTTTGTATCGGAGCAGGATGCGGGTTTTTATGCGCGGTTTTACAGAGAAGGCGGGATCCGTGGGGGACATATTATATTATTGAATAAAGAAGGCACAGAATATTATGAGAAGACGAAGGAACAGGCGATGCTGGCGCTTCGGGAGTATCCAGGCGGGTTGCAGGTAGGAGGCGGGATCCGGGGAGAAAATGCGTGCATGTATCTGGAAGCAGGTGCCAGCCATGTGATCGTGACTTCTTATGTGTTTTGTGACGGAAGGATAAACAGAGAGAGGCTCCAAAAGCTGGAAACCCAAGTGGGTAAAGAACATTTGGTGCTGGATCTGAGCTGCCGGAGAAGGGGGGAGGAGTATTATATTGTAACGGACCGGTGGCAGAAGTTTACAGATGTAAAACTGACAGAGCCGGTACTTGCGGAACTGGCGGAACACTGTGCGGAATTTCTTGTCCATGCGGTGGACGTGGAAGGGAAAGCCCGGGGGATTGAGGAGCCGCTGGTACGCCTTCTGGGAGCGTGGCAGGGAATTCCGGTTACTTATGCCGGAGGGATTGGCAGTTTCTCGGATCTGCGCAGGCTGAAAGAATTGGGCCAAAACCGGTTGAATGTAACAATCGGAAGCGCTCTCAGCCTGTTCGGCGGAAATATGAATTATGAAGAGGTTGTGAAATTCGTTGCGGAATTGCCGGAAAAATGATATGATAAAGACAGGCATCAGGATTGTGCGGGGGTAATAAGGTAAAGCACAGGGATGTACAATAAAAAGCAAAGGAGTGGTTCTATGCGTTATATCATCAGCGGAAAAAACATCGACATTACAGATGGCCTTCGGTCGGCGGTGACGGAGAAGCTGAAAAAGCTGGAGCGGTATTTTACTCCTGATACGGAAGTGCATGTGACCTTAAGCGTAGAGAAGGAGCGTCAGAAGATTGAGGTGACGATTCCGGTGAAAGGGAACATTATCCGGTCAGAGCAGTCAAGCACAGATATGTATGTGTCCATTGATCTGGTGGAAGAAGTAATTGAGCGTCAGCTTCGGAAGTACAAGAACAAGCTGATTGCAAGGCAGCAGGGCGGGGGGAACTTCCAGAAAGAATTTTTGGAGAAGGATACAGAAGATCAGGAGGTCAAGATTATCCGAACGAAGAAATTCGATATCAAACCCATGTATCCGGAGGATGCCTGCGTGCAGATGGAATTGCTTGGACATGCTTTCTTCGCTTTTGTGAATGCGGAGACGGATGAGATCAATGTGGTTTACAGAAGAAAAGGGGGAACCTACGGGATCCTGGAACCGGATGTATAAGATTTAAAAACGGGCTCTGGCACACGCCAGGGCCTTTTTTACGGCGCATCGCTTCTTCAGCGGAGATATACAGCCTTCATTCAGCGTCTATCCTCAAATTGCGGTCAAACGATTACAAAAGAGTAAATGTTTGCAATGTCAGTTTTCTTGATTATCTATATCAATATTCCAGTAAAAAAGTAAAATATAAAAATATATACAGTTTAATTTCACTATTGTGACATAATTTGTCGTTTTGTATGGGAAAATTATCATATTTTCAGAAAGAAATGAGATATGTATAATAGATAATAGATTTAAGAGCTGGCAGACAGCGGAGAAAGGGGGAAAACGACATGGATTTTGTATCAGAATACGCAGCAGTTGTGACCGGCGTACTGGATGCAGTCTGGACAAAAGAACGGGCGGTCATTGAACGTGCCGGAGGGATACTTTCAGACAGTCTTGCAGCAGATGGTATGTTGTATGTGTTCGGCTGCGGACATTCTCACATGGTGGAAGAGGAACTCTTTTACCGGGCGGGAGGTCTTGGGGCGGTATGTCCGATTTTTGAGACAAGCACAATGCTTCATGAAGGGGCGGCCAAAAGCAGCAGAATCGAACGGATGAGCGGATATGCCGAACTGGTAGCTGAGCGTTATGACATGGGAAAGAAGGATTGCCTTCTGGCAGTATCCAGCAGCGGAATCAATCCATTTGTCATTGAGCTGGCGCAAATTGCCAGGGCAAAAGGGACAAAGGTGCTTGGTATTTCTTCGTTTTATTATAAGGAGAAACCATCACGCCATAGAGAAGGGCTGCATCTGCCGGATGTATGCGATGTGTGTATTGACAATCATGTACCAACAGGAGATGCATGTGTTGCCGTATGTTCAGATGGTACGAAAGCTGGGCCGGTCTCCAGCGTGGCATCGTTGGCAATTGCGGATGCGATTATGCTGTCGGCCTGCCAGAAACTGCGCGAGAGGGGGATGGAGCCGGAAGTATTTAAAAGTGGAAACTGTGCCGGAGGGGATGAATACAACGAACGTCTGATCGGGCGTTTTCGTGGAAGGGTACGCAGTCTGTAAGGAGTGTAGGGTGAACAGAAAGACGGTTTTGATTCTCAGACAATTAATGGACGGAAGGCTCCACAAGGTGGCAGAATTGGCCGAGTATCTGGAAATCTCTCCGAGACTTGTGCGATATGAGATGGACGAGGCGAATACTTTTCTGGAAAGGGAAGGATACAGTCTTCCTCAGTATGAGGGTACGGAAGGCATGCGCATGAACCTGGATCAGGAGCAGAGAGCAAGTCTGGAACAGAGGCTGTCCGGATTAAGTTCCTATGATTATGTAATGACTTCTGAAGAGAGACGTTGCATTATGCTTCTCTTGATGCTGGCAAATGGCAGCAGACTTCTGACAGGACAATATTTTGCTGATCAGATGAGTGTGAGTAAAAGCAGCATTAATAAAGATATGATGCGTCTGAAAGCAGAGCTGAAAGGAAGCGGCGTTCGTCTGGAAAGCCGGGCGAGTAAGGGGAGTTCTCTGGAAGGGGAAGAACAGGATATCCGGCGCCTCGGGATACAGATTCTGGAAAGGCATGTAAACTTTGCTGGAATGTATCAGGGAACGGCTGAAAGCTCCGATATGGTGGAGCGATGGTCAAGAGAACTCTTTTGTGATGATATTCTGCCGGAGGTATGGCAGATTATGCGGATGGCAGAAGCGGATTGTATGAAGAAATGGCTGACATATGATTCATTCCGGATGATCACACTGCATCTGGTGGTGGCACTGGTGAGGATACGGGAGGGAAGAGTGGCAACGCTTATGCCCGCCGGACGCTCTCTAGTCAGGTCAACACGGGAATACCAGTATGCAGAGCAGATTGCAGAGATGATTCTTGAAAAATTCCGCATGACTTTACCGGAAGACGAAGTGTGTGCGTTGTCTCTTTTGCTGATCAGTGCGGAGTATGTGATACCGGAGCCCTATCTGAAAGATGACTGGGTGGAGGTACAATTGCTGCTGGATTGTCTTGTACACAGAATGAGTGAAGAAATGGGGATTGATTTTGCAGGGGATGAAGAACTCTACAAGTCCATGCAGACGTCTCTTGGCTCTATTGTCTTCCGGCTGAGGTACGGAATATCTGTCAGGAATCCGAATTTGCCTCAGATACGTCAGGAATATGCAGAATGTTTTGAGGCGCTGGAACGAACGCTAAAGAGGCTGAACAGCAGACTTCTGGAAGGGATCACGGAAGATGACATAGCCTGGCTGGTACTGCATTTCTGCGCTTCCCTGGAACGGCTCAGACGGATGATGCCAGCGGTCAGAACGGCGATTGTCTGTATGCATGGAATCGGAACGGCAAATCTCCTTCGGGAACTTATATGTTCCAGATTTAAGAGTATCCGGGTAACAGATGTTGTTACTTGTGAAAACCAGCAGGTTCTGGAGCAGACGGATGTGGATTTTGTGATCACAAGCGTTCCGCTGCCGGAGTGTTCTGTTCCGTGGGTGAAAGTATCACCGATCCCGGATGAGGAAGACTGGGAACAGATTGAACATATGATTTTGCAGTATGGCTCCAGAGACCAGGTGAAAGACAGTACCGTGAGCATTTTTGAAGAGGTGGTTCGTATCGTCCAAAACCACTGTGAGATCCAGGATATGGATGCATTTACTGCCGGATTGGCAGCCTGCTTTGAATCCAACGGTCTGGCTGTCTGTATGAACCGAATACAGCCGTCTCTGTCTCAGCTTCTGAGGCCGCAGTACATGAGCTGCCGGAAGAGAGCAGAAGACTGGGAGGATGCAGTGGGACAGGCCTGCAAAATGCTGGTGGAAGCAGGCGATGTGACAGACGAATTCACAGAATCTGCTATAAGCAGTGTAAAGAATGCCGGACCTTACATTGTCATTATGCCGGGAGTTGTGCTGGTACATGGAGATGTGGGAAAAGGGGTAAAACGCCTGTCCATGAGTTTGCTTACACTGGAACATCCCGTGCGCTTTCATCATCCGTCCAACGATCCGGTTTATCTGGTGTTTTGTCTGGCACCGGTTGACAACTGGTCTCACATTCAGGCTTTGAGGGGACTTTTAAAATTACTGGAACGTGTGACTGTACAAAAACTGAGCGAGACAGACACCCCTCAGGAGCTGTATCAATATTTAGAAGAAGGTAATGAATCATATGTCCATTAAAAAATATGTAAGTGATACGACAACCATACTAAGACAGCCGGCGGCTGACTGGGAAACTGCCGTGCGTCAGGCAGGCAGCCTGCTGGAGCGTGCCGGAACGATTGTGCCGGCCTATACCGAAGCCATGGTCAAGATGATCAAAGAACTTGGGCCGTATATTGTCGTTATGCCGGGAGTGGCGCTGGCGCATGCACGCCCCGAAAAAAATGTAAAACAGAACAGTATTGCCATTGTTACTTATGAAGACGGAATCTGTTTTGGAAATGAATCCAACGATCCGGTACATGTAGTATTTGCCATAGCTGCATGTACAGACGACGAACATCTGGATCTTTTCCAGGCAGTGGCAGAGTTTATTTCCGGTGAAGGGAATATGGAACGGCTGCAGAAAGCGGCGGTTTACGGAGATATTGGCTTTTAAGAACGAGGAGGTGGAATTTGAAAATGAACCAGAGACAGATGCTGGAACGGCTGCAGGGGGGATTGATTGTTTCCTGTTATGCGGGGCCGGATTTTAATGAAGAGATGGGAAAGCCGGAGGTGATGGTATGTGTAGCCAAAAGTTGCATAGCCGGGGGAGCAAAGGCTATCCGAACCAACTGGGAAAATGTGTCTGCAGTAAAGGCTGCTGTGGATGTTCCGGTAATTGGGCTGAAGAAAATCTACAAAAGTGGTGATATGATCACCGGAGATTTCCGCATTACACCAACGCTGAAAGAAGTGGAAGAGCTTCTGAAAGCCGGGGCAGACGGGATCGCCGTGGATGGGACGATACGGGAACGGTATGATGAACTGACATTGGAACAGTTCATAAGTGCAGTAAAAAAAGAATTTCATACCTTCGTTATCGCGGATATCTCTACCGTGGAAGAAGGAGTGGCTGCATGGAATTTTGGGGCAGATATGGTGGGAACCACGTTGTCCGGTTATACGCCCTATTCCAAAAACCCCTTGCCATTTGGACATCTGCCAAGCCCGGATCCGGATTACGAGATTATCCGGGAATTGCGGGCGGCGGGGGTGGAACATATTGTAGCCGAGGGCCGTATTACAAACGGAGAGAAGATGAAGAAAGCGCTTGAGGCAGGGGCACATTGTGCAGTGATTGGCACGTCCATCACTGAACCGCGTAAAATTGTCAAGACGATTCTGATGGATGCAGGTTTATGAAACAAGAATAGAAAGTCAGGAGGAACCGAAAAATGCAGGCATGGCAGCAGTATTTTCAGATTATGAACGAAGTAGTGGACAAAGCATACCGTACCCAGGGTGGGAACATTATGAAAGCGGCGGAAATTCTTGCCGAATGCACGAAACAGGATGGCCTGATCCATATGTTTGGCTGCGGACATTCAGGACTGGTGACGGAGGACGTATTCTGGCGCAGCGCAACGTTGGCCAATGTACATTCAATATTTGAATCTGCCGTATCTGGAATCAACGAAATCACAAAGACCAGTTATCTGGAGAAAGTAGAGGGCATCGGCAGAGTGATTGCCGAGTACAATCGCCTGGCCCCGCCGGACGTACTGGTATGCTTCTCTAACTCCGGCAATAACGCCGGTACGGTTGATATGGCTCTGGCAGCCAAAGAAAAAGGACTTCCGGTGATTGCATTTACGAATGTAACCTATGCGGACCAGCTGACCACACAGCATTCCAGCGGGAAGAAACTGAAAGACATTGCAGATGTAGTCATTGATAACTGTTCTTTGATTGGAGATGCAGCGGTGAAGCTGGATGGACTGGATGTGAAAGTGGGGGCTACTTCCACAATTCCGGTTGTATACATGCTGGCGGCGCTGCTGGTACAGACCTGTGATAATCTTCTGAAGCAGGGGATTACGCCGGATGTATATTATAATGGGCATCTGGCCTATGAAAGAGATGATGTGAAAGAACATAATGATGCACTGGTGAATAAATATTATCGGCGTATGAGGAACCTGTAGGCAGAGAAGAAGGGAGGTGCAAAAACTTATGAAGGAATTAAAAGTGCTGACCGTATGCGGAGCAGGGGTGGGCACAAGTACGCTGTTGCGTATGAATATCAATGATGCTTTTAAATCGTTCCAATTGCCATTTCGTGTGAAGGTGGAAAACACCAGCCTGTCACGTGCCAAAGGGGTGGCTTGTGACCTGATGGTAACATTTGAAAGCTTTGCAGCAGACGCGCGAAAGTGTTGTCCGGATGTGATCGTTATCCAGAACCTGATGGATAAAAACGAGCTGAAAGCAAAGATCGGAACATACCTGACGGATAAAAAATTCATATAATTTATTTAAGGAAAGAGGGGGAAATTTATGACTGCACTAAATGGAATTGTTCACTTTATTACTACATACATATTTAATCAACCGTTTATTCTGTTGAGTCTGGTCGCTATGGCAGGACTGCTTCTCCAGAAAAAACCTCTGCAGGATGTGATCACCGGTTCACTGAAAACGGGTATCGGATATTTGATTTTGTCCCAGGGAACGTCTCTTCTGGCAGGTATTGTTATGCCTATTGCAGATATTCTGAATCAGATTTTCCATGTAGAGGCGTCTGCATCGGGAATCGGGCAAGTTGCTTTCGAGTCGGAGTGGGCTTCTTCCATTGCCCTGATCATGGTGGTGGGGTTTGTCGTGAACCTGCTGCTGGCCCGTCTGACCAAATTTAAGTATGTCTACTTGACTGCACATCAGACGTATTTCATTGCACTGGTCTATCTGGCGCTGGCAGTGGAAGTGATCGCCAGTCCCAACAAAACCATGCTGATTGCAGTGGGAGGCATTCTGCTTGGCGTATATTGTACCCTAAGTCCGGCTTTGGTACAGCCGTTTATGCGCAAAGTGACCGGAACCAATGACCTGGCTTACGGACATACCACGTCCTTTGGCGTGATTATGGGGGCACTGATCGGCAGAGTGTTCCGTAAATATGAGAGTGAATCTTCAGAAGAACTGAAGATTCCGGAGAAACTTTCCTTCCTGAAAGATATTACCGTTTCTACTGCGATTATTATGACATTGCTGTATCTGATCGGAGTTGCTTTGGCCGGTCCGGCATGGGTGCAGGAAAATGTCAGCGGAGGAACTGCTGCTTATATGTATGCCATCTCTCAGGGGGTAATGTTCGGCGTGGGTATCACCATTGTTCTGACCGGTGTCAGCATGATGATTGCGGAGATTACAGAAGCGTTTAAAGGGATCTCTGAGAAAATTGTTCCGGATGCGGTTCCCGCACTGGATTGTCCGGTAGTCTTTAATTTTGCTCCAACGGCTGTGATGCTTGGTTTCTTAAGTTGTCTGTCTACAGTTATCATTTGCGTGGTACTGTTTGGCGCTCTTGGATTTTATGCGCTGACTCCTCCGGTCATTACCTGTTTCTTCGGCGGCGGGCCGGCAGGCGTCTTCGGGAATTCCACCGGTGGCTGGAGAGGCGCAGTCGTTGCAGGGATTATGGCGGGATTGCTGTTAAGCTTTGGCCAGGCACTGACGGTCAGCTGTCTTTCCATGACAATTGCAGATTTTGCACGCTGGTCAAACGATTTTGATTATTCTGTATTCACATGGCCGTTCCAGCAGATTTTAAAAATTATTTTCTAAATATCTTTTTATCGGATTAGACGGGGGAGCTGCAAAGTATATCTGAAGCAGCTCCCCCGGATTTGCTGTAACTGTTTTCTGGACAGAGGGGCACAGTGTGAAGAGCATGTGGTTTTCGGCTGTGCTTATTGGCCTTTTTTGAGCAGGATTACAGATATTGGGCCGTATGGCTGAAAAGATCATTTGCCAAATGGTGTTTTTGTGTTATAATGAGCGTTAGCGAGTAGAATGAGTCAGCTCATTCGGCAAGCGGCAAATGTTGATCGTGGATCTCAGATTCATGATATAATGTCCAGGATAGCAATGAGCAACAGGAGAGCAGCATGAAAATATTTGACAAATTATTTGGAACCCACAGTGAGAGGGAACTGAAGCTGATTACACCCGTTATAGACCGGATTGAGGAACTGCGTCCCGCAATGCAGGAATTAAGTGATGAAGAACTGCGGGAGAAAACTAAAGAGTACCGACAGAGACTCTCGGAGGGAGCAACTCTTGATGACCTGCTTCCGGAAGCATTTGCCACAGTCCGGGAAGCGGCAAAGCGTGTGTTGGGCATGGAACACTACCGTGTGCAGCTGATCGGCGGCATGATCCTGCATCAGGGCCGTATTGCAGAGATGCGTACCGGTGAGGGAAAGACACTGGTGTCCACACTTCCGGCCTATCTGAATGCGCTGGAAGGAAAGGGTGTTCATGTGGTTACGGTTAACGACTATCTGGCTAATCGTGATGCAGACTGGATGGGAAAGGTACATGAATTCCTGGGACTGACCGTTGGCGTGGTACTAAATGGTTCCACAAAAGAAGAGCGTCGGGCAGCTTATGCATGTGATATTACTTATATCACAAACAATGAACTGGGATTTGACTATCTGCGTGACAATATGGTCATCTACAAGAACCAGCTGGTGCAGAGAGATCTGCATTATGCCATTATTGATGAGATTGACTCGATCCTGATCGACGAAGCCCGTACGCCGCTGATCATCTCCGGCCAGAGTGGAAAATCTACAAAACTATATGAACTTTGTGATTATGTGGCGCATACGCTGAAACGCGGGGAAGCCAGCAAAGAGTTTTCCAAGATGGATGCCATTATGGGAGAGGAGATCGAGGAAACCGGAGATTTTATTGTCAATGAGAAGGACAAGATTGTTCATCTTACCGCAGACGGCATCAAGAAAGTGGAGCAGTATTTCAAGATTGAGAACCTGGCAGATCCGGAGAACCTGGAGATTCAGCATAATATGGAGCTGGCTCTCCGTGCCAATAACCTGATGTTCCGGGACCAGGACTATGTGGTAAAAGATGACCAGATTTTTATTGTGGATGAATTTACGGGGCGTATTATGCCAGGACGTCGTTATTCGGACGGTCTGCATCAGGCAATTGAAGCCAAAGAACATGTGAAGGTGAAAAGAGAAAGCAAGACGCTTGCCAATATTACCTTTCAGAATTTTTTCAATAAATACGACAAGAAATGTGGTATGACCGGTACTGCGTTGACAGAGGAGAAGGAGTTTCGTGCGATCTATGGTATGGATGTCATTGAGATCCCAACAAATCGTCCGGTACAGAGAGAAGATCTGCAGGATGCGGTGTATAAGACCCGTAAGGAAAAGCTGCTTGCAGTTTGCAATGCCATAGAAGCATCCCATGCCAAAGGGCAGCCAGTGCTGGTGGGCACGATTACTATTGAAGCCTCAGAGGAGCTGAGCCGGATGCTGACCAAAAGAGGGATTCAGCATGAAGTGCTGAATGCCAAGTTCCATGAGCGGGAGGCAGAGATTGTGGCACTGGCCGGGCAGCATGGAGCGGTTACGATTGCAACGAATATGGCGGGCCGCGGTACGGATATTCAGCTGGATGACGAGGCTAGAGCGGCAGGAGGACTCAAGATTATCGGTACAGAGCGTCATGAGGCACGCCGTATTGACAATCAGCTCCGGGGACGCTCCGGGCGTCAGGGGGATCCGGGAGAGTCCCGCTTCTACATCTCACTGGAGGATGACCTGATGCGTCTGTTTGGTTCAGAACGACTGATGGGAATGTTCAACGCGCTGGGGGTTCCGGAGAATGAGGAGATTGAGCATAAGATGCTGACAGATGCCATCGAGAAGGCTCAGATGAAGATCGAGAACAACAACTTTGGTATCCGTAAAAATCTCCTGGAGTACGATCAGGTCATGAACGAGCAGCGGGAAGTCATCTATGCGGAGCGCCGCCGGGTGCTGGACGGCGAGAGTATGCGGGATTCGATTTACAAGATGCTCTCTGATATTGTGGAGAATACAGTGGACACGTTTATCGGTGACGATCAGGATCCAGAAGAATGGGATCTGACCGGCCTGAATGAGACTTTGCTTCAGATCATCCCTTTGGAGATCATAACTGCGGAGCGTCTGGGATGCAGGAATAAAGCAGAGATGAAGCATGCGCTCAAACAGGAGGCAACCAGACTTTACGAGGCAAAGGAAGCGGAGTTCCCCAATTCGGAACTGATTCGGGAATTGGAGCGCGTGTTCCTGCTGAAGACCATTGACCGTAAATGGATGAACCATATTGATGATATGGACCAACTTCGTCAGGGAATCGGTCTCCAGGCTTACGGCCAGCGAGACCCGTTGGTAGAGTACAAAATGAGCGGATATGAGATGTTCGAAGCTATGACGAACAGTATTCAGGAGGATACGGTCCGGATTCTGATGCACATCAAGGTGGAAGAAAAGGCAGAACGCGAAGAGGTGGCCAAGGTGACTGGAACCAACAAGGACGATTCGCTTGCCAAGAAGCCGGTACAGCGTGTAGCCCAGAAGGTCTATCCGAACGATCCCTGTCCCTGTGGAAGCGGCAAAAAATATAAGCAGTGCTGCGGCAGGAAATGATCACGGCAGATCCGGAACAGAATACAGAAGATTGTGAACAATTTGACAGATATTGCAGGAGATTTGGTAAGACTCAGAGGAAATATTGGATTTTGCCTGGAGCAGAGTCCGGAAATGCTCTCTGATTTACAATAAAAAGTATAATTTATAGAAAGAAGGTGTCGTTGTGGTAGAACTGGATCAGTTTAAATATACACTGAACAACTATGCACAGCCCTTGACAGAACTGAGGGATTCACTTTAACCTGGCTGGAAAGACGCTCAGGATTGAAGAACTGGAAAAGGAAATGGAAGCTCCTGGCTATTGGGATGAGGTTGAGCGTTCCCAGGCAGGCATGAAGGAGCTGAACAGCCTGAAAGAAGAAAAGGAACGATTTGAAGAGCTGCAGGGACAGTATGAGGACATCGAGACTTTGCTGGAGATGGGGTATGAAGAGAACGATGCTTCTCTGATTCCGGAGATCCAGGAAGAGCTGAATAGTTTTGTGGAGAAGCTGGAAACCATGCGGATCAAAACTCTGCTGTCCGGAGAATATGATGGTAACAATGCCATCTTGAAACTCAATGCAGGCGCAGGCGGAACAGAGAGCTGCGACTGGGCAGGCATGCTGTACCGGATGTATACCCGGTGGGCAGAACGCAGAGGCTTCTCTGTGGAGATACTGGATTATCTGGACGGAGATGAGGCCGGTATTAAATCTGTAACCTTCCAGGTCAATGGGGAGAATGCATATGGGTATCTGAAGTCGGAGAAAGGCGTGCACCGCCTGGTAAGGATCTCTCCGTTCAATGCCCAGGGTAAAAGGCAGACTTCGTTCGTATCTCTGGATGTGATGCCGGATATTGAAGATGATATTGACATTGAAGTAAATCCGGAAGATCTGCGGATTGATACGTACCGTTCCAGCGGTGCAGGCGGACAGCATATTAACAAAACTTCGTCGGCAATTCGAATCACTCATATTCCTACGGGGATAGTAGTACAATGCCAGAATGAACGCTCGCAGCATCAGAACAAGGATAAAGCCATGCAGATGCTGAAAGCAAAATTGTATCTTCTGGAGCAGCAGAAGCAGGCAGAGAAGCTGAGTGGAATTCGCGGGGAAGTCAGCGATATTGCCTGGGGAAATCAGATTCGCTCTTATGTAATGCAGCCTTACACGATGGTGAAAGACCACCGGACCAATGCGGAGGTCAGCAATGTGGACGGTGTTATGGATGGAAAAATCGATCCCTTAATCAATGCATATTTAAAATGGATCAATCTGTCACCGGAGGAATAAAAGATGGCGGAAAAGAGCAGATATTTTGTGATCAGAGAAAAAGCAGTACCTGAGGTGTTACTGAAAGTGGTGGAAGCGAAGCGGCTTCTGGAGTCGGAGCGCGTGCTGTCCGTGCAGGAGGCGGCAGA
The DNA here is from genome assembly GCA_910579225.1 of uncultured Lachnospiraceae bacterium. Taxonomy (GTDB): domain Bacteria; phylum Bacillota; class Clostridia; order Lachnospirales; family Lachnospiraceae; genus Hominiventricola. Next base: position 10,869 of record CAJTTI010000031.1, on the reverse strand, counting down.
GCGGGTGGGTATCAGCAGAAGCTCTTATTACAAATATCAAAATGACATCTTTCCGTTTCATGATGAAGCGAAGGGAAAGACAGTCACTTTTGTACTGCAGATGGAAGATGAACCGGGGCTTTTGTCCTTGGTTCTGAATATTGTGGCAGATTTTGGAGCTAATATTCTGACCATCCATCAAAGTATACCAATCAATGGAGTGGCGTCTTTGACGCTGAGTATTGAAGTGTTACCAACAACCGGGGACGTCTCTGCGATGATCGAGAAGATTGAAGAGCAAAAGGGCGTTCATTATCTGAAAATATTAGGTAGGGAGTAATACCGAATGATAAAAGTAGCAATTATGGGATACGGGACCGTTGGTTCTGGTGTCTTTGAAGTGATCCGGACCAATGAAAAAAGTATTGACAAAAAAGTAGGACAGGAGCTTCGGATCAAGTATGTGCTGGATCTGCGGGAATTTCCAGGGGATCCGGTGATGGAAGTACTGACGCATGATTTTGAAGATATCATAAGCGATGAGGAGGTACGCATTGTAGCGGAAGTCATGGGCGGACTGCATCCGGCTTATGAGTTTACCAGACGTTGTCTGGAGGCGGGTAAGAGTGTATGTACTTCTAACAAGGAGCTGGTGGCGGAGCATGGCGCGGAGCTCATACAGATTGCCCGAGATCATCAGGTGAATTATTTGTTTGAGGCCAGCGTAGGCGGCGGTATTCCCATTATCCGTCCGCTGAATTCTTCTTTGACTGCAGATGTGATTCTGGAAGTATCCGGTATCCTCAATGGAACAACAAACTATATGCTGACCAAGATGGACCGGGAAGGTCTGGACTATATGGATGTTCTGAAAGAAGCGCAGGACAAAGGGTATGCGGAGCTACATCCGGAAGCAGATGTGGAAGGCTGGGATGCCTGCCGCAAGATTGCGATCCTGACCTCTCTGGCCAGTGGCAACCAGGTGGATTTCCGGGATATCTATACGGAAGGAATCACGAAGATTACTTCTGAGGATTTTCTTTATGCGAAGAAATTGAATCGCTCCATCAAACTGCTGGCCATCAGCAGGAAGATTGGAGATACTTACTGTGCGATGGTAAGCCCGGCTATGGTTCACAGGGAGCATCCGCTCTATGTGGTGAATGACGTGTTCAACGCAGTCTTTGTCAAAGGGAACATGCTCGGCAATTCCATGTTCTACGGAAGCGGAGCAGGTAAGCTCCCAACGGCCAGTGCAGTGGCCGGCGATATGGTGGATGCAGCAAGACATCTGGGTAAAATTATTACGCTGTTCTGGGATCCTGAGAAGCTTACCCTGGCACCTGTGGAACAGATGAACCGGAGATTCTTTGTCCGTATGAAGTCAGATGCAGAGCCAGAAGGGCTGTTTGGAGACGGAGAACGGATCCATGCGGGAATATCCGGTGAAATCGGATTTATCACACCGGTGATGTCAGAGGCGGAATATGCGGAAAGAGCGAAAGATGCACAGATTATTAGTATGATCCGGATTGAAGGCTGATTTAATTCGGACTAATACAAAACTGGAATGGGAAAAGATATGGATATTGTATGTTTAGACCTGGAAGGGGTACTGGTACCGGAGATCTGGATTGCCTTTTCTGAGGCGACCGGGATTCCGGAACTGAAGAGAACGACCCGGGACGAGCCGGATTATGACAAGCTGATGAATTATCGGCTGAATATCTTAAAAGAACATCACCTTGGGCTGAAGGAGATTCAGCAGACAATTGCGCAGATTGACCCGCTGCCTGGGGCCAAAGCATTTCTGGACGAGTTGCGGACACTGACGCAGGTGTTGATTTTGAGTGATACATTTACGGAATTTGCAAAACCTCTGATGAAAAAGCTTGGGTGGCCCACGTTGTTTTGCAACAGTCTGGAAGTTGCAGAAAATGGGGAGATCACTGGTTATCGGATGCGGATTGAGAATTCCAAACTGACAACTGTGAAAGCTCTACAGTCTGCAGGTTTTCAGACAATAGCTGCCGGAGACAGTTTCAATGATCTTGGGATGATCCGGGCAGGAAAGGCAGGATTTCTGTTCCGCAGTACGGAGCAGATCCGGAAAGACAATTCGGATTTGCCGGCATTTGAAGAATATGATGAATTTCTGGCGGCGATTAAGAACGTGCTGGAATGAGAGAGCAAACAGGGGAGAGCATCGGAAAGTACGTTTCTGGTGCTCTTTTCTGTCTTTTTCAAATACTCCGGGAAATCTGGGGACCTGATAGTTGCTGCATATAACCTGCAGAGGATAATGCAGCAGAATACTCAAACAGGGAAAAAGAGAATTGCAGAGGCGGGAGAGTTCCGGTATAATCAAAACATACGGGGCTGATCAACGAGAGACTATGTGCACAGATACTGCAGTCGGACGGTCAGCCCTGACAGGAAAACAACCGGATGCCGGGGTACCAAAGGAGCAATATGGATATTTTACAGAAACTGACAGAAGAATTACAGGTGAAAAAGTGGCAGGTGGAGGCGGCTGTGAATCTGATTGATGAAGGAAATACGATTCCCTTCATCTCGCGTTATCGGAAGGAAGTCACAGGTGCGTTGAATGACGAGCAGCTTCGAAAGCTGGACGAGCGCCTGACTTATCTGCGTAATCTGGAAGACAAGAAAGCCCAGGTTCTCTCCAGTATTGAGGAGCAGGGCAAACTGACAAAGGAGTTGAGAGCTCAGATCGAGTCGGCGGAGACTCAGGTGGCGGTGGATGATCTGTACCGTCCTTACCGTCCCAAGCGCCGTACCCGCGCCACTATGGCGAAGGAAAAAGGACTGGAAGGTCTGGCCAATATGATTCTCCTTCAGATGACAAAACATCCTCTGGAAGAGGAAGCAGAGAGTTATCTGTCCGAAGAAAAAGGCGTTGCGACTGTAGAAGAGGCTTTGGCAGGGGCCAGAGATATCATTGCAGAAAGCATATCTGATGAAGCGGAGTACCGTACCTATATTCGGAATCTGACCTTAAAAGAAGGTATGATCACGTCGGAAGCAAAGGATGAGACAAAGGAATCCGTATATGAGACCTATTATCATTTCAGCCAGCCCCTGAATAAGATGGCGGGACATCGGACTCTGGCCTTGAACCGGGGAGAAGCAGAGAAGATACTGAATGTAAAGATAGAGGCGCCCCAGGAGAAGATTCTGCGCTATCTGGAGAGACAGGTAATCACAAGGGATAATCCCCACACATCGCCGGTGCTGAAAGAGACGGTTGCGGACAGCTATGCCCGTCTGATTGCTCCGGCCATTGAGCGGGAGATCCGGAATTTTCTAACCGAACAGGCAGAGGAAGGCGCGATCCAGGTTTTTGGAAAGAATCTGGAACAGCTGCTTTTACAGCCTCCCATTGCAGGGCAGACAGTTCTCGGCTGGGATCCGGCATTTCGTACCGGGTGTAAGCTGGCGGTGGTGGACCCTACCGGTAAAGTACTGGACACAGTAGTGATCTATCCCACTGCCCCCCAGAATAAAGTAAAAGAAGCAAAGGCGATTTTGAAAAAACTGATTGAGAAGTATAATATTACTTTGATCTCACTTGGAAACGGAACTGCTTCAAGAGAGTCCGAGCAGGTCATTGTGGAGCTGTTTAAAGAAATTTCTCAAAAAGTACAATATGTAATTGTCAGTGAGGCGGGGGCTTCTGTATACTCGGCAAGTAAACTGGCCACAGAGGAATTTCCAAACTTCGATGTCGGGCAAAGAAGCGCTGCTTCTATTGCCAGACGACTGCAGGATCCACTGGCAGAACTGGTGAAGATTGACCCCAAAGCCATCGGGGTGGGGCAGTATCAGCATGATATGAACCAGAAGCGTCTGAGCGAGGCTTTGGGCGGCGTGGTGGAAGATTCTGTGAATAAAGTAGGTGTGGACCTGAATACGGCATCAGCACCGCTGCTGGAGTATATTTCGGGAATTACGAAGACCTTGGCCAGGAATATTGTGGCTTATCGGGAAGCCAATGGTCGTTTTGCTGATCGTCGTCAGCTTTTGAAAGTGCCGAAACTGGGGCCGAAGGCCTATGAGCAATGTGCTGGTTTTCTCCGTATCACAGGCGGGACCAATCCGCTGGATACTACCAGCGTCCACCCGGAGAGTTATGAGGCCGCCACGAAACTTCTCGTTTCCCTGGGGTATTCTCTGGAAGACATTGCAGGCGGAGGCCTGAAGGGCATTTCCGGGAAAATCAGCCGGCCAAAACAGACAGCGGAGGAACTGGGAATCGGAGAACTGACGCTTCGGGACATTGTTGCAGAACTTGAGAAGCCGGCCAGGGATCCGAGAGATGAGATGCCCCGTCCGGTGCTTAGAAGCGATGTGCTGGATATGAAGGATCTGACCCCGGGCATGACGCTCAAAGGAACCGTACGCAATATTATGGACTTTGGTGCTTTTGTGGACATCGGTGTTCATCAGGATGGTCTTGTTCATATCTCTCAGATGTCTGACCGTTATATCAGGCATCCACTGGAGGTAGTGAAAGTAGGCGATATTGTGGAAGTAAAAGTGATTAGCGTGGATGTGGGCAAAAAGCGGATTGCGCTGACAATGAAAAATATATAATAAAAGGAGTATAAGAAAATGCCGGGATTTTTCAAAAACATCTTTTCTGGAAAAGTGGAAAAGGAAAGTGAAACAGAAAGACTGAAAAAACAGGAGGCTGCGTGGGAGGAAAAAGCAGAGCTTACAGAGACGGCAGAAACTTGTTATCGGAGAGGAAAAGAATATTTGCGGAAAGGAGATCTGGAGCGTGCGCGTCTGTATCTGGATCGTGCTTCCACTTTGTACAGCAATTTTGAACAGGTATTCGATGAATCGGAAGTGCTTATGGAGGACTGCGACGAGCAGATCGGAGCATTGGAAGAGGAAGATTTGCTCTACAATGAGTTGTTGGAACAGGTGACGGAAAAAGCAGAAGAATTCAGCAACGTACAGAATTATCTGTGGGTTCTTTTAAGTTTTTCTCGTTTCCAGGCTATTTTTGACCGTTTGTCTGTCTGTCCGGAATGTGATATTTTGGGAGAATTAAAGCGTGTGCTGGATATTTTCATCCAGGGGTTCAGACGGGAGCTGACAGAAGAGGAGCAGGAGTACCTACAGGATTTCATCTTGCGTTTTTATGATTTTGGGGATTCTGAAGCTTTTGCAGATACTACGAACCAGGCGGCGGTCACGGACGGAACGGCACTGCAGGTTTTTGACTTGAATGGAAATTCCGCAATTACTTGTAGCCATATTTTTCTGGACAAATGTATCTATGCGTTTTGCAACGGATTTGAGGCTGCGGAAGATGCAGAGACCGATTTGATTCCGGCATTATTGCTGGAGGATTATTATCTGCGTACCAGTGAGGGGGATATCCGTGAAAATCTGCAGGTTAAAGAAGAGATCAGCAGGATTTGGGATGATTATGAATTCCTGGAGTCGGAGCCGGAGCTGCAGGCGGTTGTAGAGCGTATGGAGAGCTATCGGAAGATGTGCCGGATTCATTTTGTCTAAGTGTGAAATTAGAATAGAGAAGCCCGTTTCCCGGGATTGTCATCAAAAAAGAAATGTGCTACAATCACGTATATGTTGTTGGAGCACATTTTTTATATGGATTTATGGTGCTGCAGGAAATGGGAATGATTCAGGAGAATGTGATGATAGAGACATATTGTACAGAAGAGACGTTTGCATTTGGTAAGAGAATCGGAGAGCGCGTGGGTCCTGGCACTGTGATCTCTCTGGTGGGCGACCTGGGAGTCGGAAAGACGGTGTTTACCAAGGGAGTTGCCGCGGGACTTGGGATTTGCGAGCAGGTGAACAGTCCAACCTTTACGATCATGCAGATCTATGAAGGGGGACGGCTTCCGTTCTGCCATTTTGATGTATATCGGATCGGAGATCCGGAAGAAATGGAAGAGATCGGATACGAAGATTATTTTTATGGGGATGGCGTCTGCCTGGTTGAATGGGCAGACTTGATTACAGAACTGCTTCCGGAGCGTTTTTGTAGGGTGACGATTGAGAAAGACTTGGAGAAAGGGTTTGATTATCGGAAGATTACGGTAGAAGGACTGGAGGTGCAGGATTAGAATGGAAAGAGAGTCTGATGGGCCGAAGGTGAAAAAAGTTCTTGCGCTGGACAGTTCTGGCCTGGTAGCATCAGTGGCTATTGTGGAAGGGAACGAATTCGGGAGCAGCCTGTTGGCAGAATACATGGTGAATTATAAAAAAACCCATTCTCAGACATTGCTTCCTATGCTGGATGAGATTGTGAAAATGACAGAACTCCGGCTGGAGGATATTGACGCCATTGCAGTGGCGGCAGGTCCGGGTTCCTTCACCGGGCTTCGGATAGGCTCCGCCACAGCTAAAGGGCTGGGACTGGCGCTTCAGAAGCCGCTGGTGGCTGTGCCGACTTTGGATGGGCTGGCTTATAATCTGTATGGAACAGAAAAAGTGATATGTCCGCTTATGGATGCCAGAAGGAATCAGGTGTATACTGGAATTTATGAATTCAGAAAGGGATTGCTGGAGCGGATTGAACCACCTGCGGCAGTGGATATCCGGGAGATTGCAGAGCGGCTTTGTGCCCTGAAAAGGGATGTGGTCTTTCTAGGCGACGGAGTCCCGGTTTACCGGTGGAAACTGACAGAAATTCTCCTGGCAGAACTTTTGCAGGCGGGAAAGAATCATTTCTATGCGCCTGCACACCTGAATAAACAAAGAGCAGGAGCAATTGGGACGCTGGCGCTTCAGTACATGCGGGAAGGAAAGGTGCAGACGGCTGCAGAGCATCGGCCGGAATATCTCAGGCTTTCCCAGGCGGAGAGGGAGCGGATGGAACAGGCGTCCAATGGGCCGGAATCATGATACGTCTTATGAGGACTTCTGATCTGCCGGCGGCAGCTCACCTGGAACAGTTGTATTTCTCAGTTCCCTGGACTGAAAGACAGCTGAAGGGGAGCCTGGAATCACCGGAATACCTGTTTGTTGTGGCCGAGGAACAGGGAAGGGTGATCGGTTATGGAGGACTTCTTAAGGTACTGGATGAAGGAGACATTACGAATATTGTAGTTGAAGAAGCATATCGGGGCAGAGGCATTGGCAGACAGCTTGTAAAAGCACTTTTGTCGGAAGGAAAGAGGTGTGGTCTCAATGCGTTTACTCTGGAGGTCCGGGCAGGTAATGCGGCTGCGATTCATCTCTACGAAAGCCTTGGATTTGTCCGGGAAGGAATTCGCAGACGCTTTTATCAGCGACCTGTGGAAGATGCGCTGATCATGTGGAAGCGGGAAGGGGTATCCCCTTGATGACCGTTGGAAAACGGACCAGTGATCTCCTATTTCTCTGGCATAAAAGAAACGATATAATCTCCACGTAGGCAGAAGGCTGAAGAGCATCTGTCGGAATCATAAGCTCATGATCTTATACGAGGAGGATAAAAACCATGCGTCAATATGTGAATTCCGATAAAAAGACCTTGGAGAAAGTTGTCTGCAACTGGTGCGGACGTGATTTGAAACTGGAAAACGGTGTGGTGCTGGAAGGAGTCTTTCCCGGGGAGGCCCGTTGGGGGTATTTCTCCGGCAAAGATGGAGAAATACATTCGTTCGATCTGTGCGAAGCATGTTATGACCATCTTTTGAAAAGCTTTCAGATTCCTGCCACAGTAGAAGAAGAGACAGAATTGTTGTGATATTCTGCCGCTCATAGTGAAAAAGAAGGGCTGCAGAATTCTCAGTCAGCATCCCCGGAGTATTAGGAGCAGGGGCTGCGGAAAGTCTCAACAGGAGATATTATGCTTGATATTTGTTTGCTTGGAAGCGGCGGTATGATGCCGCTTCCATATCGCTGGCTGACCTCCCTGATGGTACGTTACAATGGAAGCAGCCTTTTAATTGATTGCGGGGAAGGGACACAGATTGCCATTAAGGAAAAGGGCTGGAGTTTTAAACCCATTGATGTGATCTGCTTTACTCATTATCATGGCGATCACATCAGCGGACTGCCGGGGCTTCTTCTGACTATGGGAAATGCAGACCGGACGGAGCCGCTGACGCTGATCGGACCGAAAGGACTGGAACGGGTGGTGAATGCGCTGCGTGTAATCGCGCCGGAGCTTCCGTTTCCCATCCTTTTTAAAGAAATCAATGGAACAGAAGAGACTTTTTGTCTGAATGGTTACCGCTTGAAAGCTTTTCGGGTCAACCATAATGTCCAGTGCTATGGGTACACGCTGGAATTGGACCGGGCCGGGAAATTTCAACTAGAGGAAGCGCTTCGGCTGGAGATTCCCAAGATGTACTGGAGCCGGCTCCAGAGAGGTGAGACTATCAGAGAAGGGGAGAATGTCTATACCCCCAATATGGTTCTGGGAGAGGCAAGAAAAGGGATTAAACTAACCTATTGTACAGATACCAGGCCGGTATCATCCATTGTGGAGAATGCCATGCACTCGGATTTGTTCATCTGTGAAGGAATGTATGGGGAAAAAGAAAAAGAAGCAAAGGCAAAAGAACATAAACATATGACGTTTTATGAGGCGGCGAAGCTTGCCAGAGATGCAGAAGTGAAAGAACTCTGGCTGACTCATTACAGTCCGTCGCTGACCCATCCGGAAGAGTATATGGAGGAAGTACGAAAAATCTTCCCTCAGGCAAAAGCAGGTAAAGACCGGAAATCCGTGGAACTGGATTTTGAAAAGGAAGCGTGATACAGGAAATGGAAGAGAAAAAAGATATTCGGATTCTGGCAATAGAAAGCTCATGTGATGAAACTGCAGCGGCAGTTGTGAAAAATGGCAGAGAGGTATTGTCCAACGTCATATCATCCCAGATTGCGCTTCATACGCTGTACGGGGGTGTTGTGCCGGAGATTGCATCGAGAAAGCATATTGAGAAGATCAACGACGTTATTCAGGAAGCATTGGATCAGGCGAATGTATCGCTACAGGATCTGGATGCTGTAGGCGTAACTTATGGTCCTGGTCTGGTGGGGGCTCTGCTGGTAGGAGTGGCAGAGGCAAAGGCTATCAGTTATGCGGCAAAACTGCCTCTGATTGGCGTGCACCATATTGAAGGTCATATTTCAGCTAATTATATAGAAAATAAAGAACTGGAACCGCCGTTTATCTGTCTTGTAGTATCGGGAGGGCATACACACCTGGTAGTGGTTCGGGACTATGGAGAATATGAGATCATCGGGAAGACAAGAGATGATGCAGCAGGAGAGGCATTTGACAAAGTGGCGCGGGCGATTGGACTGGGGTATCCGGGAGGGCCAAAGATTGACAGGGTGTCAAAGGAAGGAAATCCGGAGGCGATACATTTTCCAAGGGCAAAAGTGGAGGACGCTCCTTACGATTTCAGCTTCAGTGGCGTCAAGTCGGCCGTATTGAATCATATCAACGGATGCAGGATGAAAGGAGAAGATGTTGTGCAGGCAGATATTGCGGCCTCTTTTCAAAAAGCAGTCTGTGATGTACTGGTGGCCCATGCCATGAAGGCAATAAAGGATTATGGAATTTCCAGGTTTGCACTGGCAGGAGGGGTGGCATCTAATTCTACACTTCGGAGCATGATGAAAGAAGCCTGCGAACAGAGGAAGATTGCATTTTACCATCCATCGCCGGTTCTTTGTACCGATAACGCCGCGATGATCGGGGCAGCAGCATATTATGAGTACAGGAAGGGTATCCGGCACGGCCTGGACCTGAATGCGGTCCCGAATCTGAAGTTGGGAGAGCGATAGGAGAGGATTATGAAGAGAACACGCTGTGCGGCAGTAGTATTGGCCGGAGGCAGGGGAAAACGAATGGGAACGGCAGTGGCGAAGCAGTACCTGATGATTCATGACAAGCCGGTACTCTACTATTCTCTGGATACTTTTGAAAAATCAGAAGTGATTGATGAAGTGATACTTGTGGCAGGGAAGGGACAGATTCCATATTGCCTCCGGGAAATTGTACAGAAATATGGGTTTCAGAAAATAAAAGCGGTGGTAGAAGGGGGCACAGAGCGTTATCATTCCGTGTGGGAAGGTTTGTGCGCTCTGGAAACGGCCGGCTGGAAAGACGGCTATATATTTATCCATGACGGCGCCCGTCCCTTCATTAATGAGGAGATCCTTCAACGAGCATATGAAGAAGTCTTGAAGAGCCATGCTTGTGTAATTGGCATGCCAGTGAAGGATACCATTAAGATTGCAGATGAAAAAGGGTGTATTCAGATGACTCCAAAACGGAGCCTGGTCTGGCAGATACAGACACCCCAGGTGTTTTCAGCGGAGCTGATTTTTTCTGCATACAGAGAAATGATGCAAAAGGAAAAAGAACTTTTGCAGCAGGGGATACAGATTACAGATGATGCCATGGTGGTTGAAAATGTCTGTGGCTGTCCGATTCGGCTGGTAGAGGGGTCCTATGATAATTTGAAAATTACAACGCCGGAGGACCTGGAAATAGCAGAGGTTCTCTGGAGTCGGAATGGCAAAAAAAGCAGCAATGAAAAAAGTGGAGAAAAAAGTTAAAAAAAATGGAAAAAGGTAGTTGACAAAATGAAATCTTGCTGATACAATATCACATGTCGCTTATGGAGAGATATCGAAGTGGTCATAACGAGGCGGTCTTGAAAACCGTTTGTCCGTAAGGGCGCGTGGGTTCGAATCCCACTCTCTCCGCTCCGCATGAGAGAGTGCGGTTTTAGATAAATATAGTCTGTTGTAAGACAGGCACTTTGGAGAAATACCCAAGTGGCTGAAGGGGCTCCCCTGGAAAGGGAGTAGGTCGTTAGTAGCGGCGCGAGGGTTCAAATCCCTCTTTCTCCGTTCTTTTTTGCAGGAAAGTTAATG
>CAJTTI010000030.1:17252-36718 GCA_910579225.1 uncultured Lachnospiraceae bacterium | reverse complement strand
ACATGTATACGCAGGGCGGTGTTACATATACGCCCTTGCCCAACGCCTACGGCGTTGCCTTTCCAAAAGGAACTGTCTGTCCGAAACACGTCTGGGGGACGTGCCCCGTCCAGCCAGCCCTTTTTGGAAACCACGATTTTCAGTCTGACAGTCCATGCTCATTCATGCTGTCAAAGTGAAAATATCTTCTTTAAATGCTTACTCAAGCGTGTGATTGACCCTAGTGTGCTTAATCACTCTATCTGCTATGATAATAACGCCAATAGAATTACTTGTCAAGAACTTTTTCTTGACTTTTTCAAAAATAATAAGTATGATAGGCTTATAAAGTGATTGAAAGGAGAAGATATTCCATGAATTATAAGCATTTGGGACAAAATATACAGACGGTCAGAAAACTAAAGGGAATGAAACAGCAAGAACTTGCTGACGCTATCGGTATCAACCTACAAAGCCTTTCCAAGATTGAAAGAGGTGTGAATTATCCTACTTTTGAAACGCTGGAAAAGATAATGGCGGTGTTAGAAGTTGCACCGAATGAAATGCTGTCAGGCACATGGAAATTTGCTTCTCACATAGAGAAAGAAGTCTGTCAGTTTGTCAGAGGGGAAGAACGATTAAACGCTGAATTGAAACACGGTCATTATGATAACTTCTTTGACAGCGAGGAAGAATGGCTGGACTATGAATTAGAGCAGTTACGGGAGTATATCACGGATTACATCAATGGCAAAGACATCACAGCGTCTGACCTTTACCCAATCAAAGAGTTTGTCCAGCATTTGAAATTTCAGAAGATTTTAGACCGCTATGATGAGTTTTACAGCCTTGATATGTTCGGGGAAAGCACTGAGGGACACAAGCACATGAACCCTTATGTTCCATTCGGCAAAGGCAAGGTTATCGTAAATATGAATTTTGATGATGAAGATGAATAGCCTTTATCCTCTCACAGAAGATACAGCAAACAAAAAGTCCGATCAAGAGTGCAAGCACCACCTACGGTGGCAAGGCTCTTGACAGGACTTTTTCTTTACTGTTTTGAGGTAATCAAGAGGAATAAAGAATAAGAATGTTGCATTGAACAAAAAAATATTGACATACGTGCATACTGCATGATAATGTATACGTGTAAAGTGTATGTATGAGGAGGTGCAAGATTGCCACGTAATAAATATCCTGAAGAAACTATTCAAAAAATTTTAGATGCTTCTTTAAAATTGTTTTTAGAAAAAGGTTATGAAGAAACAACAGTATTAGACATTATAGCAGAAATGGGAGGCTTAACAAGAGGTGCTTTTTATCATCACTTTAAGTCCAAAGAGGAAGTATTTGAAGCGTTATGCGAAAAACTTTTTGATGAAATAAATCCTTTTGAAAAGGCAAAACAACATAAAGAGCTAAATGGTTTAGAAAAACTAAAATTTGTTATGAAGACATCTTTTGATGATACAGAACACCATAAATTAAGCATTGCTTCTATGCAGCTTATGGAAAGTCCTGCTTTTTTAAAGAAATTGATAGAAAGTAACAAAGAGCTAGTTCCTATGTATCAAGAACTAATAGAAGAAGGAATAAAAGACGGTTCTATACAAACAAAACATTCAAGACTATTAGCAGAGTTATTTGTCCTTTTAACTAACTTTTGGTCAATACCCACCATATATATGGTGACAGAAGATGAAGCATGGGAAAAATTTTTAATGATTAAAAAAATCATGGATAATTTGGGGCTTCCGATAATTGATGATGAAGTAGTTAGATTATGTAAGGAAAACGCTTAGCAAAAATAAGATTGTCGAAAGGCAATTTTATTTTTAGAATTATACATACATACACCATGTATAATTATGATTAAGGAGGATTTTATGAAAATATACATGAAACAAAACAAGGTATTACTTCTTTTCACTATTTTAACAAGCATAATTGCTTCCCTAGGGTATGTATTTATGGCTGTACTCTTACAGAAATTATTAGACATAGCTGTGGAAAAGAATATGCAACAATTTATTCCAATGGTTTTGTTCTCCATTTTTTATTTTGTTATGCTGGGAATTTTTCTATATCTTCAATCCTTGCTTAGCAAAAGGATTACTTGCAAAATCATTAAGCAAATTCGAACTGATGTATTTAAAGGGATAGTTAGTCAAAGTATGGGAGATTTCGGAAAAAGGAATACTGCCGATTATCTATCCATTATTACAAATGACGTAAAAATGATAGAAGATAACTTTTTACTCCCATTCTTTGAAGTAGTTCAATATACTGTTATTTTTATTTCTTCCTTTGTATTGATGATTTATTTTGATGTTATTGTAACTATCGTTGTATTTGTTGCAATTACTTTGATGTTTCTTGTTCCAAGTCTATTAGGTAAAGAGTTGGAAAAAAGGCAAAATACACTTTCTTCACAATTAGCAGATTTTACAACCAAATTAAAAGATATTTTATCTGGATTTGAAATTATTAAATCTTATTCGATGAAACAATATGTAATACAAAAATTCGATAAAGAAAATAGTGATACAATCCATACTAAATATAGTGTTGACAAATTATTTGCATTGAATGAGGGCTTATCTTCCTTTCTTGCACTCATGGTTCAAATAGTTGTTCTGTTTCTATCTGCCTATTTTATCATTACAGAGCGTATAACTGTGGGAACTCTGTTGGGTATGGTACAAGTAAGCAGTAATCTAGCTAATCCGTTGATTATGATATTTACGAATATACCAAAAATCAAAAGCATACAACCGATTATAGAAAAGCTTACAGTATTATCCAAATATGAATTGAATGAAGTACCAAAAAAGCAGTCAGCTACATTTAACAGCGTTGTTTCCATCAGCAATTTATCTTTTGCTTATGAGAAACAAAACAGAGTTTTAGACAAGATAAATCTTCATATTGAAAAAGGAAAAAAATATGTAATCGTAGGAAAAAGTGGTTGTGGGAAAACAACCTTAGTGAAACTCTTGGCTGGATATTACACCGAATATAGCGGAAAAATCCTTTATGACAATACCGACTTAAATATGATGAATGAAAATGATATTGTTCAACTATCTTCTATCATTCACCAAAATATCTATATGTTTAATGAGAGTGTCTACGATAATATTTGCCTACATGAAGACTATTCCAAAGAGTCCATAGATAAGGCTGTAAAAGCCAGTGGTTTAAATGACGTTATCGAAAAACTTCCAGAGGGGTTACTCTATGAAGCAGGAGAAAACGGCTCTAATCTTTCAGGAGGACAAAAGCAAAGGATTGCAGTAGCACGTGCTTTAATAAGAAACAAACCCATTCTGATATTAGATGAGGGTACTTCTGCTATTGATATGCAGACAGCCTATGACATTGAAAATCATTTGTTAAAGATAGAGGGCTTGACAATCATTACCATTACTCATAATTTGAAAAAAGAACTGTTAGAATTATACGATAATATTATTTATATGGAAAATGGAGAGATTATTGAACGAGGTACTTTTGAAGAACTTACAAGCGTACCGTCACGCTTTTTAAAATACCTTACAATAAAAAAAGAATAATGTAATAATGTGTTGCCCGTACAAACTATATGTTTTGTTCGGGCTTTTTTCATAGCACCACTCTTTTCTATATATCCTCTAAAACGGTATAAACGGTATTTAATATTTTCCGTTTATATATTTAGGCTTTTGCGGAAAGGGGGTGAGATTATGGGAACATCTTCTTTTGAGAAAGCTGTTTGTTTACAGTTTAATGCTTTGATGATGATTTTGATAAAAGGTACATTATCAAGCCACAGAAGACAAATTGCAAGACGTTCTAGGCATGAAATTTTGTTTTGTGAATTGTCTGAAATGAAACGTGTTGAACATGGCATAAACGATGAATATTTTTTTGATTTTACATCATTTCAAGTTTTGAATTTTACAATTCGTGTATCTAATGAAGAGCTGGGTATAGCTTTACAAGAATTGACAGAAAAACAGCGTACTGCTATCTTGTTACATTTCTTTCAAGGCATGAATGACAGAGAAATTTCAGAATTGTATCATGTATCACGTTCTGCTATTAACAGCAGACGGGATAGAGGACTAAAGAAATTACAGAAGTTATTAAACGAAAGGAAATAGAACAAATGAAAAAAAATTATGGTTATCCCTCTTATAACCTCATTTGCAAAGCGACCAGCGGAGATGAAAAGGCAATCAGAGAAATATTAGATTTTTATAACGCTTATATCTCCAAAGTATGCTTACGACCATGCTATCACGCAAATGGTGCTCTACTTATGCAAGTTGATGAAGAATTAAAAGGAGAAATCCATGCGGAAATGATGAAAGCTATCTTGAAGTTTGAAATCAGAGTAAAGTAGTCATTTAGCATGAACAAAGGGAGATACACAGCTTTCATGTGCTATCTCCCTTATCAGTTTTATTGTCATATCAAGGCTCATTCAATCGTGGTAAATTCGTGGTAAAATGAATGTTTTTGCAATTATGAAATTGCTTATAAGTATAGTGTTTATGCGGATAATTCAAAAACTTATATAAAAATTCATTTAAATACTATATACAAAACTACATTTTAAAATATTTTTCTGTTTTATTTTGTCAAAACATGGAGTATAATGAAAACCAGAATATTTGACGAGGTACTCTATGGAACTTACATTTGGAGAACAGATCAAGATCTTACTAAACCGTAACCATATGACCATACAAGAGCTGGCAGACCGTTACGAATCCGCTACCGGCAATAAAATGTCCCGCCAGAACCTGACCCAGAGACTGAAACGGGACAATTTTCCGGAGCAGGACATGCGTATACTGGCAGCACTTTTGGGCTGCCGGGTATCCATACAGCTTGATCCGGTGGTGGCCGTCCCGTTTCCCGAGTACAGTCCGACTGTATCTTCCGAATCGGCCTCACAGCTCCTTTCCCCGGGCGGGCTGCCTTTCTGCCAGAATCTTATCTCTGGCAACACAGGTTTTTCAGAAACAGACTCTGCAGATTTTTTGAATGAAGCAGACGAAGTTCCTGATGTATCTCCCATATCTGAAAAGGAACTCTCACCCCCCATCGAAATCCCTGAACTTTCTTCTGCAGACGAATCCGAAGAGCCTTCTTTTGAGATTCCGGAGAACTTCCGGAGGCAAAAACCTCAAGGAGATATTAACCCCATGACCGGTTGTGAATACCTGACCAACACCGTGCGGAAGCATCCAAGCAAATCCGGTTATATCCAGGTGTATGATCAGAAAGCACATGCCTGGTCCGACGTCCGGGAAAATTATTTCTGGGAATTTCAGGAGAAAAAGAAACAGATTCTGGGCAAAGATTACCAGGAACCGATACTGATCTGAAGCTTACGGCAATGCTGCCCTGTACGGGCAGCTCTTTTTGTTCTGCCGGCCGTTCCATGAATTTACATAATTTTATTCTCTCTTTCCATGGCCTTTCTCCGTCTGCTGATCATCCCTCCGATCCGCCCGGTTTCCCTGGAAGAAAGCGCTTTCCAACCGCCTTCCCGTACTTTATCCAGCAGCCCAAGCTCTTCTGCAATTTCATATTTCAGTCTGTCATGAGGTTCCAGCTTTTCAAAATCAAGATTTTTTTTATCTTCCATTTTTTCACTCCTTTTCTTTTAACTGGAGTATAACCAGGTTTTATACGCCTTATACCTTTCGTCTCCCCCTTCTTGACTTTACCAGAAAAAACCGATACACTTGGCTTAAATACCAGAGAAAAGGAAGTATAAATGAATGTATCATACAACCGTGACTTTAAAAAAGGGCGAAGGCCGCACCATCAAGGCAGGAGGCATGTGGATCTATGACAATGAAATTGAAAGTGTCAAAGGCACTTTTGAAAATGGAGATCTGGTGACCGTTCATGATTTTGACGGATATTTTATGGGATATGGTTTTATCAATTTGCACTCGAAAATCCGGGTACGTCTCATGTCCCGCAAAAAAGAACACATCATTGATGAAGCATTTCTGGAACGCCGGGTAAGAGACGCGTGGAATTACCGGAAGTCCGTATGCGATACTGGCTGCTGCCGGCTCATTTTCGGCGAAGCAGATTTTCTTCCTGGCCTGGTGGTGGATAAATTTTCCGATGTGCTGGTGGTAGAGTCTCTTGCTCTGGGGATCGACAGGCTGAAACCCACGATTCTGGATATACTGAAACGCGTACTGGCCGAAGACGGAATCTGTATCCGCGGAATCTATGAACGAAGCGACGCCAAAGTCCGCCAGCAGGAAGGAATGGAACGTCTGAAAGGATTTATCGGAAAACCTTTCGACACAAAAGTAGAGATTTTGGAAAACGGTGTCCGCTATCTGGTGGATGTGGAAGACGGCCAGAAAACCGGCTTCTTTCTGGACCAGAAATACAACCGTCTGGCCCTGCAGCGCCTTTGCAGAGGCAAAAAAGTTCTGGACTGCTTCACCCATACAGGGTCCTTTGCCCTGAACGCCGCTGTCGCAGGCGCCGTCAGCGTCCTGGGTGTTGACGCATCCGAAACAGGCTGTCTGCAGGCGGAGGAAAACGCCCGGCTAAACGGCGTGGAGGACCGGGTGACTTTCCAGTGTGCCGATGTGTTCGAACTGCTGCCCCGCCTGGAACAGCAGGGAGAATCCTATGACGTAGTCATCCTGGACCCGCCCGCCTTCACCAAATCCAGAAGTTCCATCAAAAATGCAGTCCGGGGTTACCGGGAAATCAACCTCCGGGGCATGCGGCTGGTTCGGGACGGCGGCTTTCTCGCTACCTGCTCCTGCTCCCACTTCATGGACCCTGAGCTGTTCCGGAAGACTCTGATAGAAGCGGCCAGGAGCGCACATAAGAGACTCCGCCAGGTGGAGTTCCGCACACAGGCCTGCGATCACCCGATCCTGTGGGCAGCGGATCAGTCCTATTATCTGAAATTTTATATCTTTCAGGTGTGCGGGGAGCTGTAGAGAACATATTGCTGCAAGCTACATCCCGATCACCTTCCCAAGCTTAAAGGAATAGATAAGCCGCTCCTTCACCTTTTTCCCGGTCAGCATCCGAAGGGCCTGGTCATAATATTCCAGCTGGGCATGATAGCGTTCGACAAGCTCTTCTGCCCGGCTGACCCGGTCTGTCTTATAGTCCACCACCACCGCTTCGCCGTCTTCATAGAAAAATGCGTCGATGATGCCCTGGACCAGCACGGTTTCCTCCGGGTCTGCATCCGGAAATTCACTTCCCGGAAGTCCGATGACAAAGGGCTGTTCCCGGAACAGCTCTCCCCGCTCTCCTGCTCTTCGCATCCGTTCGGCAAGCGGAGTCTGTAAAAAGGTCTGAAAGTCTGTTGGTCTTACCACCTGGAGGTCTTCCTTTGTGATCCTCCCCTCTGCTGACAACTTCTGAAGCTCCGCATCCACCTGCGCGGGCTCCGGCGCGGTCCCCAGGTCCATACATTCCATGATCGTATGGTAGATCGTACCTCTGGCAGCACCGCCCTTCTCTTCCGTCTTCTCCACGAACTGAGGAATCAGCGGGACAATATCCGACTCCGGATACAGCTCCTCGCTGCTGTCCGACTCTTCCTGCAACCGAAGCTTTTTAAGCTCTGTAACACTGTATTTTTGCTTCGTTTTCTTCCCGGTATCCCATGCATAGCTCCAGGACAGACACTGATCCACCTGCTCATAGAGCTTCTCATCTCTTGCCCGGAACAGGATGATCTCATCCATCTCGTCCCTGGTCAGCGCCTTCTTCACCTGCCGGCCCACCGCCTGCTTTATGAGTTCTTCTATGGAGACCTGCTCTTTTCGGATACTGCTCCCCTCCTGGTTCATTCCGGACAGGAGCCAGGACAGGCAGCTGTCCGCACCGGATAACTGCAGAAACAGAAGCTTTTCGTCACCAAAAGCCCCTTCTACCCCAAGAAGCTTTTCCTTTGCCATGCCGGTCAGAATCAGCTTTTCCTTTGCCCTGGTCATGGCTACGTACAGAATACGCAGCTCCTCTCCCAGATCATCCAGGAGATTTTGTCTGCGGATGAGCTGCTTCAAAAGCGTGGGACGGCGCATGCGCTGCTCCAGATCCACATAGTCCAGTCCGATTCCGTACCGGCTGTGAAGCACAGCCTTGTCCCGGCTCTCCTGCCTGTTGAAGCTTTTTCCCAGACCCGCCACAAAGACAATGGGAAATTCCAGGCCCTTACTGTGATGAGTGCTCATGATCCGCACTGCCTCTCCGCTTTGCCCGGAGATATCCGCCTCCCCAAAATCCACGCTGTATTTCTGCAATCTCTCAATATACCGGATAAAATGAAAGAGTCCATGGTAACTGATCTTTTCATAATCCTGGGCTTTCTGCAGAAGCATCTCCACATTGGCCAGCCGCTGCCGGCCTGCAGGCATGACCCGGACCTCATCCAGATACCCGGTCTCCGTCAGAATCTGCCACAAAAGCTCATGGATCGACGTACACGTCGCCAGTTCCCGGTAACGGTCAATCTGCACGTAGAATTCCTGCAGCCGCTCCCGAAGCTGCCCGTCCGGCCCATCCTCTTTGTAACTTGCACATGCTTTTGCAAAACTATGATCCGGGTACGCCGCCTTGATCCCTGCCATCTCTTCCGAAGAAAAGCCCCCAAGCATCCCATGCATGGCTGCAGCCAGCGGAATATCCTGGGTGGGATTGTCAAGCGTCCTCAGATAAGAAAGGATGGTCTCCACTTCCAACGTCTCAAAATAACCTTCTCTGGACTGAGCGCTGGCGGGGATTCCTTCTTCCTGCAGTACCCTTACAAAAGTCTCACTCCAGCCTGACATGGTCCGTAAAAGGATCACCATATCCCCGGGCCGGGCCGGACGCAGTTCTCCGTTCTCTGTCACCTGCTCCGTCTGAAGCATCCGACGAATCCTGGCCGCGATAAGATGAGCTTCTGCTTCCGGCTTCGTCCAGCTGCACTCCCTGTGCAGCTCTTCCCATTCTTCCCGGGACAGAAGCAAAAGCTCCGCCTGGAACCCGTCCTGCCCGGGATACACCGCGCCTGCCTTCAGAGCCGCCGCTTCATCATACTCGATGCCGCCCAGTTCCCGGCACATGATCCGCCCGAACACCTCATTGACTGAATCAAGCACTTCCTCCCGACTTCGGAAATTCTGATGCAGATCAAGGCGCACTCCTTTCTCTCCCGCCTCGTACCGGCGATATTTCTCCAGAAAAAGCCCTGGCTCCGCCTGCCGGAACCGGTAGATGCTCTGCTTCACATCTCCCACCATGAACCGGTTTTCCCGCCCCTTGCGGCTGGCGCAGATGCTGTTCAGGATCGCCTCCTGCACCAGGTTGCTGTCCTGATATTCATCTACCATAATCTCTGCAAAATAATCTGCAAAAAGATCCGCTACCTCCGAGGGAACCAACTCTCCCTCTTCCTCCCGGGTCAGAATCTGCAGGGCCAGATGCTCCTGATCAGTAAAGTCAAGAATATTTTTCTTCCGTTTCTTCTCATTCAGACGCTCCAGGAATTGAAGCACCAGCTCCGTATAAACCCGCACATGCTCCGCAGTCCCGCGCATCTGCTCCATGGCGGTCTCGCCAGACAGGGAAAAATACTGCTTCACCAGCCCCTTCAAAGCTTCTTTTACGCCGCTTCGGATTTCCATAACCTGCTCACACAGTGTACCATCCACATCTGCCATGGCTTTGGAATTACGGCTGGGAAGCCGCTGAAAACGGATATTTCTGACCAGTTCCTCATATTCTTCCACACTCCTGCATTCCTGCAGCTCCTCCAGAAGTTCCATATCCCCATGCAGTGCTTCTTCATAGGCCCGGGGACCGAAAGGCGCGCCTGCGATGGCGAGCGCCCTTTGGATCTGCCTTCTACAGTCTCCTGCCACTGTCTGAAGCTCTGCAAGCATAGCCTCCGCTCCCGTAAAATCCTTCCAGGACGCGTTCTCAGGCAGTTCGTACATGGCCGCACAGGACATAAGCCACCGGACCGGCTGTGGACTGGCCACTGCATATTCATAGAGCTTCAGAATCAGTTCCGCGATACCCTTTCCCCGATTCCCGCTTCCATAGCTCTCCGCAAAGCGGATGAATTCCGGCTTGCCTTCCTTATGGGCCTCCTCCAGAAGCTCTTCCACCGTATCCTGCTTCAGTAATCGTATCTCGCCCTCGTCAGCAGTGCGGAAGCTGGGATTCAGGCCAATAGTATGAAAATAGTTCCGTATTACATAGAGGCAAAAGCCATGAATTGTAGTGATCTGTGCTCTGGATACCAGCGCCTCCTGCCTCTGGAGCCATGCATTCCCCGGATCCTTTTCCAGACACTTCTGAAGCGCCTTCCCAATCCGTTCTTTCATCTCCCCGGCCGCTGCCTTCGTAAAGGTCGTGATCAGCAGCCGGTCCACATCCACCGGATGGGCCTCATCCGTGATCATCGTCAGAATCCGTTCCACCAGCACTGCGGTCTTACCGGAGCCCGCAGCCGCGGAAACCAGAAGGTTCCGCTCCCTTGTATCTATGACCTTTTTCTGGTCATCTGTCCATGATATGTTCATAATTTCTCCCGAATTATAGTCTCTCCCAGACCTCCCAGCGTTCCATGGGGCGAAGCCGCCGCTTCGTACAGCCCTCCAGCCTGCCGTCAAACCCGCAGACACTGTGGTAGGGACAGAACCTGCAGGCGTCCTCAGCGCCCAGCTCATAGGGCTCCATGCGGATATCTCCTTTCAGAATCCGCTCTCCGTATTCCACAAGCTTCTTCTGTACATGACGGGTCAGCTTCAGGAACTGCTCTTCCTCCGCCACTGAGGAAGACGCTGTAAAGCCTCCATCCTTTTTCAGCCGGACCGGAAGGATATCGGAGCCGGAAGCCAGTTCCCGATCCATCAGCGCCAGCACCTCCTGATCCCCACTGGCCAGCCCATTCCAGGCAAGTGCCTTTAAGAGCTTTTGTTCCGGTACCTCTGACTCTTCATAGTCCAGAAGGGGATCTTCGATATGATAGTAAAACATCCCCGCCGGATGCACTTCTCCCTCCTGCTTCGCCTTCATCGTATCCATGGCTGCATTCAGATACACTACAAGCTGCAACTGCAATCCGTAATAAATGCTGGTCAGGTCAAATCTTGTGCTCCCGCTCTTATAGTCGATGACGCGCACGTAGGTCTTTCCCTCTTCCCGGCACACGTCAATCCGGTCGATCCGTCCCTGGAGCCGCATGCGCTCATCTTCAGACAGCAGGAGCGAGACACTGGGAAGCTGCTCCAGATTCCGGAAGGAAACCTCTGTCTCCTCTGGCACAAAGGAACCTTTCTGGAGCTGACGCAGGACTGCCCAGGCCGTGCGCTTTCCAATCCGTCGCACTCGTTCCAGCACATAAGCATCCTGAGCGCGCCCGGAGAGCACCCGATCTGCATAGTCCTCCATGGCACGTTCCAGCGCCTGCTCCATCCACGCATCCCGCATCTCATCCGGCACATGGAACCAGTCGTAAGGACTTTCCTCAATCTGATCAGAAAAATATTTCAGCGCGCCGTGGAACACATTTCCCATATCCACGGCTTCCAGTCCCCAGGTCTCCCGTTCCCGAAGTCCCAGTCCATACTGAAGAAAATGGGAGTAGGCACACGCCGCGAACCGCTCCAGTCTGGTGACGCTTCCTTCCAGCAGCGTCCCATAGAGCGCTCTGGCCGCCGCCCGCCCAATACCGTTCTCCCGGCTGGCATAACAGGCGGCATCCATCAGCCGGCTGAGTTTCTCCTGCCACTCTTTCTGATCCCCGTACCACTGAAGCAACGTCACCTGCTCCGGTTCTGCTCCCTGTGCCCGTACCGCCTCCACCGCCTCTGTAAGCTCTCCCATACTGCCATAGGGCGTCACCAGCCGGTCCAGGACAACGCTTTCTTCTGCAGCCCCCACCGGCACCCCGGGGAAAAGCTGGCGAATCTGAGGAATCAGCCAGGACGGGCGCAGCGCGCTCCCATCCGCATCCGTCCGGCTCCAGCTCAGGTACAGCCGGCGGGACGGCTTGGTCAGGTTCAGGTAAATATAGAATTTCTGAATATATGCCTCCTGCCTTGACGTGGGGGCAAGCTCTGTCTCCTGCTCCGAAAGGATCTCCCGGTCCATCTCCGAAAGGATCCCTCCCCTGCTCTTTACCTTGGGCACACTGCCCTCATTAACCCCCACAAAGAACAGGACCTTAATGTCCTTTAACCGGCTTCTCTCCATATCGCCCACGACCACCTGATCCGTTCCTGCAGGGATCAGCCCCACCTTCATCTCCGACAGACCCGCATCCAGAAGTTCCGTGTACTCTGAAAACGGCATCCTGCACTCCCCAAGCAGCATGACCATCTTGTCAAAAAGCTCCATGACCATCCCGTAGATCTGCCCATATTCTCTGGAGCGGGAGTGATCCCCTGCCGTCTGGAACCGCTCCTCATACTCTTTCAGCCGTTGCTGGATCCGGAGGCCGGTCAGATAATCGTAGACCGCCCGGGTCATACTCCTGGTGCCCCTATCCTTATCCTTCAGATGCTTCCGAAGCTCCGAAAGCCCCTGTACTGCCCTTGTGCGGATTTCATTGAGCTCTGTGAGCTCTTCTTCCTCCATTCCCCGAAGCGGGCGTTTCCACTCCCGGTTCCATCCGGAAAATCCCCGGATCCCCCTGGCGATCACATAATTTTCCAGGCGATCTGTCTCTTCCCGGGAAACCCTGGTCATACCACTTCTGAGCAGCCGAAACATAGGCTCATAGGCAAAATCCTCCTGGATCACCGCCATCAATGCTCTCAAAAATTCCACGAAGGGGTTTTTCAGCACATCCTTTTTCCGGTCCATAAAGCCAGGGATCCGGAGCATTGCAAACACCTGCTCCATCAGTGTCCCGTAAAGCTCCAGATCCCCGGTCACCACTGCCATATCCCGATACCGGAACCCTTCATCCCGCACCAGACGCTGGATTATTCCCCCCACCATCTCTGCTTCCGCCCGGGGGCTGTACGCAGCATACAGCGCCACTTCTTCTGTCTCCTTCTTCCAGCACCTTTTCCGGCGCCGGAAGACGTTGGACTCCAGAAAGCCCAGTGCCGGTGCCTGAAGGAACCGGCAGTTTCCGGCGTCTTTTAAAAGCACTGGCTTTTTCACCGGTACTTTTGCCTCCTCCGCCAGAGTGACCAGGCTGCGAATTGTTTTCTTTGTCATGTGAAACAGTTCATACTCCGCCCCCGGAGCAAAAGGGTCCTCCGCCGCATCCATAGTCAGCGTCACGCTCACCTTCTCTGCCAGGGTCAGGAGCTTCTTAAGCAGGCTTAACTGAACCGGTGTAAATCCGGTATACCCGTCCAGCACGATCACACTTCCCCGCACTGCCTCGGACCGCTCCACCGACTGCTCCAGCGCTCCCAGCAATTCTTCTGCCGTCAGATACGTCCCTTCCAGATACGCCTGAAAGCTGTCATAGATGATCTTCATATCCTTCAGCTTAAAATAAAGCTGAGGATTGCTCTGATTTCGCTTCATCATCTCTTCCAGCTGCCCGGAAGTCACCCGGTACTGGGCAAATTCTGACAGAAGCGACTTGATCTCTGAGATATACCCCAGCTTTTTCATATTACCACCCAGAAGCGTCAGTTCATCTTTTTTCTCCTCTGCCAGACGCCGCAGGATCAGATTTTTCCCTGTATCCTCCAGAATCTTCCGCTGTTCGCCACCCACCTCTGCAAAAACTCTGTGGGCAAGGCGCTCAAAGCTCAGCACATCAATATTCATAATCCCCCTTCGGGGATGCATCATGACCAGATCCTTCTGCGTCTGCATGGTAAACTGCTCCGGCACAATAACCAGAAACTGCTTCCCGGGCGCCTCTTCCGCTTCTTTTATGATCTTCTCAAATATGTAATGGGATTTTCCGGCCCCGGAATTTCCCAGAATTAACTGTAATGCCATCTGCTCCTCCCTGTTATGCACCGTTTTTCATCCGGCACTGCGCCTGCTGCCATACCAGCCCTCACTGCCCGGTGTCGGACAGCAGGTCTTTCACCACCTCCGAAGCCAACAAAAGCCCCGCCGCTCCCGGCACAAACGCCATACTCCCCGGGACCACTTTTCCCGAGCCCTCTGCCCGGAGTTGCTTTTTCGGTGTTATGGCTTCCTCTGTGGAATAGACAACTTTCAGTCTTTCGATTCCCCGTTTCTTCAGTTCCCGCCGCATGACCCGCGCCAGCGGACAAACCTGTGTCCGATAGATATCCGTCACCACAAACCTTCCCGGATCCATCTTATTTCCCGCTCCCATGGCACTGATGAGAGGCGTCCCTGCTTTCTGACAACATTCTGCCAGCTCCAGCTTTCCGGATATGGTATCAATGGCATCCACCACGTAATCATATGCCTGAAAATCAAAGGAATCTGCATTTTCCGGAAGAAAAAAGCACTCTCTCGTCTCCACCTCCGTCTCCGGGCAGATATCGGCGATCCGTGCTTTCATGACCTTTGTCTTCATCTGCCCAACGCTGCTGCGAAGAGCGATAATCTGCCGGTTCAGATTGCTCTCGCTGACCACATCGTCATCCACAAGCAGAAAATATCCGATGCCGCTCCTTGCCAGTGCTTCCACTGCATGGCCGCCCACGCCTCCGATGCCGAAGACCGCCACCCTCGCCTCCTGAAGCCGGCGTAATCCTTCCTCTCCGATCAGGAGCTCTGTCCTTGCAAATGTCTCATTTCTCATCATCCAGACTCCTGTTCATACTTCCGCTCTCAAATCCTTTCAGATCCAGAGTCACATAAGAGAATCCCAGTCCTGCCAGACGTTCCTGTATCTGCCTGTATTTCCCTGCTTCCATTATGGAAGGAATATCCTCCGGCAACAGTTCAATCCTGGCCAGGCTCCCGTGCATCCGAACCCGGCGCTGCACAAAGCCAAGTTCTGTCAGATATTCCTCTGCCTTCTCCACCATGGTCATCTTCTCTGGTGTAATCTGCTCCCCGTACACAAACCGCGAAGCCAGACATGCCATGGATGGCTTTGACCAGGTGGAGAGCAAAAGCCTTCTGGACATCTCCCGGATCTCCGCCTTGGTAAAGCTGCCATCCTTCAGCGGACTCTGGATCTGCAATTCCCGAAGCGCCCGAAGCCCTGGACGGTAATCTCCCTGATCATCCAGGTTAGAACCTTCCATCAGTACCGGAAAGCCTTCCGCCCCCGCTGCCTCCAACATCTTTTGAAACAATATTTTTTTGCACAAATAACATCGGTCCGGCGGATTCTCTGCAAAACCCGGAATGGAAAATTCATCCACCCGCTCGATCCGATGCCGGATCCCGTTCTGTCTGCAGAAATCCTTCGCCTCCTGAAGTTCTCTTCCGGGCATTGCCCGAAGCGAAACTGTTAATGCCAACACCTGATTTCCAAGAGCCTCTTTTGCCGCATAGAGCAAAAAAACCGAATCCACTCCCCCGGAGAAGGCAATGGCCACCTTCTCCGCTGAAGCGATCCGGTTTATTAATTGTTTATATTTCTGTTCCAGATCATCTCTATATGCCATACACTTCACCTCTATGCCGCTGTTGCCGCAGCCGGACCATGCACCAGGTACACCATAGCTGCCAGAACCTGCAGACATACCCTGGTAATATACTCACAATCTTCTTCCACACTCCGGAATTCTTTCATATATTCCTGATGGTTTCTGCGAATATACTCCAGAATATCTTCCACCGAATAAAGTTGCGCTCCTTCCTCTACACAAAGCGTACAGGCTCTCTCACGAATATAAGAACGGAGCCGGAATTTCAGATATTTCTCATAGATGCAGTGATCTTTTAAACTGCCTGGATAATTACTGTTATGCGGAAAAGTAAAATAATCCGCAATATAATGGAAGACCTGCCCCAGATCAATCATATAGCGCATGGAATCCTCCATCCGTCGCTCTGCATTCTCTGTCAGACTCCGGATCTTGCGTTCCACCAGCTCAAAGGTCTCTTCATATTCATGACGAACCGTCAGAAAAGACGGCCTGCAGTCCGGCAGCAAATTCCCCACATAAAATGCCTTCCATCTCCGCCTCAGCACATCATCCCCGGCTACTCTGACCAGAAAACGCGCCAGTGATATATGTGATTTTTTTCTCATTCGAAATCCTCCATCCTCTCAGATCAATGTACACCCAAACCAACTACATTGTAACATACTTTTTTTAAGGATGCACGAACTTTTTATAAAGACGACCGAATGAAATTTTTCCCAGAATTTTAAATGGAATGTGAGCACTGCTCCTTTTCAATCTGATCTGCAAGGTCACTCAGATACAGATACCGCTCCATCTTCTTCTCCAAGAGCCCTTCCTGTTCCTCCTTTTCCTTTGTCAGCCTGTTCAGTTCCACAAAATCAGTCGCTGCAAGTTCTATCTGCTTTTCCAGCGCTGCAATTTTCTCTTCTGTCTGTTCAATCTCTGCCTCTATGGATTCATAATCTCTCTGTTCCTGCCAGGTAAACCGAAGTCTGGACGTCTTCACTTTTTCCGTTTTTGCAATCGACCGACTGACTGGCTGATTTTTAACCGCTTCTGCCTGTTCTTCCTGCCGGCGTTTCTCCAGGTAATCTGAATATCCGCCCTCATACTGTCTGAGCCTCCCGCCTGCTCCAAAAACAAACAAACGTTCTGCCATCTTGTCCAGAAAATAACGGTCATGAGATACCATAATCAAAATACCCGGGAATCGTTCCAGGTAATCTTCAAGAATTGCCAGCGTCTGAATATCCAGGTCATTAGTTGGCTCATCCAGGATCAGGATATTGGGCGCCTCCATCAATACTTTTAACAGATAAAGACGTCTTTTCTCTCCACCGGACAATTTTTCAATCAGTGAATACTGAAGTACTGCGTCGAACAGAAAACGCTCCAGCATCATGGATGCCGATACACTTCCGTCTTCTGTCTGCACATACTCTGCCGTCTCGCGAATATAATCAATCACCCGCATCTTTGGGTTCAGATATTCATTTTCCTGGGAAAAATAACCGATCTTCACTGTAGGACCTGTAATCACTTCTCCTCTGTCCGGCTTTTCCAGGCCCATGATGATTTTCATCATCGTAGTCTTCCCGCATCCATTGGGCCCCACAAAGCCGATACGGTCCATTTTCCGGAACACATAGCTAAAGTCTTCGATCAGTATTTCCTTCCCATAGCTTTTCGTCACCCCTGCCAGCTCCAGCGTTTTCCTGCCCAGCCGGGAGGATACTGTACTTACCTCAACTTTCCCATCCATAACCGGGGCTTCTATTCTGTCTCTCAATTCCTCATATCTCTGTATATGTGCTTTCTGCTTGGTGGAACGGGCCCGGGCCCCACGTCTCATCCATTCCAGCTCAATACGGAGAATATTCCTGTTCTTCCGGTAACTGGCCAGCTCCCGGTCTTCCCTCTCCGCTTTCGCCTCCAGAAATCCTGCAAAATTCGTCTCATAATGATACAGCTTTCCTTTATCAATCTCTGTGATCCTGCTGCAGACCCGATCCAGAAAATAACGGTCATGAGTCACCATCACAAGTGCTCCTTTTCTCCGGATCAGGGCCTGTTCCAGCCAGAGAACCATCTGACTGTTCAGATGGTTTGTCGGTTCATCCAGCAGCAGGATATCACAGCTGGCCATCAGCGCTGCCGCAAGCGCCACCATTTTCTTCTGACCTCCCGACAGATGGTCAATAACCTCATTTTCATCCGGAAACCCCATGAGGTTCAAGATCGTCTTGCTGTCTCCCGCAATACTCCACTCATTGTCTTCTGTCTTATTTGCCGTCACCACATAATCATAGATCGTCATACTTTTTGGAAATTCCGGATTCTGAGGCAGATAGCGGACAAAGACCTTATTGCCTCTCACAACCTCACCACTGTCCGGCTCCTCTGCACCTGCCAGAATTCGGAGAAGTGTGGACTTTCCGGTTCCGTTAATCCCTACTATCCCGATCTTGTCCCCTTCTTCCACACTGAAATCAATGCCTGTGAAAAGTTCTCTGTCCGTATAACTTTTTCGTATCTCCTTCGCTGTCAGTAAATTCATACCCCATCCTTCCCCAACTTCTTGTCACACTGCACTCAATCCATAAAATCTGCTTCCCGGATCAGACGATTGCCGAACTCGTCCACGCTCTTTTTGGTCACTTTTTCAAACAGATGACGGAAACTGCCTTTCTCTGCATGTTCGATTGCTGCATCAATGATCTCCTTCACTTCTGCCACAGTTACCAGATGATCGTTGGTCTGCCGGCTCCCGATCCGGTCATACAGAGCCAGGATCCCAAACTCGTCGAAAGTATACTCCTGTTCCAGTGCATACGACTTTCCAAAAGCTACCAATTCGTCGTTGGTAAATACCGGAATATCAATTGTATGATCAAATTTAGAAGCAAAGTTTCGGTTCCGGACAAACAATTGCTGAATCTCTTCTGCTGAGTCCTCCAGGATCACCAGCAGCCCTCCTGTATCGGTCTCCATGGCAAGGCTAAGAGCCATCATGGTGGCATCAGACAGCCCTCCGGCACTTTCGATGATCAGTGCACCGCCTTTCAGCCTGGTAAGTACGTCATAGACATCTTTTGTGTTCAGTTTTCTGCCGCTGATCTTGGCCAGTTTTTTCCCGCCGATCCGGTCCTGGCGCTGAAGCGCTTTTACAATATCTATAGCAAGAGTTGTTTTGCCGTTCCCCCGCTCTCCTGTAATCGTCAGATTTCCTCTGGAAGAATTATTCTTCTCCCTGCCGGAAGATTCTTTAAACAATACGGAAAGCTGCTGACTCATTCCCTGCACCGAAGTAAAATATGCAAACAGCTTTGCCTGCTCTTTAGTCAGATGTCCCTCACTGACCGCACCATCAGAAACTTTTGATGCCAGAGAACGTTTCAGTTCCTGTATCATATTGGAAGAACCTGTGTCCTCCATACTTCTTCCTGCTGGAGAGGATTCTTTTATTTCTTCCAGATTCTCAATTGCCAGTTCCGGCTCTTCCTCGTCCTCTCCCCCCTCATCCGGTTCCGGCGGCAAATCATCTTCTGTCACCACAGGCGCCTCTTTGGCTTTCTTCTCCTCATCAATTTCCGCCAGAATCTGCCTTACATCTTCCGGCAAATCTTCTGGTGGTCCCGTTATAAGCTTTATGAGTTCGGCAGTCTCCT
Organism: uncultured Lachnospiraceae bacterium; assembly: GCA_910579225.1. GTDB lineage: Bacteria > Bacillota > Clostridia > Lachnospirales > Lachnospiraceae > Hominiventricola. The sequence continues at coordinate 17,538 of CAJTTI010000030.1, read as the reverse complement.
GCTTCACTTTCTCCTTACGTTCTCTCTCTTTCTCTGCAGCCGCTTCCAGTTCGGCTTCCGCCTGGGCTTTTTTCTGCTCCCATTCATCCAGAATATCATCAATGCTGATGGAATCTGTATCCTGCCTCTCAGACAAGTCTTCCAGATCTCCTGAAGCTTCTTTACTCTTCTCTGCTTTTTCTGCAAGCGCAAGAACCGGCAGTTCAGCCGTTGCATTCACAAGATAGTCCCGGACTTCTTCTACTTCTGTTGATGCATACTCGCCTTCCGGCGGTGTACCCTCACC
>CAJTTI010000030.1:0-17152 GCA_910579225.1 uncultured Lachnospiraceae bacterium | reverse complement strand
TTCCAGGCCAAGATCCGGCAGTTCAATCGTCGCATCCTCACGGTAATCCGGCTCCGGCTCCTCTTCTGCTGCTTCCGTTGATGCATACTCGCCTTCCGATGGTGTTCCCTCACCTTCCAGGCCAAGATCCGGCAGTTCAATCGTCGCATCCTCACGGTAATCCGGCTCCTCTTCTGCTTCCGTTAATGCATACTCGCCTTCCGGTGGTGTACCCTCGCCTCCCAGGCCAAGATCCGGCAACTCAATTGTCGCGTCCTCACGATAATCCGGCTCTGACTCCTCTGGCTCCTTCGGTAGCGCACCCTCGCCTTCCAGGCCAAGATCCGGCAGTTCAATCGTCGCATCCTCGCGATAATCCGGCTCCTGGGTTTCCATCTCTTCAGGCTGGACGCTTTCCTCTTCCGGTACTATTTCCTGATCTCCCTCCACCTGCAGTGACGGGAATTCGATGGTCTTGTCCTCCTGCAAAAGTTCGTCCAGATTCTCTGCGAGCTCTGCCTGAAGATTCATCGTACTGAACCTGCCTGGATCAAATCCTGGAACTTCTGGCTCCTCATAACCATCTTCCCGAACAGTTGATGCGGCGCCCAGCTGTTGATAGTTATACTTTTCCTGCTGAGACGCCGACAAAGGCTCATATTTCATCTTCAGTTCCATTGCTTTCGTGACATAGATTCCCTCACTGAACCAGAGAATCAGTTCATCACATTCCCTGACACACTCTTCGACCATCCCCGCCTGATCATACAGAGCAGCAAGTTCATACGCCCATTTCTCCTGGTACTCATAGGTCTTGTATTCATTCAGTATCTTAATCTGATCTTCCAGACTGGAACCGCGTTCCCTGTAAATCTGGTATTTCAGAATATATCTGCTCTGGTCATGGGGAGCAGTCTTTACAAACTCCCGATACAGCGCTATGGCTTCTTCAAAATTGTGCATCTTCGTACAGACATTCGTCATTCGATACAGAAGCATCCTCCCCACAGGCGCACGATCATAAGCCATATCAAGAATCTCCATACATTCCCCGTACCGCTCTGTCTCTTCATAAATCTCGCTGACTGTATACAGCATATTCAGGTTCTTTACACGACGCCAGTCAACTGTATCTGCAATCTTGGCCGCCGTCTTATAATCTTTTTTCCTTACTAACTTTTCTATCTGCTCTGCCTTCAGACGATATTCGTATTTATCCAATGGATCCCCTCATTTCCCTTTTGCTTCCCTACACTTCCACTGTCTTTGAGCAGGCAACTGCAAGCGCTCCGTCCCCAATATGACATGCCACACTCAGTGACAGTTCATTCACCAGCAGCACTGGATAGCCCGGAAATTCTGCCTCGATCTCCTTCTTAAATTCCAGCGCTGCCGCTTCATTATTCGTATGGGCAACATCAATCCTCATCCTGCAGTTTCCGAAACGTTTCGTCAGGTCATTTCGAATTGCATCCAACATTACCCTCTTTGCCGCGCTCATCGTACGTACTTTCGAAAATGCATCCAGTTTTTCCCCCTGAATCTGTAAAACAGGCTTCAGACGCAGCATTGTGCCAAGCGCAGCTGCTGCCGGAGTGATTCTTCCGCCTTTTTTCAGATATTTCAGAGTCGTCAGTGTGATATAGATGCTGGCCTGCAGCGCTTCTTCTTCCAGTATGGTACGAATCTCGGATGCACACTTTCCTGCTCTCACCAGATTCTGTGCGTCAAGTACAGAAGACACCTGCGTAATAGAAATCCTCTGATTGTTCACCACTTCCACTCTGCCAGCATAATCCTCCGCCAGCATCCGGGCTGTCTGACAGCTTCCGCTGAGTCCGCTGGACATGGGAATATGCACAATCTCATCATATTCTTTCAAAAGACTGTCCCAAAGTCCCATGACAGATTCCGGAGACGGCTGAGAAGTAGACACCTCCGCATCCTGCGCCAAATATTCATAAAATTCCTTCGGAAACAAATCTACCCCATCCAGGTATTCTTTTCCATTGATCAGAAACGGCATGGGAAGCACATGGATCCCCATCTCTTTTGCTTTTTCCTGGCTGATTCCACTGTTGCTGTCAGTAACAATTGCTATCTTTCTCATAAAATACTCCCATCTGTTGTTTTATTCCTTGTCCATATATCTATCGGCGCATTGCCAGCCTTTCTTTCTCAGCATAACCATTTTTCACGGTTCTGTCATTAAATGACATTCTTCCAACTTCAACTGTACGCCATATTCCGTCTTATTATAGCAAAACATATTCCAGAAAACAAGAATAGCAGAAACCTTTTTATCGGTTTCTGCTATTCCATCAGCAGTAGATAGGGGAATCGAACCCCTGTTTCCGCCGTGAGAGGGCGGCGTCTTGACCCCTTGACCAATCTACCATGCTTGTCCTGTCGACTTGATTACTATATCACATATCTTTTTTAAATGCAAGTCTTTTTTTATTTTTTTACATATTTTTTTATCCTGCTGCAGACACTGTACAACAGCAGAACTTTATCGGGAGTGGTGAATATGGATTATATCAATGCATTCTGGGTCGGTGGACTGATCTGTGCCCTGGTTCAGATTCTGATGGAGAAGACCAAACTGATGCCAGGCAGAATCATGGTGCTGTTAGTCTGCGGAGGTGCTGTACTTGGTGCAATCGGCCTCTACGGCCCCTTTCAGGAATACGCAGGAGCAGGCGCCAGCGTCCCTCTTCTGGGCTTTGGCAACACTTTGTGGAAGGGAATCAAGGAAGCCGTGGATTCAGATGGATTCATCGGCATCTTCAAAGGTGGTTTTACTGCCAGTGCTGCGGGCATCTGCGCCGCACTGGTATTTGGTTATCTGGCAAGCCTCATCTTTGATTCCAAGATGAAAAAATAAGACAGTTTAACCTGAAACATGCGATGTCTGTACCTCCCCTGGTACAGTCACCGCATGTTTTAGTCAAACCATCTTTATTTTACACCAGATCAATCACAAAAGGCCCGACCTTCCGAATAAAAAAACCCGGTAACGGGACAGCACCTGCAGAAGAATACCTCCAAAAACAACCACTGCAATCACCTCTCCTATACCAACCGTCAGCATCATGAATGGAATCGGTAGCGGTACACCATACCCGTAGCGCAGTACAAAAGGCACCACCAGCGTATTGGCCACCACCGGAGGAAGCATCACTAAAATTCTGCTCTTTCTAAAATACCAGGACCCCAAAGCTCCGACTAGCGTCGCCAGACTTCCGAACACCACATCCACCAGAATGGAACCTCCGATCATATTAGACAGAAAGCATCCGATAAACAATCCCGGTATCGCTGCAGGTGTAAAATACGGCAAAATCACCAATGCCTCTGCCACCCGCACCTGTACTTCTCCATAGCTAATGGGCGCAAATGCCATACACAGTACCACATAGACGGCCGCGATCAGCGCCGCCCGAGTGAGAAATAATACTTTGTTCTCTTTCATTATTCAGTTATCTCCTTAGTTTTATTTAAGGTCAGGATGGTTTCGAACTGACCGACTTATCCAGTATAACACGAAAAACAAAGTTGTCAATCTCAAGTTTCCTAGGCCGCCTCTGCAAATTGCTTAATTTTCAGATATTCTTAAGATTTCTTTGGATTTTCTGCTATTGTTTTCAAAAAATACATATGCTATCATTAGCAAAGATTTATCGGATATCTATGGAGGAATCTTATTTATGAAGAGGTACAGAACATTTTTTAAAGACTATCCCCATGTATGGACGATCCTGTATTTTGTAGGGTATATTTCCTGGTTCGTCTGGCTGGAAGGCCGTGCCAATCTGCCTTACCATGTAATACATTTTCCGCTGGATGACTATATTCCTTTCTGCGAATATTTCGTCATCCCCTATTTCCTCTGGTTCGCATATATCGCAGCCGTCTATATCTGGCTCTTCTTCAGAGACAGAAGAGACTTTTACCGATATGTTATATTCCTTTATATTGGTATGACTTTGTTCCTGGTCGTATCCACTTTCTATCCTAATGGGCACCTTCTCCGCCCGGCCGGATTTACTAAGGACAACATTTTCATACGAATGGTATGTTTTCTCTACTGGGCGGATACTTCCACTAACATTCTCCCAAGCATCCATGTGTTCAATTCCATTGCTGCACATATGGCCATCCTTCATCTGCCGGATTTCCGGTATAAAAAGTGGACCGTCCGATGTTCCCGTATCCTGTACGTGTCCATCATCCTGTCCACCATGTTTTTAAAACAGCACTCCTGCGTGGATGTCATTCTTGGAATCGCTCTGGGCGTCTGTGTCAATCAATTCGTCTATGAATCTGATTGCCTAGTTAAAGCCCATGACCTTGTTGGCCAGCTTATACGCGATCACCGATACCTTACGCCCTCCTTTTCCAGGAAGATTCATGGCACGGCCAAAGATGCCGAAATATAATTTATAGAAAAGACCTGCATCCTTTTTCTTAAGGTATTGCCACAGGTCTTTTTTCTTTTGCAGACTTTCATCTGTGCCGGATCGAATCAGCATAATCGAAGAAACGGTCATCATGATATCCAGATAACTGATCATATATCTCCTGAGCTTTGGATTCTGGATGCTTCGGAGATCATACTGATCAATCATAATCTTGTTGACCTTGATCTGCTGATCCACTCTTCCGATCATCACCTGTTCATTCACCGACTGATCCGACCGTCCAATAAAATACCGGTACAGATCCTCATCCATGTAATATAACGTCTTCACATACGGAAGTGGATAATACACAAAAATATTATCTACATAGAACGTATGTTTGGGAAGCTCCAGTCCGCAGTTCTGCAGCATGCGGGTCCGATAGATCACCGAATGCATAAGAATATACTGCCCGAGGTGAAAATGTTTTACATCGCTCCAGGTAAAGATCTGGTCCTGCGGAAATGCTGTTGTATAACGAACGGTCTTTTTCCTCCTGGCGCCCTGCTTCTCATAAACATAATTGCAGATCATCATGTCAATGGCGTTTCCCTCATGCACCAGCTCTGCCAATTTCCCAAGCACCTTCTGATAGCTCTCTGCATCCACCCAGTCATCACTGTCCACCACCTTGAAATACAGGCCTGTGGCATTCTTAAGCCCTGTATTGACTGCCTCTCCATGTCCGCCGTTTTCCTGATGAACCACTTTAACAATTGTGGGGTAATTCCTGGCATATTCATCTGCAATTTCTGCCGTTCGGTCCTTTGTAGAACCGTCATCTACGATAATAATCTCCACCTCTTCCCCTCCGGGAAGCAGTGACTCAATACAATTTCTCATATAATCTTCCGAATTGTAGCACGGAATCGCTATTGATAATAACTTCATACTGCACCTCTTATCCTGTTTGTGAGCCTTTCATTCTTCTGTATTCCTTCCTGCTTGTCTGCTGCTTCTGCAGAACCGGTCAGAGGCGAAGGCGGATCTTGTCTGACAGTTCCAGCGCCTTCATCACCATGGCATCAATATTATAATACTTATATTCTGCAAGACGTCCCAGCAGATATACGTTTGGAATCCCCGAAAGAAGCTCCCGATATTTTTCATACAATCTCTGGTTGTCCTCGCTGGCTATGGAATAATACGGAATCTCCCCTTCTGCTCCCGTATAGGCGAACGGATATTCTCTGACAATTGTCGTTCCTTCTGCTTTTTGTCCGGTCAGATATTTGAATTCCGTAATCCTCGTAAATGCTTCACTTATTGTATAGTTTACCACACTGTGCCCCTGATAATCCTCCTGATTCAGATATTCAAAATCAAAATTCAGTGACCGATAAGGAAGCCTTCCGAACCTGCAGTCAAACAACTCGTCCAGGGGACCCGTATAAATAACTTCACCCCAAAATACGTCTCCGTCAAACAGTACCTGCCCCTTTGTAAATTCCAGTCTGTTCCTTGCATCCGTCTCCGTCTCCACTGTAATATTCGGATGCTCCAGCATAGCTTCGAACATAGCCGTATATCCGTTCAGAGGCATCCCCTGCCAAGGTTCCTGAAAATACCGGTTGTCATAGGAAATCAGTACCGGCACCCGTCCGGTCACTGCCGGATCAATCTCTTCCGGAGTCTGTCCCCACTGCTTCATTGTATAATGAAGAAAAATATTCTCATATACATAATCTGCAATCTGACGGATATCGGCATCTTCATGCTCCCGAAGTTTCAGAATCGGCACTTTCGACTCCATACCGAAAGCATTCACCAGCTTCTCTTCCATAGCATCTGCCTTTTCTTTCCCGTATACCATATGAAGTGTATTCAGGTTAAAAGGCACCGGAATCAGCGTCCCGTGTACATTCGCCACTACTTCATGTCCGAATTCGTACCATTCGGTAAAGCGGGACAGATAATCATACGCCCGTTGTTCCTTTGTGTGAAAAATATGGGGCCCATACTTATGGATCCATATTCCGTGTTCATCTTTTTCGTCGTAACAGTTCCCCCCAATATGTGCCCGCTGTTCCAGTACAAGCACTTTTCTTCCGGCTTCCGCCAGCTCTCTGGCCGCCACGCTTCCGGCAACGCCAGCACCGATTATCACACTGTCAAACATCTCTCTGCCTTTCTTCATATCGTTCCTGTCCCAGCACAATATCCATATATCCTGCATAAAACGCAAATGCGGCCGGTATCGGATACTTTTTTTCTGTTTCTTCCGCGTCAATAAAAAACAGTCCTGACTGTTCCATGTCATCCGTCTCTTCCAGGCTGACTGCATAGCCCGTCATCTGCCACTCCACATGGCTGAAAATGTGTTTTGCACCCGCCAGCGGAAGGATTCGAAGAGGCGCTAACCCCCACTGACGAATCTGCGTCAGCACCTCTTCCTCTCTCAGGCAGCCGTCCAGATTCGGGAGTTCATAAAGCCCTGCCAGAAGGCCTTTTGCCGGGCGTTTTCTGATCGCCACCCGGTTCCCTTCTCTGAGAACAAGCACGGTCCGCTTTTCTATACGACGTGCCTTCTTCGCCTTCTTCTTCGGAAGTTCGTCCACAATCCCTTTCGCTTTCGCCCGGCAGCAGAATGCAAGCGGACACTCTCCGCATTTCGCTTTGCCATTAGGTACGCAGACCATGGCTCCGATCTCTATCAGTGCCTGGTTAAAATCTCCGGCCCGTCCTGCAGGAATGATCTCCTGCACTTCCCGCTCCATAGCTGTCTTTACAGACTGCTTTAAAATATCGTCAAAGCTTGCCTTTACCCGGGACAGTACACGCAGCACATTTCCATCCACTGCAGGCATCCGGATATCAAAAGCAATGGAAGCAATTGCTCCTGCCGTATAGTGGCCGATTCCCGGAAGTGCAAGCAGCTTCTCATAATCCTCCGGAAATCTGCCTTCATATTCCTCCACAATAACCCGGGCTGCTTTCTGCATATTTCTCACCCGGTTATAATATCCAAGTCCTTCCCACAGCTTCAACAACTCATCCTCCGGGCAGCGGGCTAACGCCTGCACATCCGGAAGCGCCGCAAGAAATCTTTCAAAAAAAGGCTTTACTGCTTCCACTCTGGTCTGCTGCAGCATAATTTCTGACACCCACACCCTGTAAGGATGGTTATTTTCCCGCCAGGGAAGCACACGTGCATGTCCATCATACCACGTAAGCAACGGTTTTACAATCTGCTTAAGCATCTACAGCCGCACCTCCACTTCCTGATCTGCAGTCACAGAATCCGGTGTCACCGCACAATCCACCGCCATCACCTGTACTCCGGCCTCTTTTGCCTTTCTCAGCGTCTCCCCGAATTCCGGATGCGTCCGGTCGTTAGGTTTCAGGCAGCAGATTCCTCTCATCTGTATGATGAACAAAATCCCTGCTTCGTATCCTTCTTTTCTGCAGGCAATCAGTTCTTCCAGATGTTTTATGCCCCGTTCTGTGGGCGCATCCGGAAAATACGCTGTACCATCTTCTTCAAGCGTCACTCCTTTGACTTCCAGGTACATCCTTCGGGGGCCCTCTTCCAGATACAGGTCAAAGCGCGAACTGCCGTAACGCGTCTCCGGACGAATTTTCACATCTGTCCCAAAAAGATGGCCTGCACAAATCCACTCCTTTGCCACTTTGTTCGGGATCTGGGAATCCATATTGATAATCCGGCTTCCCTTTTTTACTGCAATCAGGTCGAGCCCTGTCTTTCGGTGTGGACTCTCATTTCTCTGCACCCAGATCTTCACTCCTGGTATCAGCAGTTCCCTGCACCGTCCCGTATTTTTCACATGGCAAATCTCTTCTCCGCGCCCTGTCGTTACCTGAGCAATAAAACGGTTCGGCCGGGATCTGAAAACCGCTTCCTCTATTCTTTCATATCTCATGGACCCAGTATACCACATCTTTTGATTTTATCACAACTTCTTGATTTTTTCCTCCGTTTCCCATAGAATAGTAAATATTGTTTACCTGTTAATAAATATTTTTTAAAAGAAAGGATTTACAGACATATGACACCAGACAGCATCATCCTGGACATAGACGGCACCCTCTGGAATTCCACGCCGGTGGTAGCCGGTGCATGGAATAAGGTGGTCAGGAAGCATTCAGCCGATAATCCGTATTTCACTCCTCATCAGCTGACGCAGCTTTTCGGCCGCCCCATGTATGACATCGCAGATATCGCTTTTCCCCATCTCAGCAAAGAAGAACGCTATGGCCTCATAGACGACTGCTGCATACAGGAGCATGAGGATCTGTCCGCCTCTGAACAAAATCTGCTTTATCCGGGCGTCTTTGACACCATCCACCGTCTTTCCTCTGTATATCAGCTTTTTATCGTCAGTAACTGTCAGTCCGGATACATTGAGCTTTTCCTGGACAAAACTGGCCTTGGCCCCTGTATTACAGATTTTGAATGCCCTGGTAATACCGGACTTGGCAAGGGCCCCAATATTCGCCTTGTCATGGAGCGGAACCATCTGAAGCATCCCGTCTACGTGGGAGACATTGAAGGAGACCGCAGCGCTGCCGCAGAAGCAGGCATTCCGTTCTGCCATGCTTCCTATGGATTCGGCAGTGTGAAAAATCCGGATTATGTCATCCGGCATTTTGCTGATCTTTTAACTTTATTCTCATGAGTAAAAGGACTGGCGCCTGATTACAACCGCCGGAAGACTTTACGGATCTGGTCTTCCGTCTGATATAACATATCATCCGGTACACCAGCACGTTTCAGATAACGATACTCATCCCTGGTTCCCTTTCCGTGGGGAACCAGGTACGCTCCTGCATCACTTCCCAGACCGATTCGTGCATGGAGAGAGACCGCCTTCTCCACCCGTCTGATCTGCATATCCAGATTCTTCTGTACTTCTTCATCCGGAAAACGCCCGCAACCCAGGAGATTTCCCACTGGTGCAAAAGTCGGAAACCATGGAATCTTTCGTTCTGCCAGAAGGCAAAGTGTCTCCTCCTCCATGAAAAATCCATGCTCCAGGCTGTCCACCCCGGCTTCCAGTGTCTGGCGACAAGTCTCATCTCCATTGCAGTGTGCCATAACCGCCATTCCTTCCTCATGGGCAATCGCAATCATAGAGTGAATATCCTCACCCGAAAGTCCTTCTTCCGTCAGCATACCTGCATGGGCAAAATCCAGAAGTCCGCTAACCATGATCTTGATAAAGTCCGCCCCTTCTTCCTTTGCCCGCTTTATCAGTCCCAAATATTCCTCCCATGTGTCAAAGGGCAGTCCCACAATCCCCCCGTAATGCCCCCTTTTGTGGATGGCGAAAACCGGTGTACAGTATTCGATGCCATATTCCGGCGCCAGATCTTTTGCCAGCTTTGAGACTTCCTTAGCATCCCCGCCGTCCCTGACAAACCGGACACCTGCCTCCTGACATTCCTTCAGGTGTCTGCGCACTGCTTTCTCGCAAACCCCGTTTTTGTGCAGCGCAACTGCCGCCTTATAATTAACTCCGTCCATAATCATATGGGCATGGCACTCACCCAACATGTCTTATCACCTCGTTTTCTACAGACAATATACCATCTTTTTCTGAAAAAGTAAAATCACGGATACATGGAATAGTCTGCCGTCCGTTCATAGGCTTCTGCATCCGGATCCTTCATTTCATAGATCCGTCTCCACTCTTTCGTCTCATTATTCCTTGCCGCCTCCGACTGATTCCGATAGAGAAAATTCACAATCTGATAGCAGTCAATCCATATTTCGTTATTTCCGTCTTTCTGCGACTCATCAAATATCAACTGCATGCCAAAATGCAGATGGGTCTGATCAATATTATTTACATCTTCTGTAGTACTGTAGCCGGTATGCCCCATATAGCCAATGACATCTCCTGCAAGAACCACGGAACCTTCTTTCAATTCCGGCTGATAAGGAAACCCCTGGCGCAGGTGCGCATAATAATAGTATCTTTTTTTGTCAAAACTTCTGATTCCAATCCTCCACCCTCCATACTGATTCCACCCAAGAGCTTCCACATAACCAGATTCCACTGCAATCACAGGGGTTCCGATCTGCCCCAGCATATCATGCCCCAGATGATTTCTCTTGTAGCCATAACTTCTGGACGCGCCGAAATCATCATAATCCGTATACGGAAAGCCTTTTGCAATCGGACAAAATGCCTTCAAACCATATCGTTTTTCCCAGACTTTTCGTTCACTGTCATCTTCTGCTGGAACTTCAATCTCGTATTCACCAACCATCCCGCCCAATACGGCCCTGTATGCCTCCTGATAATACGGAAAATACTCCAGATCCTTCACCACCTTTGTAAATTTTTCTCCCTGACCAATCTTATCTTTCATCTGTTCCATGTATTTGCAGACCGTCTGATCATTGTCAAACACTCCTCCAGTGTACGAAGCCACATAGGCCAGCAGGTCAATCCAACTGATATGTACATCTGTCCCATAGGTATCCCTGTCATATTCATATGCCTCTGCCATGGCGAATTTGGATACACTGAAATCCACCCAGCGGATATAATCATCTGCCGTGCTTTCTTCTGTCTCTTTAGACTCATTTTCTGTCGTTTCCGGCCTCCCGGCAGTTATCGTACCGGCGTCCCCCCGTTCTGCCATAGCTGCTTCTATCTGGTGTTTTTCTTCCGACCAGTAAGAAATGCCCGCAAACATCAGTAAAATCAGAACATTAACAAACAATATGCGTTTCAAATGGTATCCCTGTCCTCTGCCTGTTATTATTCAGTGTATGATTTCCTCTGTTATTTCATGACCGTCGATTTTTCTCCTGCTTTGTCAGTCGATTTTATTTGACACGCTTCTCATTCTATGATAGTCTTATACTATGCGATTAGATGCATGCATATATATTAAGGAGGTACCAGCATGAACAAAGGTACAGTAAAATGGTTCAACAACCAGAAAGGATACGGTTTCATCTCTGACGAAGAGGGAAACGACGTATTCGTTCATTATTCAGGGCTGAACATGGATGGATTCAAATCCCTTGAAGAAGGCCAGGCTGTTGAATTTGAGGTCGTTAACGGTGCAAAGGGACCGCAGGCTACCAATGTAACCAAACTTTAATCCTTACGTGAACATTTACGGATTCTTAATATTTAAATATAGCTATAAGTATTTACATCTTCTTATAACCTTATGGAACACCAGCAGTTTTATAAGGAAATATTTTGATTTGAGAATTATACGAAAATGACAGAACAGGAATGACAGCAGGAAAATAAAAAGGAGATGCAGATACATCTCCTTTTTATTTTTCTACTCCCAGATATCTTCCGATTCCATCCGCTATTCCCTCTGCCATCAGATACTGATAGTCTTCCGAGGCCATTTTTAGATCTTCTGTTTCATTGGTCATATATCCCATCTCTATAATCGTTGTGGGCACTGATGCCCAGTTAATACCGCTCATAGAATCCGTTTCCCACACAGATTGCTTCTTTGCCCCGGTCTTTTCCACAAATGCGTCCAATACACAATCCGACAATGAACGACTCTGGCTGTACAGACTGCCATTATAAGGGTTAGCCGATGTCTGACATATGGTCATGGCACCATTCGTGCTGCTGTTCTCGGAACCGTTTGCATGGATCCGAATGAATGCATCTGCTCCGGCAGCGTTGGCTACTGCTGCCCGCTCTGCATTACTGATGTTTACATCATTGGTTGTGCGGACCATCAATACTTCATACCCACGCTCTGTAAGAAGCGTCTCCAGCTTCTGCGCCACCTGCAGTGTCAGCTCATATTCTTTTAATCCGGATGCCCTTCCGGACGTACCGCCTGCCACCTTCGCCTTTGTCTCAGAAGCCCCCGGACCTACTGGTTCTTTCTCCGAATTCCCTTTCTGCTGATGACCTGCATCAATAACCACCAGATATCCGTTCCCGTCTCCTGCCATACTAACCGGCTTTACTTCGAGATATCTGCTCGCCACATAATATGCACGGCCGTCAACAGACACCGTACTCCATTCTCCGTCATCCGCAACCCGTTCTACAGTCTGGCGCACTCCAAGTGTCCCATAGATCTCTGCCTCCACTGTCGGGGCTATTCGGATATTGACCCTGGAAACTGCATAGACCGTCTCTGTCTCCGTCCCTTCCGGTATCAGTTCTAATGATGGCTCCTCCCCAGCAGGAGCCACTTCTACCGTATCGCCCGAATCCTCCTGCTCCTTATTCAGCGCCGACTCTGCCGCATCACCCGAATCCTCCTGCTCCTCATTCAGCGCCGACTCTACCGCATCACCCGAATCCTCCTGCTCCTCATTCAGCGCCGACTCTGCTGCATTGCTCAAATCCTTCTGCTCTTCATTCAGGGTCGACTCTGTCATATTGCCGGAGTCGTTCAGCGTTCCTAGGCCGTCCTCAGAATCCAGATTGCCACTGCAAGCAGAGACTGTCAGCGCGAGCAATACAGCTGCCAGTATCATTCCATATTTTCTCATACGCTCTTTATTCCTCTCTTAGTTCTTTTTATCCTGGATATTCCGCCCATTCGTCTCTTCCTTCCATAAATACGCCATCCAGAAGACTTCCGGCAACAAAAAACCGATACAACCGATATCCCGTATAGAAAAACAACTCCCTGGCCAAAAATGGCAGTTTTGTTCTCATACTGACAAACCGGGTCGTAGGCGTAGGAGACGTATAAGCTTCTATCCCATAATCTTCTGCCATTTCCATGGCCCGCTTCATGTGAAGAGGATCGCTGACAATCAACGCATCTTTCATTCCGTATTCCTCCATCAGCTGTTTGGCATAATACAGATTTTCCTGCGTAATCCTGGACTTTTCATCTATCAGGATCGCCTCCCTCGGAATCCCTCTGCCAACCGCATACCCAAGCGCCGCCCGGGCTTCCGAACACGTCGCTCCTTCCCCATATCCACCGGTCATGATCAGGGTCTTCACATATCCATTCTCATACAGCCAGATTCCGTGATTGATCCGTTCCTGAAATACAGGAGATGGTTTGTCTCCTGTCACCCCGGCCCCCAGCACAATCGCCACATCTGCTTCCCTTCGCTCATCTTTCTCCCCATAAGCACAGATCTGCCACCCACTCACAAGCACATACAAAATCAGTGCCGAAACTGCCGCCGATACAAAATTTTTGAGCCATTTCTTATTCAATTTCCATTGTCTCCATTTTATTTTCCGTCATTCTCTGTTATGGTTTACCCATCCATCCTGTGAACGGCGCCCCCATATCATACGCCATTTTCAGGCAGACGGCTTTCCTGACCGGACCGCCCACCGAAGTTTTGCGGACCGCGCCCGGCTGTTCCCCGCGCGTTCCTCCGCTGACGGACGGACTGCATCTGGTGCAATCTCACAGTACCGCCCTTCTTTCAAAAACTGTTTCAGCGATCTCTTCACCAACCGGTCTTCACCGGAATGGAATGTTAAAATTGCTGCACGCCCTCCCGGACGTAATACATCCGGAAGTTTTTCCAAAAATTCATACAACACTTCATATTCATTATTTACATCAATACGAAGAGCCTGAAACGTCCGCTGACAGGATTTCTTAACCGTTTCTTTTTGCTCTGCTACAGGCAGGAAAGAAAGCGCTGTTTCAACAGCTTCCCGAAGCCGCGTCGTCGTACAAATCTTCCCGCCGCGTTTCTGCCTGTTGATAATCTCGCGCGCAATCTCTTCCGCATAAGGTTCATCTGCATTTTCCACCAGCATTCCGGCAAGTTCTTCCCGGCTGATCTCCTCCAGCCGCTCTGCCGCACTGATTCCCTTCTGCTGATTCATCCTCAGATCCAGCGGGCCTTCGATCTTATAGGAAAACCCCCGGTCCGGATTATCGATCTGCATGGAAGACACTCCCAGATCCGCCAGTACAAAATCAAAACTGCCGGCCTCTTTTGCCACCTGATCTATACGGGCAAAATTCAGAAGATGTACAGTCAGAATATCTTCGCCGTAGCCCAGGCTCCTGAGCCGCTTCTCTGTCTTCGCCGACTCCTCCGGATCAACATCCAGCGCATGGAGGTGCCCTTTTCCTTCCAGACACTGGAGCATCCGCTGTGTATGGCCTCCATAGCCCAGTGTGGCATCCAGCCCGGTCTGTCCCGGCCGAATCTGCAGAAAGTCCAGAATTTCCTGTACACAGATGGGTATGTGCATCCCGGCCGGAGTGCTGCCCTTACGGATCACTTTTGCAATCGTATCTGCATACTTATCCGGCTGTAGTTCCTTATATTTCTCTTTGTAATTTTTAGGATGTGTCCCCTTATAGCGGACACGCCGTTTATGCACCGGCTCCTGATGATCCATTTTCATTTCCTTCCTCCATCTTCCCCGAACTCCCTTTGTATGCAGTATGTGATCACCGATTCCATCTGCGGCGACACCCATTTATCCTTATGATATAACAGCTGTTTCCAGATCTCGATTGTAAAATCTTCCACATCAATATAGGCCAGTCTCCCCTGATCAACACCTCTTGCTGTCACATAGTCAGGCAGATATGAGATCCCTACTCCCTGTTCCACCAGAGAACAGAGCAGCCTGGTGCTTCCCACCTCCAGGACCGGCTGGATCTCCAGAGACATGGCCGCCAGCCGCTCATCCATCAGCCGGCGATAACTCATACCTTTTTCTGTCAATACAAAAGCCTCCTGCACCAGTTCGCGCACTGTCACCTTCTCTCTGCCGCAAAGAGGATGACCGGGCTCAGCCACAAAATGCATGCCAACTTGCTCTTCCCGGACAATGATATACTCGGTATCATAGACATGGTTGTCCAGCGTCAGAATTGCATCTGCTTCATTATGATCAATCAACCGAAACATCTCCTCGGTCCCGGTGGCAATAATTTTCAAAGTAATTCCCGGATATCGGGTCCTGAAATCCGCAAATCCTTCTGTCAGAAGAGAATCACACAGGGAATCCGGCACGGCCAGCCGGAAATGTCCAGACACTTCTTTTTCTTCCTGCATTCCCCGCTCCAGCTCCTGCGTCAGCTTACTGATCTGGTGTGCATATCTGAGCACGTCCCTGCCCCGTTCTGTCAATGCAATTGTATGGTTGATCCTTTCAAATAATTGTGCATTCAGTTCCGTCTCCAGCTGTTTGATTTGAAAAGATACCGTGGACTGGGAATAACCCAAAATCCTGGCCGCTTTGGTAAAACTGTTCTTCTCCGCCACATGAATAAATGTAATCAGATTTTTAACATCCATTTTTTCAATCCTGTATATCGTCATTATCAATTTTACAGATATCTCTTTCTACTATATACTAAAAGGATAAGAAATGCAAATGATACGGGGGTAAAATCACTATGGCTGTTTTTCAATTTGTATACTGGATTCTGTGGGGTGACCTGATTACGATTCCGCTTCCGAGAGGAAGTTCTCTGGGTCTTTCCCTTCTGGTACTTCTTCTGATCCCGTCCGGCATCTACTTTACTGTCCGGACCCGCTTTCTCCTCTTCCGGCGCTTTCCGGATATGTTGAAAATTGCTGTGGAAAAGAAAGTCTCCACACAAAAGGATTCCATCTCTGGCCTTCAGGCCCTGATAATCTCCACCGCCACCCGGGTTGGAATGGGCAACCTGGTAGGTGTTGTGGCTGCCATCTCTATCGGTGGGGCAGGCGCAGTCTTTTGGATGTGGGTTACAGCCCTGCTGGGCTCTTCCACAGCATTTGCGGAAGCCACTCTTGCACAGATCTACAAGGAAGAAGATCCACTCTACGGCGGATACCGGGGTGGTCCGGCTTACTATATCCACCACTTTTTCATCAAAGACAGTGCCACCGGCAGACGGTCCATTATTGCTGTCCTTTTCGCCATATCCGGCCTGATCTGCTGGTGCGGCATCAGCCAGGTAATTGGCAATTCTGTATCCTCTGCCTTTGAAAATGCCTTTCACATTCCGCCCGTCTACACGACAGCGGTTCTGGTGCTGATCGCAGCGGTCATCGTCCTTCGCAGGAACGCCACCGTCAAAGTTCTGGATGTTATCGTCCCTATCATGGCAGGCTTTTACTTCCTGTTGACGATCATCATCATCCTTATGAACATCGGACAGGTTCCTGCAGTCTTCGCACGCATCTTCTCCGAAGCGTTCGGTTTCCGCCAGGTTGTTGCAGGCGGTTTTGGCGCTGTTCTCATGAACGGAGCCAAACGGGGACTGTTCTCCAATGAAGCAGGCAGCGGCAGCGCTCCCTGTGCAGCAGCGGCAGCCGATATCAGTCATCCGGCCAAAGAGGGACTTCTGCAGGCATTCGGCGTTTTCATTGACACCATCGTCATCTGCAGCTGTTCCGCCATGATCATGCTCCTGACTCCGGAATCTATGACACAGGGACTAGAAGGCATGGACCTTCTGCAGCAGGCCATGGACTACCATATGGGAAGCTTCGGCGTAATCTTCATCGCCGTGGTGTTGTGGCTCTTCAGCTTCTCCACTTTCATTGGCATCCTGTTCTATGCAAGGCCCAATGTGGCTTATCTGTTTGGAGACAATTGGCTCTCTCAGACACTCTATAAAATTCTGGCCCTTGTGATGCTCTTTATCGGCGGGCTGGCCGCTTATACCTTTGTATGGGATCTGGGAGACGTAGGCATTGGGTTGATGACAATCTTCAATATGATTGCACTGATCCCTCTGTCAGGACAGGCTCTGAAATCTCTGAAAGAATACGAAGAAACACTAAAATAACCATTTATATA